>JBNKWA010000014.1:0-29317 GCA_050299555.1 Paracoccaceae bacterium | reverse complement strand
CGGCTCGCTCAACGTCTCCAATGCCGCCGCGGTGGCGCTTTATGCCGCACGCCGCGCCGCCGGCCCGCCCTTGCAGCAGCCCTGACCACGCCCCAAATCCCGCCCCGATGCCGGATTTCACCAAGATCGCCACCTGCAGCTATTGCGGCACCCGGGCGCTCCTGCGCCTGAAGGGGCGCGAGCGCCACGAGCTTAGCTGCTCGGCCTGCGGGGCACCCTTGCACCTGATGAAGCCGCTGCGGATCGACAGGCCGGCCGGGGCGCACCAGCAGCACCGCTACCAGCCGCCCGCGCGGCCGTGGAACGACGCCGCGCGCCGCAGGGACCGCAAGCAGGGCCGCCGCCGCAAGGGCGGCCTGGCCCGGATCGCGGCGAAGCTGTGGGACGAGATCGAGGACCTGATCGACTGAAGCCCAGGGGCGGGATTCCCTTTTGCCCGCCGAAGGTCTAGTCTGCCGGGCAACCGAGCAGCACAAGGTCCAAGCAGCGATGATCCGACTTACCCGCCGCGGCGCCATGGCCCTGACCGCCAGCCTGCCCGCCCTTCGTGCCCGGGCCGCCACCCAGCGCTACGACGCGGTCTATCGCGACGGCGCCGGGATTGCGCTCCGCGGTTACGACCCGGTCGCCTACTTCCTCCACAACGAGGCGCTGCGCGGCGATTACGACAACCAGGCCGAGGTCGACGGCGTGCCGTGGTACTTCGTGTCCCAGTCGAACCGGGACAAGTTCGTGAACGATCCCGAAGCCTTCATGCCCGAATTCGGCGGCTTCTGCGCCGAAGCCATGTCGCGCGGCTTCAAGAGATCCAGCGATCCCGAGTTATGGGTCAAGGTGGACAGCAAGATATACTTGCACTATTCGGTCGAAGTTCAGAACCTCTGGGCCACCGACATCCGCGGTTACATCGCCAAGGCTGAACAGCACTGGCCTGAAGTTCGCGATACCTGACCCAATATGGTTACCGATTTCCCGAGCCCGGTAACCATTTATTCACGTTTTGATTACAACACTGGCAGCCGGTGAGGCGCGGAATACCTTTGGTTGCGGAAGCGGTCATGCCTGACCGTTTCGTCTCACTGTCCCTCGTTCCAACTGGCGCCCGGTCTACCGGGCGCTTTTTCTGTCGGCCGCGTGCGGTCGGCACCTGACGTATCGCCAGCCCGATGATGACCGGCTGGCCGCGGGTTCTGCTGACCACCGTGACCTGTGCCGAAGCCGGCGGGCGCACGCGGGTGCGGAGGCCGAAGGCCGAGCGGCGAAACCGCTGGCAGGGCCGCGGCCGCCGCCCTATCCTGGTCGGCATGAAGGACGAGCAGCAATCCGGCCCTGACGCCACGGGCGATGGCGGCCCCTATGAGGACGCCCTGCTGCGCCGCATCCTGAACGGTACCCGCACCGTCGCCTGCGTCGGCGTCTCGACCAACCCGATCCGGCCGTCCTATTTCGTCGCCCGCTACCTCGGCCTGCGCGGCATCCGGGTGCTGCCGGTCAACCCCGCCTATGCCGGCCAGACGCTGTTCGGCGAGGTGGTCTGCGCCAGCCTGTCGGATATCCCCGGCGATGTGCGCGTCGACATGGTGGACATCTTCCGCCGCTCCGACCAGGTGCCGCCGGTGGTCGACGAGGCGATCGCCGTTCTCGCGCCCCGGGGGCTGGCCACCATCTGGATGCAGATCGGCGTCATCAACCACGAGGCGGCGGCACGGGCCCGCGCCGCCGGTCTGACCGTGGTCATGAACCGCTGCCCCAAGATCGAGTACCAACGGCTCTGCGGTGAACTCAGCATGGGCGGGTTCAACAGCGGCCGGCTGAGCTCCAAGCTCTGACCATCCGCAGGCGGAGGTGCGCGCGATGCCGCACCCCCGTCGGCCGGATCAGGTCAGGGCGCCCCGTCAGTTCGGCGTCGCCACCAGGATGCCGTCCTGTTCCACCACGATGTCGTGGAAGCGGTCATGGCGCGCGCGGCAGGCGGCCAGCGCCGCCTGCGCCGCCTCCAGTTCGTCCAGCGCCATGCTCAGGTCCTCGCGCCTGAGGCGCCGGATCTCGCTGACCAGGAACGGCTTCAGCGACGGCGAGGCGGTCTGCAACTCGTCCTGCAGCGACCGGATCAGGTCCTCGATCCCCTTCACCATGGCCTGTGCCGCCTTTACCGCCGCCGCTTCGGCGGGGCACATCTCCACCGGCACCGGACGGACCTGGAACTGCCCATCGATGGTGAAGCTCTGGTCGAGCGCCCCGCCCGAGGTGCGCTTCTCGATCAGGAAGGACAGCGCCGTGCTCTCGATCGGATCGAAGGTCTGGAAGGCGTTGCCGATGGTGTCGTCGAGGTTCAGCAGCCCCAGGAACACCCGCACCTTCTCGCCCGCCGACAGGGCATCCTCGCCAGCGCTGGACACCACCCCGTCGACCTCCTCCACGATCTCGTCGATCAGCGGCGGCAGGGTGGTCTCGTCGGCTGCCGCAAGCTGCGCCAGGCGCGAGCCGATGGCCGCGCGCAGCGCCGGTCCGAAAGCGGC
Organism: Paracoccaceae bacterium; assembly: GCA_050299555.1. Lineage (GTDB taxonomy): Bacteria > Pseudomonadota > Alphaproteobacteria > Rhodobacterales > Rhodobacteraceae > JBNKWA01. Next base: position 26,798 of record JBNKWA010000014.1, on the reverse strand, counting down.
AAACGCCGCCTTGACCGCCTTGTCCGGCGTGTCGTCCTCCTCCTGCAGAACCAGGACCAGGATCATCTTCTGGATCAGCAGGTCGTCCTCGATCCGCATCCTCAGCACACCCACCTGGGACGGGATCTGGCGCACGTCGCCGGCCTTCATGCTGCTGCCGAAGCCGACCCGGGCGAAGGATTGCGCCGGGGTCAGCACCCGCACCACGTCGCTGGTGGCGATCGTGGTGTCGTCGATCAGGATCAGCGCCGGCCAGACATAGGGCTCGGACGCGCCGCTGCCGTCATGCTCGACGGCGCAGGAAATTCGCTCAAGCATTACCGTGACATCGCGTGCCATGGTCACTCACCCCCAAACGGTTACCGCCGGGACGGGCCCCGGCAACCCGGCATCCTGCCCCCGGAGCCACCGGCCTGTCGGTGCGCATCCGCACCATGCGGCGGCGATAGTCGGTGAGTGGCGCCGGATCGCACCCGGGCGCAGCGGGTGGGGCATGGCGGGTGAGCGGGTTGACGCGAGCGCGAGCGATCTGCCGCGCCCATGGGTCGCCCCTGCCCCCCCGCCCACAGCCCATGGACAATGCCGCCGGCACACCGATATTCACCGCCCATGAGAGGCGAACATGACGTGCTGATCGTCGGCGGCGGGCTGAACGGCGCCACGCTGGCGCTGGCGCTGGCCGCCGGCGGCATCTCCTCGGCGCTGATCGAGCCGACACCGCCGGCCCGCCGCAGCGACCCCGAATTCGACGGCCGCGCCTATGCCCTTGCGTTGACCACCCGGCGGATGCTTGCCGCGCTCGGGCTCTGGGGCCGGCTGGCCCCCGACAGCCAGCCAATCCTCGACATCAAGGTCTCCGACGGCCGGCCCGGCGAAGGCGCCTCGCCGCTCTTTCTGCATTTCGACCATGCCGAGATCGAGGACGGCGCGATGGGCCACATGGTCGAGGACCGGCACCTGCGGGCCGCCCTCGCCGCCGCCATCGCCGCGCAGCCCCTGATCACGGAAGTCGAGGGCGCGGTCTCCGGGCAGGGCATGGCCCCCGGCGCCGCCGGCCTCACCCTCGCCGACGGCCGCACCCTCACCGGCCGCCTGATCGCGGCGGCCGACGGCCGCGCCTCGCCCACCGCCCTGCGTGCCGGCATCCGCCGCAGCGGCCATGACTACCACCAGACCAGCCTGGTCGCCGCCATCGCCCACGCCCGGCCCCACCACGGCACCGCACACCAGTTCTTCACCCCGTCCGGCCCGCTGGCAATCCTGCCGCTGAAGGGCGACCGTTCCTCCATCGTGTGGACCGAGCACCGCGACCGCGCCGATGCGATCATGGCGCTGGACGAGCCGGGGTATCTCGCCGCGCTCGGACCCCGCTTCGGCGACTTCCTCGGCACCATTTCGCTCGCGGGCCGACGCTACAGCTATCCGCTCGGCCTGACGCTGGCCGAGCGGCTCGTCGCCGAACGGCTGGTGCTGGTAGGCGATGCCGCGCACGGGATCCACCCGCTGGCCGGCCAAGGCCTGAACCTGGGGCTGCGCGATGTGGCGGCGCTGGCCGAGACGCTGATCCTCGCCCGCCGCCGCGGCGAGGATATCGGCGCCGCCGACGTCCTCGCCCGCTACCAGCGCTGGCGGCGCTTCGACGTGGCGACGCTGGCGCTGGCCACCGATGGCATCAACCGCGCCTTTTCCAACGACAACCCGCTGCTGAGGCTGGGGCGCGACCTGGCACTGGGCGCCATCAACGCCCTGCCCGCGGCCCGCCGGGCGCTGATCCGCGAGGCGGCCGGGCTGACCGGAGAACTGCCGCTGCTGATGCGCGGCCGACCGGTCTGAGGCGCCGGTTCAGTCGGCCGTGGCCGGCTGACGGATCAGCACGATCGGCAATCCGCCGGCCAGCGCGAATCCGGCGACGGTCAGGCTCATCGACAGCGAGGAATGATCGTAAAAGCTCGCCGAGAGGTACCCGGCCAAGGCGGCGGCACCAAGCTGAAGCGAGCCCAGCAGCGCCGAGGCTGCGCCCTGGGACAGGTCGCGGGCCGTGTCGAGAAGCACGATCGGCCCCGCCGCCAGGATGATGCCGAGCCCGACGGCATAGACCGACATGCCCACCAGGATCAGCGGGATCGAGTCGATGCCTGCAAGGCTCGGCGCCGCCAGCCCGATGCCGCCGAACTGGGCCAGCAACGCGCCGCATTGCACCAGCCGCATCGGGGTCATCCGCCCGCTGAGGTGCGATGTGGCGACATTGCCGAGGATGAAGGCGATGATCACCATCACATAGGCCAGGCCATAACGCTCCGTGGGCAGGCCGAGCAGGTCGATGAACACCACCGGCGCCGTGGCCACGAAGGCGTAGAGCGCGCCGAAGATCAGCGACAGCGGCAGCACCACCCGCACATAGGCCGGCCGCGCCAGAAGCTCTCCATAGGAGACCAGCGCCGCCCTGAGCCGGAACGGCTGGCGGCTGGGCAGGGTTTCGGGAATGTGCCGGCGGAACAGCGCCAGCACCACCGCCGCCAGGACCGCGATCACCCAGAACCCCGCCGACCAACCGAACCAGACCTGCAGATAGCCGCCCACCAGCGGCCCGACCGCCGGCGCCAGGCCCAAGGCGGCACCGTACAGCGCCATCACCCGTACCGCCTGCTGGGTCGAGTAGAGCTCGCGGATGATCAGGATGATGACCACCGAAGGTACGCTGCTAAATATGCCTTGCAGGAACCGGCCGGTCAGCAGCATCGGCATCGACACCGAGACCGCGCAGAACGCCGAGACCAGGACAAAGACCGAGAAGGCCACCAGCATCAGCCGCCGCCGCCCCACCGCCTCGGCCAGCGGGCCGTGGACAAGCTGCGCCGTGGCATAGGCGAACAGGTTGACGCTGACGACAAGCTGCGCCGTCACGATATCGGTTGAAAACACCCGCGGCAGATCCGGGATCGACGGCGTGATCAGGTCCGTGGAAAGGACACTGACGGCGGTGCAGCCAGCCAGGATGAAAGGTACGGCAGGCCCGGGCCGGCTGATGGCCCCGGCGTCTCCGCTATGTTTGTGGTTCACTCAAGGCGCTTCCCCGCGAAGACCCCGCGGCCGCGAATCCGCTGATGGTATTCATCTGCCAGTTGGCGTTGTCGAAATCTGCAAATCGGTTTGGATGAATGAATTCGTCCTTGAACCATGGGTATTTTGCCTGGTCGAAACAGCCGACCAGCCAGTCGATGATGGTGGCGACCCGAGGCGTGCGCCGCGCATCCGGATGATAGGTGATCCAGATGTCCAGCCGGTGGTGGATGCCGATGTCGATGGGCACCAGGTTCGAGCCCAGTGCCGTGGCGAAGGTGGGCAGGCCGCCGATGCCGGCGCCGCGTTCCACCGCATAGAAGAAGGCGGCCGACGAGTTGGTGCGGATGCCGACGATGCCCTCGATATCCTCGATCCCGAGATAACGCGGCCAGGCGCCGCTATCGAGCTGCGGGCCGACCTGGTCGACCAGCCGGTGGTCCAGCATCTCGGCCTTGGTGGTCGGCGTACCGTAGACGTCGATGTAGCGGCGCGAGGCATAGGGGTAGACGTGCAGCGAGCCCAGCCGACGACGCATCACGTTGGGGTTCTTCGGCTCCTGGAACTGGATCGCGACATCCGCCTCCATGCGCGAGACATCGGCGATGTTCTCGGTGGCGTTCAGGTCGATGACCATCATCGGATTGCCGCGCTGGAACTCGATCAGCCGCGGCATCAGCCAGTACGAGCCGATGCCCTCGGTCGCCGAGATGCGCACGATGCCGCGGTTCTTGGCGTCGAATGTTTCGACCCGGCGCTGGAAGTCGTAGGCGCCCTGCTCGATCTGGTTGGCGCTTGAGACCAGCCGCGCACCCTCACGTGTGAGTTGCACGCCATTCGGCAGCCGGTCGAACAGGGCAAAGCCAAGATTTCCCTCCAGCCCGCTGATCCGGCGGACAACGGTCGACGAGGTCAGGTCGAGCGCCTTGGCGGCGCTGCGGAAGCTCAGCGTTCTTGCACAGGCAAGGAAGACCTTGAGATCATCCCAGGACGGTTGCGACTTCAATGACGACATTTGATGGCCAAGGCCCCCGCGCTGCTTTTTTGCATCGGCCTGCTGCCGATTCTATGCCCTGCCAAAAATAGCCCATCGGGATAACGTTTCTACCAGAAAGTGTAAGTGTGGCGAGTTAATGTCTTAAATCTGTCCAAACAGCGAAATCGGAAGTGCCTGGCGTGATGGAGTTCGGTAAAGAATTTGACCGGCTGCCCACGGCCTTGGCCGAGCGTAGAGTGCGTGTTGCACCATCGACACGGTCGGACATTATTTCGCTGTACCACCCCATGGCGGAGGCGCTCAACGCCCCTCACGCCTCGGTGGAGAAGGTCGTAGCCATCGCCGAGTTGGTACGAGAAAGTTGCTGGTCGATCTTCAGGCTGGGGGCGCCGACACCGTTCGGCTTGTGCCTGATGATCATGCTCAACAAGGCCGGGCACGCCGCTCTGTTGAACGGGTCGCTACGGACCACCGATCCGGATCCGTGTTTTTGCGCTAAGGCGGGCGAACCCGTCTCGGCTGGCTATTTCTGGGGCGTCTACGCCCCTGGCGAGGCCGTGCTGGGCATCCCGCTGATCGCCCGGCTTCTGCAGGCACCGGAGCTCGAGTCGGCCGATCTTTTCGGCCGCGCGGTCACCGAGGCCGGTCGCCGGCTTATGCTGTCGGTAGGTTTTCGACTCATGGGCACCAAGACGCCGGGGCTCTACCGCTATGTACGCTTGAGTAACCGTACCCATCATGTCCCCGAACAGTTGACCAACAGGAACTTCTAGAATGCCAGACGGACAGTTTGCACCAAACGTGATCGAGGCACCGCACGCCAAGAAGGAACCCCTCCTACAGGTTCGGACGGCACGCTCGATCGAAGACTTCATGCGCGTTACGATGATCCGCTCTGCGGTTTATGTGGCCGAACAGAACTGCCCCTATGAGGAGGAGTTCGACGGCAACGATTTCTGCGCAACCCATATCATCGGCTACGTCGACGGCGAGCCGGTCGCCTGCCTGCGCATCCGCTACTTTGGCGGGTTTGCCAAGCTGGAGCGAGTCGCCGTCCGCAGCGAGTATCGGAAGACTCGCATTGCATTCAAAATCATCCGCGCGGCCTGCGACCACTGCCTGCGCAAGGGTTTTTCGAAGATCATCGGCCATGCCCGCGACGAGTTGATCCCGCTCTGGTCGATGTTCGGCTTCCGCGTTCCGGAAAACGGTAGAACTTTGGTTTTTTCGGAGTATTCTTACACTGAAATGGTCTGGGAGAAGGAACTCCCGAGCAACGCAATTACGCTTGAGACAGACCCGTATCAGATCATCCGCCCCGAGGGCGACTGGGACCGACCGGGAATCTTGGAACAATCGGCAGCACGCGATCTGCGCGAAATGCCCGCAGGCTACGCAATGGCGGCAGAATGAAGGGTTGCCATGACCATCATCATCAGGCCATCGCCTTCCGTCTTCCAAGGGACCACCCCGCTGCTGATTGTCTTCGGGGCATTTCAGAAGTTTGACAGTCAGCACCTGGTAGAAATTGCCGAGGCGGACGGGCTGAAAGCTCTGGTATCGAAGGCCCGGCGCTATCGCGTTGCCGTCGGCTTCAGCCGCCGTGTCAGCGCCGAGGGCACCAGCCCCTCGGGGGCCTGGCTGTCGGGTTGCCGGCCACGGGTCAGGGACATGGTCTTTGACCATGGCGAGGATTCGTGCTTCTCAAACCCTGAGTTTGAGCGTGTACTCTCCAACCACAAGGAGAATGGCATCTACTTCGCAGGGCCCCTGGTTGATTCGGCGATCGGCGCGACAATGTCGGGTGCCGAAACCCTGAACCTGCCGATTGCGCGGATCGGCCTGGGCGAGACGCTGCAAAAATGCAGCGCCATGCACCCAACCAACGCCGCATCGGTCTTCTTCCCCTCCGTGACCAAGCGTGATTTGATGGTACCGATGAGTAGTTGGGTGCGATCACTTCGGAATGTCGAAGATGCAGAGTAACGAAAAAATTCGGGCGGGCGATGAAAAAGAGCACGACGCTCTGATCAGGATGCTAATATACCTGCGCTATGAATTGATGAGGAATAATTTTAACGACGAAGCCGATCAAGTTGCGGCAACATTGTCGTCAATTGAAAGCAAGGTGTACGGCAAGCAGCGCCGCAACAACTGATGAGGCGGTGAATCTGTTGGTACGCCGCGCACGCTAATGGGTGCTGCAAATTTGCACATTCTAGTTTAGGTAGCACAAATGCCCTAGCCTGATCCGCACCGGGCCCGCCGGTCCGGTGAGGAATAGGACACAAGCAGATGATTGCAGAGGTGAGTGCCGTCGTCGGTGGACAGGTCAAGGCGCAGCGCGAAGCTGCAGGCATGGGCCGCGATCGGTTGGCCGCATTGATCGGCGCAGGCGTCAGCGACATTCTCGACATTGAATCGGCCCGCCGCGTCGCCTCGGTAGCCACGTTGATGGATATAGCCGCAGCGCTCGGGATTTCGGTGTCGCGCCTTTTCGCGGCAAGCGGCGTCGACGACACCGGCGAGGGGAAGTCGCTGCCGAACGGCCACAAGCCGGAAAGGGACGATGGCCTCGATCTGGCCAAGGGCGGCGAGGCCGGCACCCAAACGCCCGGACCCTCTCGAGCCAACCCCGCAATCAATGAAAACGATCTTGGCTATCTCAGCCTTGGCCTGCTCGCGGTCCTCGATGATTCAAGGGCCGCGACGGAAAAGGATGGTTGCGTGGTGGAGCACGAGTTGCGTCGCTCCGCATAGCCCTGAAAAGCGCACGCAACCGGCGGGCACGGCCATGCCGTCCCGCTGAAACGACGCCCGAAATCGGTGCATTGACGACAGGGGCGGGTCCATCGGGGCCCGCCTTGCTGCGTTGAGGATCCGTACCCGAGGCGCAAAAAACGTTGCTTCTGCACCGTCACCCCGTACAGTTTCAGCACTCAAAAAAAGAACCCAAGGGGAGGAATGCAAATGACCGACAGGACCAGCACACGTCGCAGATTCCTGAAAGGCGGCCTTGTCGCCGGCGGCGCCGCCGCGGCCACACTGGCCGCACCGCAGGTCTCGCGCGCCCAGACCAAGAACTTCAAGATGCAGGGCTCCTGGGGGCCCAGCGACATCTTCTCCGACATGGCGCGCCAGTACACCGACCGCGTCGCCAAGATCTCCGGCGGCCGCATCGCCATCGAGTACCTGCCCGCCGGCGCGGTGGTGCAGGCCTTTGCCGTGCAGGACGCCGTCTCCGACGGCGTGCTCGACGCGGCGCATTCGGTGACCGCCTACTGGTACGGCAAGAACAAGGCCGCCTCGCTTTTCGGCACCGGCCCGATCTTTGGCGCCAACGCCCAGCAGATGATGGCCTGGATCGACTATGGCGGCGGTCGCGAGCTTTACGAGGAACTGGTCAACGGCATCCTCGGCCTGAACGTGAAGACCTTCTTCGCCATGCCGATGCCGGCGCAGCCGCTGGGCTGGTTCAAGGAGCATATCGAGACCGCCGACCAGCTTCAGGGCCTCAAGTACCGCACCGTGGGCCTGGCCACCGATGTCATGCAGGGCATGGGCCTGTCGGTGACCCAGCTACCCGGCGGCGAGATCGTGCCGGCGCTGGAGCGTGGCGTCATCGAAGCGTTCGAGTTCAACAACCCGACCTCCGACAGCCAGTTCGGCGCCCAGGACGTCTCCAAGCACTACCACCTCGGCTCGTTCCACCAGGCGATCGAGTATTTCGAGATCATGTGGAACTCGGACGTCTACGCCGACATGTCGGACGAGGAAAAGGCGATCGTCGAGGTTGCGGCAGAAGCCGCCAACACCGCCAATTACGGCCTCGCCATGGACCGCTACTCGGCCGACCTGCAGAAGATCATGATCGAGGACGGGGTCAACGTCTACCGCACCGACACCTCGATCATGGAGGCGCAGCTCGCCAGCTGGGACACGGTACTTGAGGACCTGAACCAGGATCCGTACTTCAAGAAGGTGGTGGACAGCCAGAAGGTCTGGGCCGAACGCGTCGCCTTCTACCACCACATGAACGACGCCGACTTCAAGCTCGCCTACAACCACTACTTCCCCGGCAAGCTCGGCGGCTGACGGCCACCAGCGCCGCAAGTGACACCCGGAAGGACGGCCCGCCGTCCTTCCGACCGCAAGCGTCGCGTTTCGAGGAATGGCAATGGTCGGTTTCATCTACGGCGTCGACCGGATCACAGCCTGGTTCGGCCGTGCCTTCGCCTGGTGCATCCTGGTGATGGCCTTCGGCGTCGGCTACGAGGTCTTCGTGCGCTACGTGCTGCGCGACCCCACCTCCTGGGCCTTCGATCTCAGCTACATGATGTACGGCACGCTGTTCATGATGGCGGGCGCCTATACCCTGTCGCGCAACGGCCATGTCCGCGGCGACTTCGTCTATCGGCTGTGGCGGCCGCGCATGCAGGCCGCGGTCGAGCTGGTGCTCTACTTCATCTTCTTCTTCCCCGGCATCCTGGCGCTGATCTTCGCCGGCTGGAAATATTTCGCCCGCTCCTGGAAGTACCAGGAGGTCAGCGTCATGAGTCCCGCCGGCATTCCCATCTGGCACTTCAAGTTCGTCATCGTCGCCGCCGGCTGCCTGCTTCTCATCCAGGGCATGGCCCAGGTGTGCCGCTGCATCTGGTGCCTCAGGACCGGCGCCTGGCTCGAGGCCGAGGCGGATGTCGAGGAACTTGAGACCGTGCTGCTCAAGCAGGCCCATGAGGGCGACACCGGAGATCGCCAGACATGACCGACCCGCAGGTTGCCGTGACCATGCTGGTGGTCTTCATCGTCTCGATCTTTCTCGGCTTTCCCATCGCCTTCACGCTCATGGCGATGGGTGTGGCCTTCGGCTACTACGCCTATTTCGACGCCGACCGGATGTGGCGCGAATACCACCGCGCCGTCGAGGCAGGGGCCGACGCCGGCACCCAGTGGGCGACCTGGATGGAGGGGTTCTTCAACAACCGCATCTTCGATCTGTTCGTGAACCAGACCTACTCGGTGATGTCGAACGACGTGCTGACCGCGATCCCGCTGTTCCTGTTCATGGGCTACGTGGTCGAGCGCGCCAACATCGTCGCGCGGCTGTTCGAGACCCTCTATCTCACCGCGCGCCGCCTGCCCGGCGCCATGGCGGTGGCGGCGCTCGGTACCTGCGCGCTCTTCGCCACCGCCACCGGCATCGTTGGCGCCGTGGTGACGCTGATGGGGCTTCTCGCGCTGCCCTCGATGCTGAAGGCCAACTACGACAAGTCGTTCGCGGCGGGCGTGATCTGCGCCGGCGGCTGCCTCGGCATCCTGATCCCGCCCTCGATCATGCTGATCGTCTACGCGGCCTCTTCCAACGTCTCCATCGTCAAGCTCTATGCCGGAGCACTGCTGCCGGGCTTCCTCCTCGCCGGGCTCTACATCCTTTACGTCATCACCCGCGCCAAGCTGAACCCGCGGCTGGCCCCGCCGCCGCAGACCCAGGGCCATGCCCCGATCCCGGCCCTCAAGGTCGCCTGGATGCTCGCCACCTCGTTCTTCCCGCTGGCAATCCTGATCCTGTCGGTGCTCGGCGCGATCCTCTTCGGCCTGGCCACCCCGTCCGAGGCGGCCGCCGTCGGCGCCCTGGGCGGGCTGATGCTGGCCGCCGCCTACCGGGCGCTGACCTGGCAGCGGCTCGAGGAAAGCGTCTATCTCACCGTGCGCACCTCGGCCATGGTGTGCTGGCTCTTCGTCGGCTCGTGGACCTTCTCCTCGGTCTTCTCCTATCTCGGCGGCGAGCAGCTGATCGAGGAATTCGTGGTCGGGCTGGAACTCAGCCCGCTCCTTTTCCTGATCCTCGCCCAGATCATCATCTTCCTGCTTGGCTGGCCGCTGGAATGGTCCGAGATCATCATCATCTTCGTGCCGATCTTCCTGCCGCTGCTGCCGCATTTCGGCATCGACCCGCTGTTCTTCGGGGTGCTGATCGCCCTCAACCTGCAATCGAGCTTTTTGACCCCGCCCATGGCCATGTCGGCCTACTACCTCAAGGGCATCGCCCCGCCGGGGGTGGAACTGACCGACATCTTCCGGGGCGTGATGCCCTATCTCGGCATGATCCTGATCGCCATGATTACGGTCTATGTGTTCCCGCAGATCATCTTCTGGCTGCCTGAACTGATCTACAACTGAGATGCGCGCGCCCGATCAGGATCGTTTGGGATTTGGACGCGCCCGGCCGCGCCCCACCCGGCCCACCCACGCGCGCCCGGGCGCGCCCTTGCGCTCTACCCCGAGGGCGGGTGCCGGATGCTGAGGGACTATCCCGCGCTCTCGGCGGCGACGCTGGCCGAGGCCGCCGGCCGGGGCGACATCGCCGCCCCCGCCATCGCCGAGGCCATGCTGGCCGCCGTGGCGGCCCGCGACCCGGGCGTCGAGGCCTGGTCCTGGCAGGACCCGGCCCATGTCCGCGCCCAGGCCGAGGCGTTGCAGCGCCGGCGCGAGGCCGGCCTGCCGCTGGGGTCCCTGCACGGGCTGCCGGTGGCGGTGAAGGACATCTTTGACACCCGCGGCGTGCCCACCGAAAATGGTCTAGCCGCCGATGCCGGCCGGATCCCGAAACGCGACGCCACCGTGATCGCCCGGCTGATCGCCGCGGGGGCGATCATCGCCGGCAAGACCGTCACCACCGAGGCCGCCTTCTACGCCCCCGGCAAGACCCGCAACCCGCACGACCCGGCGCGCACCCCCGGCGGGTCCTCGTCCGGCTCCGCAGCCGCCGTCGCCAGCGGCCAGGTCCCCGCCGCCATCGGCTCGCAGACCAACGGCTCGGTGATCCGCCCGGCATCCTTCTGCGGCGTCGTTGGCTTCAAGCCCTCCTTCGGGCTGATCCCGCGCAGCGGCGCCCTGACGCTCTCACCCAGTCTCGACCATGTCGGCGTCTTCGCGCGCAGCATCGAGGACGCGGCGCTGGTCGCCGACGCGCTGACCGGTGCCGATGGCGCGGATGACAGCGTACCGCCGATCCCGCCGCAGCGGCTTCTGGCGCTGGCCCGGTCGAAACCGCCGGTCGCCCCGACGCTGGCCTTCGTCCGGGGACCGGCCTGGGACCGGGCGGAGCCCGACACCGTGGACGCCTTCGCGGAACTGTCAGACCTTTTGGGCGACCGCTGCGACCCGGTGGAACTGCCCGCCGTCTTCGGCCAGCTTTTCACGCTGATCCGCGTGGTCATGGCGGTGGAGATGGCGCGCAATCTCGACCGCTACGCCGCGACCCCGATCTCGGATGTGCTGGCGGCGCTGATCGAGGAAGGCCGCGGGGTCAAGGCGCACGACTACCTCGCGGCGCTCGACTGGCGCCGGGCCATGCTCGCCGGGCTCGAGGCCATCTTTTCTCGCTACGACGCCATCGTCATGCCCTCGGCCCCGGGCGAGGCGCCGGGGATCGAGACCACCGGCGATCCCGCCTTCTGCTCGCTGGCGAGCTTTCTCGGCCTGCCGGCGATCTCGCTGCCGCTGATGACCGGGGCGGGCGGCCTGCCCATCGGCGTGCAGCTTGTCGGTGCGGCCGGCCAGGACGGCCGGCTGTTGCGCACCGCCACCTGGCTGGTGCAGCATCTGAACGACGCCACGGAGGACTGAGGATGATCAACAGGCTGATCGGACTGATCGCGTTCCTGTGCTTCGTCGCCTATCTCGGCGTTCTGATCGTGATCGTCGACGAGACCGCGCTCCGCGTGGTGCTTGGCATCGTCATCGCCATGACGGGTTACGAGTTCTACCGCCAGCTTTCGGGGCGCAGCAGCGGCCAGTAAACCCCTTGCGCAGCCGACCGCGCATGCGCCCCCATGTGGCTGCCAGGCCGCCCGCATTCCCGCATGTCCCCACGCGTCCCCACCCGCGTTAACATTTTTATGGAATAATATCAAATACTTGACATACCGTCCCCGTGGGGACGCTTTGGACAGCCCCTCGAAACATGGTGTTTCCAGCACCGTTCCGGCACCGGCGCTTGGCCTTTCCCGGCCGGCCGCCTAGGTAGTGGGGGACCCGCATGCATAGGATTTCCCCGCACATGATCGACCTCTATACCTGGAGCACGCCCAACGGGCGCAAGGCCTCGATTGCGCTCGAGGAGCTGGGCCTGCCCTATACCGTCCACCCCATCGACATCGGCAAGGGCGACCAGTTCCAGCCCGACTTCCTCAAGATCAGCCCCAACAACAAGATCCCGGCCATCGTCGACAACGACACCGGGCTGGCGATGATGGAATCAGGTGCGATCCTGATCTACCTCGCCGAGAAGACCGGCAGGCTGATGCCCAAGGATCAGGCCGGCCGCTTCAAGGTGATCGAGTGGCTGATGTGGCAGATGGGCGGGCTCGGCCCCATGGCGGGCCAGGCGCATCATTTCCTGCGCTTCAACAAGGGCAAGTCCGACTACGCCGAGCAGCGCTATGGCGACGAGGTGGCGCGGCTCTACAAGGTGCTCGATACTCAGCTTGAGGGGCGCGACTTCATCGCCGGCGACTATTCCATCGCCGATATCGCCGCCTGGCCCTGGGTCTCGCGCTTCGAATGGCAGGGGGTCGACATGGATGCGGTGCCGAACGTCAAGCGCTGGTACCAGGCGATCGCCGCGCGCCCTGCCGTGCAGAAGGGCTATTCGGTGCCGGTGCCGGGCGAGATCCCCCTGCCCTGAGCTGACCGCATGCGGACACCCGGTCAGGGTGCCGCCGCGCTGATGTGGTCGAGGGTGCGGTCCGCGTGCCGCATGCGGTGGTCGAGCATCGCCCGGGTCAGCCGCAACAGCTCGCCCGCATGGGCCGGATCGCCGGCGAGGTCGCGCATCTCGCCCTCGGGCGAGGCGAGGTCGAACAGCAGCGGGGGCAGTCCGCCGCCGACATGGACGAGCTTCCAGCGCTCCTCGCGCAGGATCGCCAGCGCCGCGTCGCGCAGGCCGAGGCCGAGTTCGCGCTGCCAGACCGTGGGCGCCAGCGGGTCGCCCAGTTCCAGCTCACCAAAGACGTGCCGGCGCCAGCCCGCCGGCGCGGCGCCGTCGAGGAACGGGGTCAGCGGCGCGCCGTTCATGCCCGGCGGCACCGGCTGTCCGACCAGGTCGAGGATCGTCGGCGTGACATCCACCGACTCGGTGAAGGCATCGACAGCGGTGCCGTGCGTGGCCGGCCGGCGCGGGTCGCGAACGATCAGCGGCACGTGGAAGGCGGGCTCGTAGGGGGCCATCTTGCCCCAGGCGTGGCGGTCGCCCAGCATCTCGCCATGATCGGCGGTCACGACGATCAGCGTCCGGTCCCACTCGCCGGTCGCCAGCAGGTGGTCCCAGATGCGCCCCAGATGGTGATCGACCTCGGCGGCGAGGCCCAGGTAGACGGCGCGCAACTCCTGCACGTCGCGATCGTCTTCGTCCGACAGCCCTTCGACGCCGACCACCTGATCGGCGGCACGGCTGCGGCGAAGCCCGGCGGCGAGCACCGGATGCACCGCCCCCTCCTCGGCGATGCCGGACAGCCGCTGCGGCAAGGGCAGCGAGGCGGGATCGACCAGCCGGTTCCACGGCGCCGGGGCCACGAAGGGCGGGTGCGGCCGGATGTAGGTGAGGTGCGCAAACCAGCCCGCCCCTTGCCGGATCGCCAGGTATTTCAGCGCCTCGTCGGTCAGGAATGCGGTGTCGCTGTCCTCGGCCCGGTAGGCGGCCGGATCGGAGGGCCGCGGCGGCCGCCCCTCGGCCACCGGACGATAGAGCACCGACCTTGGCAGCGCGTAGCCCTTCGCCTTCAGGTGGGCCTGCCACTGGAAGCCCTCCTCGTAGTGCATCTCCAGCATCTGGCGGAAGCCCGGCAGCACCCGTTCATAGGCGCGCAGGTCCGGGTCGCCCGGCGCCCGCCCGCGCGGGTCGAGCGTGGTGTCGGTGTAGCCCCAGAGGAGCGGCTCATACCCCGCCTTTCGCGCTTCGAGCGCCTGGTTGGGAAGGCCATCCCGAAGCGGCGTGCCGTTGCGGACCGAGCGGTGATTGAAGGCGTAGGTCCCGGTCAGCAGCGAGGCCCGTGACGGCCCGCAGGGGTTGGTCACCGAATAATGCCGGGCGAAGGTGACGCCGGCCTCGCGCAGCCGCGCGATGTTGGGCAGCGGCACATGCCGACCCAGCGCCCCCGTCACGACATCGGCGCGAAGCTGGTCGATAACGATGAAAAGGACGTTCGGCCGCTCGGACATCCACCCCTCCCGATCGCCCAATCTCTAGCGCGTCAGGTGAACTTGCGGAACAGCCGTGTCTGGTCGAACAGCTCCTCCAGCGCCCGCATGCGCTCGCGGGTCTGCGGCCAGGCCTGATCCTGCACCGCGGCGATCAGCGCCTCGACGAGGATCAGCGTGGCGGCGGAAGAATCCCAGGCCGACGGCACCTCGATACGCACGTTGAAGCGATGTGCCGCCAGCCGGGCGATGGGCGAGCCCCACTGGTCGGTGAACAGGACGATCGACGCCTCGCGTTCGCGCACGATCTGGGCAAGCTTCAAGAGATCGTTCTCGTACCGGCGGATATCGAAGATCACCACGACGTCGCGGGCGCCCATGTCGAGCACGTGATGCGGCCAGGCGCCGGCATTTGCCGCCAGGTTGACCACGCGGGGCCGGATCACCTGCAGATGGGTGTAGAGATACTCCGCCACCGGACGGGTGATGCGGCCGCCTACCGTATGAATCGTGCGGCGGCGGTCCGCCATCAGCGCCGCCACCGCGTCGAAACGCGCCGGGTCGATCTGGGCCAGCGTCTGGCGCAGGTTCTGCATCACCGCGTCAGAGAAGCGGTTGAGGATATGACTGTCCGGCGCCGACCGGGCCCAGCTGTCGTGCTTGGCGATAGGGCTCGAGATCTTTGCCTCCAGCTCCTGTCGCAACGCCTCCTGGAACTGCGGGAAGCCCTTGAAACCCAGCTTCTGAACCATGCGCCCCACCGTCGGCGTGGAAACGCCGGCGCTTTGCGCGACCACCGTGATGCTCGACAGGCCGGAAACCGGGTAGTTCTCCATCAGTGAATTGGCCAGCTGGCGCTCAGCCCGTGTCAGCGCGTCGAAGTCGCGCTGGATCAGCTCTGCAACCGTGGCATCCGCTTCGCCCAAACTGCCCTCCGCTGCTTCGCCGGGGCGTTGCTGATCAGAAAGCATGCAACCGGACGAGACCCGCGTCAGAGGTCCTGAAAGATTGTTGACAGATAGAATTGACCTGTACAATCCTTTTCAGAATGGAACCGCAGCTGGCCATCACCTCTGCCTCGCAAGGGGCGATCCTCGCGCCGGATGAAATGCCTGCGGCGACGGTGGAGCGGCCCGACGGTGCCGCCCCGGCGGTGCTTGTCTGCGAGCATGCCTCGGCGCGCATCCCGCGGGCGCTCGGAACCCTCGGGCTCAACGACACTGCCAGGTCCAGCCATATCGCATGGGATCCCGGAGCGCTTGCCCTGGCCCGGCGGCTGGCGGCCGCGTTCGACGCCCCGCTGGTTGCCGGCACCCTGTCGCGGCTTGTCTATGACTGCAACCGGGCGCCGGGTTCACCCTCGGCCATACCCCAGACCAGCGAGATCTACGACATCCCGGGCAATCGCGGCCTGACCGACGCCGACCGCACCGCCAGAATGCTGGAGGTCTACGAACCGTTCCGGGCGCTTCTGACGGGCGCCATCGGCCGGCGCATGGCGGCAGGCGAAAGGCCGGCGCTTGTCACCGTGCACAGCTTCACGCCGGTCTATTTCGGCAAGCCGCGCGACGTCGAGATCGGCGTCCTGCACGCCAAGGATCACCGGCTGGCCGATGCCGTACTTGATGCGGCCGGGGCGCTGCCGTTCGTCGTTCGCCGCAACGAGCCCTACGGGCCTGAGGACGGGGTCGCACACACGCTTCGCCAGCATGGCGAAAGGAACGCACTGCCGAACGTGATGCTGGAGGTCCGGAACGACCTTTTGCGCGATGCCGAGGCCGTCGACCGGATCGCGCTGGCCTTGCACGCGGTGCTGAATGTCGCTTTGGATAGCATCGGGCTGGGGGCTGACGTGGGGAGGCGTATCGGTGCCTGAGTTCCTGCTTCGCTACGTGCGCATCGTCGACGGGACAAACCGTTTCATCGGCCGGCTGGTGATGTGGGGCATCTTCGGGATGATCGGCATCCTGCTCTATGCGTCGTCGCTGAAGGCGTGCAACTACATGATCCCGATGATCTTCGCCGACCCTGGCGATCTGATCGGCGTCAACGGCCCCTGCAATCCGCCGCACTGGATCCTCGAGGGCTCGCAGTTCTCCATGTCGGCCTACTACCTTCTTGGCGGGGCCTATTCGCTGCAGCTGGCCAGCCACGTGCGGATGGACCTGCTTTATGGCGGCTGGTCGGATCGCACCAAGACCTGGGTCGACAGCTTCACGGTTCTGTTCCTGATCGTCTACCTGGCGGTGCTGCTCTATGGCGGCTTCAACAGCGTCGACTACGCCATCGAGTACAGCGAACGCAGCCGCACGCTTTGGCGGCCTTACATGTGGCCGATCAAGGTGGTGATGGTGATCGGCATCCTGCTGATGCTGCTGCAGGCGATCTCAGAATTCCTCAAGGATGTGGCCAAGTTGCGCGGGGTGGCGGTGTCGTGAGTGCCGAGCTGATCGCCCTTCTGATGTTCTCGTCGATGATGCTGATGCTGCTTACCGGGCAGCGCGTCTTCGGCGCCATCGGCTTTGTTGCGGTGATTGCCGCGCTTCTGCTGATCGATCGCGGCGGCGGCGAATACGCATTCAATGCCGCGATGAAGCTGATGGGCTGGTACCCGCTGCTGACGCTGCCGATGTTCATCTATATGGGCTACATGCTGAGCGAGAGCGGCATCGCCGACGACCTCTATCGCATGTTCCACGTCTGGATGGGTCCGGTCAGGGGCGGGCTGGCGATCGGCACCATCTTTCTGATGGTGATGATCTCGGCGATGAACGGGTTGTCGGTGGCCGGCATGGCGATCGGCGCCACCATCGCCCTGCCCGAGCTTCTGCGCCGCGGCTATGACAAGATCATGGTGACCGGTGTCATCCAGGCCGGCTCGTCGCTGGGCATCCTAATTCCGCCATCGGTGGTCCTGGTGCTGTACGCCATGATCGCGCGCCAGCCGGTGGGCCAGCTTTGGCTGGCGGGCGTGTTCCCCGGGCTGATGATGGCCGGGCTGTTCATGCTCTATGTGCTGGTCCGCTGCTGGCTGCAGCCGTCGCTCGGCCCCGCGCTTCCGCCCGAGGAGCGCGCCGTGCCCCTGGGCGAGAAGCTGAAGCTTCTCGGTGCCGGTGTGCTGCCGCTGCTGATCTTCTTCTCGATGACCGGCCTGTTCCTGATGGGGATCACCAGCCTGGTGGAAAGCTCGGCCGTCGGTGCCGTGGCCGCCACGCTGGCCGCGGCATGGCGCGGCAAGCTGAAGTACCCGCTTGTGGAGACGGTTGTCAGGAACACTCTCGGCGTGAGCTGCATGTTCATGTGGATCATCCTCGCCGCGCTCTGCTTCGGCGCCGTGTTCGACTCGCTCCGGGCCGTGGACGCGCTCGAGAACGTGCTTCTGCACCACCTGGAGCTTTCGCCCTGGGAAATCCTCATCGTCATGCAGCTCAGCTACCTGCTGATGGGGACATTCCTCGACGATACGGCGATGCTGGTGATCGTGGCGCCGCTTTACGTGCCGCTGGTCGGCAATCTCGGCTTCGACCTGATCTGGTACGGCGTGCTTTATACCATCACCTGCCAGATCGCCTACATGACGCCGCCCTTTGGCTACAACCTGTTCCTGATGCGCGCCATGGCACCCCCAGAGGTGGGGCTGTCCGACATCTACCGCTCCATCGTGCCGTTCGTGCTGGTGATGACACTGGCGCTGCTGGTGGTGATGATCTTTCCGCAGATCGCGCTGTGGCTGCCCGAGCATGTGAGCCTGTCCAAGGCGGGATAGGACCAAACCGAAGACCAGGAACCGACAGGAGAGAGAACAATGACCAAGAGACGCGAATTCCTGAGAACCGCCGGGCTTGCCGGTGCCGGCGCACTGGCCGCCCCGGCGGTGGTCCGGGCCCAGGACGTCCTCAAGTGGAAGATGCAGACCTATGCCGGTCCGGCGCTGGCCGAACACGTCATCAAGCCGGCCATCGACAGCTTCAACAAGATCGCTGCCGGCGAGATGGAGATCGAGCTCTATTTCTCCGACCAGCTGGTCCCCACCGCCGAGTTGTTCCGCGCCGTGCAGAACGGCACGCTGGACGCGGTGCAGACCGACGACGATTCCATGGCCTCGCCCACCGAGGTCACGGTCTTCGGCGGCTACTTCCCCTTCGCCAGCCGTTATTCGCTGGATGTGCCGGTGCTGTTCAACCAGTACGGCCTGGGCCAGATCTGGGACGAGGAATACGCCAAGGCCGGCGTCAAGTGGCTGAGCGCCGGCTCTTGGGACCCCTGCCACTTCAATACCAAGGATCCGATAAACAGCCTCGCCGACCTCAACGGCAAGAAGGTGTTCACCTTCCCGACGGCAGGCCGCTTCCTGGCCCAGTTCGGGGTCATCCCGGTAACCCTGCCCTGGGAGGACGTGGAGGTCGCGGTGCAGACCGGCGAGCTTGACGGCATCGCCTGGTCCGGGATCACCGAGGACTACACCGTCGGCTGGGCGGACGTGACCAGCTACTTCCTGACCAACAACATCTCCGGCGCCTGGATCGGGCACTTCTTTGCCAATCCCGAGAGCTACGCCAGGGTCCCCGAACGGCTGCAGGAACTGCTGAAGCTGACCATGGACAGCTCGCACTACTACCGGCAGTGGTGGTACTGGGGCGGCGAGGCCGACCTGCGCGTCAACGGTCCGAAGATGAAGCTGACCTCGATCCCGGATGCCGAATGGGCCCAGGTCGAGGAGGCCGCCCACGTCTTCTGGGACGAGATCGCCCAGGAGAGCGAGGCCAAGGCCAAGGTCGTGCAGATCTTCAAGGACTACAACGCGGTGATGGCCAAGGCTGGCCGACCGTACCGCTATACCTGACCGTCGCCCCCGGGCCACGACCAAGCGACGCCCCGGCCCGGTGCCGGGGCGCCATCCAGTTCGCGAGAGGAGATGCCATGCCCGGCAACCTGACCGTTGACGCACTGAAGAAAAAGGTCGCCGCCGGCGAGGTCGACACCGTCATCATGGCCCAGGTCGACATGCAGGGCCGGATCATGGGCAAGCGTTTCCATGCCGGTCACTTCGTCGAACGGGGCATCGACGAGACCCATTGCTGCAACTACCTGTTCACCGTCGACATGGAGATGGAGCCGGTGCCGGGCTTCAAGTCGGCAAGCTGGGAGAAGGGTTATGGCGACTATGCCATCAAGCCCGATCTCGCGACGCTGCGGCTGATCCCCTGGCTACCCGGCACCGCCATGGTGCTTTGCGACACCTTCGATCATCACGGCCAGGACCCGGTGCCGGTGGCGCCGCGCAACATCCTGCGTCGGCAGATCGACCGGCTGCAGGCGATGGGGCTGCAGGCGATGATGGCCTCGGAACTGGAGTTCTTCCTGTTCCGCGACTCCTTCGAGCAGGCCCATGGCAAGGGCTATCGCGGGCTCGACCTGATCAGCCCCTACAACGAGGACTACCACATCTTCCAGACCTCCAAGGAGGAAGACGTGATGCGCGCCGTCCGTAACGGGCTGGCCGGCTGCGGGATCGAGGTGGAGAACTCCAAGGGCGAGGCCTGGGCCGGCCAGGAGGAGATCAACGTCCGCTATTCCGACGCGCTCGATGCCGCCGACACTCACGTCATCACCAAGCACGGGGTGAAGGAGATCGCCTGGGCCGCCGGCCGGGCCGTCACCTTCATGGCCAAGTTCGACTATGCCGCAGCCGGCTCGTCCAGCCATGTCCACCAGTCGCTATGGTCGCTGGATGGCAAGCCCGCCTTCTTCGACCGGACGGCCGAGGCCGGCATGTCCGAGACCATGCGCCACTACATGGCGGGGCTGCTGGCGCACTCCTCCGAGATCACTCTCTGCCTCGCCCCGAACGTCAACAGCTACAAGCGCTTCCAGGCCGGCACCTTCGCGCCCACCAAGGCCGTGTGGAGCCAGGACAACCGCACCGCCGGCTATCGCGTCGTCGGCGAGGCGAGCAAGGCGGTCAGGGTCGAATGCCGGATCGGCGGTGCCGACCTCAACCCCTATCTCGCCTTTGCCGCGCTCCTGGCCGCCGGTATCGACGGCATCGAGAACCGCATGGCGCTGGAACCGGAGTTCCGCGGCGACGCCTATTCCGCCAAGCGGGTGCGCGAGATCCCCAAGACGCTGCGCGAGGCGACCGCCGCCTTCGGCAAGTCGAAGATGCTGCGCGCGGCCTTCGGCGACGGGGTGGTGGACCATTACGTGCACGCCGCCGAATGGGAGCAGTTTGAATACGACCGCCGCGTCACCGACTGGGAGATCGCGCGCGGCTTCGAAAGGGCCTGACATGGCAACACTGAAATGCATTTCACCCATCGACGGTTCGGTCTTTGCCGAACGCCCGACAGCGTCGATGAAACAAGCCGAAGCGGCCGCGGCCGCCGCACGGGCCGCTCAGGCCGACTGGGCCGCGCGGCCACTGGCCGAGCGGGTCGCACTGGTCGAGGCTGGCGTCGCCGCCCTCACCGCCATGCAGGATGCGGTGCCCGAGCTTGCCCACATGATGGGCCGGCCGGTGCGCTACGGCGGCGAGTTCGGTGGCGTCAACGAGCGTACCGGCTACATGGCAGGGATCGCGGCCGAGGCACTGGCGCCAACTACGATCGAGGACAGCCCGGATTTCCGCCGGGTGATCGAGCGGGTGCCCCATGGCGTGGTGCTGGTGATCGCGCCCTGGAACTATCCCTACCTGACCGCCATCAACACCGTCGCGCCGGCGCTGATCGCCGGCAACGCGGTCATCATCAAGCACGCCACCCAGACCCTTCTCGCCGGCGAGCGCATGGTGCGGGCCTTCACCGGGGCGGGGGTGCCGGCGGAGGTGTTCCAGAACCTCTTTCTCGATCACGCCACCACCGAGGCGCTGATCGCCGCACGCGCCTTCAACTTCGTCAACTTCACCGGCTCGACCGGCGCCGGCGCCGCCATCGAACGGGCAGCCGCGGGCACCTTCACGCCGGTGGGGCTGGAGCTCGGCGGCAAGGATCCGGGCTATGTGATGGAGGACGCCGACCTCGACTGGGCGGTCGACGTGCTGATGGATGGGGCGATGTTCAACGCCGGGCAGTGCTGCTGCGGCATCGAGCGGATCTACGTCGCGGACCGCCTCTTCGACGCCTTCGTCGAACGGTCGCGGGCCTGGGCCGAGAGGCTGGCGCTCGGCAACCCCCTGGACGAGGCGACCACTCTCGGGCCGATGGCCAGCCGCCGTTTCGCCGACCTGGTGCGCGCCCAGACCGAGGAGGCGATCCGGGGCGGCGCCACGGCGCTGATCGACAAGGCGCTGTTCCCTGCCGATGACGGCGGCGCCTATCTGATGCCGCAGGTTCTGGTGGACGTGAACCACCAGATGCGGGTCATGCGCGAGGAAAGCTTCGGGCCCGTCGTCGGCATCATGAAGGTCCGGGACGATGACGAGGCGGTGGCACTGATGAACGACAGCCCCTACGGACTAACCGCCTCGCTCTGGACCGCCGATGCCGAGCGCGCGGTGCGTGTCGGCCGGCGGCTCGAGACCGGCACCGTCTTCATGAACCGCGCCGACTATCTCGACCCGGCCCTGTGCTGGACCGGTTGCAAGGACACCGGTCGCGGCGGGGCGCTGTCGGTCATCGGCTATCACAACCTGACCCGGCCGAAATCCTATCACCTGAGGAAACGCGCAGCATGAGCCTTGTCGCCAACTGGTCCTATCCCACCGCCATCCGCTTCGGCGCCGGCCGCATCGCCGAGCTTGGCGAGGCCTGTGCCGCCGCCGGCATGAAGCGGCCGCTGCTGGTCACCGACCGCGGTCTGGCAAAGCTGCCGGTGGTGGCGAAGGTCCTCGATCTCATGAAGGCCGGCGGGCTTGGGGGAGTGGTCTTCGCCGACGTCGACCCCAATCCGTCCGACATCAACCTCGACGCCGGGGTGGCGGCGTTTCGTCAGGGCGGCCATGACGGGGTGATCGCCATGGGCGGCGGCTCGGGACTCGACCTCGGCAAGGCGGTCGCGTTTATGGTCGGCCAGACCCGGCCGGTCTGGGATTTCGAGGACGTGGGCGACTGGTGGACGCGGGCCAGCACCGATGGGATCGCGCCGATCGTGGCGGTGCCGACCACGGCGGGGACCGGATCCGAGGTCGGCCGTGCCAGCGTCATCACCAACGCCGCCACCCACGTGAAGAAGATCATCTTCCACCCCCGCTTCCTGCCGGCGGTAACGATCTGCGACCCCGAACTGACGGTTGGCATGCCGCCGGCGATCACCGCGGGCACCGGCATGGACGCCTTCGCCCATTGCCTCGAGGCCTATTCCAGCCCGTTCTTCCACCCGATGAGCCAGGGCATCGCGCTGGAGGGGATGCGGCTGGTCAGGGAATACCTGCCGCGGGCCTTTGCCGACGGCACCGATATCGAGGCGCGGGGACAGATGATGGCGGCCGCCTCGATGGGAGCGGTGGCCTTCCAGAAGGGGCTGGGCGCCGTACACGCCCTCAGCCATCCGGTGGGGGCGCTCTTCGGCACCCATCACGGCACCACGAACGCTGTCGTCATACCGGCGGTGCTGCAACTGAACCAGCCGGCGATCGAGGAGCGGATCGTGCGCGCCGCCGCATATCTCGGGATCGCCGGCGGCTTCGACGGCTTTGCCGCCTTCGTGGCCGACCTCAACGCGGGGCTCGGCATCCCGCCGAGCCTCACGGCGATGGGCGTCGACCCGGCCCGGATCGACGAGCTGGTGCCCATGGCGCTGGCCGACCCCACGGCCGGCGGCAATCCGGTGAAGCTGACGGCCGAGAACGTGCGGGCACTGTTCGAGGCCTGCTTCTGACCGGCGCGGTCTTGCGTCCCCATGGGGACGGGGTGTCAACGCGCTGAAATCACTTGGTTTTCCGTGGGGACATGCCCCGGCGAAGATGCGGACGCCCCCGGGGGACAAGCAAGGTGACCGGGGGGCGTTCGAATACACTACCATCCCCGTTCAGGCAGACGCGCCATGCGTCCCCATGGGGACGCATGGCTAAATCATTGATATTACATGGAAAGCTGTGGGGACGCGTTTTGCGGCGGGGACGGCCGGTCAGGCCGCACGCCGCGAAGCGGCGACCGGCTGACCGCCATCGGCGGCCCTGAACGCCGAGACATCGCCGGCAAGGCTGCGCGCCGTGGCGGCGAGCTGGCCGACGGCCGAGGCGCTGCGCTCGACCATGCCGGCATTCTGCTGGGTCATCTGGTCCATCTGCGCCACTGCCTGGCTGACCTCGGTCACGCCGCGGCTTTGTTCGGCGATCAGCCTCTCCATCGCTTCGGACATGGTCGCCACCTGGCTGGTGCTCTCGACGATGCCGGTGAGCGTGTCTCCCGTCCGGGTGACCAGGGCGACGCCATCGGCAACCAGCGCCTGGCTCTCGCTGATGACGGTACTGATGTCCTTGGCGGCATCAGAGGCGCGCTGGGACAGGGTGCGCACCTCGGAGGCGACGACGGCGAAACCCTTGCCCGCCTCGCCGGCCCGGGCCGCTTCGACGGCGGCGTTGAGGGCCAGCAGGTTGGTCTGGAACGCGATCGAATCGATCTGGCCGGTGAACTCGGCGATCCGGGCCGTGACCTGTTCGATCTTGCCCACGGCTGCCACCGCCTCGCGGACGACATCGCCGCCGGCAACAGCGGCGGTGCGGGCGGTGCCGGCCGTTCCCGATACCTCCTGGGCCTTGTCGGCGGTCTCGCTGATGCCATGGGCCAGCGACTCCATCGCCGCCGAGGTCTCCTCCAGCGTCGAAGCCTGGTTGGTGGTGCGATCCGAAAGCTCGGCGAACCCGTCCTTCAAGGCTTCCGACGAGCCGTCGATGTCGGCGATGGTGCTCTTCAGGCCGGCGATCAGCGAACCGAGCGAGCCGATGGTCTCGTTGCAGCGCCCGGCAAGCCGTTGCAGCCGGCCCTGGTACCGACCCTGGACCAGGCAGGTCAGATCGCCCGCAGACGCGGCGGTCAGGCTGCGGTTGAGGTCGTCGAAGAACTCGCCCAGCGTGTCGCAGATGGCGTTCAGGCCGTCTGCCGCCGCCTGCATGAAGCGTTGATCGGACTGGATCTCGATCCGCCGGCTGAGGTCGCCCTGGCGGACGGCTTCGATCATCTCGCCGACGCTTTGCTCGAGCTGGCGCGCTGCCGTTACCTCGCGCCACTCCACCACGTAGCCGGAGATCTGGCCGTCGATCTCAACCGGCACGGCGTTGAAGATGAACGTGCGGTCATCAAAGCCGATCTCGGCGTTGTGGGCGCCGGTGATCGCCGCGATCTTGCGACGGATCAGGGCAGGATCCTTGTGGAAGATGTCGATGTTCTGACCGACAAGCCCGTCAAGCTTGAGCCCCGGCTGCCGCCGCTCAAAGTAGTCACGCGATTCGAGAAGCGTTGCCTCGAGCTTGGGGTTGATGAAGCGGATGTTGAGTTCCTTGTCGGCCAGCATGATGGCGGCGGTCGACGCCTCCAGGGCCCGGGCCAGCTGGCGCGACTGTACCATGGTATCGTTCAGCCTGTCGGCATGGAGGGCAATGCGACCGAACTCGGTCCGTTCGCTGAACCCGCTGAAATCCGCCAGCCGCGATTCGGTCAGGGCCAGCACACCGGCCTCGAGCTGCCGGGCCTGGCGGCTGAGCCGTGTTGCACCGAACAGCGCCAGGGCCAGGGTTATGGCGGCGATCATGGCAACCTCGCCCTCGAGGGCGCGCAAATCCGCTGCTGCCGCCGCCGCTTCGACATCCACTGCCTCGCGCAGTCGGTCGCCTACGGCAGCGACGATTTCCTGCAGCGCATCGATGCGACGGGTCGTGACCTGGTGCCATTCGAGCTGCGCCTTGGGATCCACCGGTGCAACGGCGGTCGCTGCCGCCTTCTTGCGCCACTCCCGCACGTCCGCAGCCAGAGGGCCCTCGGTGGCAGCCTCGAGTTCGACTTCAAACGACCGGGGCAACGCTTCGCGCAGCCGCTGCTGGGCGACGTCCTGCGCCCCGGAAAGCGCCTGAAAGCTGCTGAGAAGCTCTGGCGAGAACTGCCCGGCGCCAAATCCGGCATTGCCCACACCACGCTCCTGCCCGGCGAGTTCCTTGAGGGCCAGGAGCGCCGCCACCGAGTCGATCAGCCTGCGGGACTCGCCGGCCGGCAGCTCCCTCTGCAGGTCCAGGATCGGAACGGTCAACGCCTCGATGGAGGTCGAGTAGGCGAGCATCGCAGCCGCGACCGTCTGCCCCTCATCCACTTCGGCCCGCATTTCGCCAAGCCGCTCAAAGACCGCATCGGCGCTTTCGTCCGCACCCGATGCCTGGCCGGACTCGGATATCTCCTCGAACGCCTCGATTGCCGCATCAGTCGCATCGCGTTGTGCCTGCAACCGCTGGGCCGCAGCAGCCTCGCGTCCCTCGCTGATGAACGCCGCTGACTGGCCGCGCTCGCGCTGCATCTCGTGAATCACCACGGTCAGATCGGGCACAAAGCCCAGCGCCGACACCCGCTGATCGACCGCCGAATGGGCCGCCCTGGCATCACGCAGATCATCCCACATGAAATAGGCAAGGCTGATCACCGGACAGGCCAGCATCAGAACGATCATTGCACGCAGCGACAGCCTGCTCATCGGCACCTCCGTATCACCGGCCGTTCACTGGCACGGAGACATTAAGGTGCAGTAACGTCGTCGCCGAAATCAGGTGTGCCCCGGAGGGAAAACCTTCGAGGAATCAGCCTTGAACGTATTTCCGCCAGTCATGCTCCTCGACGAAGCCGAGCACCTCGCGGATCTTGCGGTTCGAGAACAGCGCCTCGTTCTCGCCCATCTCGCGGGTGACCGCCACGCCCGGGAAGAAGCGCTTCGCCAGCTCGGCGGTGGGGATGTTCATGCCGTTGGTGTCATTGCCGGCGTTGAAGACCTGGAACCCGAGCCCGTCCTTTTTCAGGCAGAGATCGACGATCTGGCCGAGGTCGCGCGCATCGATATAGCAAAAGGCGTTGCGGCGACGCATGGCGGGGTTGGCGAACCAGGCCCGGAAGTTCTCGTACTCGTGGGGCTCGATGACGTTGCCGATCCTGAGCGCGTAGATGTCGGCCCCGGTTCGGCGGGCAAAGGTCCGCGCGGTCACCTCGTTCAGCTTCTTCGACAGCCCGTAGCTGTCCATCGGGTCGATGTCGTAGTCCTCCTCCAGCGGCAGCTGGTGCGGGTCGGTCTGCCCATCCGAGAAGCAGATGCCATAGGTGGTCTCGGACGAGGCGATGACGATCTTGCGGATGCCGAGCTTGGTCGCCGCCTCGACGACCGGGTTGAAGCGCTCGACGTGGCCGACGCCGACGAACGTGCCGTGCTCCTTGGCGGTCGCGACGATGCGCTCCGCGGCCGGGACGGAGTCCGCGATCGGCTTCTCGACGAGCACCGGGATGCCGCGCTCGAGGAAGTGGCAGGCGACGCGCTCGTGGTGGACGGTCGGGACGGCGACGCTCACGGCGTCGACGCCCTCGAGCTCCGTGTGGTCCGCGACCCCGCGGCAGCCGTAGAGTTCGCACATCGCCGC
>JBNKWA010000013.1:0-27619 GCA_050299555.1 Paracoccaceae bacterium | reverse complement strand
GGTTCAATCTGATCCGGTTTCGCTCTAGGGGGCGGGTGTGCCGGGAGGCAGGCCCCCCGGCAACGTAACCGATCAGGCGAACCACCACCGTTCGATGGCGCGGAAGCCGTCCAGCGTCCAGTTGGCGCCGACCACCTCGGGATGGGCGAGCTTGTCGGTATGGGCCATCACGTAGCTGGCGAAGACCGGCACCACCGCGCCGCCCTCGGTGCGCAGGATGTCCTGCATGGTGCGGTACATCTCGGCCCGTTTGGCCTCGTCGAGTTCGGACCGCGCCTCCAGCAGCAGCGAGTCGAACTTCTCGTTCGACCAGAAGGTGTCGTTCCAGGGCGCGCCGGTGGCATAGGTGAGCGAGAACATCCAGTCCTCGGTCGGCCGACCGCCCCAGTAGACGGCGCAGAACGGCTTCTTCATCCAGACGCTGGACCAGTAGCCGTCATTGGCCTCGCGCACGACCTTGATCGAGATGCCGCCCGGCTTGGCGGCCTCGGCGTACAGCACCGCCGCATCGACGGCTCCGCCAAAGGCCGCATCGGCCGCCGACAGCGATACCTCGAGGCTGTCGAGCCCGGCCTCCTTGAGGTAGTGCGCCGCCTTGTCGGGATCGTAGTCGTTCTGCTCCAGATCCGCGGCGTAGTAACGGTTCGACCGTCCGATGGGGTGGTCGTTGCCGATCTCGCCATAGCCGAAGAGGATCTTGTCGACGATCTCCTGCCGGTTGACCCCGTGCTTCAGCGCCAGGCGGACGTTGTTGTCGCTGAACGGCGCCGCCCTTGTGTCCATGGCGAAGGTGTAGTGCTGGGTCCCGGTGGTGGCGAGCACCTCGACATTGGGGGCGCGGTCGAGGAGCGCCACGGTCTTGAGGTCGACCTGGTCGATGATGTCCACCTGGCCGGTCATCAGCGCCGCCTGGCGCGCCGCGGGGTCAAGCAGGGTGAGGAGCGCGACGGCGTCGAAATGGGCGCGGTCGCTCTTCCAGTAGTTGGGGTGCCGGCTGAGCTCGACCTGGATGCCGGGCTGGAAGTTCTCGAGCTTGTAGGGGCCGCAGCCATCGGCGGAGGTGGGGTCGATCTTGCCGTCGACCGAGGGCTTGATGGCCAGGTGGTAGTCGCTCACCAGGAAGGGGAAATCGGCGTTGCCGCTTTCCAGGGTGAACACGACGGTGTCGCCCTCGGCGGTGATCTCGGTGATCGGCGCGACGATGGGCTTGGCGGCGGAGGTCGCGTCCTCGCCGCGGTGGTAGTTGATCGAGGCGACCACGTCCTCGGCGGTGACGGTCTTGCCGCTGTGGAACTCGACGCCCGGACGGATCTTCAGCGTCCAGACATCGGCGCCCTCCGAGGCCTCCCAGCTTTCGGCGACCTCGCCGACGACCGAGCCGTCGGAGGCCACTTCGGTCAGGTAGCCGTTCATCGCGGTGCCCATGACCTGGGTGAAGACATGCGACCAGGTCCCGGGGTCGAGGGTGTCCGAGGTGTTGCCGGCGGCGATGCCGACGCGGAAGGTGCCGCCCTTCTTGGGCTGCGCCGCCGCCATCCGGTAGGACGCCGGCAGCAACAGCCCGGCGGCGCCGAGCGCGGTGGCGCCCTTGAGGACGCCGCGCCGGTTCATGGCGCGCTGGCGGCTGGTTGGGTTTGCGGTCATCTTGGTCTCCCGGCTGGTGCGTTGGTTTTTCTTGCCACGCGCCGAGAGGCGCGCGGACGGGCGGAGCTTGGCAGATTTTTGATTGACCTAACAATCAAAAAAGAGCGGGCCGAACTACTGCGGGCTGGCCGGCCGGGCCAGGCACAGACCGTGAGATCGAACCGCGGCCGGATGGGGCGCAACGCCGGGTCGCGGCCCGGCGCGCGGGGGGGGGGGGGGGGGGCGCCCCCCAGCGCCCGGGCGCGAACCCAATCGTCTCGGCACCCCAGGGTCCGCCGCTGGCCACCTGGCCACCGGGGACAGCCACCAATAGCGGGCCAGGTTCAAGCGGGCCCCCGGGATCAGGTTGCCCCTGCGATCCGGGCTTCGCCCCGGGCCGCGTCCCTGACCACGGATCGCCGGGCGCAAAACGCCAGCAGGCTTGCGATCGCCGGTGCATCCGCCGCGATGGCGGCGGGGTCGACGCCCACCAGCGTCACCGCGGCCTGGGCCTCGTGCTGCCAGTCGAGGATTGGCGCCGCCGCGGCGACGAGGCCGGGAATGAACTGCCCGTCCACCGAGGCGAAACCGCGGGCCCGGATGGCGTCTACCAGGTCGTCGACGCTGGCCTTGCTGGGCGTCATGTCGGGAATCAGCGCCGGATTGCGGGCCGCCCGGCGCAACTCGAAGTCGCGGGCGGTCCGGATCGCGGCCCGGGGCGCCCAGGCCAGGAACACCCGCCCGGTGGCCGAGTTGAGCAGCGGCAGCGTCGTGCCGAGGCCCATGGACGTCACTGTGGGCGTCGCGCCGCGTTCCCAGCGCACCACCGTCGCCCCGTCATTGGCCCAGACCGAGAGCAGCACGGTCATTTCGGTGTCGGCGGCCAGCTCGTCCAGCCCGTCGGCGGCGTTGTTGACGAAGTCGTGCCTGGCCAGCGCGGCGAGCCCGAGCTGCAGCGCGGCCGGCCCCAGGTCGTAGCGCCCGGACCGCCCCGCCTGCCTGGCCAGCCCGGCATTGACGAACGAGGCCAGGTAGCGGTGCATCTTGCTGGGCGGCATGCCGCAACCGCGGGCGATGTCGGACAGCGGGAGCGGGCCGTTGGCGCGGGCCAGAAAGGCCAGAACGCCGAACGCCGCATCCAGCGACTTGAGCCCGTGACCGCCTTCTTCAGCCATGACATTCCTCCGGTTCTGGGGCCGAGCGCCAAGAGATCGCCTGACAGCAATACCATGTTCGGCGCGCAGGCAAACGCGGCGACTTCCTGGCGCCGCGGGTTCCGGCCCGGCGGCGTTGCCGGCCCCGGCTTTCGGTGCGCGCTGAATTCCATATTGGAAAATCATTTGTACTATTCGTAATCATTGGGTAACGTCAGTGTCCAGAGGCATCGGGAGGAGACATGTCCGGACCTGCGAGCGTGGAAATCCTGGGAGGCGGCCCCGGGGGGCTCTACACCGCGATTCTGATCCGCAGGCTGCTGCCGGACGTTCGCGTGCGGGTGACCGAGCAGAACCCCGAGGGCGCCACCTTCGGCTTTGGGGTCGTCTTCTCGGACCGGGCGCTGGCGTTCCTGAAGGCGGACGATCCCGAGACCCATGAGCTGATCACGCCGCTGATGGAGCAGTGGGAGAACATGACCCTGAACCTGCCATCGGGGTCGGTGACCCTGGATGGCGTCGGGTTCACCGCCATCGGGCGGCTGGAGTTGATCGAGGTGCTGAAGGACCGGGCGCGGGCGCTGGACGTGCCGATCCGGTTCGCAACCCGGATCGACCGGCCGGAGGCGCTGGAGGCGGATCTGGTGGTCGGCGCCGACGGGCTGAATTCGCTGGTGCGGCAGTCGCTGGCGGCACGGTTCAGGCCGCGGCTGGACCATTTCGACAACCA
Source organism: Paracoccaceae bacterium (assembly GCA_050299555.1). Classification (GTDB taxonomy): domain Bacteria; phylum Pseudomonadota; class Alphaproteobacteria; order Rhodobacterales; family Rhodobacteraceae; genus JBNKWA01. Next base: position 24,112 of record JBNKWA010000013.1, on the reverse strand, counting down.
TTTCGCCTGGTTCGGCGCCACGGTTCCGTTCGATACGCTGACCCAGACCTTCATCGAGACCGACAAGGGGCCGATGAATGCCCATCACTACCGGTTCGCGCCGGACCGCAGCACCTTCATCGTCGAATGCGAGGATGCCACCTACAAGGCGCATGGGTTCGACACCATGGACGAGGCGGAAAGCGCGCGGGTCTGCTCGGCGCTGTTCGGCGACGTCCTGCAGGGCAGCGCGCTGATCACCAACCGGTCGATGTGGCGGCGGTTTCCGCGGCTGTGGTGCGAAAACTGGGTGGCCGGGCGGCATGTGCTTCTGGGCGATGCCGCCCACACGGCGCATTTCTCGATCGGGTCGGGAACCCGGCTGGCCATGGAGGATGCCATCGCCCTGGTGCGGGCACTGGCCGAGCACCGCGACACGGACGCGGCGCTGGCCGCCTATCAGGACCAGCGGCCACCGATCGCGCGCAAGATTGTCGACGCGGCCAATACCTCGGCGCGCTGGTACGAGACGTTCGGCGACAAGATGCGGCTTGAGCCGATGGAATTCGCCCATGACTACCTCATGCGCTCGGGCCGCCTGACCGATGAGCGGCTGCGGCAGATCGCCCCGCAATTCGCGGCCGCCCATGCCCGCCACCGGGCGGCGATGGCGGGCTGAGGTCGGGGGCAACGGGAACGGATCGGGGAGATGACGGTGAACCTGGCTGACATGTCCGCCCGCGCGGGGGCGTCCGAAATCATCGACCCGGTGGCCGATGACGTTCCGGCGGCGCTGGAGATCGGATTTCGGCGGGCGCAGCATCGGAACTGCTCGGACATCCTGTGGCAGAACCTGGCCCGCAATCCGGACCGCGACGCGGTGATCGGGCCGGGCGGGCGCCTGACCTATGCCGCGCTGACCGCCGAGGCCGCCCGCTGGGGCAATGCCTTTGTCGCGGCGGGGCTGACGCGGGGCGAGCGGATCGCGTTCTTCCTCGACGACACGCCGGTCTTTCCGGCGGCCTTTTTCGGAGCGGTGCGCGCGGGCCTGGTGCCGGTGCTGCTGAACATCCAGACCAGACCGGATGTGCTGACCTATTTCCTGACCGATTCCGGGGCCCGGGTGGCGGTGGTGGATGCCGCCTTTGCCTCGCTCTTCAGCGGCGCCACGGTGGCGGGGACCCGGCTGGAAAGGACCGTCATCGCCAATGGCGCGGCCGAGGGGGACGGCGTGCAATCGGCCGCCGCCTTCCTCGACGGGCTGCCCGGGGAGCTGGCCTGTGCCGAGACCGGCCCCGACGACATGGCGTTCTGGATGTATTCCTCGGGCTCTACCGGGCGGCCCAAGGGCATCGTCCATCTGCACCATGACATGGCCTATGTGCAGCAGAGCTTCGGCGCGCACGTGCTGAAGCTGACCGCGCGGGACATCTGTTATTCGGTGCCCAAGTGCTATTTCGCCTATGGCTTCGGCAACGCGGTGATCTTTCCGTTCTCGTGCGGCGCGACCACGCTTCTGGTGCCTGGGCAGCCACGCCCCGAGACCGTCCTCGATGCGGTGGAGACCTATCGCCCGACGGTGTTCTTCGGCCTGCCGACGCTGTTCACCGCGCTGGCCAGGACAGACGGCATCGCGGCGCGCGATCTGTCCTCGATCCGCCAGTCGATGTCGGCGGCCGAGATCCTGTCGGAGGACGTCTACGCGGCCTGGAAACGGCTGGTCGGGCACGGGCCCACCGAGGGCCTGGGGTCGACGGAAATGCTGCATGTGTACCTGTCCAACAGGCTTGACGATCATCGCATCGGCGCGGCCGGCGCCCGGGTTCCGGGTTACGAGATCCGCCTCGAGACCCCCGAGGGCAGGACCGCCGCACCGGGCGAGGAAGGGGTAATGCTTGTGCGCGGCCATTCCTCGGCGCCGACCTACTGGAACCGGCCGGACAAGACCGCCGAGACGATGCGCGGCGACTGGATCCACACCGGCGACCGGTTCGTGGAGCGCGACGGGTATTTCTATTTCCTGGGCCGCGCCGACGACCTGATCAAGGTGTCCGGCCAGTGGGTCTGGCCGCTGGAGGTGGAGCGTTGCCTGAACGAGCATGGGGACGTGCATGAATGCGCGGTGCTGGCGCACCAGATGCCGGACCGGCGGATGGCGCTGCGGGCGGTGATCTGCCTGGTACCCGGCGTGGCGGCAGGCGAGGCGCAGACCGCAAGGCTGCGCGAGCACGTGAAGGCGCAGCTTGCGCCGCACAAGGCGCCACGGCTGATGGAGTACGTCGCCGGCCTTCCCAAGACCGGCACCGGAAAGATCGACCGGCAGGGGATTGCGAACATGCCGCCTGGCGGCGGCGCCTAGCGGGATGGCGGCGAGCCGAACCGGAGAAAGGCAGGTGGAAATGTCTTACGTTTTCCCGCCGCCGCCGACCGCGTCGGTTGCGGTTCACGGCACCACCGACCGGCTGCCGGTGCGGCGCATCTTCTGCGTCGGGCGCAACTATGCCGCCCATGCCCGCGAGATGGGCAGGGACCCGGACCGCGAGCCGCCGTTCTTCTTCACCAAGCCCGCCGATGCCGTCGTGGATTCCGGCGAAACCATCCCCTACCCGCCCGAGACGGGCAACTTTCACCACGAGGCCGAACTGGTCGCGGTGATCGGCACGGCGGGGCGGGACATCGCCGAGGCGGACAGCCTGTCCCATGTCTGGGGCTATGCGGTGGGCAACGACCTGACCCGGCGCGACCTGCAGCTGGAAGCGCGCGAGAAGGGCCGGCCCTGGGACTGGGGCAAGGCCTTTGACCGGTCGGCGGTGATCGGGCCGGTGCATCCGGTCGCCATGGTGGGCCATCCGGGCAAGGGAGCGATCCGGCTCACCGTCAACGGCGAGGTGAGGCAGGACGCCGACCTTTCCGAGCTGATCTGGTCGGTGCCGGAGATCGTCGCGATCCTTTCGCGGTCGGTCGAACTTCGCCCCGGCGACCTGGTCATGACCGGCACGCCGGCGGGTGTCGGGCCGCTGCTGCCGGGCGATCGCTGCGCCGTGAGCATCGACGGGCTTGGCAGCATCGAAACCACAATCGGGCCGCGGCGCTGAGCCGCAAGCTCCATGAGGGGGAAAAGATGAAGATCGTGCTCGTGCATGGCGCCGCGCATACCGGCGCCCGGAGCTGTCTGCACTGCGCCGAGGACATCGCGCTTCCCGCCTCGATGCCCTGGCATCCGCGGCTCTCCGAGAAGCTGGGGCTGTATCGGCTGGCATCCATGCCGGGAAGCCATTCGACCCTTGCCACCAACCCCGAACGGCTGGCGCAGAAGATCGTCGAGGCCGGCCGGCACTGACGCCGCGAAACCGGAGATCCGACCGCATGGGCCTGCTGCTGCACAACTTCTACCGCTCGTCGACCTCGACCCGGGTGCGGGCCGCCCTGAACCTCAAGGGGTTGGCCTATGAGCAGGCCGCCTATGCCCTGCGCAGCGGCGAGACCCGCATGCCAGGATACCTGGCGATCAACCCGCAGGGGCTGGTGCCGGCGCTGGAACGTCAGGATGGCACGGTGCTGACCCAGTCGCTGGCGATCATCGAGTGGCTGGACGAAACCTGGCCCGAGCCGCCGCTGCTGCCCGCCGATGCCGATGGCCGCGCCCGGGTGCGGGCGCTGGCCGCCATGATCGCCTGCGAGATCCACCCGTTGAACAACCTGCGCGTCCTGTTCCGCCTGCGCGACCAGTTCGGCGCCAATGAGGACGCGCAGAAGGCCTGGTTCACGCACTGGGTGACGCTGACCTTCGACGCGCTGGAGACTGCCCTTGCCGACGGCGGCGAGACCGGGCAGTTCTGCCATGGCGACACGCCGACGCTTGCCGATCTCTGCCTTTACGCGCAGGTCTGGAACAATCGCCGCTTCGATATTCCGCTTGGTGGGTGGCCGACCATCGCACGTGTCTTCGCCGCGCTGGACGCGCTGCCTGCATTCCGCGATGCGGCGCCGCCGAACCAGCCCGATGCGGCCTGACGCGATGCGTCCCGACAAAGGAGGAACGCCATGAACGAACCCAAGGGCCACGAGGACGTCGCCAACGCGATGCAGCCCGAGGACACGCCGGAGCTGCGGGCGCTCTACGAGGGGTTCGAGGCCGAGCACCTGATCCCGCTCTGGACCCAGCTGGGCGACCTGATGCCGGTTCATCCCAGGCCCAGGGCGGTGCCGCATGTCTGGAAGTGGTCCAGGCTGCTGCCGCTGGCCGAGACGTCGGGAAAGCTGGTGCCGGTGGGCCGCGGCGGCGAGCGCCGGGCCATCGGGCTGGCCAATCCGGGCCTGGCGCCTCACGCCTATGTCTCGCCGACGCTCTGGGCGGCGATCCAGTATCTCGGCCCCCGCGAGACCGCGCCCGAGCACCGGCACTCGCAGAACGCCTTCCGCTTCGTGGTCGAGGGCGAGGGGGTCTGGACCGTGGTCAACGGCGATCCGGTGCGCATGTCGCGCGGCGATCTGTTGCTGACCCCGGGCTGGAACTTTCACGGCCACCACAACGATGCCGACGCGCCCATGGCCTGGATCGACGGGCTCGACATCCCGTTCAGCCAGCAGATGGATGTGGGGTTCTTCGAGTTCGGCGCCGAGCGGGTCACCGACTATGCGACGCCCAACTTCTCGCGCAGCGAGCGGCTATGGTGTCATCCGGGGCTCAGGCCGCTGTCCCAGCTTGCCGACACGGTATCCTCGCCCATCGGCGCCTATCGCTGGGCATTCACCGACCAGGCGCTGACCGAGCAGCTGCTTCTGGAAGACGAGGGCCAACCGGCGACCGTCGCCCAGGGGCATGCGGCGATCCGCTACGTCAACCCGACGACCGGCGGCGACGTGATGCCGACGATCCGCTGCGAGTTCCACCGCCTGCGCGAGGGGGTGGAGACGGCGCAGCGCCAGGAGGTCGGCTCGGCGGTGTTCCAGGTCTTCGAGGGGCGCGGCGCGGTGGTGCTGAACGGCGAGACCCACCGGCTGGACAAGGGCGACATGTTCGTGGTGCCGTCCTGGGTGCCCTGGTCGCTGCAGGCCGAGACCCGGTTCGACCTGTTCCGCTTCTCGGACGCGCCGATCATGGAACGGCTTCACTTCATGCGCACCCGGGTGGGCGGACAGGACTGACCGGTGGTGCCGGCCGATCCCGATCGGGAGGCCCGCGCGGCGCTGCGCGAGCGCCAGGGCAAAGGTGCGCGCCATGATGCGCCGAACGCGCCGGCCGGGGATCTGCTGCTGGCACGGCGCGGGGCGGCGTTCCTTGCCCGCAAGCTGGGCGAACTTGACGATGCGGCGCTCGATGCCCCGTCGCTGCGGGCCGGCTGGACCCGGCGGCACCTGATCGCCGATGTCAGCTACCGGGCGCGGGCGATGGCGATCGCACTCAAGGGTCTGCGCGAGGGCCTGAGCGAGGAAGAGGCCGAATGGCGGCCCGACATCGCACTGGCGGCGACGCTGCCAGCCCGCGCCCTGCGGTATCTCTATGCCCATAGCGACGTGCACCTGAATGTCGAGTTCCGGGACCTGCGGCCTGCGGACTGGGAGGGCGCGGTGCCGATGGATGCGGGTGCGGTTACAGTGCGCGGGCTGCCGCTTGTCAGGGCGCTGGACCTGTGGCTCGGCGCGGTGGATCTGGGCAACGGTGCCCGCCTGGCCGAGGTGCCGGCGCCGGTGCTGCGCGCGGCACCGGATCGCGCCCGGGGCTGACCGGACCAAACAGCCTGATCCCGGACCAGAAGCATCGAGAACGGCCAGGCGCTGGCCGTTCTTCGGATTGTGACGACCGCCGCCGGCCCGCGCCCCGGCGCGAGGGTGGGCGGGCGGGGAGCGACCGGGCGCGGGGCCCCCTGATACCCCGCAGGCAAAAGGGCCCTGCGTTGCCGCCGGGCCCTTTTTCGGTTCCAGGTCCGTCCCGGGCTATTCGCCGATGGGATCGGCGTAGGTCTCCTCCGGCATCTCGATGATGCCGGACTCCAGCGCCTCCTGCTGCTTGACCGCGACGATCTTGGCATCGCGGTTCTGGGCGATGCGCTTGATGTCCATGGTCGCGCGTCCGGTCCCGGCCGGGATCAGCCGGCCGACGATGACGTTCTCCTTCAGCCCCACCAGGCGATCGCGCTTGCCCTGGACCGAAGCCTCGGTCAGCACCCGCGTCGTCTCCTGGAAGGATGCGGCCGAGATGAACGACCGGGTCTGCAGGCTCGCCTTGGTGATGCCGAGCAGGACCGGCGACGCCTTGGCCGGCTCGCGGCCCGCCTCCAGCGCCTTGTCGTTCTCCTCGTCGAGCTCGGCCTTGTCGACCTGCTCGCCCTTCAGAAGGATGGTGCCGCCGGAATCGGCGATCTCCCATTTCTGCAGCATCTGGCGGACGATCACCTCGATGTGCTTGTCGTTGATCTTCACGCCCTGCAGCCGGTAGACGTCCTGCACCTCGTCCACGAGGTACTCGGCCAGCGCCTCGATCCCCATGATCTGCAGGATGTCGTGCGGCGCGGGGTTGCCGTCCATGATGTATTCGCCCTTGCGGACGAAATCGCCCTCCTGCACCGGGATGTGCTTGCCCTTGGGCACCATGTACTCGACCGCATCGCCACCGTCCTCGGTCGGCTCGATGGTGATCCGGCGCTTGTTCTTGTAGTCCTTGCCGAAGCGCACATGGCCGTCGATCTCGGCGATGATGGCGTGGTCCTTGGGGCGCCGGGCCTCGAAGAGCTCGGCCACCCGCGGCAGACCGCCGGTGATGTCCTTGGTGCGGGCACCCTCGCGCGGGATACGCGCCAGCACGTCGCCGGCCTTCACGTCCTGGCCATCCTCGACCGAGAGGATCGCATCAACGCTCATGGCGTAGGCGCAGGGGTTGCCGTTCTCCAGTCGCATCGGGTCGCCCGACTTGGGATCGGCAACGACGATCTGCGGCTTGAGATCACTGCCCTTGGGCGCCGAGCGCCAGTCAGACACGATCTTCTGGCTGATGCCGGTGGCATCGTCCATCTCCTCGCGCACCGAGATGCCCGGGATGAGATCGACGAAGCGGGTCTGGCCGTCACGCTCGGCGATGATCGGCAGCGTGTAGGGGTCCCACTCGAAGAGCTTGGCCCCGCGCTCCACCATGTCGCCTTCCTTGACGATGATCCGGGCCCCGTAGCTGAGCTTGAAGGTCGCCCGGTCGACGCCGTTTTCGTCGATGATGGCGATCTCCATGTTCCGCGACATGGCGATCTGGTCACCGTCGCGGTTCTTCAGCGTGCTGGCGCCGCGGAACTCGATCTTGCCGGGCTGGTTGGCCTCCTGGAAGGACTGGCTGGAGCCCTGCGCGATACCGCCGATATGGAAGGTGCGCATGGTCAGCTGGGTGCCCGGCTCGCCGATCGACTGGGCGGCGATGATGCCCACCGCCTCGCCGACATTGACCTTGGTGCCGCGGGCCAGGTCGCGTCCGTAGCACTGGGCGCAGACGCCGTCCTCGGCCTCGCAGGTGAGCGGCGAGCGGATACGCAACTCGAGCACGCCGGCGACCTCGATGGACTCGGCGCAGCGCTCGTCGATCATGTCGCCCTTGCGGACCAGCATGTCGCCGGTGCCCGGATCGGTGATGTCCTCGGCGGCGACGCGGCCGAGGATGCGCTCGGCCAGGTTGGCGACGATCTCGCCGTCGCGCACCGCGGCCTTGATGCCGATCGACAGGTCTGTGCCGCAATCGTCGATCTTGACGATGCAGTCCTGGGCCACGTCCACCAGACGCCGGGTCAGATAGCCCGAGTTCGCCGTCTTCAGCGCGGTATCGGCCAGACCCTTGCGGGCGCCGTGGGTCGAGTTGAAGTACTCGAGCACGGTCAGGCCTTCCTTGAAGTTGGAGATGATCGGGGTCTCGATGATCTCGCCCGAGGGCTTGGCCATCAGGCCGCGCATGCCGCCGAGCTGCTTCATCTGCGCCGGGCTGCCGCGGGCACCGGAGTGGCTCATCATGTAGACCGAGTTCGGCTCGGCCTGAGCGCCGGCATCATCGACCTGCATCGAGGAGATCTCGCTCATCATCACCTCGGCCACCTGGTCCGAGCACTTGGACCAGGCATCGACGACCTTGTTGTACTTCTCACCCTGGGTGATGAGCCCGTCCATGTACTGCTGCTCGAACTCCTTCACATGGCCGCGGGTGTCGTTGACCAGCGTCCACTTCTTCTCGGGGATGACGATGTCGTCCTTGCCGAAGGAGATGCCGGCCTTGCAGGCCTCGTGGAAACCGAGCTGCATGATCTGGTCACAGAAGATCACGCTCTCTTTCTGGCCGCAGTGGCGGTAGACGGCGTCGATGACCTCGCCCACCTCCTTCTTGCGCAGGAGCCGGTTCACCAGATCGAACGGGGTCTTGAAGTTCTTCGGCAGCAGTGCACCCAGACGCAGCCGGCCCGGCGTCGTCTCGAAGCGCTGCAGCACCGAGGCGCCTTCGCTGTCGATCTGCTCGATGCGCGCGTTGATCTTGGTGTGCATGTGCACGACGCCGGCCTCGAGCGCGTGGTCGACCTCCTCGATGGAGGCGAAGGTCATGCCCTCGCCGGGCATCCCCTGACGCTCCAGCGTGATGTAGTAGAGGCCGAGGATCATGTCCTGGGACGGCACCACGATCGGCTTGCCGTTGGCCGGCGACAGCACGTTGTTGGTGGACATCATCAGGACCCGCGCCTCGAGCTGGGCCTCGAGCGAAAGCGGCACGTGCACGGCCATCTGGTCGCCGTCGAAGTCGGCGTTGAAGGCCGAGCAGACCAGCGGGTGAAGCTGGATCGCCTTGCCCTCGATCAGCACCGGCTCGAAGGCCTGGATGCCGAGGCGGTGCAGCGTCGGCGCCCGGTTCAGCAGCACCGGATGCTCGCGGATCACCTCGTCGAGCACGTCCCAGACCTCGGGGCGCTCTTTCTCGACCAGCTTCTTGGCCTGCTTGACGGTGGACGAGAAGCCCTTGGCGTCGAGCCGCGAGTAGATGAACGGCTTGAACAGCTCCAGCGCCATCTTCTTGGGCAGGCCGCACTGGTGCAGCTTGAGCTCGGGACCGGTCACGATCACCGAGCGGCCGGAGAAGTCGACGCGCTTGCCCAAGAGGTTCTGCCGGAAGCGGCCCTGCTTGCCCTTGAGCATGTCGGCCAGCGACTTCAGCGGCCGCTTGTTGGCGCCGGTGATGACCCGGCCGCGGCGGCCGTTGTCGAACAGCGCATCGACCGCCTCCTGCAGCATGCGCTTTTCGTTGCGGATGATGATGTCGGGGGCGCGCAACTCGATCAGCCGCTTCAGGCGGGTGTTGCGGTTGATGACCCGGCGGTAGAGGTCGTTCAGGTCCGAGGTGGCGAAACGGCCACCATCGAGCGGCACCAGCGGCCGCAGCTCGGGCGGGATCACCGGCACAACGGTCAGGATCATCCACTCGGGCCGGTTGCCCGACTCGCGGAACGACTCCACCAGCTTCAGCCGCTTGATGATCTTCTTGGGCTTCAGTTCGCCCGTGGCCTCGGCCAGATCGACGCGCAGCTTCTCGGCCTCGGCCTCGAGGTCGATGGCCGCCAGCATCTCGCGGATCGCCTCGGCGCCGATGCCGGCGGTGAAGGCGTCGGCACCGTACTGGTCCTCGGCGTCGAGGAATTCCTCCTCGGAGAGGAGCTGGCCGTATTTCAGCTCGGTCAGGCCGGGTTCGACCACCACGTAGTTCTCGAAGTAGAGGATGCGCTCGAGATCACGCAGGGTCATGTCCAGCATCAGCCCGATGCGGCTGGGCAGCGATTTCAGGAACCAGATATGCGCCACCGGCGCGGCCAGTTCGATATGGCCCATGCGCTCGCGCCGCACCTTCTGCAGCGTCACCTCGACGCCGCACTTCTCGCAGGTGACGCCGCGATACTTCATGCGCTTGTACTTGCCGCACAGGCACTCGTAGTCCTTGATCGGCCCGAAGATGCGGGCGCAGAACAGGCCGTCGCGCTCGGGCTTGAAGGTCCGGTAGTTGATCGTCTCGGGCTTCTTGATCTCGCCGAACGACCACGACAGGATCCGCTCGGGGCTGGCCAGAGAGATCCGGATCTCGTCGAAGGACCGCGGCGGCTGCGCCGGGGCGAAGGGGTTCATCAATTCCTGGTTCATCGGATCATCCTTTGCTCGAAGGGGTGGGAAGGGCGCGCTTGCGCGGCCCTCACGCCTCCTCCTCCTCGGCGTCCATTAGCTCGACGTTCAGGCCGAGCGACCGCATTTCCTTGACCAGGACGTTGAACGATTCCGGCACACCGGCCTCGAAGTTGTCCTCGCCCTTGACGATCGACTCGTAGACCTTGGTGCGGCCGGCGACGTCGTCCGACTTCACGGTCAGCATCTCCTGCAGGGTGTAGGCGGCGCCGTAGGCCTCCAGCGCCCAGACCTCCATCTCGCCGAAGCGCTGGCCGCCGAACTGCGCCTTGCCGCCCAGAGGCTGCTGGGTGACCAGGCTGTAGGGGCCGGTCGAGCGGGCGTGGATCTTGTCGTCCACCAGATGGTGCAGCTTCAGAAGGTACTTCATGCCCACCGTGACCTTGCGGGCGAAGGCCTCGCCCGTGCGGCCGTCGAAGAGTGTCACCTGGCCGGATTCGTCCAGACCGGCGCGCTTGAGCGCGTCGTTCACGTCCGCCTCCTTGGCGCCGTCGAAGACCGGCGTCGCGATCGGCACGCCCGAGGTCACCAGCCCGGCCGCCTCGACGAACTGGTCGTCGTCGAGATCGGTGAAGGCGTCCCTGTAGGTTTCCTCGCCATAGGCGTTCTCCATCGCCGCCCGGACCGGGCTGAGATCGCCCGAGCGCCGGAACTCGTCCAGCGCCGCGTCGATGGAGCGGCCGAGGCCGCGCGCCGCCCAGCCCATATGGGTCTCGAGGATCTGGCCGACGTTCATGCGGCTGGGCACGCCCAGCGGGTTCAGCACCAGATCGACCGCGGTGCCGTCACCGAGGAACGGCATGTCCTCGTCGGGCACCACCTTGGAGACCACGCCCTTGTTGCCGTGGCGGCCGGCCATCTTGTCGCCGGGCTGCAGCTTGCGCTTCACCGCGACGAAGACCTTGACCATCTTCATCACGCCCGGCGGCAGGTCGTCGCCGCGCCGCACCTTGTCGACCTTGTCCTCGAAGCGGCGGTCGAGAGCCTTCTTCTGGATGTCGAACTGGGCGTTCAGCGCCTCGACCTCGGAGGCCACCTTTTCCTCGCCGATGGCGAGCTGCCACCACTGGCCGCGGCTGAGCGTGCCCAGCAGCTCCTCGTCGACGACGGTGTTCGGCTTCATGCCCTTGGGGCCCTTCACCGCCACCTTGCCGAGGATGACCGCCTTCAGGCGGGCGTAGATGTTGCGCTCGAGGATGGTCAGCTCGTCGTCCCGGTCGCGGGCCAGACGCTCTACCTCCTCGCGCTCGATCTGCAGCGCGCGCTCGTCCTTGTCGACGCCGTGACGGTTGAAGACCCGCACCTCGACCACGGTGCCGTAGTCGCCCGGCGGCAGCCGCAGCGAGGTGTCGCGCACGTCCGACGCCTTCTCGCCGAAGATGGCGCGGAGCAGCTTTTCCTCGGGCGTCATCGGGCTTTCACCCTTGGGGGTAATCTTGCCCACCAGGATGTCGCCCGGATAGACCTCGGCGCCGATATAGACGATGCCCGCCTCGTCGAGGTTGCGCAGGGCTTCCTCGCCGACATTGGGGATGTCGCGGGTGATCTCCTCGGGCCCGAGCTTGGTGTCGCGGGCGGCGACCTCGTATTCCTCGATATGGATCGAGGTGAAGACGTCGTCCTTGGCGATGCGCTCGGAGATGAGGATCGAGTCCTCGTAGTTGTAGCCGTTCCAGGGCATGAAGGCGACGAGCACGTTCTTGCCCAGAGCCAGCTCGCCCAGATCGGTCGACGGCCCGTCGGCCACCACCTCGCCGGCGCGCACCGTGTCGCCCACCTTCACCAGCGGGCGCTGGTTGATGCAGGTGTTCTGGTTCGAGCGCTGGAACTTGCGCAGCCGGTGGATGTCGACGCCCGGGTCGCCCGGCTCGAGCTCGCCGGTGGCGCGGATGACGATACGCATGGCATCCACCTGGTCGACCACACCGTCGCGGCGGGCGGTGATGGCGGCACCGGAATCGCGGGCCACGATCTCCTCCATGCCGGTGCCGACGAACGGCGCCTCGGCCCGGAGAAGCGGCACTGCCTGGCGCTGCATGTTCGAGCCCATCAGCGCGCGGTTGGCGTCGTCGTTCTCGAGGAACGGGATCAGCGCCGCCGCCACCGAGACAAGCTGTTTCGGCGACACGTCGATCAGGTCGACATAGTCGGGCGGGTTCAGCATGTATTCGCCCGACTTGCGGGTCGAGACCAGGTCGTTGATGAACTTGCCATCGTCATCGAGCCGCGCGTTGGCCTGGGCGACGGTGTGGCGCATCTCCTCGGTCGCCGAGAGGTAGATCACGTCGTCGGTGACCTGACCGTCCTTGACCTTGCGGTAGGGGGTCTCGATGAAGCCGTACTTGTTGACCCGCGCGAACGAGGCCAGCGAGTTGATCAGGCCGATGTTCGGGCCTTCCGGCGTCTCGATCGGGCACATGCGGCCGTAATGGGTGGGGTGCACGTCGCGCACCTCGAAGCCGGCCCGCTCGCGCGTCAGGCCGCCCGGCCCCAGCGCCGACAGGCGCCGCTTGTGGGTGACCTCCGACAGGGGGTTGGTCTGGTCCATGAACTGCGAGAGCTGCGACGAGCCGAAGAACTCGCGCACCGCCGCCGCCGCCGGCTTGGCGTTGATCAGGTCCTGCGGCATGATGGTGTCGATATCGACCGAGGACATGCGCTCCTTGATGGCGCGCTCCATGCGCAACAGGCCGATGCGGTACTGGTTCTCCATCAGCTCGCCCACCGAGCGCACCCGGCGGTTGCCGAGATGGTCGATGTCGTCGATCTCGCCGCGGCCGTCGCGCAACTCAACCAGTGCCTTGACGCAGGCGATGATGTCCTCGCGGTCAAGGGTGCGCTGGCTGTCCTCCTTGTCGAGGTCGAGGCGCATGTTCATCTTCACCCGGCCGACCGCCGAGAGGTCGTAGCGCTCGCCGTCGAAGAACAGCGAGTTGAACAGGTCGGCCGCCGCGTCGGGGGTGGGCGGCTCGCCCGGGCGCATGACGCGGTAGATGTCCATGAGCGCGGAGTCGCGGTTCATGTTCTTGTCGGCCGCCAGCGTGCTGCGGATGTACGGCCCGACATTGACGTTGTCGATGTCGAGGGTCTCGATCTCGGTCACGCCGTTGTCCAGCAGCCCCTTCAAAGTGCCGCCGGTGACATTGCCGTCCTTGTCGGTCTCCCAGGTCAGCTCGTCGCCGGCCTCGATCCAGATCTCGCCGGTCTTCTCGTTGATGATGTCCTTGGCGGCAAAGCGGCCGACGATGGAATTGAACGGCGCGATGACCTCGGTGACCGAGCCGGAATCGATCCAGCCCTTGACGGTGCGCGGGGTGACCTTCTTGCCGGCCTCGGCGATCACCTCACCGGTGGCGGCGTTGACGATGTCGAACGGCGGCTTGTTGCCGCGGATGCGCTCGGGGAAGAAGGTGGTGACCCAGCCCTTGTCGGTCTTCTTGTAGGGAACAGTGTTGTAGAAGGCGTCGCAGACCGCCTCCTGGTCGAGGCCGAGGGCATAGAGCAGCGTCGTCACCGGCAGCTTGCGGCGCCGGTCGATGCGGGCGTGGACGATGTCCTTGACGTCGAACTCGAAGTCCAGCCACGAGCCGCGATAGGGAATGATGCGGCAGGTGAACAGGAGCTTGCCCGAGGAATGTGTCTTGCCCTTGTCGTGGTCGAAGAACACGCCCGGGCTGCGGTGCATCTGGCTGACGATGACCCGCTCGGTACCGTTGATGATGAAGGTACCGTTATTGGTCATCAGGGGGATGTCCCCCATGTAGACATCCTGCTCCTTGATGTCCTTGACGGACTTGGCGCCGGTGTCCTCGTCGACCTCGAACACGATCAGCCGCAGCGTCACCTTCAGGGGTGCCGAATAGGTCATGTCGCGCTGCATGCACTCGTCGACGTCGTATTTCGGCGCCTCGAGCTCGTAGCGGACAAACTCCAGCACCGAGGTCTCGTTGAAGTCGCGGATCGGAAAGACGGACTGGAAGACGCCCTGGATGCCCTCGCCATCGGCAGGGGCCGCGCCCTCGCCTGAGTCGAGGAACAGGTCGTAGGAGCTCCTCTGGATTTCGATCAGGTTCGGCAGTTCCGCGACTTCGCGGATCTTGCCAAAGTACTTGCGGATACGTTTCTGGCCGGAAAACGTCTGAACCATGCGCGGTCGTGCCTTCTCTGCTCGGTCGGGCGACGGGCCGGGTTACCGGTCGCCCAATCTTTCCAGGGGCCGTCACAAGCCTATGCCTGCGGGATTTCCCACCTCCCGCGCCCGGCTTGTCTGCACCTGTCGGGATGTCCCCTCCGGCCCTTGCCGGCGCGAGGCATCCTGAGAGATGCAAAGGGCCGGACCCGGGGAACCCCCCGGATCCAGCCAGTGTCGTCAGACGATCTGCACCGCGCCCATGGCGCGAGGCCCGATCACTTCAGCTCGACCTTGGCACCGGCCTCTTCGAGCTTCTTCTTGATTTCCTCGGCCTCGGCCTTGGAAGCCTGCTCCTTGACCGCCTTGCCGCCGGCCTCGACCAGGTCCTTGGCTTCCTTCAGGCCAAGCCCGGTGATGGCGCGCACTTCCTTGATCACGTTGATCTTCTGGGCGCCCGCCTCGAGCAGAATGACGTCGAACTCGGTCTTCTCCTCTTCCGCGGCGGCGGCTTCGCCACCGGCGGCAGGACCGGCCATCATCACCGCGCCGCCGGCGGCGGGCTCGATGCCGTATTCGTCCTTGAGGATCTTCTTCAGCTCGGCCGCTTCCAGCAGGGTCAGCCCCACGATCTCTTCGGCCAGTTTCTTCAGATCAGCCATTTTCCAGTTTCCATCCGTTATCCGTGTCCGGTGACGTCGGCCGCCTGCGCGGCCGGTCCCATGGTTGCTTCGCTCAGGCCGCCTCCCGCTCCTCGAGTGTCGCGAGAATGCCCGCGATGTTCGAGGCCGGTGCGCCGATCGCCCCTGCCAGGTTCGCCGCCGGTGCCCCGATGGACGCCACCACGGAAGCGATCAGCTCCTCGCGGGACGGCATCGCGGCCACGGCCTTGACCCCGGCTTCGTCCAGTGCCGTCTCACCCATCGACCCGCCGACGATGACGAACTTCTTGTTCGCTTTGGCGTATTCGTCGGCCACCTTGGCGGCCGCGACCGGGTCTTCGGAGTAGGCGAGCACCGTCTGCCCCTTGAGCAGCGAAGCCATGCTGGCGCAGGGCTTGCCCTCGAGGGCGATCTTGGCGAGCCTGTTCTTGGCGACGCGGACGGCTCCGCCTGCCGCACGCATGCGGCCGCGGAAGTCCTGCATCTCAGCAACCGTGAGGCCGGCGTAGTGAGCCACCACGACGACACCAGAGTCCTTGAAGATCTGGCCGAGCTCGTCGACCACCGCTTCTTTCCGGGCTCTATCCACAGTCTTGCTCCAGGTTCATGGAAGGGTTGCCCCCTCCGGCTCTAGTCCGTGGCACCCGTTGCCGAATGCCACGCTTCGGTCCGTCTTACGGGTCCGCCAAAACCGCCCGTGGGCCGCAGCCCCCGGATGAATTCCGCACGATCCCGTCTCAGGCAGGAGATTAAGCCTTGGGGGCGAACCCCCGCGGCACCCGCCGTCTCGGACAGTCCGGACCGGCGAACCGGCCCGGCCGTGCCCCGCCGGGATGCCCCAAGGGACGACCCGGCGGGATCTCGCTACTCGGCGGTCGCGTCGGCGACGTCTACCGAGACGCCCGGCCCCATGGTGGAGCTGAGCGAAATCTTCTTCAGGTAGGTGCCCTTGGCACCCGCCGGCTTGGCCCGGCTGACCGCGGCGACGAAGGCCTTGGCGTTCTCCACCAGCTTGGCGGCGTCGAACGACGCCTTGCCGATGCCGGCATGGACCACGCCCGCCTTCTCGACCTTGAACTGCACTTCGCCGCCCTTGGCGGCCGCGACCGCAGCGGCCACGTCCATGGTCACCGTGCCGACCTTGGGGTTCGGCATCAGGTTGCGGGGGCCGAGGATCTTGCCGAGCCGGCCGACCACCGGCATCAGGTCCGGGGTGGCGATGCAGCGGTCGAACTCGATCTTGCCGCTCTGGATCGTCTCCATCAGGTCCTCGGCGCCGACGATGTCGGCCCCGGCTTCCTTGGCCTCGTCGGCCTTGGGGCCGCGGGCGAAGACCGCCACCCGCACCGTCTTGCCGGTGCCGTTGGGCAGGCTGACCACGCCGCGCACCATCTGGTCGGCGTGACGCGGATCGACGCCGAGATTCATCGCGATCTCGACGGTCTCGTCGAACTTCGCCTTGGCGTTCGACTTCACCAGGGTGATCGCCTCGTCGATGCTGACATGCGCCTTGTCGGAGAAAGCCTCCTTGGCGGCGCGGAATCGCTTGCCGTGCTTTGCCATGGCGTTACCCCTTCACCTCGATGCCCATCGACTTGGCCGAGCCGAGGATGATCTGCATCGCGGCCTTCACGTCGTTGGCGTTCAGATCCTTCATCTTCGCCTGGGCGATCTCTTCGAGCTGCTTGATGGTGACCGAACCGGTGATCTCGCGGCCCGGCAGCTTGGCGCCAGAGCCGAGCTTCGCCGCCTTCTTGAGCAGGAACGAGGCCGGCGGCGTCTTGATCTCCATCGAGAAGGACTTGTCGGTGTAGTAGGTGATGATGGTCGGGCACGGGGCGCCAACCTCCATCTCCTGGGTCCGGGCGTTGAACGCCTTGCAGAACTCCATGATGTTGATCCCGCGCTGACCGAGGGCGGGGCCCACGGGCGGCGACGGGTTCGCCTTTCCGGCGGGCACCTGAAGCTTCAGCGTGCCGGCAATCTTCTTGGCCATGTGGCCCTCTCCTTCTCCCTGCCCCGAGGCGCGCCCCGGCGGCATTCAAGTGGCGTGGTCCGGTCTGCGGGGCGCGCCCCGCTCGCCTCCCACGAAGCGATCACGTCAGGACTTGGCGACCTGCGTGAATTCCAGTTCGACCGGCGTTGCCCGGCCGAAGATCGAAACCGTGACCTTGAGGCGCGCATTGTCCTCGTCCACGTCCTCGACCATGCCGGCAAAGCCCTCGAAGGGCCCGTCGGTCACGTTGACGGTGTCGCCGACATCGAAGGTGATCAGCGAGCGCGGATGCTCCTGCCCCTCGACGACGCGGTTCAGGATCCGGTCCACCTCGGCGTCGCGCATGGGAATCGGCTTGCCCTGGGGGCCAAGAAAACCGGTCACCCGGGCGGTGTTCTTCACGAGATGATAAGTCTCGTCGTTCATATCCATACGAACGAGGACATAGCCGGGCATGAAGCGCTTCTCGCTCTGCACCCGCTTGCCGCGGCGCACCTCGACCACTTCCTCGGTGGGCACAAGAACCTCGCTGATCTGCTCCGCCAGGCCCTTCTTGCCTGCGGTGTCGCGAATGGATTCCGCCACCTTCTTTTCGAAATTCGAAAGCACGCTTACCGAATACCAGCGCTGTGCCATGTCCGCTCGCAACCTCGATCCTGGGCCGCTGGCCGGCCGGTACTGCCTGTCTCTACGGGCCTTACGCCCGCTTGCCACCCAAACAAGCAAAAGCGCGCTCGCGAATCGCCCGCGCGCCGCTCATTTCGGAGGATGGCTGCATTTAGCGCCGCAAATGGGGGAAATCAACCCACGACACCGAGAATTAACTCCAGTCCGAAGCGGATGACCAGATCCACCAGGAAGAAGAATGTCGCCGCCAGTGCCGACAGCGCGAAGACCATGATCGTGGTAAGCGTCACCTCGCGCCGGCCGGGCCAGACGACCTTTGCCGTCTCGGACCGCACCTGCTGGGCGAACTGGAATGGGTTGGTGGCCATCGCGCGACTCCCGGGCTGTCGGGCGCTCACATAGGCCGACGGCCGCCACGGCGCAACCCCGCTTCGGCCGCCGGCGATTTTCCGGATGCGGCCGGCCGCGGTTTTGCTTATCCCGGGCGCAAGCAACGCATCGGGGGAAACGGCATGGCACGGCTGAAGGGCAAGCGGGTACTGGTGACGGCGGCGGCGGCCGGCATCGGCAAGGCGACGGTCATCGCCATGCGGCGCGAAGGCGCGACCGTGCTGGCCACCGACATCGACGCCGACGGCCTGCATGCGCTGGGCGGCGAGACCCGGGTTCTGGACGTCACCGACCGCGGCGCGGTGGCGGCGCTGGCCAAGGACACGGTCGCCTTCGACGTGCTGTTCAACTGTGCCGGCATGGTGCCGAACGGCAGCCTGCTGGACGGCAGCGACGCCGACTGGGACCGGGCGCTGGCCCTGAATGCGACCGGTGGCTACAACGTCACCCGGGCGCTGTTGCCGGCGATGATCGCCAATGGCGGCGGTTCGGTCATCATGGTGGCCTCGGTGGCCTCCTCGATCGTCGGGGTCCCCAACCGCTGCGCCTATGGCGCCTCGAAGGCGGCGCTGATCGGGCTGATGAAGTCGATCGCCGCCGACTACGTGACCAGCGGCATCCGCTGCAACGCCATCTGCCCCGGCACCGTCGACACGCCGTCGCTGCGGGGGCGGCTGGAGGCCACCGGCGACTATGCCGCCGCCCGCGACGCCTTCACCCAGCGCCAGCCCATGGGGCGGCTCGGCACCGCCGAGGAGATCGCCGAGCTGGGCGTCTACCTCGCCTCGGACGAAAGCGCCTTCATGAGCGGCCAGGCCATCGCCATCGATGGCGGCTGGAGCAACATGTAGGCCTCAGCCGCCCTTCATGCAGGTCATGCAGACGGCGATGGCGGGATCGGTGGCCAGCCGCTCGGGCTCGATCTCGTCGCCGCAGCGCAGGCAGTAGCCGAACTCACCGGCGTCGAGGCGCTTCAGCGCCGCCTGCAGCCGCGCCCTTTCCTGCTGGCGCCGGCGCTGCTGGGCCTCGGCCATGGCCTGGCGCTGCATCGCGTCCATGCGCGACAGCCGGCCCACGGATTGCTGGTCGAGCGTCACCGGGGCGCGGTCGCCGCGGCCGGCGGCGTCCTCGGCGTCGAGCTGGTCGAGACGGCTGGCGATCACGGCCCTGAAGTCGTCCGGCATGCCGGTCTCAACCGTCGAGCCGGGAGAGCACCCGGTAGGTCCTGAGATGCAGTTGCCAGCTGCCGACGAATGCCAGCACGCTGGTCACCATCAGGGTCAGCATGCGGGGCCAGTCGCCTGCCCCGTGCGGCTGCAGCGACCAGGCCACCAGCGGCGACACCACACCGATGCCGAACAAGACCAGCGCCATGCCGTTGAGATACGCGGCCTGGATCCTGACGATCTCCTTCTGCCCGTCCGTCATCTTCGCCTCCCTTCCAACGGCAGCACCGGGGCGTCAGCTTGCCGGGCAAGACCAGCGACCGGCGCGCCGCCACCAAGTTCTTCGTGCCATTGCGGCCTTGCGTGGTAAACTTGCCCGCAGTGGATCTGAGCCAGGTATTTGGGGGCAGCATGACATTTTCAACGATTGCACGGGCTATCTTTAGGTGCGCCATTCTTGCAGCCGGGCTGGCCCTGGCGCCAACGGGCGCCGAAGCGACCACATACGAGTACAGGATCGCAGACGAGGGAACCTGCCTACGAGACGTCAAGCCAATCGATGTGCAATGTTCATTCGTGTTCAAGTTCGTCCTGGAATCGGACTATTTCGGGCAGGCGCACTATAATTTCGGGGGTGGCGCAGGATCAGCCTACGAGTACAGCCAGACGCACCTCTTCCCTGATCTGCCTCCACTCGGGGCCTTTCAGAGCGCGATGCCGAACCAGTTGGAGATCTTCATCGACGGTGGTTTGGGCTGGCAGCTTACATTCTTCCACTGGACCGAAGCCGCGTTCGGTGGCTTCTGTGGGGGCGAACTGTGTGCTCAGGTTGACACCGACTCTTCCGGCAATGTCACCTTCATGTACTTCGTCTACGACGTGCCGTACGCGCTGAACCTGTTTGGGGACGGCAAGTCATACCACTTTGATCTCAGCGAATTCCGCCCTCTCACGAATCCCGAAGGTGACTTCACGGCCTGGTCCTTTTTTGCCGGCGGCGCGCTTGGCGAGGCGAATTTCTCGGTCGCGGAAATTCCGCTTCCGGCCGGCGGGCTGCCGCTTGCCGTCGCACTTGGCTCGATGCTCTGGTGGCGCCGGACCCGGGGTCGGGGCATGCCGGGCGCCGTGCGGGGCTGACGCGCCTCGCCCTGCTGGTCCGGCGGCACGTGGCCGGGCGCGGCAGCGTGGTGACAGCCTTGGGGTCGTGGCAGGGGCAGCAGGGCTCGAACCCGCGACCTACGGTTTTGGAGACCGTCGCTCTACCAACTGAGCTATACCCCTAGGCCGGGCGACGGCATAGAGCCGTTGCGGACCAAGATCAAGGCCCGGCATTGCCCGACCGACGACGCCCGCCACCCCCACCGGTACGGACGCCGCGCCTTCATCGAGCGGAACGCAGCTCCGCCTCGATCTCCTCGCGCACCGGCGTCGGCAGTCGCAGCATGGTCGCCAGCACCGCCAGCCATTCGCGGCCGTGCGGATCGTCGTCGCCGCAGATCATCGCCGAGACCGCGTAAAGTTCCCGCGCCGCCTGTTCGCTGTCGGCGTGGCGGGCCACGTCCGAGACATCGAGCGGCCGGATCAGTTCGGCGGCCAGCGCCGCCCGCACCGCCTCGGGCAGTCCCGCAAGATGCCGTTCGATGGCCGCCCGCTGCGCCGCGTCGATGTGGCCGCCGCACTTGGCCGCCGCGATCAGCGCCACGGCGATGCCGGTGGCCCGGCGGTCGGCCGCCTCGCCGGTCAGGTCCTGGATCGCCGGCTCGTCGCCGGGCGTGCCGGCCCGCTTCCACCAGCTATCCCAGGCAAGCCTTCCGAGCGCGCTCAGCCCGCCCGGGGCGATCCCGGCGGCCTGCCCGTCGCCCTTGCCGCCGCCGCGGCTGGCAAACAGCAGCTCCAGCACCGTCGTGGCCGCCCCGCCGATCGCGGCCGGACCCATCGCGCCGTAGCCACCCGGGTGGGTGCCGACCCGCAGGACCCGTTGCAGTCCCGCGGTCAAGAGGTCGTCGAGGATGCCGTGCATTCCCCGAACCATTCGGTCCATCTGTGGCTCCCATGCCGTTACCGAGCGCTGGCATGGTGCGCCGTAAGGGGGGCCGGCATCAGGGGAAAACCGGCCGCCCTTTCCCCGGGGGAAGGTTGGTTCAGTTCGCGGCAGTTTCCACAAGCTGGGTGATGCGGCGCACCGCGGCACGGCGGTTGGCGCGCTCGGCCGCCTCGGTCGGGATCTTGAGGAACTGCTCGCCATAGCCCTGAACGATCAGGTTCTCGGGCGGCACGCCGAAATATTCGGTCAGCGCCAGCGCCACCGATTCCGCCCGCCGGTCGCTCAGCGCAAGGTTCAAGGTCGGCGAGCCGACGGCATCGGTATGGCCCTCGATCAGGAACAGCTCGCGCGGGTTCTGGCGGATGATCTCGGCCATCGCCTCGCCCAGCGACGACAGCGCCCGCGCCTGGGTGGGGTCGATCGCCGCCGAGCCGGTATCGAAGGTGATCACGTCGAGATCGACCCGGGGCATCAGGTCGCGCACGGCGACATTCTCGCGCACCTGGCGCAGGGTGAAGCGCCGGTCCTGGGCGGCGAGGCCCTGGTTGGCGGCGAGAAGTGCCCGGATCAGTGCCTCGTTGTCGACGCTCTGGCCATATTCCACCACTTCCTGGCGCGCCGGTGGCAGCTCGGACACCACGATCGGCGCCGGCTGCCGCGCCGCGTTGGTATCGTCGAACAGCACCACCTGACTGCCATCCGGCTGCACGGCAACCCGGCGGACGACATAGCCGGCGGCGTCGCGGATCGTCACCACCTGGCTGCCGTCGCCGCGTTCCACCACCGTGCGGCTGGAGCCGTCGCGGAAGGTTTCGGTGCGCACGTTGTTGCCCGGCTGGCGCAGGAGCACGTTCTCGTCCTTGAGCACGTAGTAGTTGCCGCTGTCGTCGCGGGTGATGACCCGGTCGCCGGTATCCTCGACCACCTCGCGGTCGCCATCGAGCGCCTTGCCGACCGCGAACCCCACCGCCGCCGCGCCGAGGATCTGCAACAGCCGCTTGCGATCGTCCTTGCGGTCGCGGGCCCGTTCGGTGCGGTCGTCGCGGGCCGAGTTGGGCGCGGCCTCCTCGGTGACGGTCTCGGTCTCGACCAGCGCCGGGGCCGACGCCTCGCCGGTGTCGGTGAGTGCCGCGGCCGGGGCCTGTTCGGCCTCGCCGGCCGCCGCCGGCGCCGCGGTGACGATGTCCTCCAGCGGGGGCGTCTCGGCGCCTTCCTCGACGACGACGGTGTCGGCATCGGGTTCCGCGGGCGCGGTGCTGGTGACAGCCGGCTCGGGGGCGGCTTCGGGTTCCGCCGCCGGTGCTTCGGTCACGGCTTCGGCTGGCGCCGCTTCCTCGGCGGTGGCCGCGGCGGGCGCCTCGGCCGGCTGCTCCGCCTGTTCCGCCGGTGCTTCGGCGGGTGCTTCTTCGGCGGGGGCCTGCTCGGCCGTGGTTTCGGCCGGGAGTTCTTCGGCCGGCGCCTCTTCGGTCACCGCTTCCTCGGGCATGGCTTCCTCGGCCGGAGCCTCTTCGGTCACCGCTTCGGCAGGCTGCTCCGCCGGGGCTTCCTGCACCGGCTGCTCCTCGGCCACGGCTTCCGCGGGCGTCTCGGCCGGCTGCTCCGCCTGTTCAGCCGGTGCTTCTTCGGCGGGGGCCTCCTCGGCTGCGGTTTCGGCGGGAGTTTCCTCGGCTGCGGTTTCGGCGGGAGTTTCCTCGGCCGGAGCCTCTTCGGTCACCGCCTGTTCGGGCGCCGCCTCTTCGGCTGGAGCCTCTTCGGTGACTGCCTCTTCAGGCGCGGCCTCCTCGGCGGGAGCCGCCTCCTGGGCGGCCGCCTCGGCCTGGGTCTCGTCGGCCGGGGTCTCGTCGGCCGGGGCCTCGTCGGTCTGGGTCTCGTCGGTCTGGGCCTCGTCACCCTCCGGCACTTCCTCGGCGCCGGCGGCCCGATTCTGTCGGCGCCATTGCTTGATCGTCAGCAGGTTGCCATCGGCGGCGAGGCATTCCTTCATCCCCTTGGCCGGCTTTTCGCCCGGTTCGGGGCAGGCAGCGACCTCGGCCTGGGCCAGCCGCACCTCGCCCCGTTCCTTCGCAGCGAGAGGTGCCGCACCCGGTACCAGAAGCGACAGGGACATGGTCAGCGCGGTCGCATCCTTCAGAATCGTCATGGCGGCATCCTCCGTCCGCGGCTTCGGTTCGCTGCGGAGCAAAGCGCCGGGAAGACACCGTCGCAAGTGGGGACCGGGTCACGAATTGCGATCCGGCGCCAAGCCGCCGCAACAAAGCGGCCGCAGCGGCCACAGTGCCGTGAGGCGCTCAGAGGTGGCGGATTTCGGCCGGCGGGTTCTGCCAGTTGTTGCCGAGCCCGTCAGACCAGCGCAGCGGCGCGGCGATCACCTCCTCGGGCGTGGCATCGTCAAGCACCTTGACCGGCACCGAGACGAACTTGCCGCCGAGCTCGGGCACGTCGCCATCGGCGAAGACGCGAACACCGCAATGGGAGCAGAACCTGTAGACCATCGCCTCGCCGAAGCTGTAGCCCGACAGCGCGTCCTCGCCCTTGAGCAGCCGCAGCTTGCCGGGCCGGATGATGGCGGACCAGTTGCGGGTCTTGGCGCAGTAGCTGCAGTTGCAGCGGCCGGTGCCCTGGGCGAGGTCGATATCCGCCTCGAAGGCGACGCGGCCGCAATGGCAACTGCCGTGATATCTCTTTTCCATGCTCTCTTTCTCCCATCGGATGCGATGGCAGCGGCATGGCACGGGCCTGCTGACAGCCTGCTGTCAGGAACCGGCGAGTGGGCGGGTGGGCGCAAACGAAAGCGGCGGCCCCCAGGGGGACCGCCGCCCGTATGCCGGCCCTCGGGACCGGTTACTCGATGATTTTCGACACGACGCCGGCGCCGACGGTACGGCCGCCTTCGCGGATGGCGAAGCGCAGGCGTTCCTCCATGGCGATGGGGGCGAT
>JBNKWA010000012.1:0-136274 GCA_050299555.1 Paracoccaceae bacterium | reverse complement strand
CCCAGGCGTCCCCATGGGGACGCATATCTAACATATTGATTTACAATGACATTCCGTGGGGACGCCTGATCGCGCCCGGGCGCAAGGGTGGGCGGGCGGGGCGCCCGGGCGCGATCCCGCCGACCACCAGGGCAGGGCAGCGCCGCGGTCCGGCGCGGGAACGCGGCCACAGGCGCCCGGACCCGCGCGCCGTCAGGCGCGCGGGCCGGGACCGTCAGGCGGAGCGTACCTGCCGCAGGCAGGTCGCGAACGGCTGGCGGGGCCACGCCGCCCCGGCCCCGGCGCGACTCCGGCCGGCTCAGGAACCGCCCATGTCCAGGGTTTCGACGCACAGGACCGTCGGCAGGTGGCGGGCAATCTCGGTCCAGCTCTCGCCCTCGTCGCGGCTGGCAAAGACCGAGCCGCTGTTGGTGCCGAAATAGACCCCGGCCGGGTTTGCCCGGTCGGTCGCCATTGCCTGCCGCAGCACGGTGAAATAGCAGTTCCTGGCCGGCAGCCCGTCCCTCAGCGCCTGCCAGCTGTCACCACCGTCGCGCGACCGCCACACCGCCGCCGAGGCATCCGGCGGATAGCGGCCCTGGGTATCGCCGTTCAGCGGCAGCACCCAGATCGTCTGCGGATCGCTTGGGTGCACCGCCACCGGAAAGCCGAAGGTCGAGGGCAGCCCTTCGGTCACGTCGTCCCAGCTGCGGCCGCCATCGGGGCTGCGGAACACGCCGTGGTGGTTCTGCTGGTAGAGAAGATCGCCGCCGTTTCCGGGCGCCCGCACGATGTTGTGCACGCAATGGCCGGTCTCGCCGCCTTTCGGCCCCGCCGGGTGGTCGTGGTGCCGGTGCGCCTCGGCGTTGGAGAGCCGGTTTCGCCGCTCCCAGCTGGTGCCGCCATCCTCGCTGGCAAAGACCCCGGCCGCCGAGATGCCGACCCAGAGTTTGCCGGTATCGCCGGGGTCGCTGACGATGGTATGCAGCACCAGCCCGGCGGCACCGCCCTGCCAGTCGGGACGCGACGGATGGTCCGTCAGCCCGTCCACCCGTTCCCAGCTCTGCCCGCCATCGGTGCTTTTCAGCAGCGAGGCCGGCTTGGTGCCGGCAAGGAGCGTGTCGTGGGCGAAGTTCAGCGACCAGATCTGCGAAAAGTCCTTGCCGAAGGGCGTTTCGGTCGGTTGCCAGCCGATCATCGCCGCGAATTCGGGATCGCCCGCTGCCCATTCGTCCATATGGCCGGAGGTCAGCCTCGAGAGCTGCCAGCTCTGGCCGCCATCCTCGGAGCGCCACACCCCGGCACCCTGAAAGTCACCGCCGCCGCCAGCCCAGAGCCGGCCGGTGGCCGGGTCGCCGGCGAGGTGGTTGATGGGCCAGCCGTCACAGTGGGGACCGCTGATCTTCCAGTCCTCGCGCGCCGCATCGCCGGCAATCAGAAACGCTCCCTTGGTGGTGCCGACGAGCACCGTCACCGATCCGGCCATGTCCTCTCCTCCCCCGGTCAGGCCGGCAGGCTAGCACGGTCGGGATCGCCCTGCACCGGCTTTTGGATGCCGGCGCCGGCACCTGGATTGCCAAAGCAAGCGGCGACCCCGGGGCCGCCCGCGGCCTGCAATGGCGCCCTTGAAATGAACCGGATCAGAGAGGACGACCCGATCCCGAGGTCCGCCCAGGTCATTGATTCCGGGGCCGGTTCCTATTTCAGGCCGGGCCGGTTGGAAACCGCTCCGGTCTAGGCCGGCGGCGGCGTGGTCGCGGCCATCGACGGGCGCTGCGCGAACGTCTCGTACCAGGGCGCCAGCACCTCGCGGCCATCGCGCCAGTTGCGCGCCGCATGGCGGAAATCGAGATAGCCGAGCGCACAGCCGACGGCGATCTGGGCCATGTCCAGCGGACCTTTCAGATGCGCCATCCAGCGCGCCTCGATAGCCTCGAGCGAGCGTTCGATCTTGGCCCACTGCCCTTCCACCCAGGGCTCGTAGTACTTGTCCTCGGGGCGGACCCGGGTCTCGTAGACGATCAGGATCGCCGCCTCCATGATGCCGTCGGCATTGGCCTCGAGCGTCAGCGTATCCCAGAGCCGCGGGCCGGTCGGGTAGAGCCCGGCCTTGAAACGATCGTCGAGAAAGCGGGTGATGACGCGGCTGTCGTAGATCGCCGGGCCGTCGTCGCGACCGAGCGCAGGGAGCTTGCCGAGCGGGTTCTGCGCCAGTGGCATGGTGCCGGGATCGACCGGTGTGCCTGCGGCCGGTTCGATCTCCATGCTGTCCCACTGCCCCGCCTCGCGCAGCAGGACGGCGCATTTGCGGGCAAAGGGCGAGGTGGGGGAATAGTAGAGCTTCATGACGGCCTCCCGGGCTGGATTTCCCGGAGATGGTCAGGAATTCCCGGGGAAGGCAAGCCGGCGGCGCTGCCCGGCCGTCACAGGCGGCGGACGCGCAGGCGGCCGATGGCGCTGAGGTCGAGCTCCACCTCGCCCAGCGGCCCCAGCCTGACGCTGCGCCGCAGCCGCGCCGAGGCATGGGTGTTGCGCTCGGCCTCGCCACGATCCGAGGTGATCTCGACCCCGTCGTTCAGATCGTCCATCGCCGCCTCGCGCCAGACATGCTTGGGCATCGTTCGGTTGCGCGAACGGACATACCAGGCGAGGGCGGCAAGCCCGCCGATGCGGGCGGCGTTCCAGGCGATGGGGGCAATGGGCAGGGCCATGGCGATCCTCCGGACTGTGCCGCAACAAGATAGGCCGAGTCGGCCCGTGGGGCAAATGCCTCAGGCGTCCGGCGGCTGGCGCATCAGCGCCGCGAGGCTGGCGATCTCCTGCCCCGGGCCGGCCTTGTCCAGTGCCTCGGCGGCGGCGAGGCGGACGGGGTCGGCCTTGTTCTGGCTCAGTTTCCAGGTCCCGTCGACCGCGTCGATGGTCAGCGCGACCGGCGCGATCATGCGCATCATCCGCGCCAGCAGGTCGGCGGGCATCTTGCCGGTGCGCCAGGGCGGCTTGGGCAGCAGCCGGCCCTCGTTGGCCGCCGAAAGCCGGTCGAGATGCTGGCGCAGCGCCGCGTCCGGCAGCCGCGCAAGGCTGCCGCGCAGGTGCACGGCGACATAGTTCCAGGTCGGCACCTGGTCGTCGATGCCGTACCAATCGGGCGAGACATACCCGTCCGGCCCCGAGACGATCATCAGCGCCGGCAGCGGTTCAGCCAGGGCCCGCCAGAGCGGGTTCGAGCGCACCAGGTGCGCTTCCAGTCTGCCGCCATCGTCGCTCAGCACGAAGGGCACATGCGCGGCGAGCGGCCCGTCCGGCCCGGCGGCGGTCAAGACGCCGAAGCCCCGGGCACGGGCGAAGGCGAGGTTGCGTTCGGCGCTCGCCGTCCGGAAGGCGGGGTTCGGATGCATCAGCCGGCCAGCAGGCGCGTGCCGGCAGTTCCGACGATCACCGCCTGCACGATCTCGCCCACCGGCCGGTCGGTGGCGAACTCGACCTCGGTGAAGTCCTCGGCCCGGCCCATGCGCGGCGTCTCCATCAGCACCGACTGGGCGGTGCCGAGGCGGGACCCCAGGTGCAGTGCCAGACGCTGGTCGCCCTTCCTGCGCAGCCTTGCCGCACGGTCGCGGACCGCCGCCTTTGGCACCTGCGGCATGCGTGCCGCCGGGGTCCCCTTGCGCGGCGAGTACGGAAAGACGTGCAGCCAGGTCAGCTCGCATTCGTCGGCGAGCCTGAGGGTGTTCTCGAACATCGCCTCGGTCTCGGTCGGGAAACCGGCGATCAGATCGGCGCCCAGTGCGATGCCGGGGCGGGCGTTTCGCATCCGCTCGCAGAAGGCGATGGCGTCGTCGCGCAGATGCCGCCGCTTCATCCGCTTCAGCACCAGGTCGTCGCCCGCCTGCAGGCTGAGATGCAGGTGCGGCATCAGCCGGGCCTCGCCGGCGATGGCATCGACCAGCGCCGGGTCCGCTTCCACCGAATCGATCGACGAGATGCGCAGCCTTGGCAGGTCCGGCACCAGCCTCAGGATGCGCTGCACCAGATGCCCGAGCCGCGGCGCGCCGGGCAGGTCCGCGCCCCAGGAGGTCAGGTCGACCCCGGTCAGCACCACGTCGTTGTAGCCGGCATCCACCAGCCGGGCGATCTGCTCGACCACCGTGCCGGCGGGAACCGAGCGCGAATTGCCGCGGCCATAGGGGATGATGCAAAAGGTGCAGCGGTGGTCGCAGCCGTTCTGCACCTGGACATAGGCGCGGGCGCGGGTACCGAACCCGTCGATGAGGTGGCCGGCGGTCTCGCGCGCGGCCATGATGTCGTTGACGCGCACCTTCTCGGTGTCGCCGATGAAGTCCGGCGCGGCGATCTCGCCCCAGGTGGACGGCTCCAGCTTGTCGCGGTTGCCGAGCACCAGGTCCACCTCCGGCATGGCGGCATAGGTCTCGGGCTCGGTCTGGGCGGCGCAACCGGTGACGATGATGCGGGCCTGCGGGTTCTCCCGGCGCAGCCGCCGGATGCGCTGGCGCGACTGGCGCACCGCCTCCGCGGTGACCGCGCAGGTATTGACCACGACCGCCCCGGCAAGCCCGGCTCGGGCGGCGAGGTCCTTCATCGCCTCGGTCTCGTAGGCGTTGAGCCGGCAGCCGAAGGTCTCGAACCGCAGCCCGGTGGGGATCGGCCTGGCGATGGTCATCGGGCGCCGTCGAGGAATGCCGGCGTCAGCGTGCCCTCGGCCACCAGCGCCGTCGGGCCGGTCATCCAGACGCCGTCGTCGCGCCAGTCGAGGGCGAGCGGCCCGCCGTCGAGCTGGACGGTGATGGCGCGGCCGGTCAGGCCCTTGCGGTGCATCACCACGGCAATGGCGCAGGCGCCGGAGCCGCAGGCGAGGGTGACCCCTACGCCCCGCTCCCAGACCCGGGCACGCACCTCGGCTGGGCCGCGCAGCTCCACGAACTCGACATTGGTGCGCTGGGGGAAAAGCGGGTGATGCTCGATCGCCGGGCCGATGCGGGCAAGGTCCACCGCTTCGGCATCGTCGACGACGAAGACGCAATGCGGGTTGCCCATGCCGACGGCGGCGGGGTTGCCATCGATGGGCAGGTTCAGCGTGTCGACGTCGCGGGCCAGCGGGATTTCGCGCCAGTCGAGCTGCGGCATCCCCATGTTGACCCGGATCAGCCCGCCGCCGGCATCTTCGGCGACCAGCGCGCCGCGGCCGGTGACCAGCACCAGCCGGTCGCGGCCGGTCTCGTCCATCAGCAGGCGGGCGACGCAGCGGGTGGCGTTGCCACAGGCATCCGCAAGGCTGCCATCGGCGTTCCAGAACGTGATGCGGGCATCGCCCCGGTCGTCGTCGCCGATCACCGCCAGCTGGTCGAAGCCGATCCCCCGATGCCGGTCGCCGATGGCGCGCGCCCGGGCAGACGTGACCGGGTCGCCGGCGGCGCCACGCGCGTCGACGATCACGAAGTCGTTGCCAAGCCCGTGCATCTTGAGGAAATGCAGCGCCCGGGTGGGGTGATCCTGATCCTTCATGGCGGCCCCATATACGCGCTCGGCCATGCCGACGCCAGTATCGCGGCCTCGGCGGCGCGAAGCGGGACAAACCGCTTGACCCGCCGCTTGGCGCTCGTCTATTCCGGCGGCCGGTCGGGCCCATAGCTCAGCTGGTAGAGCAACTGACTTTTAATCAGTAGGTCACAGGTTCGAACCCTGTTGGGCTCACCATCAATCCGGCGAATTCCAGGACAGCAGCGGCGGAACGGGTGCGGCCCGTGCCTGACTTGAGATATGTCAAAGAGTTGGCCGCACATCGGCAATAGGCTGGCGGCAGGCCAACTGGGATGGCGGGCATGGCACTTCAAATCCACGAACTGGCACTCATTCGGCAGAGCTTCGACGTTCTCGGCAACGATCCGGAATCGAAGTCGATCTACTTTTATGACACGCTGTTTCAGATGGACCCGGAGTTGCGGCACTTGTTCAGGGACGACATCGCCGGCCAGGGCATGCGATTCATGTCGACGCTGCGCGAGATCGTCGAGCATCTTCACGACCAGACCCCGATGGAGGGGCGCTATCACGACCTTGGCGAGGGTCATGCCGCCATCGGCGTGACGGCGGCGAATTTCCGGATGATGGGCAAGGCGCTGGTCGAGACCCTGCGCCACTTCCTTGGCGAGGAGTTCACGCCGGAGACCGAAGCGGCCTGGAAGAAGGCCTATGACCAGATCTCGCGCACGATCATGCGCGAGGGCGATATCGCGCAGGGATCGTAGCGGCCGAGCGCATCGCCGCGCCCGGGGCCGTTTGCCAGTTGTAAAGGTGTTCCGGACCTGTAAGCTTGTCGGCCATGGAACAGCTTGTTCTTCAGGACAAAACCGGCAACCTCATACATCTCGGCTTGTCAGGAGCGCGTGGATAGTCTTCGGCCACAGCTGGCGGTCGTCGCGGACGATCTGACCGGGGCGCTGGACGCGGCTGCGCCGTTTGCGGCCGCCGGCCTGGCGGTGGCGGTTGCCACCCGTATCGGCGCCCTGCCCGCGGCACTGGCGACGGGCGCGTCGGTGGTGGCGGTCTCGACCCGTTCGCGCGAGATGGCCGCCGGCGAGGCGCGGTCGGCGGTTGCCGCGGCGCTGGCCGCGTTGCCGGCCGGCGTGCGGCTGATCAAGAAGATCGACTCGCGCCTCAAGGGCAATATCGAGGCCGAGCTCGATGCATTCGGTGCCATGCCCTTGGCCGTGCTGCCGGCCATTCCCGAGTTCAGCCGCGTGGTCGAGGGCGGCTGCCTTGGCGGTTTCGGCCTGGCCGAACCTCTGCCGGTGGCGGAGCGGCTGGGGCGGCATGCCGCCCGGGCGACGATCCCGGATGTCGGCAGCGTGGCGGCGATGCGGGCCGCCGTCGCGGCGGTGGCCGCGGGCACGCTGCTGGCGGGCGCGCGGGGCCTGACCAGCGCGCTGGCCGCCGGGCTGGCGCGCCGGCCCGCGGCGGCGCCGCCAGTGCTGGAGCGGCCGGTGGTGGTGATCGTGGGGTCGGCCGATCCCATCACCCTTGCCCAGGTGGAGGCGCTTTCGGCGGCCGAACCCGGCCTGGTCGCGATCGACGCCCCTGCGGGGGCGGTGCCGGGCGATGCCCGCATGGGGACAGTCACGCTGATCCGGGCGGTTGCCGGGGAGCCGGCCGCCCCGGCGGCGGTAGCGGAGCGTCTGGCCCGCGGTGCGCTGCCGATGGCGCGCCAGGCCGCCAGCCTGGTCCTGACCGGCGGCGCCACCGCCGAGGCGGTGCTCGACGCCATGGGGCTGGACCTGCTGCAGCCGCTCGGCGAGGTCCTGCCCGGCCTGCCGATCTGCCGCGCCGGGGATCGGCTGATCGTCACCAAGTCCGGCGGCTTCGGCGCCCCGTCCACCCTGGCGGCGCTGGTGGCCGCCCCGCAGCCGGTGGGGGCGGCGTCATGAGCCTGCGACAGCGTTCGGCGGCAATGGGCGCGCGCCGCAATCTCAGCGATCTGGTGTTCGACCGCCTGCACAGCGCCATCAAGTCGGGCGCCTATGCGCCGGACGAACGCCTGCCGCCGGAGCACGCGCTGGCGGCGGAATTCCAGGTTTCGCGGCCGGTGGTCCGCGAGGCGCTGCGCCGGCTGCGCGCGCAGGGCATCGTCTATTCGCGGCAGGGCGCGGGCAGCTTCGTCCGCTCGCCGGGGCTGCGCCAGCCGCTGGGCTTCGGCCGGGTCGAGAACATCGCCGACCTGCAGCGCTGCTACGAGTTCCGCATCACCATGGAGCCCGAGGCGGCGGCCATTGCCGCCCTGCGGCATGGCAGCCAGGCGTTGGCGGCGATCTCCGGGCCGCTGGAGACCATGCGCGACGCCACCGCCCGCCAGCGCCACCGCGAGGATGCCGATTTCGACTTTCACCTCGCCATCGCCAAGGCCTCGGAGAACCGCTACTTCGCCATCGCCATGGAGGCGCTGAAGGACCACATCGGCGTCGGCATGCAGTTCCACGGCCTGTCGCTGAAGGTGACGCCGGACGGGCTGGCGCTGGTCTTCGCCGAGCATGTGGCGATCTTCGAGGCGATCCGCGACCGCGACCCGGGCGCCGCGCGCGACCTGATGCGGGCGCACCTGACCGGCTCGCGGGACTGGCTTTTCGAGGGCCGGCGACACAGCCTGGAGGATGACGCGCGGTCGCCCTGATCGGGCCACCCGCGGAGCGTCCCCATGGGGACAAGCAACCGCACGACACAACGCCTGGCACCCATCGCCTGCCCTCGCCTCCGGGGCGCGAGGGTGGGTGGGCGGGGAGCGACCCGGAGGCGAGGGCAGGCGATGGGGGAGGCGATCGAGAGGCCTGTCCGCCGCGTCCCCATGGGGACGGACTGTCAGGTGACTGATTTAAAACGATAAAAATTCCAACGCCAGTGGGGACGCGTCAGGGGACCCGGTTCCGTCACTCGAGATCCGGCAAATCGCCCCCGGCGCCAGACGCCTCAATGTCGCACCGCCGGGCGATCTGGCCGCTGGAAAAGGCCGCTTCGGCGCGTTTCGCGGCGTCCAGCTCGGTGGCGCGATACAGCTCGTCGGTGATGGCATAGCCGCAGTCGAGCGTGAACTGCAGCAGACGCCGCACGTCGCAGCGCTCAAGAAGCGCGGCTGCATTCCGGCCGCGAATGGCCTGGTCATAGGCATGGGTCAGACAGGTGTCGAGCGGAGCGAAGCCCTGTCGCACCAACCTGCTTTCCACGACGCTTTCCAGGTTCGAATAGGCATCCGCCGCCAGGAGTTGCCGGATGCTCAGAAGGTTGGACTGGCTGGCGCGGTTCCACGCTGCATAGGCCTCGTCATATGCCCGTTTTCGCTCGACCACCTCGGCAAGCGATTCATCGGCCGGCTCAGCGAAGTGCCGGCGCAGGGCGGACGCCAGCAGTTCCGCCCTCACCCGGCGGGAATAGACGTCCTCGGCCAGCGACTGCACTCGTTCCTGGCGGAGCTGGGTCGACTCTCGGTCGCGCACGACGCCTTGCGCGGAGAACGTGAGATAGAGAACCGCGATCGGGGTCAGCAGACCGAGAACGACCTTCGTCACTTCAAGCCAGGTCCAGTCTCCGGCCTTCATGCCCATCACCCCCCGAAAGCTGTCCCGTGTGCCCGTTTCGGGACCGGTACCGGAACGGTGCCTTGGCCCGAGCCGGTTGGCAACCTTGACGCCCGGCGCTCAGAAGGCGGCGCGGTAGATCGCTTCGACCTCGGCGACCGACATGTCGCGGGGGTTGTTGTCCATCAGCCGGCGGATGGCGTGGGCCTCGGCCGCCCAGGGCCCGAGGTCGTTGACGGTCACGCCATGGGCGCGCAGCGCCATGTCGATGCCGAGGCCGGCGCAAAAGGCGCGGGCCTCGCCCAGCACCCGCCGCGGCTCCGCTGCGGTGGCCAGGCCCAGCGCGGCCATGATCTCGGCGGTCCTGGCGGGGCGCGCCGGCGCATTGAAGGCCACCACATGGGGAAAGATGAGCGCGTTCGCCAGCCCGTGGGCAAGCCCCGCCCGGGTGCCCAGCGGATAGGCCAGCGCATGCCCGGCGGCGGTATTGACCGGACCGAGGCAGAGGCCGCCATAGTAGGAGGCCAGCATCATGCCGGCGCGCGCCTCGGTATCGCCCCCGTCGGCCACCGCGCGCCTCAGGTACCGCCCGACCAGCCCGAACCCGAGCCTGGCGTATCCGTCGATCAGGTCATGGGCGCGGCGGTTGGTGAACGCCTCGACGCAATGGGCCATGGCATCGACGCCAGTGGCGGCGGTCAGCGCCGGCGGCACCGACATGGTCAGCTCGGGGTCGAGCACGGCGATGTCGGCCAGCATCAGCGGGCTTTCGACGGCAATCTTGGCGCCGGTCTCGGTGCTGGTGACCAGCGCCCTGATCCCGGCCTCGGAGCCGGTGCCGGCCGTTGTGGCGACCTGCGCCAACGCCGAGAGCTTCCGCGCGACCCGGTTCGGCCCGGCCACCTCGGCCAGCCCCTGGGTGCCGTCCCAGAGCACCGCCACCAGCTTGGCCACGTCCATCACCGAGCCGCCGCCGAGCCCCACCACCAGATCGGGCCTGACCGCGCCGGCGGCGGCGAGCGCGGCCGCCAGCGCCCGGTCGTCGGGCTCGGCCGGCACCTGGGCAAAGACCGTCACGTTGCCCGGCAGGGCCAGCCGGTCCGCCATGGCGGCGGTGCTGCGCGAGGCGACGACGAAGACCCGCTGGTGGCCGGCCGCCCAGTCGCCCAGCCGTGCGGCGGCGCCGGCGCCGATCTCGACCCGGGGCGGCTGGTTGAGGGTGATCGCCCGGGCCATGCCAGTCCGGGCCAGTTCGCGGGCCTGCATGGTCTCGCCGGCGGTCAAGGCTCGGCATCCATGCGCTCGGCGACGGCCTGCCGGGCGGCGGGCTGAAGTTCCACCAGCGGCGGCATCAGGCGCGCCCATTCCGGATCGCCATAGCGGTGCGCCAGCATCGCCTTGATCGTGGGCAGCTGCATGTAGCTGCTGGAGAGCTTGCGCCAGGCGACGATGCGGTCCTGCACCGCCTCCACCTCGGCCGCCCGGTTCGGATCCTGCCAGGTGTCCCAGACCAGCCTGAGTGCGTCGGCGCGCAGGTTGGAGGTGGCGGTGATGCAGCCGGCGCCGCCGACGCGGAGCAGCGGCAGCATCAGGGGGTCGGCACCGGCCAGCACCCCCAGCGCCGGGAAATCGCGGACCAGCGCCTCGGCATGGGCAAGATCGCCGCTGCTGTCCTTGATGCCGACGACGATGCCGGGAAAGGCGTCGAGCAGGCGCCCGATCAGGGCGTGCGAGATCGGCACCATGGACATTTGCGGGATGTGGTAGAGCACCACCCGCAGCCGGTCGTCGCCGACGCCTTCGATCACCCGGGC
Organism: Paracoccaceae bacterium; assembly: GCA_050299555.1. Taxonomy (GTDB): domain Bacteria; phylum Pseudomonadota; class Alphaproteobacteria; order Rhodobacterales; family Rhodobacteraceae; genus JBNKWA01. The sequence goes on along the minus strand of JBNKWA010000012.1, from coordinate 125,407 downwards.
ATAGAAGCGGAAATAGCCTTCGTCGTCGCAATCCTTGTAGTAGTAGGGCGGCAGCAGCACGCAGCCCCGGGCGCCGCCGCGCACCGCCTGGCCGGTGAGCGCGACGGCATCCTCGACCGAGGACGCCGAGGTGCCGGGCAGGAGCTGCGACGCCTCCACCGCCTCGGCGGCGGCATCGAACAGTGCCTGGCGCTGCCAGAGGCCGAAGCTGTTGGCCTCGCCGGTGGTGCCGAGCATGGCGATGCCGTGGCAGCCATCCTCGAGGAGCTGGCGGCAATGGGCGCGGAAGCGCCCGAGGTCGGGTGTACCCTCGGCCGTGACCGGGGTTGCAGCGGCGCAGAAGACGCCCTCGATGTCGTGTTTCACTTGCCCCTCCCGGCGGTGAGCCGCCGCGCATAGGCGATGGCGGCGTTCATGTTCTGGTGGTTGGCCACGCCCTTGCCGGCGATGTCGAAGGCGGTGCCGTGGTCGACCGAGGTGCGGTCGATGGGCAGGCCGAGCGAGACGTTCACCGCGGTGTCGAAGGCGATCAGCTTGATCGGGATGTGGCCCTGGTCGTGGTACTGGGCCACGACGAGGTCGAAGCCGCCCTGATAGGCGCGGTGAAAGACGGTGTCGGCGGGGATCGGGCCCTCGGCGGCGATGCCCATCGCGCGGGCGGCGGCAACGGCCGGGGCGATCTGGTCGTCATCCTCGCTGCCGAATAGCCCGCCCTCGCCGCAATGGGGGTTGATGCCGGCGACGGCGATGCGCGGCGTATCGTAGCCGATGCGTTTCAGGTGCTCGTTGCCGGCGCGGATGGCGGCCAGCACCCGCTCGGGGGTGGCGCGGCCGATGGCGTCGCGGAGCGAGACATGGGTGGAGACGTGGATCACCTTCAGCCGCTCGGAGGCCAGCAGCATGAAGGCGCCCGTGCTGCCGGTCAGCGCGGCGAGCATGCCGGTGTGGCCGTCATAGTGGTGGCCGGCGGCGTTCAGCGCCGCCTTGTTGATGGGCGCGGTGACGATGCAGCCGATGTCGCCCGCCTCGGCGGCGCGCACGGCGGCCTCGATGCAGCGGTAGGCGGCGTCGCCGGCGCGGGGGTCGGCCTGGCCGAAGGGCAAGGGGCCGCCCGCGACGGGCAGGTCGGTGACGGCGACGTCGGTGCCGAGCGCCAGTGCGGTGCCGGCGACGGCCTGCGCCGCCCGAAGTGTGGCAAGGCAACCGAAGATGCGGGTGGCGGCGCGTTCGGCCGGTGCCATGGCGGCGACGGCCTTCAGCGCGATCTCGGGACCGACGCCGGCGGGGTCGCCCATGGTGATGCCGATCATCGGTCCCTCACTGCGTTTCGGACTGTGTTCCGGACCGGAGCCAGCCCGGCTTGAGCCGCACGTGCCGGACCGCCCGGCGGTGCAGGGTATAGGCGATGTCGATGGTGCCATCGGCGGCGATGGCGAGGGCCGGATAGGAAAGCTCGCGGTTGCGCCCGTCAAGGCTGTCGTTGGACAGGCAGGTGCCGGGTCCGTCCTCGATGACGTGACGCTCCGGGAAGCTGACGCCGCCGTCGGAGGAAAGGCAGAGCGCCAGCGGCGCGCGCCTGACACCCCAGACCGGATTGCAGCCGCCGCTGGCGGCGGGGGCCGCGTCGCCGCCGAGTTCGTCATAGAGCGAGGCGCGGCGGTCGGCGCTCATGGCTGCGTTGACCGGGTTGCAGACCAGCGCGATGCGGCCGTCGCCGAGGCGGGCCACGGCAATGGAGGAGTTGTTGTTGGGCACGTCGGTGGGCTCGGGCACCGACCAGCTTTCGCCGCCGTCGCGGGTTTCCGAGCGGTGTACGAAATCCGCCTGCCGGCGGCGGTAGAAGGCGGCGTAGTGGTCGGCGGACCCGAGGGGCTCCAGCGACATGTGCACGCAGCCGATGGAGCCGGGCACCGCGACGATGCGCCAGCTGGCGCCGCCCCCGGTGCCGATGGCGAGGGCGGCGGTGTCATGGCTGCCGGTCCAGCTGAAGCCCGGCCGATGGGTGCAGAAGAAGAGCGGCAGCAGCCAGGCACCATCGCCCCGCACCTGCACGGCGCCGCGCACGAAGGTACCGGCGGGAAGCGGAAGGTCGCGCGGCACGCCGCCGCGTTCGCGCAGGCGGACCAGCGCCGCATCCTGGTTGCCGCCGGGCTGCGCGGTGTGGATGAGAAGCCGCCGGCCGTCCGGGGCATCGAAAAGCACCGGGTTCTGCTCGGACCGTTCGGGGTCGTCGGTCAGCGCCTCGGCCGGCGACCAGCAATCGCCGGCGAGCGTGCTGGCGAATATCGAGATGTCGGACTTGCCTTCGAGCGAGCCAGCGAACCAGGCGCAGCTGAGCCCGTCGGCACCGCCGGAGAGGAACGCGGCATGGTTCTGCACCCACGGCGAGGGCAGCAGCGCCTTGCTGCGGAAGGGTGCGACAGGACGCAGCCGTCCATCCATGCCGGCAGCGATCTGGTCCGGGGTCATGGGGTCGGCCAGAGCTGCATCCGCGCTGGGCAAAAGCTGTCGCCTTTCCTTGCGGCGCCGAGCGCCATCACACCGTCAACGGGCGCCAGACTGGCCGTCGTCGTGACAAGTTGTCAAGTTGGAAGGACACAGATGTCTTGCAAGTCTTATCGAAGTCTACTCGTAACTTATTGCCATAGAAACTATTTTTGAGATGTCTGAAAAATACGGCCGGCGGCGCCATTTGACTATTGACAAGTTGATCGGGTTTTCGGGAAGCTCTGCAGGCAGCCTCGCCGCGTCCGGCGGACGGCTAGCCCGGGAGGAGCCATGCCGTGACGTGCCGAAGCTGGCAGCCGCCTTGGGGGGTTCAGCGAAGGCTGCGTCAAGCTTCTCCGGGCCATGGCCGCGGTCCCGCAGGGGGGTCATGTCCGCAGGCATCCCGGCGCTTCGGAGTGGCCAGCGACGCTGCAGCGGGTGCCACCGCGACCAGGTGCCGAGCATGTGGGGGCGTCGCGGCGGCACCCGCGCCCGAAATGCGAGCCCGTCAGTGGTGGCCGCCGTCGCCTGCTCGCTGGCCATCGGCGCGACGCTGGGGCTGGTCGCGGGCTATTCGCGCAAGGGCCTGAGCCAGCTCATCATGCGGGCGGCCGACGTGATCATGTCGTTCCCGTCGCTGCTACTGGCGGTGATCGTGCTCTACATGCTGTCGGCCTCGGTCTTCAACCTGGTGATCGTTCTCGCCATCACCCGCATCCCGGTCTACCTCAGGACCACCCGGGCCGAGGTGCTGGAGCTGCGCGAGCGGATGTTCGTGCAGGCGGCGCAGGCGATGGGTGCCTCGGCGCGGCGGATCGTCTTCCGCCACATCCTGCCCATGGTGCTGCCGACGCTGCTTACCATCGCCACACTGGATTTCGCCTTCGTGATGCTGGCCGAGTCGTCGCTGTCGTTCCTCGGCATCGGCATCCAGCCGCCGGAGGTGAGCTGGGGGCTGATGGTCGCCCAGGGGCGGCCCTACATGACAACGGCCTGGTGGCTGTCGTTCTGGCCCGGCCTTGCGATCATCGTGACCACGCTGAGCCTGAACCTGCTGTCGAACTGGCTGCGGGTGGCGCTGGACCCGATGCAGCGCTGGCGGCTGGAAAAGCGGGGCGGCGATGGCTGAGCATCTGCTTGAGGTCAGGAACCTGTCGGTTGCCTTCCACACCATCGGCGGGCGGGTCAGGGCGGTCGAGGACGTGAGCTGGCACCTCGACCGTGGCGAGGTGCTGGCGATCCTCGGCGAGTCGGGCTCGGGCAAATCGGTCTCGGCCGCGGCGGTGATGGACCTGATCGATTGCCCGCCGGGCGAGATCACGCAAGGCGAGGTGCTGTTCGAGGGGCGGAACCTTCTGACCATGGACCCGGCCGAGCGGCGCGACATCAACGGCCGGCGCATCGCGATGATCTTTCAGGACCCGCTGAGCCACCTCAACCCGGTCTACAGCGTCGGCTGGCAGATCGAGGAGGCGATGACGACCCACGGCGTGACCCGGGCCGAGGCGCGGGCCGAGACGGTGGCACTGCTGGGCCGGGTCGGCATCCCCGAGCCCGAGACCGCGGTCGACAAGTACCCGCACCAGTTCTCGGGCGGGCAGCGGCAGCGGCTGATGATCGCCATGGCGCTGGCGCTGAAGCCCGACATCCTGATCGCCGACGAGCCCACGACGGCGCTGGACGTGACGGTGCAGGCGCAGATCCTGGCCCTGCTGGAGCGGCTGCAGGACGAGACCGGCATGGGGCTCTTGTTGATCACCCACGACCTAGGCGTGGTGGCCGAGGTGGCCGACCGGGTGGTGGTGATGAACGGCGGCCGCATCGTCGAGCAAGGGCCGGTGCGCGAGGTGCACGCCAACCCGCGCCATGCCTATACCCGCGAGCTGATCGCCGCCGCCCCCGGCCGCGGCGAGATGGCGCCGGACCGCGAGGAAACCGGCGAGCCCTTGCTGGTGATCGAGGGGCTGTCGAAGAGCTTCGGCTCGTTTCAGGCGCTCAACGGCGCGAGTCTCGACCTGATGCCCGGCGAATGCGTTGCCATCGTCGGCGAAAGCGGGTCGGGAAAGTCGACACTGGCGCGCACGCTGCTCAGGCTTGAGGAGCCGACGGCGGGCAAGGCCTTCTACAAGGGGCGGGACCTTTTCAGCCTGACGCCGGCGGAGCTGTTCGCCATGCGGCGCGACATCCAGATGGTGTTTCAGGACCCGACCCAAAGCCTGAACCCCCGCATGCGGGTGTTCGACCTGATCGCGGAAGCCTGGGCGATCCACCCCGAGATCCTGCCGAAGGCGCACTGGGCCGAACGCGCGGCCGAGCTTCTGGAGCAGGTGGGGCTGGCGCCCGAGCACGCGCAGCGTTTTCCGCACCAGTTCTCGGGCGGACAGCGGCAGCGCATCGCCATTGCCCGGGCCCTGGCGCTGGAACCCGAGGTGATCATCTGCGACGAGGCTGTCAGCGCGCTCGACGTTCAGGTGCAGGCGCAGGTGATCGCGCTTCTGGCCGAGCTGAGGGCGCGGCTGGGGCTGGCCTATCTGTTCTTCCAATCCCCGCGCCAAGCCTATACCCGCAATCTGCTGGCTGCGAGCCTGGACCCCGACCCCGAGGTGCAGGCCGCACGCCGCGCCGCACGCAACTCGGAAGCCCCGAGAATTATGGAAGATGCCCAGTCATGAAATCCGACGTCCTAGTCCTTTCCGCCATCGCCCCGCGCCAGATGGCCCAGCTGGAGGAAGCCTATACCCTGCACCGGGCCGATGAGGCTGCCGACCGCGAGGCGGTGATCGCGGCGGCGGCGAATTGCGAGGCCGTGGTCACCAGCGGGCACGTCACGCTGGACCGCGCGCTGGTCGACAAGCTGCCCAAGCTGAAGGTGGTGGCCTGCGTCAGCGCCGGCTACGAGTCGATCGACGTGGCGGCGCTGAACGACCGCGGGGTGAAGCTGACCAATTCGTCGGCGGCGCTTCTGGACGACGTCGCCGACTGCGCGATCATGCTGATGCTGGCGGCCCGGCGGCGGCTGATCGAGGCGGATGCCTATTTCCGGGCCGGGAAGTGGGTCAGCGAGGGAGCGTTCCCGCTGACCACCGCCGCCTGGGGCAAGCGCGTCGGCATTGCCGGGCTGGGGCAGATCGGCGCCGGCATCGCCCGCCGCTGCGAGGCGATGTCGATGCAGGTGGGCTATTTCAGCCGCAGCAAGAAGGCGGGCGTCGACTATCCCTATTTCGCCGATCCGCTGTCACTGGCGGATTGGGCCGACACCCTGATCGTGGCCACCGCCGGCGGGGCCGGCACCATGGGGCTGATCTCCGGCCAGGTGATCGCGGCCCTGGGGCCGCAGGGATGCCTGGTCAACATCTCGCGCGGGTCGGTGGTGGACGAGCCGGCGCTGATCGCGGCGCTGCAGTCGGGGACGCTGGGCTGTGCGGGCCTCGACGTGTTCGCGACCGAGCCCACCGACAGCCCCGAGCTGTCGGCACTGCCCAACGTGGTGCTTTACCCCCATCACGCCAGCGGCACGGTGGAGACCCGCGACGCCATGGCGCAATCGGTGGTGGACAACCTTGCCGCCCATTTCGCCGGGAAGCCGCTGCTGTCGCCGGTCAACTGAGACGGGGCGCGCGGGAGTGGAAACCAGGCGGCGAAGCGCCACTTGGCAAGCCGAAACGAATCCCTTATAGCCGCCGGCGGGCGGGTAGCTCAGTGGTAGAGCAGCTGACTCTTAATCAGCCTGTCGAGGGTTCGATCCCCTCTCCGCTCACCAACCTTTTCAGGGCATTGGGTGGTTCAAGCGGCCGGTGGCGTTGCCTCCGGTTCCGCTTGTGGCCCAGTGGCGGCGCGGCCGGCTTTCATCACGGTGCGTCCGCTGCGAGGATGGGGCGCCGGCCAGGGCGCCGGTGGATCGGCGGAGCCATGGCATGAATCAGGACACCACGATTGCCGCGATTACCCTGGCCATCCGGCAGATCATCCAGGCCGCGATCAACGGCACGCCCGATCTTTCCGCCGATGTGGTGAGCCTGCACCCGGACCAGCTCGACCGCAGCCGGGCCGGGGTGGTGAACGTCTATCTCTATCTGGCCGCGATCGACCCGGCGCTTCGCGGCGCCCCGGAACCGGGGCCGCGCGGAGAGCGACCGGACAGCACGGCACTGTCACTGACGCTGCGCTATCTGTTGTCCTTCCACGGCGACGAACGGCTGCTGGTGCCACAGCGGCTTATGGCGGTGGCGCTGGCCGCCCTCACGCGGAGCCCGATCGTGGACGCCGAGACCCTGGCCGGCATCGTCGGGGCGGAGTTTCCGGGCGCCGAGCCACCGCCGGTGGCCGCTATCAAGCCGGCAGCGGTTCAGGTGGTGAACGTCACCGCCGAGGACCTGCAGCAGATCTGGGCACCGCTCAGGGCGGCCCATGCGCTGAGCCTGGTCTGCGAGGCGCGGACGGCGCTGATCCTGTCGGAACCAGGTGCTGGGCCGGCCCAGTGAGCGGCTGACCGCGGCAGCCGGGTCGCACCGGCCCGGCCCTGCCCCCTGTTGCGCTTGTGCACGTCGGGCTTGCGCATTTTTGGCTGGCGGACCATCAAGGCGTAACTGATCGAAGTATCAGACGGACAGGGGGAAGCGCATGCTGGTCTCGCAGCTGAGGACCGCCGGTGGCGGCGTTCGGGTCGTGGCGCGCGAAGGCGCCGAGGCACGGGTCGTTCCCGGTGCCGCCGATCTGCGCAGCCTGGCGCTGGAGGCGGCGGCGAGCGGACGCGGGCTGGCCGAGACCATCCGCGGCCATGGCACCGGCGAGACGGTGGACCTTGCCGCAGCCTGCGAGGCGGGCGAGTTGCTGGCGCCGATCACCCATCCCGACCCGGCGCATCTGCACGTGACCGGCACCGGGCTGACCCATCTGGGCTCGGCCGCCACCCGCGATGCGATGCACGCCAAGCTGGACGACGAGGCCGAGGCGCTGACCGATTCCATGAAGATGTTCCGCATGGGGCTGGAGAACGGCAAGCCGGCGGCGGGGATCGGCGTGCAGCCGGAATGGTTCTACAAGGGCAATGGCCACGCGCTGGTGGCGCCGGGCGCGGCGTTGGTCTCGCCCGCCTTCGCCGACGACGCCGGCGAGGAGCCGGAGATCGCCGGCATCTATGTCATCGGCGAGGACGGCACCCCCTTTCGGGTCGGCTTCGCGCTCGGCAACGAGTTCTCGGACCACGTCACCGAGCGGGTGAACTATCTGTGGCTGGCGCATTCCAAGCTGAGGCCGTCGAGCTTTGGCCCGGAGATCCTGCTCGGGGGCCTGCCCGAAAGCGTCGAGGGCAAGAGCCGCATCCTGCGGGGCGGCAAGGTGCTTTGGGAGAAGCCGTTCCTGTCGGGCGAGGCCAACATGAGCCACAGCCTGGCCAACCTGGAGCACCACCATTTCAAGTATCCGCTGTTCCGACAGCCCGGCGACGTCCACGTGCACTATTTCGGCACCGCGACGCTCAGCTTTGCCGACGGCATCCGCGCCGAGCCGGGCGACGTATTCGAGATCGAGGCCGCGCCGTTCGGCCTGCCGCTGAAGAACCCGCTTTCCGTCGCATCCAGCCCCGCCCGTGACGAGGCGGTGGCCGTCACCCCGCTTTGAGGAATACCCAGATGACCTTCAAGCCCGCCAAATGGCCCCGCAAGCTCCGCAGTCAGGAATGGTTCGGCGGCACCTCGAAGGACGCGATCTATCATCGCGCCTGGATGAAGAACCAGGGCCTGCCGGCGGACCTGTTCGACGGCCGCCCGGTGATCGGCATCCTGAATACCTATTCCGAGCTCAACCCCTGCAACGCGCATCTGCATGACCTGGCGCAGCGGGTGAAGCATGGCGTCTACGAGGCCGGCGGGCTGCCGGTGGACGTGCCGGTCTATTCGGTCTCGGAATCGGCCTATCGGCCGACCGCGATGATGTTCCGCAACCTCGCCGCGATGGCGGTGGAGGAGACCATCCGCGGCCAACAGATGGATGGCTGCGTGCTGCTGGTGGGCTGCGACAAGACCACGCCGTCGCTGCTGATGGGTGCCGCCTCGTGCGACGTACCGTCGATCGTGGTCACCGGCGGGCCGATGCTGAACGGCTATTTCCGCGGCGAGCGGGTGGGCTCGGGCACCCATATCTGGAAATTCTCCGAGGCGGTGAAGGCCGGCGAGATGACGGCCGAGGAGTTCGTCGAGGCCGAGGCCTCGATGTCGCGCAGCCCCGGCTCGTGCAACACCATGGGCACTGCCTCGACCATGGCCTCGATGGCCGAGGCGCTGGGCATGGCGCTGTCGGGCAACGCCGCGATCCCGGCGGTGGACAGCCGCCGGCGGGTGATGGCGCATGTCTCGGGCCGGCGCATCGTGCAGATGGTCAAGGACGACCTGAAGCCCTCGGACGTGCTGACCCGCGAGGCGTTCCAGAACGCCATCCGTACCAATGCCGCCATCGGCGGGTCGACCAACGCGGTGATCCACCTTCTGGCCATCGCCGGCCGGGTCGGGATCGACCTGACCCTCGACGACTGGGACGCCTGGGGCCGCGACGTGCCCACCATCGTCAACCTGATGCCGTCGGGCGAGTACCTGATGGAGGAATTCTTCTATGCCGGCGGCCTACCGGTGGTGATCAAGCGGTTGGGCGAGGCCGGGCTGCTGAACCGCGACGTGCTGACCGTCTCGGGCCAATCGATGTGGGAGCAGGTGAAGGACGTCGCCAACCACAACGAGGAGGTGATCCTGCCGGCCGAGAAGGCGCTGACCAAGTCCGGCGGCGTGGTGGTGCTGAAGGGCAACCTGGCGCCCAACGGTGCGGTGCTAAAGCCCTCGGCGGCAACGCCGGCGCTGATGCAGCATCGCGGCCGGGCGGTCGTCTTCGAGGACATCGACGACTACAAGGCGCGGATCGAGGACGAGGCCCTCGACATCGACGAGACCTGCGTGATGGTGCTGAAGAACTGCGGGCCCAAGGGCTATCCCGGCATGGCCGAGGTCGGCAACATGGGCCTGCCGCCGAAGGTGCTGCGCAAGGGCATCACCGACATGGTGCGGATCTCGGACGCGCGCATGTCGGGCACCGCCTATGGCACCGTGGTGCTGCATACCAGCCCCGAGGCGGCGGCGGGCGGGCCGCTGGCGGTGGTCCGGTCTGGCGACATGATCGAGCTCGACGTGGCCGGGCGGCGCCTGCATCTCGACATCTCCGACGACGAGCTGAAGGCGCGGCTGGCGGAATGGACGCCGCCGGTGCCGGTGCCCGACGGCGGCTATGCGCAGCTTTTCCACCAGCATGTGGAAGGGGCCGATACCGGCGCCGATCTCGACTTTCTCAAGGGTTGCCGCGGCAACGCAGTGGGGCGCGAGAGCCACTGATGGCGGTCAGCAAGGTCGCCATCCACGGCGTCGGCAAGATCGCGCGGGACCAGCACATCCCGTCTATCGCCAAGTCGCCAGCGTTCGAGCTGGCGGCGGGCGTCAGCCGCAACGCCACCATCGACGGGGTGGAGAACTTCACCGATCTCGGCACCATGCTGGCGGCGCGGCCCGACATCACCTGCGTTGCCCTGTGCCAGCCGCCGATGGCGCGCTATGCCGCCGCGCACCAGGCGCTGACGGCCGGCCGCCACGTGCTTCTGGAAAAGCCGCCCGGGGCCACCATCGCCGAGGTGCAGGCGCTGGAGCGGCTGGCCGAGGCCAGGGGGCTGACGCTGTATGCCACCTGGCATTCGCGCCACGCGCCCATGGTCGAGGCGGCCAGGGCGTGGCTGGCGGACAAGACCGTCAGCCGGGGCGAGATCGTCTGGCGCGAGGACGTGCGGCGCTGGCATCCGGGGCAGGATTGGATCTGGAAGGCCGGCGGCGTCGGGGTCTTCGATCCGGGCATCAACGCGCTGTCGATCCTGACCCATATCCTGCCCGAGCCGGTGCATGTCACCGGCGCGGAGCTGGAGTTTCCCGCCAATGCCGAGACCCCGATCGCGGCGCGCCTCGGCCTCGCCGACGCCGCCGGGGCGGCCATCGCAGTCGACTTCGACTGGCGGCAGGAGGGTGACCAGACCTGGAACATCACGGTGGAGACCGATGCCGGCACACTGGAGCTGACCCTGGGCGGCACAGCGCTGGCCATCGACGGGGTGCGGCAGGACAAGGCGACCGAGGCGGCGCTGAGGGGCGAATACGACACCATCTATGCCCGCTTCGCCGAGCTGGTGGCGGCGGGCGCCCGCGACGTGGACCTTGCCCCGCTGGTGCATGTGGCCGATGCCTTCATGCTGGGCAGGCGGAACGTCACCGACCCGTTTCACTGGTAGCTCTTGTTCCTGATCGCGCACCGGTCCCCGAGGTGTCGCCCCGGCTTTGACACTTGTGGCCGTGCCGATGAGGACGGGCTGACGCCGGTTCGATTCCCGTCACCCGAGGCTGCGGGGACGCCAACCGGACGTGGACAGCGCGGCCCGGTTAGAGGTCGGCCCTCAGGATTGCCGCGACGCTGAGGATCATCAGCGCCGCCATGGCGCCGTTGAAAAGATGCGCCCGGAGGTCGGTGGTCAGCCAGCGCTGCAGACCGACGCCGAAGCCGGTCCAGCCCGCCGCCGAAGTCAGCCCGATGGCGACCGCGACCAGCCCCGCCAGCCCGGCGCCGACAATCGCGTCCGCCGGGCCGCGCGCGCCGGCCATGATCTGGCTGGCAACGCCGACGCACATCAGCCAGGCCTTGGGGTTGACCCACTGAAAGCCGGCCGCCTGCAGGAAGGTGAAGGGCCGCGCGCGGCCCTCGCGGCGGCCCGGCCGGCCGGCGGTGGCGATGCGCCAGGCAAGCCACAGCATCAGCAATGCCCCGCCCCAGCGCAGCACCTCGCGCAAAAGCTCGGACGCCAGGAAGAGCTGCCCCAGGCCGGCGGCCACCAGCACGATCATCAGGCTGAAGCCGAGGCAGACGCCCATCAGGTGCGGCACCGTGGCGCGAAAGCCGAAGCGGGCGCCGGACGCCGCCAGCAGCGCATTGTTGGGGCCCGGCGTCCAGCAGGTGGCCAGGAGAAGCGCGGTCAGTGCCAGCAGGGTTTCGGTGGTCATGGGCGGCCTCGGGAAGGACGCAGCTATTCCGCGCCACCGGTGCCGATGTCAAGCAGCTCGCCCCGGCTGGCGGTGAAGTCGGAGGCGATCCAGCGCCGCTCCAGCGCCTTCAGAGCCCGGCCGAGTGCCGGCCCCTCGCCATGGCGGGGCAGAAGGTCAGCGGCGGTCACCGGCAGGTGGGCCGCGGCGCCCCTTGCGACCTCGGCCAGCAGGCCCGGCGGCGGTTCGGCGCCAGCGCAAGCGGCGGCGATCAGTGCGGCATCGCGGGCGGCCCCGGCACCGTGGCGATAGGCGGCATGGGCGGGAGGGCCGGCATCGCCAGCCGCTGCGATGGCGGCCAGCTGGCGGGCCTCGGCGCGGCTGAGCTTCAGCGCCTCGACCGGGGCGACCGGGACCAGGAGGGCGAGGCGACGTGGCCATTCCGGCGCCAGCCCCAACCCGCGTTCCAGCGCCGCCAGCGCGGCGAGGCCATGCGGCTTCGCGCCGGGCAGCACCCGGTCGAGCACGCCGGCATCGGCCATGGAGGCGACGGCGGGGGCGGGATCGGCGGCGGCGAGCAGCCTGCGCATCTCGTGGCCGATGCGTTCGCGAGAGAGCCCGGACAGCCCCGCGGCCATGGCAGCGCAGGCCGCCAGCCCCTGCGGATCGGGCGGCGCGCCGGCGGCGCCATAGCAGGCATGGAAGCGGAAGAAGCGCAGGATGCGCAGATAGTCCTCGGCAATGCGGTCATGCGGGTCGCCGACGAAGCGGACCCGCCGCGCCCGAAGATCGTCGAGCCCGCCCAGGGGATCGACCAGCGTCCCGTCCGCCTCGGCATAGAGCGCGTTCATGGTGAAGTCGCGCCGGGCTGCATCGTCGTGGATGTCGTCGGAGAAGGCGACAACGGCGCGTCGGCCGTCGGTCAGGACGTCGCGGCGGAAGGTGGTGACCTCGTGCGGCACGCCGTGGGCGACCACCGTCACCGTGCCGTGGTCGATGCCGGTCGGGTGCGCGGCCAGCCCGGCGGCCTCGGCCAGCGCCGTCACCTGCAGCGGCAGGGCATCGGTGGCGATGTCGATGTCGCTGACGGCCATGTCCATCAGCGCGTTGCGCACGCAGCCGCCGACAAAAAGCGCCCGGTGACTGCCCCGGGCCAGCGCCGCGACCACCGCCTGCGCCCCCGGCGCCGCCAGAAACGCCGCCTTGAGCCTCACGATGCCATCCGGTCCGCAAGGCCCTTGAGGATACGGGCCGTGGCGCCCCAGATGTAGTGCGGGCCGTAGGGAACCGCCCAGTAGCGGCGCTCGTGCCCCTGCCAGACCCGGCTGTGGATGGTGAAGTTCGCGGGGTCGAGCACATGCGCCATGGGCACCTCGAACACCTCCTCGACCTCGCCCTGCTCGGCCACCGGATCGAAACGCTCGGGCACCAGACCGACAATCGGGGTGACGGTGAAGCCGGTGACGGTCTCGTGCGCGTCCAGGGCGCCGATCAGCGTCACCGCCTCGCGCGGCAGGCCGATCTCCTCCTCGGCCTCGCGCAGCGCCGCGGCCTCGGGACCGGCATCGACCGCGTCGACCTTGCCGCCCGGAAAGGCGACCTGCCCGGAATGGTGCCTGAGGCCGGTGGCGCGGCGGGTCAGGATCACCCCGGGGCCGTCGCGGCGCGGGACCAGCGGCACCAGCACGGCGGCCGGCCGCAGCCGCCGTCCGGGCGGCAGGCGGTCGCGCCATTCGGGGTTGAGATCGAAGTCCGACGAGCCCCGCGCGCCGGTTCCGGAGACGGCACGGGCCACCGTCTCGATGCTGAAGAGCGGCTGATCCATGCCGGCAATATGGTTCCGCGCCGGCGCCGGAACAAGCACAGGTCCGGCGGTTTCGCCATGTCCCGGGACTGTCGGCCGAGCCCCCGGGACCGGCGCGGTTTCAGTCCGATCCGGTCCCGCGCTGGCGATCGGCCTCGAAGCCAAGCTGCGAGGGCTCGAATTCGTAATGGGCGCCGCAGAACTGGCAGTCGGCGGTGACCTTGCCTTCGGGCGTCGTCATGTGGGCGATGTCCCTGGCCGAGTAGATCGACAGCGAGCGCTCCACCTTCTCGGGGCCGCAGGTGCAGCCGAAGCGCACCGCCTGGGTGTCGAACACCCGCGGCACTTCCTCGTGGAAGAGCCGCACCAGAAGCTGGTCCGGGGTCACATGCGGGCCGATCAGCTCGGTCTCGTCGGCGGTCGCCAGCAGCAGGTTGACCCGGCTCCAGTCCTCGGCTGCCTCGCCGTCGAGGATATCGTCCGCCGACAACAACCCGTCGGCCCGGGCCGGCTCGGCTCCGCTGGCCGGCAGGCTGCCGGGCAGCACCTCGGGCATGGTCTGGACCATGACGCCGCCTGCACGCCAGACCTCGGGCTGGCCCGCGGCCGAGGCCCGCGCCATGGCCAGGGCGAAGCGGGTCGGCAACTGCTCGGACTGGGCGAAATAGGTCTCGGCGCAGGCGGCCAGCGAGTCGCCGGCCAGCGGCGTGATGCCCTGGTAGGGAACCGTGCCGCTGCCCTGGTCGATCAGGATGCCGAAGAACCCCTGCCCCAGGAGCGCAAAGGCCGGCCGGTCGCTGCTATCGGTCAGGTCGTCGTCGAAGCTGGCATAGGCGCGGATGCGGGCCGCGCCACCGGGCGTGGACGGAGCGAAATAGTCGGTGGCGATCAGCCGGATCGGGCCGTTGCCCCTGATCTGCAGCGACAGCTTCCAGCGCAGCTTCATCGTCTGGCCCACCAGCGTGGTGATGAGCGCCGCCTCGGCCACCAGCGCCGCCACCGGCGCGGGATAGTCGTGCATGGTCAGGATGCGGTCCAGCGAGCGGTCGATCCGCGCCACCCGGCCGCGGATATTGGCGCGGTCGAGTTGAAAGGGCAGGACCGTGTCGTCCCAAGCGATCTGGTTGCCGGTGGTCATCCTGGCCCGTGCGCTCCGCTGCGGTTGTCGGCTGAGTGCCTTGAAATAGGAGATAGCGCGGAGAGTTTAAACCCCGCTTGCGGCCATTGATCCGGCAGCTTTTCGCAGGCTAACAAGCACCACCAGCCACATGCCCCGGGGATATGCATGCGCCGCTTCGACCAGCCACCTCACCGTGGCCGCAAGTATCGCGAGCGGCCGGGCATCTATGCAATCGTCCACGACGGCGAGCGCGCGCTGTTGATCGACCAGCCCGATCTGGGGCCCGAGATACAGTTGCCCGGCGGCGGCATCGACCCCGGCGAGACCGAGCTTCGGGCGCTGCACCGCGAGGTGCTGGAGGAGACCGGGTGGACGATCCGACCCATGCGGCGGCTCGGGATCTACCAGCGCTATGCCTACATGCCGGAATACGACCTCTGGGCGCGCAAGCTGTGCCGGATCTATCTTTGCCGGCCGGGGCTGCGGATTTCGCCGCCGCGTGAGCCGGGCCACCGGGCGTTCTGGATGCCCCTGGCGGCGGCGGTTGCGGCGCTGGCCTATGAGGGCGACCGCTGGTTCATGTCGCGGACTCTGCGGCGCTAACCGGTTGGAAAGGCTCCCTTGCCATCTTTCCGACGGGATTGCGGGGCAGAACGGCGCCCGCGCGTCGATAGGCAGGAGGTCTTGCGATGATCCGAGGGTTCGTGGTCGCTGCTGCGCTGGCGGGCGGGCTTGCCCTCGCCGGCTGCGGCGCCAGTTCGGATGGCCGCATCGGTGCCGACCTCAAGGCCTTCGACAAGCCGATCGGAGTGTCACCGTCGGAGGTGGCGACCTGGCGCCTGGCCGGCGTCTCGGTGACGGTACCGGAGACGCTGACGGTCTCAACCAACCCGCATGTGCAGTTTCCCGCCGAGCGGATCGTCTGGTGGGAGGATCCCGACGGCGACCGGCGGGCACAGGTGGACGACATCATGACCGCCGCCATCTCTCGCGGCGCGGCCGGGCTGCAGGGCAGCCGGAGGGTGACGCTCGAAGCGACGGTGAACCTGTTTCACGCGGTGACACCAAAGGCCCGCGGTGGCCTTTTCTATGCCTGGCACGATATCGCCTTCAGCCTGACGGTGCGCGATGCCGCGACGGGTGCGGTTCTGGCGGCGGTGCCGGAGATCGACGCCGATATCGAAGCGTTGCGGCGCGAGGCCGCCGAGGCGGCGGTTGCGGCCGGCGAGACGCAGAAGGTGCGGATCAGTCGGCGAGTGGCCCAGGCGGTGCAGCTTTGGCTGGCCTCGGGAACCGGCATCGGGGCCGAGTAGATCAATTCACCGGGATGGGGGTCTGCTCTGGCCGGATCGTCCGGCCGGAAGGGTTCGTTGGATGCCTGGCAAGCCGGATCGGATCGAGCCTACCCCTGGGTTTCGCACAAAGCCTGGACGTCGGTTGAGGTCCGCTTTCGGCCAGGTTCGGGGCGAGGCGGCTTCGCTGCTAGAGCACGCCCAGCGCGTACTGGTGCAGAGCAAACAGCAAGCCAGCGATGAGAGCAAATCTGGCGGGCAGAGCGCATTTGGCGAGGGTCATACCGAACTCCGGGCATTGCGATTAAACTGGATTCAAAATGCACGAAAATTGAAGAGAAATCCAACCTAACGTTGTGCGTCGGTTAATGCGCCGATTGCGCGGCTTGACATATTTTTTCGTAATTTCAATGACTTGATGACTTTTCGCACGGCATGGCCGTGGCACCGCGACGGAATTCCGGCGGCCTTGCGTATCAGGAACATCGCGGGCGGCAATCGGGCTGTACCGGAGCAGAGACATTGGAGAACGACCAGATGACCTACTCGCACAAGGCCATGATTGCGGCGGTGATGGCGGTGACGCTGGCTGCGCCGCTGGCGGTCGGCGCGCAGCAGATGGCCGATGCCCGGGGCGGCTTCGAGCACGGCGAGCACTTTGGTGGCGGGCGCCAGGACCGGATGGGTTACGGGCGCGGGTCCGGGCCGCTCGGCGGCGGGCGGGCCATGGAGATGATGCAGGAGTTCGACGCCAATGGCGACGGCGCGCTGACCCAGGACGAGATCGACACCGCCCGGGCAGCGCGGCTTGGGGAATTCGATGCCGACGGGGACGGCAGCCTGAACCTGGAGGAGTATCAGGCGCTATGGCTCGATGCGATGCACGGGGCGATGGTCGACCGGTTCCAGTCCCATGACGACGATGGCGACGGCAAGGTGACGGCCGAGGAGTTCGGCGAGCCCTGGACCGGCATGGTCGCGCGCATGGATGTCAACGGCGACGGGAAGCTCGATCGCTCCGACATGGAGGCGATGCACGACTTCGGGCCGCGTGGCGGCCGGGGTCCGGAGGGCGGCCCGGGGCAGGGAATGGAGCGCGGTTCGCGGGGGGGCCCCAAGAGCGAATAGCCGCTACTCTTCCCTCACAGCACCGCGCCCGGACTTGATCCCGGCGCGGTGCGCCTTCGACTGCAGCCGCCGCTCCTTCGACGCCCGCGTGGGCCGTGTCGCGATCCGCGGCCGCGGCCGTTCCAGCGCCTCCAGCACCAGCGCCCGCAGCTTTTCCTCGGCATCGGCACGGTTGCGCGCCTGGCTTCGGAACCGCTCCGATGTCACCACCACCTCGCCATCGCGGGTCCAGCGGCGCCCGGCGAGGCGCTTCAGTCGGGCCTTGGCATAAGACGGCAGATGCGGCGAGCGCGCGGCCGCAAATCGCAATTCCACCGCGGTGGCCACCTTGTTGACGTTCTGCCCCCCCGGCCCCGAGGCATGGGTGAACAGTTCGGTCAGCTCCCAATCGGCCAAAACGACATGCTTGTTGATTTGGATCATAGCGTGAACTCGGGTTTGGCCGCACTCTACCTAAAGAAGATTATAGACATAGCGTTTCTTGTTCAGGTTGCTGCGCTTCAGATGCGTGAATGGCGCTGGAGGGTCGTTGTGGCGCCGGGGTCACTGCGGCAAAGCCGCCCGACCCGGTCGCAGGGGCGCCAGAGCCGGTTCCATCCGGGGCGCGAGTCCGCCCACGTCGGCAACGATGCGCTGGTTACGTCGCGAAGCCCCCTGGGCCGCTTGGCCCGGGCGCGAAGAAGGCCGCCCCTCGGGGCGGCCTTCACATTTGAGATTTCTGGAGGCGGTCCGTGCGGGCCGATCCTTCAGGGTGTCGCAACGCCGAACGCGTGGTTCAGCCGGCCACCCCCTGTTTCAACCCGATCCTGCTCTCCAAAACCTCGTGAGACATCGGATCACCTCCTTTCGCTTGTTTAACCTGACACCGATGGTGCCACAGCGTCAGACTATGTCAATGCGCAATTGCGCCGGTCGACAGCCTGGCGATGGCCACGCGGAACGGCACCAGCGCCAGCAGCGCGATGGCCAGCTTGACGCTGTAATCGGCGACCGCGAGGCTGAGCCATAGCGGCGCGACCGGACCGATGCCCAGCAGCGGCAGCGCCTCATTGGCCCAGGCAACATCCACCGAGGGCGCGATGAAGCTGAGCCCGGCGGCAAAGGCGAGGCTGAAGAAGATCACCGTGTCGAGCGCGCCGCCGATGACCGACGAGACCAGCGGCGGCAGCCACCAGACCGACCGGGCGAGGGCGCGGAAGATGCCGATGTCGAGGAGCTGGGCGATGAGGAAGGCAAGGCCGGACCCGATCGCCACCCGCAGCGTGACCAGGGGTCCGAAGGCGCCCTCGATCTGGGTGCCGATGGCCGAGCAGGCCAGCCCGACGACGAAGCCGGCGAGCACCACCTTGCGGGCCTCGGCGGCACCGTAGATGCGGGTCATCACGTCGGTCACCAGAAAGGCCAGCAGATAGGTGAAGGCGCCCCAGGTCAGCCACTGGCCGAACAGGAACTGCACCAGGATGTTGGAGGCGACGACGATGGCAGCCATGGCGGCAATGCCAGCGGCAAGGTGACGGGTCATGATCTGACGGCTTTCCGTTTTTTTGCGAAGGTTGCGGAGACTTCGTGTTGCGGGCCGGCTGATATCGCGGCCGGCGGCGTCGCGCAAGACCGCGGGCGCGGCTCAGACCGGCAGGCCGGCGGCCTGCAGCGCGGCCCGCAAGCCCTGCGGTTCGCTGAAGTGGTGCGCCTGCCACTGCCGGGTCCGTGCGGCATCGATATTGTCGGCCCGGTCGTCGGTGAAGAACAGCGCCGGCCCGGCAAGGCCCGACTCCTCTTCCACGATCTGGTAGATTCGCGGGTCGGGCTTGATGCAGCCGAGATGGCCGGAAATGAACCGCCGGTCGAACTCGGCCAGTTCCGGATAGACGGTTTCGGCATAGGCAAAGCTCTCGCGGCCGAAGTTGGACAGGGCGAAGACCGGGATGCCCTCGCCGCGCAACCGGCGCAGCAGCGCCCAGCTTTCCGGGATCGCCGGGCTGGCCATCTCGATCCAGCGGTCATGCCAGGCGCGGATCAGGTCGCGATGCTCTGGATAGCGCTCGGCGGTGGCGTAGATCGTCTCGCGGAAAGGCTGACCGCGATCGACGGCATCGTTCATGCCCTCAAGATCGACGGTCTCGAACAGGGCCCGTCGGGCAGCGGGGTCGGGGACCAATTGGCGATAGAGCTGGTCGGGGTCCCAGCGGATCAGGACGTTGCCAATGTCGAATATGACCGCTTCAGGCGCCTGCATCGGTGTCTCGCGTCGGGAAAGTGGCGCGGCCGGACAGGATCAGCCACAGTGGATAGATGCCGAACGGGGTCAGCACGGTGAGTGCCAGGGGCAGGCCGATGGCGCTGCCCAGCGTGCCGATCAGCGGCGGGCCGACCAGGAAGGCGCAGAAGGCGATCAGGGTCAGGGCGGCGATGTTCCGTTCCGGCCGGCCGTGCGGCAGCTTGCCGACCACCGATATGGTCAGCGGATAGACGTTGCCGATGCCGAGCCCGAGGAGCGCCGCAAAGGGCAGCGCCGCGGTCAGCCCGCCGGCGAGGCTGAAGCCGAGGATCCCCGTGGCCGCCAGGACGCATGAACCGATCAGGACGGTGCGCGGGCCGAGGCGGTCGGCGATCAGGTCGCCCGACAGGCGCGACGCGGCCATCGCCAGGGCGAAGGTGGTGAAGCCGAAGCCGGCCGCGCCGGGCGACAGGCCCAGGTCCTCACGCATGAAGATGGCCGACCACTCGAACATCGCCCCTTCCAGAAGCAGGGCGCCCAACGGCACCAGGCAGAGCCCAAGAACCGCGCGGCCCGGCAGCACGAAGCGTGCCAGCGATGCCGGAGTTCGGGATTGCAGGGGCGCCATCCGGCCGGCCCACCAGAACGTGGCCACGGCGACGGCGACCTCCAGCGTTACCTGCTGCGCGGCCACCGGCAGGCGTGCCGCGGCCAATGTGCTGCCGATGGCGGCACCCGCCACCGATCCGATGCTCCAGAAACCGTGGCAGCGCGACATGACCCGGCGTCCGGTGTCGGTCTCGAACTGGCTGGCCGCGGTGTTCATCGCCACCTCGATCTGGGCGATGCCGATGCCGGCCACGAACAGGACAGCGCCGAGCTGAACGGCACTGGTGGCCAGGGCCGGCATGATGAACAGGAGCGGAAAGGCAGAGCCGGCCCAGCGGCAGACGCTCCTGGTGCCGAAGCGCTCCGACAGCGCAGCGGCGGCGGTGAAGCCGAGGAGGGTGCCGAAGGGCATCATGAAAAAGCAGATCGACAGCACGAAAAGATCGAGGTCGAGCGCCGCCTTGACGTCGGGGATGCGCGGGAACCATACGGCCAGAGCCAACGCGTTGAAGAAGAAGACCATCTGCAGCGGCAGAACGGCCGGGCCGGAGGCGCGGCCGGTGGCCGCCGCGGGGGTTCCCGGCCAACCCGCCGCGAGCGCTTGCGCCGACGATGCCGGTAGGGCCGGATCGGCATTCGCTCCTGAATGGCCGTCTCCGTGCGGCGCGATCATCGTGGCTCACTGTCTCCGGGCAGGCGATCTCTGCCTGACCGAGCGCGCCGGCGATTGCAAGAGGTGGGTCGGGGGAATCTGAACGGGACGCGCCAGGTGGTTCCCGCTCCTGATCGGGCGGCGTCCCGAGCACGCACGCAACGCCCGGGATGGTTGCCGGGCGTCCATCGGTCGGGACCGGACCGAATGCCTTTCGGCTCGCCCGGGACCCTGACATTCGTCGGCAGCGCTGGGGCACTACCAGGGTTCGGGGCCCCGGCCGGTGGCCGCGCTACTGGACGACAAACTCCGCGTGCAGCGCGCCGGCCGCCTTGATCGCCTTGAGAATCTCGATCATGTCGCGGGGCGAAACGCCCAGCGCGTTCAGTCCCTCGATCACCTCGGGCAACGAGACCGAATCCTCGACCAGCGCCAGTTGCGTGCCCGGGTCCTGGTTCAGCTGCACGCCGGTTCTCGGGACGACGATCGCCTCGCCATCGGGCGAAAACGGATTTGGCTGGACCACAAGCGGCGTTTCCTGAACCCTGAGCGTGAGGTTCCCCTGGCTCACGGCAACGCGGGAAATCCTGACGTCGGAGCCGAGCACGATCGTGCCCGAACGCTGGTCCACCACGACGCGCGCCTTCTGCTCGGAGTTGACCTCGATATTCTCCAGAAGGCTGATGAGCCGAGGCAGCGACGGCAATCCCCGGCGATTGAGATCCAGCTGCACCGTTCCGGAATCGAGCATGGTCGCGATCTGGGCTCCGACGCGCGCATTGATCGCCTGCTCAATCCGGGCGGCAGTGGTGAAGTCGGGGTCACGCAGCGCCAGACGCATGTCGGTCAGGTCGGCGAAGCGGAAGTCGATCTCCCGCTCGACCCGGGCCCCGTTCGGAATCACGCCTGCCGTCGGCACCCCTTGGGTGACCGTCGCGGCCTCACCCTGGGCAACCGCGCCACCGGCAATCACCGAGCCTTGTGCCACCGCATAGATCTGCCCGTCGGCAGCATTGAGGGGGGTCATTACGAGCGTGCCGCCAAGCAGGCTCTTGGCATCGCCGATGGTCGACACCGTCACGTCCATCCTGCCGCCGGCCCGGGCGAACGGCGGCAGCGCGCCGGTGACAAGAACGGCAGCAACGTTACGGGCACGGAACTGCTCGCCCGACACGTTGATACCCAAGCGTTCGAGCAGGTTCACCATGGCTTCTTCGGTGAATGGTGCATTGCGCAGGCTGTCGCCGGTACCGTTCAGACCGACGACCAGGCCATACCCCACCAGATCGTTGCCGCGTACACCGTCAAACTCGACCAGGTCCTTGATCCTGGCCGGGCCGGCGGATGCCGGGCAGCCCAGGGCCAGCGCCAGCAAGAAAATGGCGGCGCATTGCAGCAGGCCGGCAACGCGTCCGGAAACCGCCATCACAGGTAGTTCGTCAGGTTCAGTGACGACATTCGCACGGTCACGGTGTAGAGCGCCTGCAACTGCTGCTCGAGGGCGGCAAAGTCCGTGGCGGCGGTATAGCTGTCCACGCCTGCAAGATCGCCACGTGCCAGTTGCAGCCGGTCACGTTCGCCGCTGGCGAAGGACTGCGCGTCCTCGATCTGCTGCTGCGCGATCCCCAATCCCGCCGCCATTCCCACCAGGTTCGATTTGGATCCGGAAATGCCGCCGCCAGCCTCTGCCAAGAGGTCGTTGCGCATCTCGTCGCTTGCGGTACTGGCACCGTCCGAAATGGCGGCTGCGATGGCCAGCCCGCGCATCAGGTAGCGAACTGGTGTCGCATCGGCGCGCGGCAGGAAATCCAGCCTGGCGCCGGCGGCCAGTTCCACCGCTGGCGCGTCGGTGGTCGACCCGAGATAGACGTTGCTTTCGAAGCCGCCGCCTGCGTCGAAGAAATATGCATCGATGGCGGCGATGGCCGTCGCGCTGTCGGGCGCTGACTCGATGAGTGCGCGCACATCACCGACGACCACGGCGGTGTCCGCCAGCGGTGGCGTATCCATCGCTGCACCGGAGAACAGCTGCCGGCCGCCGAAATCCGCGTTCACCGCAGCGCGGATCATGTCGAGATCCGCCCAGGCCTCGGCCGCGTAGCGTTCCACCGAGATCGGGTCGCCGCGCCCGATGGCGGCGAGCATGTTGAGGCCGGTCTCGTCGGCGATACCGGCAAGCAACCCGAGCTTTTCCTGCGATGCCGCGGCCCGGGTGCGCGCCAGGGCGAGCCCGGATTGCTGCACGTCGATCCGCTCCAGGTCCCGGTCTATCGCCAAGATCGGGCCCAGGTTGCCGTCGGTCGCGGCGCGAAGGTCCGGGTGCAGGCCGGTGGTCAGGGCCTTGCCGGCGGCATCGAGCGCCGCGCGCATGTCCCGGCCCTGGCGTTGCAATGTCAGGCTTCGCGTCAGGTCGGACACTGATTGCACTACGGACATGACCTAGATCTCCAGCAATCGGCGGACCATGCTGTCCACCACGGTAATGACACGCGCATTGGCAGCATAGGCCTGTTCGGCCAGGATCAGCTGCTGCATCTCGCGGTCGGTGTCGACGCCAATCACGGCACTCTCGCTGGCCTCCAGGCTGTCCTGGTAGCCGCGAACCGTGGCCGCCCGCGTTTCGGCGGACCGCGCTTCGGTGGCGACGTGCGAGGTCAGGACCTCGGCCAGTTCGGCGATACTGCCGGTGGCCGTGATGCCGAAGGCGGCCGGCGCAGAGCGCGGATCGCGGGCCACGTCCAGAAGAGCGGTCAGGATCGCCGATGAATCGCTTTCACCCGGGGTGGCCGCGTTGATGCCATCACGCACGCGCCACTCGGCGCCACCGGCCCGCGGATCGACCGCCGCGTTGACCGCGAGTCGCGATGCCAGGCCCGACTGGTTGGCCGCCAGGTAGGCAGAGCCGCCGTCGGTGAAGAAACCTGCGTCACCGGCGGTCAGGGTCGGATCGACCGCCGGGTCCTGGAACCGGGACACCAGATCGGCCGCAAAGGCATCCAACTGGTCGTAGGCCGCCGGCACCGACACATCACGGCGATAGAAAAGCGCCGACAGCGAGCCGCCGTCGAGGAGCCCCTGCCCGCTTCCGGTACCGATATCGATGCTGCGGTCGTTCAGGGTAAGGCCCGACAGCATGCCTCCGACGGTCATCTCCTGGGTGACGATGGTGGCCTTGGTGAATCCCAGTTCGGCGGGACGGCCACCATCGAGAAGCACGGCGCCGTTGCGCGAGAACAGGGCGATCTGATTGCCGTCGCGCATGGCCGTTCGAAGCGGAATGATCGAGGAGATCTGGTCGACCAGCCGGCGGCGTTCGTCGATCAGCCCCGAAGCATCGCCGGTTCCGGTGCCGCGCACCTGGATTTCGCGGTTGAGCTCGGCGATGCGTTCCAGCGTCGTGTTGACGGTATCCACCTGCCGCGCGATGTCGGTCTCCGAATCGGTGCGAATGGTGCGGTATTCCATCGCAATGTCGTTGAGCGACCCGGCCAGCTCTCTTCCGGCATCGACCACGTTGAGCTGGCGGCTGGTGGAGGACGGATCGTTGGCGGCGGCCAGGAGCGCGTTCTCGAAGGCGGCGGCCCGGCTGGCCAGAGCCTGATCCTCGCCCGGCTCGCCGATCGCCTGGGCAATGCGGTCCAGCGCCGCGAACCGGGTTTCGGCATCACCGACCGATGCGTCGATCCGCCGCCGCTCGGCGGTCAGCACGGGATCTTCGGCCATGCGCACGCCGGCGATCTGAACGCCGGCGCCAACCCCGGCCACGGAGGCGGAGGCCAGCTCCAGCGTCCGCCGGGCGTATCCGGGGGTCAGTGCATTGGCGACGTTGTTGGAGATCAGCTCCGTGCTGCGGGTCGCGGCATTCAGCCCCGACAAGGCATTCGACAAGGCGCTCGCGATACTCATGTGCTAACTCCCGCTGACCCCCGGTCAGCGCTTGATATTGGTGGTTTCCTGCAGCATCTCGTCGACCGTCTGAATGATCTTTGCGTTCGACGAATAGGCGCGCTGGGTCTGGATCAGTTGGGTCAGCTCGGCCGCGATGTCGGTGGTCGACTCCTCGCGGGCGTAGCCCGCCACCTCGCCGGTGGGGCCATCGCCTGCGTTCCAGAGATACAGCGGACCGCTGTCGGCCGAGATCGCAAAGGCCTGGTTGTCCCGGGCGCTGAGGCCATTGAGGTTCGGGACATCGGCGATCGGCACCTGGTAGATCACCCGGGTGAAGCCGGTGTCGTAGCTGGCGATGACGTAGCCGTTCACGTCCACCTCGACGCCCGAGAGCGTGCCCACCCTGGCGCCGTTCTTGGTGATCGCGACGGGCGCGAACTCGGCCGAAAGCTGGGTCAGGAAGCTGGAAGAGCCAGGCACACCGATGCCGACGGTCAGCGGCCCGCCGGGCAGTGCCACGGTCACCTCGCCGGTGACCGAATCGTAGGTTCCGGTGCCGTTCGAGGTGACGCTCAGGATCGACCCGCCATTGGCCGCGCTGGTGTCGAAATCGACGGTGAAGTCACCGATCAGCGTACCCGCGCCACCGGTCGACAGATCGGTCAGCGTGAGCGTCCAGGAATTCGACTGGCCGGTGGCGGGCACCACGG
Organism: Paracoccaceae bacterium; assembly: GCA_050299555.1. GTDB lineage: Bacteria > Pseudomonadota > Alphaproteobacteria > Rhodobacterales > Rhodobacteraceae > JBNKWA01. The sequence continues at coordinate 100,446 of JBNKWA010000012.1, read as the reverse complement.
GCGTGAATTCGGCAAGCAGCGTCTGCGAAGCCCCGACGGTGTCGAAATACTCCACCGGCAACTCCAGCGTCGTGCCGCTGGAGCCAGCCTGCGTCTCTTCCGCCGGCAGGTTGGCGCCGAGCGTCATTTCGGTCGTCGGGCTGGCGGCAAACTGGTTGCGGTTGACCACCACCGGCTGCAGGCCGGCGGCGCTGTCGCGTGGCTGCACCGGAATCGTGCCGTCAGGGTCCGCTGGCCAGCCAAGCAGCACCAGATCGCTTTCGGTCCTCAGGTATCCGTCGGCGTCGGCGCGGAACGAGCCGGTACTGGTGAGCAGCAGAGGCCAGGAACCGGCACCATCGTCGAGTGCCGCGGCCTGGGTCACCGGCAGCATGCCGCGGCCGCTGATGGCAAGGTCGGTAGAGTTGGTCGTCGCAACCAGCGTGCCCTGCGCATCGACCTGCCGGAAGGCCGAAACCCGCACGCCGCCGGCCGAATAGGACCCCTTGCGCTGCGCGATCACCAGCGAGGAGAAATCGGCATCGGCGCGCTTGTATCCGTAGGTGGCCGAGTTGGCGATATTGTCTGAGATCGTCGCCAGCTTGCTGGAGTTGACGTTCAGGCCGGAGACGCCGGCATTCAGCGAAGACGAAAGACTCATGCTCTGTTCCCTCTCGGGTCGCACCGGTCGGCGGCCCTGTTCTCGGCGACTAGAGCAGCCCGCGGATAACATTCCCCTAATGCTAAAATGCCATCTATCTTCGTGGGTTGCGCAGCGAGCACGCCAAGGGCGAAGCCGGACCGGCTGGCTCGACCCGGCACCGGCGATCTTCGCTCGGGGTGTCGAAGGCGGACCAGGATGACCCTTGGGCCGAAACGCTAGCCCGCGGCCCGGTTGCGCAGCAGCACGATCTCGATCCGCCGGTTGCGGACATCGAACGGGTCCGGCTGCGCCGGCACCTTGTCGGCCTTGCCTGTCACCTGTTCGAAACGCTGCGGCAACAGCCCGCCGCGGGCCAGAACCTCGCGGCTGCGGAGCGCACGCCCGGTGGACAGCGACCAGCCGTCATAGCTGCTGGTCGTCAGTGGCTGGGCGTTGAGATGAACCCGCACGGCAAGCCTGTTGGTGACCTGTTGCGACACGTCGGCGATCAGCCGGAGAAGCTCGTCGCCGGTATCGGTCAGCACCTCGGACGAACCCACGAAAAGCGGCGAATCCGGCAGGTCGAACAGCTCGATCACCAGGCCCTCGTCGGTCACCCGCGTGGTGACGTGTTGCAGCAGCGCATCTTCGTGCTCGCTTTCGCCGGTGGACCCGAGCAGGTCGCGTTCCACCGAGGCAAGCGCCTCGCCCTCCTGCATGGCGCGGCCATCCGCCTCGGGGCCATCGCGCTTGTCCTTGGCATCCCGGTTGGTGACCGCGCCGGTGCCGATCATCTCCAGGGTCTCCTGCGATACGGCCGATTCGCCGTTCATGGGCCCGTCGCCACCGCCAGCGGTGCGATGAATGGGGATGGTCGGCCTGAAATAGTCGGCAATTCCCCTGCGCTGATCCTCGGTCGTCGCATTGAGAAGCCACATCAGCAGGAAGAACGCCATCATCGCGGTGACGAAGTCGGCATAGGCCACCTTCCATGCACCGCCGTGGTGACCGTCGCCGCCGGCCACCTTCTTCTTCTTGATGATCGTTACCCCGCCCGACTCCTTGGCCATGGGGCCAACCTCCACGCAACACACCCGAGCGGAGTCATCGCCATCAGGCATTAGGAAAGCCTTAGCGGTGGGCGTGAAAAGCCGCCAAAGGCGCCGCCATCCCCCGATCCGCTGGCGACAGGGTTAATGCGATATCAACCACCGGCGTCGAAGCTGCCGGCGAATGAGGGACGCGCGCGGCCCGCCGGCACTCGGTCGGGCCTACACGGGCAATCCCCGCAGCGCAGGAAAGCGGCATGGAAACGCAATCGGTTCTCGCCAAGAAGATGTGGGCCCGACGGGTCGGTCGCTCGCCGTTGCCGGATATCGACCTGATCGGCGAGAATTTCGGCCGCCTGCTCGAGGACCAGTTCCGGCCGCTGCTGAAGACCATCGTCGGCGCGCTGATCATGGAATGCGAGATCACCAAGCTGTCCGAGGTGCTGGAAAACGTGCCCGTGCCGGCCATGCTTGGCCTGGTGGAGGTCTCGTCGGCCGAGAACTTTGCCCTGATCAACCTCGACTCGGACCTTGTCTATCACATCATCGACATGCGGATGGGCGGCGACCCGACCGCCTCGCCGATGATCACCACGCGCAGCTTCACGGCCATCGACGTGCAGCTGTGCGGCGACATCTACGAGGGGATCATCGCGGCCTTTTCCAGGGCAATCCTGGAAAGCCTCGGCGTACCCTTGAAGGAAACCCTGAGGATCGCCGCATACAAGCAGGACATCACCACCGTCAGGATCGCGCCCAAATCGGCCGACGTGCTGCTGCTGAAGGTCAGCCTGGACATCGGCGAGGCGGCGCGCAGCGGCGATTTCGACTTCATCCTGCCCTTGTCGGTGCTGGACATCTTCAAGGCGTCGACGCAGGAGGCCGAGCACACCATCGTCTATACGCCCACCGATCTGTGGCGAAAGCAGATGCAGGCATCGGTGGAGATGGCGCCGGTATCCATGCATGCCATTCTGGGACGCAAGAAATTGAGCGTCGCCGAGGTCAAGGATCTGCATGTCGGCCAGGTTCTGACCCTGCCGAGGGTATCGCTTGAGTCCGTGGAACTGGTGCAGAGCATGGGGCAGGAGCACATGTACACGGTGGCCGAGGGTCGCCTCGGCGCGCGCGACGGGTCAAAGGTGCTGAAGCTGACCCAGAACCCGAGCGAGGCGGTGCGGCGGCATGTGGAGCGCTCGATCCGCAAGCCCACCTGACCCGATGCGCGTGATCGAAGGGTGATCCCGGCGGCGGCGGGGCGGCCGCGCGGCGGGCATGGCCCGACCTTCACCCCCCCGCGGGGCGCAGCATCGTACTCAGACCGGCGTCAGGCGCCTCGGTCCGGGGCGACGTCAGCCACAGACCGCTGGCCTTCCTCACAGGATCAGGAAGTCGCTCGCGTCAAGTTCCTCAGCATGGACACCACGCAGCATGATGTGGTCACCGTCGAGGTTGAGTTCCACCGACAACCACCGGTCTTGGGCTGACGCGATCACCGCCTCGAAGTCGCTCGCCGAATAGCCCGACAGCACGATCTGGTCGAGGCCGGGGGTGAAATCGATCACGCAATCCCTGCCGGAACCCGGCGTGAAGCAGAACAGATCCGCATCCTCGCCGCCGAACAGCCGGTCGTCACCCGCGCCGCCGGTGATGGTGTCGTCGCCATCGCCGCCGAAGATGATGTCGTTGCCGGCCTCGCCGAAAAGCGCGTCGTCGCCGTCCCGCCCGGACAGCATGTCGTGGCCATTCCCGCCATAGACCGCATCGTTGCCGCGCATGGCGATGACCATGTCGTTGCCGTCGCCCGCCATCACCAGATCGTCATGCATGCCGCCATGCAGGAAATCGCCCCGGTTCGTGCCGGCAATGCGGATGGCGGCGGCGAAGGCATCCTGCTGCATGTAGCTGACATCGGTGTTGCGCAGCACGATGTCGCTGAGGCTGGTGCGCGCCACCTCGGCGGCGATATCGGCATCGAGACCCGCGTCTATCACCCCGAAGCCGGCATCACCGGCGCGGGTGCGCTCGAACTGCTCGGCCACGATATGGGTGAAAAGCGCCCCCATCTGGGTTCCGGGCAGCAGGTCCTCGGCCAGGCCGCCGACCCAGGCGTCGACGTCCAGGACACTTTCATAGACGCTGGCCAGTTCCGCCTGTGTCCCGGCATCCGAGGTGATGACGGAAAAGTCGCCCGGATCGAGCGCATCGGGATCTATGTCGCCGATCAGCTCGGCGCGCAGATCGACATAGGTGCCGAGGCCATGGTCACGGCCGCGCAGGATGTTGATCGCCGCCAGGCTGAACCCGGTCAGGCCGGTGGGCGTCGCCAGGAAGAAATTGAGATCGTCGATCATCTTGGCATCGGAGGCCTGGGCCATGGAAGCAGCCTGGCCGCGCAGGATCGAATCGATTCCGGTCAGCTTCATCGGGTCGTTGTTGAAGAACGAATTCATGACCGAGATCGGTCCGTCAGGCGACACCGAGCCGTCTTCCTCGATGCGCTCGATCATCGCCGAGACCATCGTGTGGCCAATGCGGAACGCGGCGGTGGAGAACTCGACCGAGACTTGCGTGCTGACGCCGGGATCGTAGCCGGTGGCCGGGCCGACCGCATCGCCCACCAGGTGCGGCAGCCAGTCCTCATAGGTGATCTTCTGGATTTCGGCCTCGACGACCGAGCGTGCCGCCTGGAACACGGCTTCGTCGGACCAGTCGGGGTGCAGGGCCGCGATCCGGTCGGCCCAGTGATTGTGCTCGCGCACGAACAGGGTCTGCAGCGTGGTCAGGCCGGTGTTCTCGTTGGCGCGGATGTCGCCGGCCAGAAACAGCGGATCGGTGGGCGAGGTGCCCGCCATGCTGCCGTCTTCCCAGGCCAGAGGCAGGAACCCGTTCGCGTCCAGCTGCATGCGGCCGCCCTCGAAACTGCGCAGCATCGCCTCGCGTGTGGCGTCGGAACCGTAGATCATCGAGCCGTCGAGTTCGGGCGTCACCACGTTGACCGGTGCGCGCGGCGTATCGACGCCGGTGGCGGGGTCGTAGAGGGAACGGGCAATCGGCGCCACCAGCCCCGGCGCTTCCATGACCTCGGGGCCGACATCGGGCGTCAGGTCGAGATCGTGGTCGACGAACTGCCCCCAGCTCACGAAGAGATCCGACACCCGCAGCGGGTTGGGCATGTCGCCGTCCTGGTCGAATACCGTCGCGGCAACGGCGACCGGATCGGCGCCCACCCTGAGAGTACCAATACCATCCGCGTATACCGCAGGCGTCAGCCGCACCAGCGGACCAGTAAATTCAACCATTTTAGAAACCCCCACCCCGACTCACACACGCTCACGATTGCGTGAACTATTTCGCTTTCAGGGCCGATTTACAAGGGGGTGCATGGCCGTTTTGGCTGGCGGCGACGGCTGACGCGGGCAAAGGTGCCCAGAGCAGGCACGGGGGGGTCAGATGCCGCAGCCAACACGCCGGTCCGAGCCGAGACCGATCATCATCGACACCGATCCGGGGCAGGACGATGCGGTGGCGATCCTTTTGGCCCTGGCATCGCCCGAGCTGGAGGTGCTTGGCATCACCGCCGTGGCCGGCAACGTGCCGCTGGCGCTGACGCAGCTCAATGCGCGCAAGATATGCGAACTGGCCGGCCGGGGGGACATGCGCGTCTTTGCCGGCGCCGAGAAACCGTTGGCGCGCCCGCTGGTCACCGCCGAGTACGTGCACGGCAAGTCGGGACTCGACGGGCCCGACCTGCCCGAACCGGCCATGCCGCTGCAGGGGGCCCATGCGGTCGACTTCATCATCGACACCTGCCGGGCGGTGAACGAAGTGACCCTGTGCACGCTAGGCCCGCTGACCAACATCGCGCTCGCCTTCGACCGGGCGCCCGATATCGTGCCGCGGGTGCGCGAGATCGTCGCCATGGGCGGCGGCTTCTTCGAGGGCGGGAACGCCACGCCGACGGCGGAATTCAACATCTATGTGGATCCCCAGGCGGCAGCGATCGTACTCGGCTGCGGCCGGCCGATCACGCTGATGCCGCTCGATCTGACCCACCAGTGCCTGACCACCGCGGCCCGCGTGTCGGCCTTTCGTGCCCTCGGCACGCCGGTGGGCGCGGCAACGGCGGCGCTTCTGGACTTCTTCGAGCGCTTCGACGAGCGCAAATACGGCACCGATGGCGGCCCGCTGCACGACCCGAACGTGATCGCCTGGCTGCTGAGGCCGGAGCTTTATGCCGGCCGGACGATCAACGTGGAGGTGGAAACCCGGTCGGAGCTGACCGTGGGCATGACCGTCGCCGACTGGTGGGGGGTCACCGGGCGGCCCGCGAACGCGACCTGGATGCGCCAGGTCGACGCCGACGGCTTCTATGCGCTGCTGCTGGAGCGGATCGGCCGCCTGTAAGGGGCCTTTGCAGCGCACGGTCGTGCGGATTGTCACGGTCCCTGTCTTGAGAATGACACGTTTTGGGCCTACCTTTGACCAGGTAAGGGCAAGGCTGCATGGTGCAGCGCCCGAACAGGAGAAAAGGGTCTGTCAATCAAACCTGAAGCAGTGCCTGGCACTGCAGGTTCGCCCCGCCACGGCGACGTAGCCCGGCCTGAGGCGCACCAATCGGGCGGCGACATGCTGCTCGACCTCGTTCTCAATTCGCTCGAAGACGACAAGGCTGAAGAGGTTTTGCCGATCGCCCTGGGTGAGCGGTCGCAGATGGCCGATCACCTGGTCATCGCCAGCGGGCGCTCTTCGCGGCAGGTGCTGGCGATTGCCGAGCATCTGGTCGAGCGGGTGAAGGCCGCCACCGGACGCACGCCCACCATCGAGGGCAAGGAAGCGGCGGATTGGGTGCTGGTCGACTGTGGCGACGTGATCGTCCACATCTTCCGGCCCGAGGTACGGGCGTTCTACCAGCTCGAGAAGATGTGGCAGGCGCCGATCGCGGTGGCCGAGCAGAGCGCCATCCGCTGAGCATCGCCGCTTGCGCCTGAGCATCTGTGCCGTGGGGCGGCTGAGGCCTGGCCCGGAACGTACCTTGTGCGACGACTACCTGACACGCGCCGGCAAGACCGGGCGCGGTATCGGCCTGGGGCCCGCGGCCGTAACCGAGGTCGAGGATCGCAAGGGCGGCGGCAAGGCGGCCGAAGCGGCCCTGCTGCTGGCCGCGGCGCCAGACGGCGCAGCCAGCGTGGCGCTTGACGAACGCGGCCAGACCCTGACCTCTCCGGAATTCGCAACCCTGCTGGCCCGCTGGCGCGATGACGGCCGGCGCGACTGCGCATTCTTCATCGGCGGTGCCGACGGGCTTTCCCCCGATCTTGTCGCCGGCGCAACGCTTGTCCTCAGCCTCGGTCCCATGGTCTGGCCACACATGCTGGCGCGGGTGATGCTGGCCGAACAGCTCTACCGGGCCGTGTCGATCCTGGCCGGCACGCCCTATCATCGTCAATGATGCGGCGCGGCGGCCGGGGTGGGGTTGTCGACACCCGGCCCACGGCCTAGACAAGGCCTCGGCCTGTGGTGAGGGATCGAAAGATGGCAAGACCCGTGGTGCTCTGCATCCTCGACGGCTGGGGGCTGAGGGCCGAGACCGAAGCCAATGCCGTGGCGCTGGCCCGCACCCCCACTTTCGACCGGCTGATGCAGGAATGCCCGAACGCCACGCTGGCGGCGCACGGCCCCAATGTCGGCCTGCCGGAAGGGCAGATGGGCAACTCGGAAGTCGGCCACATGAATATCGGTGCCGGCCGCGTGGTCTGGATGGACCTGCCGCGCATCGACAATGCGATCGCCGATGGCAGCTTTGCCGAGAATGCCGCGCTGCAGGAGTTCATCACCCGGCTGAAGGCGTCTGGCGGCACCGCGCATGTGGCCGGCCTCGCCTCGCCCGGCGGCGTCCACAGCCATCAGCGCCACACGGTCGAGGTGGCCAGGGCGATCGCTGCCGCCGGCGTACCGGTCGCCATCCACGCCTATCTCGACGGCCGCGACGTACCGCCGAAATCGGCGCGCGAGCAGGTGGCCGAGTTGGAAGCCGCACTGCCCGAGGGCGCCCGCATCGTCACCGTCATGGGCCGCTTCTTCGCCATGGACCGCGACAAGCGCTGGGACCGGGTAGAGCATGCTTTCCGCACCATGGTCTCGGGCGAGGGCGACACGGCCGAGACGGCGGCGGCGGCGATCCAGGCCGCCTATGACCGGGGCGAGACCGACGAGTTCGTCAGCCCCGCGCCGATCGGCGGCTTTGCCGGCATGTCCGATGGCGACGGACTGCTGTTCGTCAACTTCCGGGCCGACCGGGCGCGCGAGATCCTCTCCGCCCTCGTCGATCCCGATTTCGACGGCTTCGACGCCAGCGCGCGGCCACGCTTCGCCGCCAGCCTCGGGATGGTGGAGTATTCCGGGCGGCTGAACCAATTCATGCCGGCGATGTTTCCCTCCGAGGACATCGTCAACACCCTCGGGTCCTGGCTGGCGGAGCACGGCAAGACCCAGTTCCACACCGCCGAGACCGAGAAGTACCCGCACGTGACGTTCTTTCTGAATGGCGGCGTGGAGGAGCCCTATGCCGGCGAGACCCGCTTCATGGCGCCCAGCCCCAAGGTGAAGACCTACGACCATGCCCCCGAGATGTCGGCGGGCGAGGTGACCGACCATCTGGCGGCGGCGCTGCGCTCGGGCGACTACGACTTTGCCGTGGTGAACTTCGCCAACCCCGACATGGTCGGCCACACCGGCGATCTGCAGGCGGCGATCCGCGCCTGCGAGGCGGTGGACCGCGGGCTGGCCGCGCTGGTCCGCGTGATCGAGGATCTTGGCGGCGCGCTGATCGTCACCGCCGATCACGGCAATTGCGAGACGATGGTCGATCCCGAGACCGGCGGCCCGCACACCGCGCACACACTGAACCCGGTGCCGGTGATTCTTCTCGGCGGGCCCGGCGGGGTGATGCTGAAGTCCGGCCGGCTGGCCGACCTGGCGCCAACGCTGCTGGCGCTGATGGGCCTCCCGCAGCCGCCGGAGATGACCGGAACCAGCCTGCTGCAGCCAGCGGGAGCGACCTGACAAGAGGGGCTTCACGAAGTTTTTTTGGCCATGCCGCCACAAGGACATGGCGCAATCGGCAACAAATCGCTGTATATGAGCGGGAGCATCTAATCGGACGGGTCTGTGCGGCAATGCCGCCACGGCGCCGCGCACGCGAAATCGGGAAAGATCGGGAATGAGCAAAAGCGGAACAAAGCGGTTTCTTCTGGCGGCGGCCGCCGGCGCCACGGCAGGTGTCGTGGTCACGACCCAACTGGCCGCGCCGCTGGTCGCGCAGGAGGTCGAGGACGAGCGCACCACCTATCAGCAACTGGACCTTTTCGGCGACATCTTCGAACGCATCCGCTCGGCCTATGTCGAGGAGGTGGACCAGTCCAAGCTGATCGAGAGCGCCATCAACGGCATGCTGATGTCGCTCGATCCGCATTCCAGCTATCTGCCACCCAGCGAGTTCGACGACATGCGGGTGCAGACCCGGGGTGAATTCGGCGGCCTCGGCATCGAGGTGACCCAGGAGAACGGCTACGTGAAGGTGGTCTCGCCCATCGACGACACCCCGGCCTCGCGCGCCGGCGTCGAGGCGGGCGACTACATCACCCATGTCGACGGCGAGAGCGTGCTGGGCCTGACCCTGAACGAGGCCGTGGACCTGATGCGCGGGCCGGTGGGCTCGGACATCAAGGTGACCATCGTCCGCGGCGAGGACGAGCCGTTCGAGGTGACGCTGACCCGCGACGTCATCAAGATCGCTGCCGTCCGGGCCCGGACCGAGGGGCATGTGGTGGTCCTGCGTCTGACCACCTTCAACGAACAGACCTTCCCGGGGCTGGAGGCCGAGATCAAGAAGCAGTCCGAGGAAGCCGGCGGCATGGACCAGGTGTCCGGCTTCGTGGTCGACCTGCGCAACAACCCTGGCGGGCTTCTGACCCAGGCGGTGGAGGTGTCCGACGCCTTCCTCGACGCCGGCGAGATCGTGTCGACCCGCGGCCGCGACGGCGCCGACAGCGAGCGCTACAACGCCACGCCGGGCGATCTGGCCGAAGGCAAGCCGGTGGTTGTGCTGATCAACGGCGGCTCGGCCTCGGCGTCCGAGATCGTCGCCGGCGCGCTGCAGGATCACCATCGGGCCATCGTCGTCGGCACCCGCAGCTTCGGCAAGGGCTCGGTGCAGACGATCATGCCGCTGCAGGGCAACGGCGCGCTCAGGCTGACCACGGCCCGCTACTACACGCCGTCCGGGCGCTCGATCCAGAACCTCGGCGTCGCGCCCGACATCATCGTCGAGCAGCAGCCGGCACCGGCCGCCGCGGCCGATGGCCAGGACGAGACCGAGGAGCAGGCGGCAGCGCGGCGCCGGTCCGAGGCCGACCTGCGCGGCACGCTCAGCAACGACTCCCTCAGCGAGGACGAGCTGAAGCTGCTGGAGGAGGAGACCGCTGCAGCCGAGGCGGCGGCCAAGCAGCGCTCCGACGACTACCAGCTCGCCTATGCGCTCGACATCATCAAGGGGCTGACCGTCATCTCCGATGCCGACTGACGGATCAACGCAGACCGGCAGCGCCCTTGGGGCGCTGCCTTATCGCCGCAATGTCGGCGTCGTGCTGATGAACCAGGCGGGCCTGGTCTTCGCCGGCCAGCGCATCGACAACCCCGGCGAAGCCTGGCAGATGCCGCAGGGTGGCATCGACAAGGGCGAGGACCCGCAGTCCGCGGCACTGCGCGAACTGGCCGAGGAGACCGGCGTGCCGGCCTCGGCGGTGACGCTGCTGGCCGAAAGCGCCGACTGGGTCAGCTACGACCTGCCCGAGGACCTCGTGCCGCGGCTCTGGGGCGGCAAGTACCGCGGCCAGGAGCAGAAATGGTTCCTGATGCGGCTCGATGCGCCCGACAGCGTCATCGACATCACCGGCCCGCACCCGGAGTTCAGCCAGTGGCAGTGGATGGCGCCGGAGACCCTGATCGGCAGGATCGTGCCCTTCAAGAAGGAGGTCTACCGCGCCGTCTTCGACAGCTTCGCCCGTCATCTCGGCCGCATCTCCGCCTAGATCCGCCGGCCATTCTCGAGGAATGCCGCGCAGTCGGGGGTCAGCACCCGGACCTTGGCCGCCTCGTACATCGCCAGCTCGTCGCCCGTCAGCACCCCCTTCCAGCGCCCGTTGGTTCCCTTGTTGAAGAAGGTGCGGGCGCCGCCCTGCCAAATCGTCGCCATGCGTTCCGGCGGTGCCGGCGCCGAGCGATCGGCGCTGCGGCTCAGCGCGGCAAAGCTGACCGCCTCGGCGATGCGTTCCCGCCGCCCTTCGGGCAGAGCGATCCCGAGGTGACCGGCGACGCGGTCGACCTCGGCCGGCAGGTCCGACAGCATGTCCTGAAAATGCACGAACAGGATGTTCGGCAGGTGCCGGAACGTCCACCAGGACTGGGTGTGATGAAGGTTGCCCGAATGCGGCCAGCCCTCGGTCTCGCCCTCGAACCAACCCCTGGCAATCCAGATCCGCCAGAAATCGTGCAACTCGTCCGGACAGCGCGGCATCGGCGGACCGATCAGCGTCGCGGGGTCGTTGAAATTTGCGATCACCGCATCGGTATAGTTGGAATAGTGATTCCAGAACGACATGAAGACGTCGCGCGCATCCCTCGCCACAACGATGTAGCGGACCTCCGGGAAGTAGGGAACCACATCGAGCGGCAGGTGGCTCTTGATCACCCGGCGGTGCGTCTGCGCGTCAAGCATCGGCAGCACGGCATCGGGATCGATGGTGCTGCGGTCGAGCCATGGCGAGACCGCAGAGACGGCCGGCCGGTCGCCGTCCGGAAACAGCAGTTCCAGCACCAGGTTCTGCATCCAGGTCGTGCCGGACTTGTACGAGGTGGAAATGACGACGTCGCCCTCGCGCGGCCGGAACCCGTCCCAGTTGCGGCTGTCAAACAGGTAGCTGCGGTATTCGCGGGTGCGGCGGGGCATGTCGGGCATGCGGGGCCCCTTTGAGTGAAGGCCGGGCGATCATAGAACCGACTCGCCCGGCCCTGCAAATGTCAGCCGGCCAGGGGGCTGCCGACGGCAAGGTTGGCCGCCGGGCGTCCCTGCCCCCGCAGCAGGCCGGTGGCAACCAGATCGACCACCAGCACGGCGATGAACAGCAGCATGCCGGCGAAGACCGCCAGCGAGCCGATGCTGATGAAGGGCTCGGCGGCGTCGGTGCCGGTGGCGAGATGATGGGCCAGGCCGCCGGTCATCAGCGGAAAGCCGAGCGCGGCGACCGAGACCTGGGTCCAGGCCAGCCGGTTGCGGGCCCGCGCGACGCCGCGGTGATAAAGGCCGTAGAGGCACATTGTCACCCAGCCGAGAAGGTTCAGGTGGGCATGGGCCGGCGCCAGGCTGAAGTCCTGGTTGATCCCCATGAAAATGCCGAGGCTCATGCCGGTGAGCGCTGCCAGGGCAGCAACAACGAAGCAGAAATACGCGATGCGCATGATGGAGTACCGTTGAGATGTTAAGACCGGTGTCGACAGCGTCCGCCCGGCAAGCGTCGATGCGACGCGCCCGAGTTCGGCACCCTGTCGGAACGATGCGCTGGCTAGACCGGCGCCGGGCTGCTGGCAACTGGCTGCGGCGGCAGGGGTGTGAGGAATGTCACCCCCGACGGCAACAAGACTAGCGGTCCGGCAGTTCCGCCGCGGCAATGAAGGGAAAGAACACGCCGCCGGAGCGGATGCCGAACTGGTCGCCCTCGGTCGTGCCGATCTCGGCCAGCCGGTAGAAGCTCTTGCGGTCGATCAGTGCCTCGAGGTTGCGGCGCACCAGCACATAGGGCGAGGGCTCTCCGGTTTCGGGGTCGTTGGCGACCCGGATGGGATGGTCGGGCCCGGCCGTTACCCGGTCGTCGACATTGGTGGTGAAGGTGATCCGCTGATTCTCGCCCGGGTCCTCGACATCGAAGTCGATGGCCACGAAAGGCGCGTCGTCGACGGTGATCCCCACCTTTTCGACCGGGGTGACCAGGAAATAATCGTCGCCGTCCTTGCGGATGATCGAGGAAAACAGCCTCACCAGCGGTTTGCGCCCTATCGGCGTGCCTAGGTAGAACCACGTCCCGTCACGGGCGATCCGCATGTCGAGATCGCCGCAGAAGGTGGGATTCCACAGATGCACCGGCGGCGCCCCCCGTCCCGAAGCGGCCTTGGCTGCCCCGGCCAGCGCCTCGGCCGACGGCGTTTTCACGGGTTTCTGAGTGGACATTGCGTTTGCCCTTCGCTTCGCTGGGCCTAGCTTGCTATTCTGTTGGGCGAGTATAGACGGTGCGACGGCGCGGACTATCCCGCGAGTTCGCCCAGGTGGCCGCAATGGCAGGAGATCCCGGAAACATGACCACTTCGCAAGGCGGCGACGAGATGATCCGCGAGATGGACGCCACGGCCGAGGCGCTGGTGCGCGCCCGTACCATGCTGGCCCGCCGGGTGATCGGGCAGGAAATGGTGCTGGAGCTGACGCTGGCAGCGCTGCTTTGTGGCGGCCACGCGCTTCTGGTCGGTGCGCCGGGGCTGGCCAAGACCCGACTGGTGGAGTCGCTGGGCACGGTGATGGGGCTGAAGGCCAACCGCATCCAGTTCACGCCCGATCTGATGCCCTCCGACATCCTCGGCGCCGAGGTGCTGGAGACCGGCGCCGACGGCAGCCGCACCTTCAAGTTCATCGAGGGGCCGGTCTTCTGCCAGCTTCTGATGGCCGACGAGATCAACCGTGCCAGCCCGCGCACCCAGTCGGCGCTGCTGCAGGCGATGCAGGAAAAGCAGGTGTCGATCGCCGGCGAGCGGCGGCATCTGGGCGTGCCGTTCCACGTTCTGGCCACCCAGAACCCCATCGAGCAGGAGGGCACCTATCCGCTGCCCGAGGCGCAGCTCGACCGGTTCCTGTTCCAGATCGATGTCGGCTACCCCGATCGCGAGGCCGAGCGTGCCATCGTGCTGGCGACCACCGGCACCGACGAGGCGGAGGCCGAACCGGTCTTCGACGCCGCCAGCCTGATCGCGGCGCAGAAGCTGATCCGGCGGATGCCGGTCGGCGACGCCATCGTCGATCTGATCCTGAACCTCGTGCGTTCGGCCCGGCCGGGTACCGAGGAAGGCAGCGCCCTTGTCCAGGATGCGGTCAGCTGGGGGCCTGGGCCGCGCGCCGCGCAGGCACTGATGCTGGCGGTCCGGGCCCGGGCGCTGATCCAGGGCCGACTGGCGCCGTCGCCCGAGGACGTGGCGGCGCTGGCGCATCCGGTGCTGATCCACCGCATGGCGCTCGGCTTCTCGGCCCGCGCCGAGGGTCAGACCCTCGACCGGCTGATCGCGCAACTGGTCGAGGCGGCCGTCGGCGACCGGGCCGCGGCGTGACCGAGCCCGACCCGCGCGGCCCGGCTGCGGTCGCCCATGATGCCATCTGGCTGCGGCGGGATGCGGAACGCATCGCGGGCTCGCTGCCGCCGCTGCTGGCCGAGGCCAGGCGGCTGGCGGCGACGGTGGCCATGGGCGTGCACGGGCGCCGGCGGGCCGGGCGCGGCGAGACTTTCTGGCAGTACCGCCAGGCGATGCCCGGCGACGTTCTGACCGATGTGGACTGGCGCCGCTCGGCGCGGTCGGATTCGCTCTATATCCGGCAGATGGAGTGGGAGGCGGCACAGACCGTCACCTTCTGGGCCGACGACGCGCTCAGCATGGACTACCGCTCCGACGGGGTGGCGCGCAGCAAGGCCCAGCGGGCGCAGTTGCTGACGCTGGCGCTGGCGGTGCTGCTGATGAAGGCGGGCGAGCGCATCTCGCTGGGCGGCACCGATGCCGCGCCGCCACGCACCGGCGAGACCCAGCTTCGCCGCATGGCGCTGGCCATGGCCACGCACCGCGCCGGCCGGCCCGACTACGGCACCCCGCCGGACGGCCCGTTCGCACCCGGCGGGCTGGCGGTGTTCCTGTCCGACTTCCTCGGCCCCAGCGAGACGCTGATGCCGGCCCTGACCCATGCCGTCGGCCTCGGCGTCAGGGGCTGCCTGGTGCAGATCGTCGATCCCAGCGAGGAAAGCTTCCCCTTCGACGGCCGCACCATCTTCGAAAGCATGGGCCGCGAGATCCGCCACGAGACCCAGCGCGCGCGGGCGCTGAAGGACGCCTATCAGGACCGGCTGGCCGAGCGGCGCGAGGCGCTGGATCTGCTCGCCCGTCGCAGCGGCTGGCAGTTCCTCGTCCACCGCACCTCGGACAGCCCGCGCAAGCCGCTGCTCTGGCTCTACATGGCTCTGGGGGGCGGCTACTAGATGATGACGCTCGGCCCCATCGGCTTCCTCGCCCCGTGGCTGCTGGCCGCGCTGGTGACGTTGCCGGTGCTGTGGTGGCTGCTGCGCGCGATCCCGCCCTCGCCCGCGCGGCGGGCCTTTCCCGGCGTGCGGCTGCTGCTTGGCCTGCAGGATCCCGAGCGCACGCCGGACCGGACGCCCTGGTGGCTGCTCCTGCTCAGGATGCTGGCGCTGGCCGCGGCCATTGTCGGCTTCGCCCATCCGGTGCTGAACCCCAGGGTCGAGGCGACCGGTTCGGGCCCGATCCTGGTGCTGCTGGATGGCGGCTGGGCCGGCGCGCCGGACTGGGCGGCGCGCATGGCCCGGACCGAAGAGCTGCTGGATCAGGCGGCGCGGGCCGGGCGCCCGGCGGCGGTGCTCAGCGTCGCCGAGGGGCCGCCGGCAGACGGCGCCCTGACCTTTCGCGATGCCCGCGACTGGATCGCCCGGCTGCCGGGGCTGGCGCCGCAGCCATGGACGCCCGACAGGGCCGCCTTCGCCGCATGGCTGGACGCGAGCGAGGCGCAGGATTTCGAGACCGTGTGGCTAACCGACGGCGTTGCCACCGACGGCGACGCGGCCTTCCTGGGCGCCCTGCAGGGTCGCGGTGAGCTGACGGTGATCGACAGCGGCCGGCCGGTGCTGGCGCTGACCGCCCCCGAATTCCACGACGGCGCGGTGCGCACGACGGTGCTGCGGGCCGCCGCCGACTCCGCCCTGCCGGCGATCGAGGTGTCGGCGGTGGGTCCCGATCCCCTCGGCATCGAGCGCAAGCTGGGCGCGGCCGAGGTGCGCTTCGAGCCCGATGCGCTCAGCGCCGAGGCGGCGCTCGAGCTGCCGCTGGAGCTGAGGAACCGCATCAACCGCCTGTCGCTGCCGCAGGCCCGCTCGGCGGGTGGTGTGGCATTGTCCGATGACGGGCTGAAACGGCGCAAGATCGCGCTGATCGCCGGCCACCAGGCGCGCGAGGGCCAGCAGCTTCTCGACCCGCTGCACTATCTGCGCTCGGCCCTGCAACCGGCGGCCGAGCTGATCGAGGCGCCGCTCTCGGACGTGCTTCTCGCCTCGCCCGATGTCATCGTCTTGGCCGATGTCGGCAGCCTGTCGGATGCCGAGCGCGAGCCGCTGATCGAATGGGTGCGCGGCGGCGGGCTGCTGGTGCGCTTCGCCGGGCCGCGGCTGGCCCAGTCCGGCGAGGGCCAGCTCGACAATGACCCGCTGTTGCCGGTGCGGCTCAGGGCCGGCGGCCGCAGTGTCGGCGGGGCGATGAGCTGGGGCGCCCCGAAACGCCTGCGCCCCTTCCCCGAGACCAGCCCCTTCTTCGGGCTTGCCCTGCCCGGCGATGTCGACGTGTCGAGCCAGGTCATGGCCCAGCCCGATCCGGCCCTGCCCGAGCGGGTGATGGCGGCGCTGGAGGATGGCACGCCCCTGGTCACCGGCCGAAACGAAGGCGAGGGACGGGTGGTGCTGTTCCACGTTACCGCCAACGCCGACTGGTCGTCGCTGCCGCTGTCGGGCCTCTTCGTGCAGATGCTGGAGCGGCTCTCGGTCAGCACCCGGGGCACCCAGCCCGAGGCCGACGACCTGCGCGGCCAGACCTGGGTGCCGGTCCGGGTTCTGGACGGCTTTGGCGAACTGGCCGAGCCGGGGCTTCTGGCCGGCGTCGACGGTGCCCGCCTGGTCGAGGATCCGCCGGGCCGCGACATGCCGCCGGGCATCTGGCAGGCGGGCGAGCGCACCATCGCGGTCAACCTCTTTGGCAGCGGCGACACGCTTGCGGCGCTGGCACCGCTCCCGGCCGGGGTGACGGTGGAGACCATGGGCGTCACCCGCGAGGTGATCCTGAAGCCGGCGCTGCTGATGCTGGCGCTGGCGCTGCTGATGCTCGACATCCTGGCGACGCTCGTGGTCTCGGGCCGCCTGTCCGGCAGCCGCGTGGCCCGCGCCGCCGCGATGGGGATGGCCGTCGGGCTGGCCACCGCGACGCAGCCGGCCTTCGCGCAGGATGACGAGGCAGCGCTTTACGCCACCAACCAGACCGTGCTCGCCTATGTCCGCACCGGCGACGCGCGCACCGACCAGATCAGCGAGGCGGGGCTGCGCGGCCTGTCGATGATCCTCAACATCCGCACCGCGGTCGAGCCGGCCGAACCGGTGGCGGTGGACCTCGAGACCGACGAGCTTGCCTTCTATCCGTTCCTCTACTGGCCGGTGACCGAGACCCAGCCGCTGCCCTCGGACGAGGCCTATGCCAAGCTCAACACCTACATGCGCTCGGGCGGCATGATCATGTTCGACACCCGCGACGCCGATCTCGGCGGCGGCGTCGGCGGCACGCCGAACGGCCGTCGGCTGCAGGCGCTGGCCGAGCGCATCGACATCCCGCCGCTGGAGCCGGCACCGCCCGATCACGTGCTGACCCGCACCTTCTACCTGTTGCAGGACTTCCCCGGCCGCTATGCCAACTCGACGCTCTGGGTCGAAGCCGCGCCCGAGGTCGAGGAGGTGGAGGGCATGCCGTTCCGCAACCTCAACGACGGCGTCACCCCGGTGGTGATCGGCGGCAACGACTGGGCGGCGGCCTGGGCCGTGGACCTGCAGGGCAATCCGCTGTTTCCCGTCGGCCGCGGCGCGCCGGGCCAGCGCCAGCGCGAGATGGCCTTCCGCTTCGGCGTCAACCTGATCATGTACGTGATGACCGGCAACTATAAGTCCGACCAGGTCCACGTGCCGGCGCTGCTGGAAAGGCTGGGCCAGTGACATGACCGATGCCCTGATCTTCGCCCCTCTGGTGCCCTGGCCGGTGATCGCCGCGCTGGCGGCGCTGGCGGTCCTGCTGGTCGCCTTCGCGCTCTGGCGGGGGCTTGGCGGCTGGTGGCTGCGGGCGCTCTCGGCGGCGGTGCTGCTCTTGGCGCTCGCCGACCCGAGCTGGAAGCGCGAGGACCGCGACTATCTCTCCGACATCGCCTTCCTGGTCATCGACGAGACCTCCAGCCAGGGCATCGCCAGCCGCCCGGCACAGATGGACGAACTGGTCGCCGGCATGCAGGCGCAGTTGCAGGCGCTGGCCGCGCGCGAGGGCGACGCACCGCTGGAGCTGCGCACCGTCAGCGTCCGCGACGGCAGCGGCGAGCATCGCAACGATGGCACCACGGCGCTCACCGAACTCGCCAAGGCGGCCGCCGAGGTGTCGCCCGACCGCATCGCCGGCGCCATCTTGCTGACCGACGGGCGCATCCACGACGAGGTTGCGCTGACCGCCTTCCCCGGTCCGGTCAGCGCCGTCGTGACCGGCGACCCCGACGAATGGGACCGCCGCCTGCTGGTCGAGACCGCGCCCACATTCGCCATCGTCGGCGAGCGCACCGACCTGACGCTCAAGGTCGAGATGCTGGGCCGCGCGCCCGCCGGCGCGCCGGCGCGGGTGCCGATGCTGGTCTCCATCGACGGCGCCGAGGCCGGAGTCTACGACATCCCGGTCAACCAGAGCGTCACCGTCCCGATCGAGCTGAAGCGCGGCGGGCTGAACGTGGTGCAGCTCACCGTGCCCGCCGAGGCGGGCGAGCTGACCGAGCGCAACAATGCCGCGGTGCTCTCCATCAACGGCATCCGTGACCGTCTCCGGGTGCTTTTGGTCTCGGGCGAGCCCTATGCCGGCGAGCGCACCTGGCGGAACCTGCTGAAGTCCGACGCCGCCGTCGACCTGGTGCACTTCACCATCCTGCGCCCGCCCGAGAAGCAGGACGGGGTGCCGGTGTTCGAGCTCAGCCTGATCGCCTTCCCCACCCGTGAACTGTTCATGGACAAGGTGGGCGAGTTCGACCTCATCATCTTCGACCGCTACCAGCGCCGCGGCGTGCTGCCGACGCTCTATCTCGACAACGTCGCACAATACGTGCGCGACGGCGGCGCGCTCCTGATCGCCTCGGGTCCCGGCTTTGCCAGCGCCGACAGCCTCGCCCGCACCCCGCTCCGCGACATCCTGCCGGCCGAACCCACCGCACGGGTGATCGAGGAAGGTTTCGTCCCGCGCATCTCCGAGGTCGGCGACCGCCACCCGGTCACCCGCGGGCTCGAAGAGCACGCGCCGCGCCCGACCGCGGCGGACGGCACCCCGGGCTGGGGCCGCTGGTTCCGGCTCGTGGACATGAAAACCATCCGCGGCACCGCGGTGATGGAAGGCCCCGACGGCCGGCCGCTGCTGGTGCTCGACCGCCAGGGCGAGGGGCGGGTAGCGCTGCTCGGCTCCGACCAGGCCTGGCTCTGGGCGCGCGGCTACGAGGGTGGCGGCCCGCAGCAGGAACTCCTGCGCCGGCTGGCGCACTGGCTGATGCAGGAGCCCGAGCTGGAGGAGGAAGCGCTGGTTGCCAACCCCGACGGCGCCTCGGTGACGGTGACCCGCCACACCCTCGGCGAGACGGTAGAGCCGGTGATCGTGACCTCACCCTCGGGCGAAGCGCAGGAACTGGCGCTGACCGAGCTTCGCTCCGGCGAGTGGCAGGCGAAGTTCGAGGCCGCCGAGGACGGCATCTACCGGCTCGAGGAGGGCGGCCTTGCCGCGGTCACCGCGGTGGGTCCCGCCGCGCCTCGGGAATTCGAGAACCCGATCTCCACCGGCGATCTTCTGGCGCCGCTGGCCGATGCGACCCGGGGCGGCGTGCTGCGCTTCGCCGAGACCGGCGTGCCCGACATCCGCCGCGTCGGCGACGGGCGCAATGCCGCGGGGCGCGGCTGGGTTGGCCTCGCCCGGCGCGAGGCTTATGCGGTGCGCGACATCCGCCTGACCTCGCTGGCGCCGGGCTGGCTGATGCTGCTGATCGCCGGCTCGCTGGCCTTCGCCGCCTGGCGTCTGGAAGGGCGGTAGAGCCGGGGGGCCACCTGCGGCGAGCCCGAGGGCAGCGTCCCGACCCGGGGAGGGCGCCGCGATACCGCGCCGCTCCCGCGATTTATGGCTCCACACCGCCGAAGCCGGCCCGCTTCTCGATCCGTCGCAAATGCGCCCGACCTCCGGCCGGGTCGGGCGCGGCCCGGACTGGCCGTCCGGGCCGAAGGCCTGCGACCGCTGGTCTCGACCTTCTGGTTCTTGCCGGCGCCTTGTCGCCTTAGCCAGGCCGGGCATGGACTCATCCGCGCCATTGCCCTTCATCGACCTGTCAGCGGTAGGTCGGCGCGATCTGAATCAGGCTCTCTTGAAGGCGTCCCCACGGGTGTCCCCACCCGCGTTAACACTTTTATCGTTTTATTTCAGTCGCTTGATACCCCGTCCCCGTGGGGACGCCTGGCAAAGGGGCTGTCCGGGCCCCGGATCGACCCAAAATCGGCCCGATAGGGTGTCCCCATGGGGACGCCGGCGGGGCCGGTTTCAGGCGATCTCGACCACCACCTTGCCGGTTGCAGCGCGGGTCCTGATCAGGTCCAGCGCCTCGTTCGCCCGCTCCAGCGGCAACACGTGGCTGACATGGGGCTTCAGCAGGCCTTCCTCGTACCAGCCGAAGAGGGTGCTGAAGCTGGCCGCCACTCGCGCCGGGTCGTGCCGGGCCCAGCCGCCCCAGTAGAAGCCGATGACGGTGATGTTCTTGACCAGAAGCAGGTTGGCCGGGATCTGCGGCACGCTGCCCGAGGCGAAGCCGATCGGCAGCATCCGGGCCCCGGGGTTGCAGGCTCGAAGCGCGGCGGTGAACAGTTCGCCACCCACCGGATCGTAGACCACGTCGGCGCCGCCCAGCGCCTTCACCCGCTCGCGCAGGTCACCGCCCTCGCTGTCGATCAGGTGATGGGCGCCGGCAGCCCGGGCGACCTCGAGCTTCTCCGCTCCCCTGGCGCAGGCGATCACCTCGGCACCCATCAGCGCGCCGATCTGGACCGCGGTCAGCCCGACACCGCCGGCGGCACCGAGCACCAGCAGCCGCTCGCCCGCATGGAGACGGGCCTCGGCAAGCGCAAGATGCGAGGTCCCGTAGGCGATCGGGAACCCCGCCGCCTCGACATCGGACATCGCCTCGGGCAGCGGCACGCAGGCGGCGGCGGGCACGCACAGCATCTCGGCCAGGCCGCCATGGCCGGCGAAGGCGGCCACGCGGGTCCCGGCGGCCGGCCCCGCGCAACCCTCGCCGAGCGCGTCGACGACGCCGGCCACCTCCATGCCCGGTACGAACGGCAGCGCCGGGCGCTCCTGATAGCGCCCATGGACGATCAGGGTATCGGCAAAGTTGATGCCGCAGGCCCGAACCGACAGGCGCAACTCTCCCTGGCCCGGCACCGGCAAGGCCAGCGTCACCGGCACAAGCGGTGTCGAGAGTGCCTGGAGTTGCATGGCCCGCATGGATGGTCCCCCGGATTTCGGCCGGGCCTCCGAATCGGTCCCGGCAGCGGCAACAACCTGGGTCGGGTACGGCGGAAAGGCCAGCGCTCCACCGGTGATTGCCGGCGGCCTGACGGCCACTGACGGCGGATCCCCGCCGCCCGGGGCCGGCCGTCACGCGGGTCGCACACGCTTTTGTATAGCCGGTGGGGAAATTATCGGCTATTCGTAGAAAGGTTCGTCTTTGGTTGCGGGTGCATTGGCCGATGTTGCGCGAGTGTTGGTTTACCAAACCTCAACAGAAATGTCGCAGAGCGGCCATGTCTGCACTATCAGACGTGCTACTTTTGCGTGTCTTTCGTCATGTGGATGGAGAATGGCCTGGTTCAAATTCGCCCTTCTGAGCGGTTGTGGAGCATAGCCGTGGGAAGCGCGGCGGCACGCTGAAAGCCGTTGCATACATTATTTTTGGAGCACGCTGCGGTTGTGTGAAGCCGGTTTGAAAACGCGCAAAGATTGTGGTACAGATGCGCATGATGTCGCTGGCCCTGGCGACATATCGCGTACCGATCGAGGTGAAGGGCCCGGAAAGTATTCCGTTCGGTGCGGGGACCGCGGACCGAAATGGGATTTGAACCGCAAACAGGCGGTGATACAGGTCCAAGTGTGGTAACGAGTTACAAGTTCAGGAGCAAATCATGAAGCACCCTGTTGACGTGCATGTCGGAAAGCGAATTCGCCATCGTCGGTGGATGCTGGGTATGACGCAGCAGCAGCTTGGTGATCTGGTTGGGATCAAGTTCCAGCAGATCCAAAAGTATGAGACCGGCATGAACCGGGTCAGCGCGTCCCGCCTTTGGGATATCGCCAAGTCGCTCGAGGTTTCCATCAACTTCTTCTTCGAGGGCCTGGAAGGCGACTACAACGAACTGGGCGAGACCGCCGGCGAAGACCGCATCAAGCCGGGTGACCTGCTTGCGGACAAAGAGGCGCTGGAGCTCGTTCGGTCCTACTACTCAATCCCCGAGACGCAGCGTCGCCGTCTGTTCGACCTTGCGCGAGTCTTGAGCGAGGTCGCCTGAGACAGCGAACCTGCACGCCGGTGCCGGCCGTCCTGACGGGCGGCCCGCGTCCGGCATGAGGGCTTCTCTTCCACAGGATGAGTTGATCGCCGTGGCCAGCGCCATGGCCGATGCGGCCTCGGCTGCCTTGCTGCCGATGTTCCGTTCCAGGGATCTCGTCACCGACGACAAGGGGGACGGGCGCTTCGATCCGGTAACTGCCGCCGACCGTGCCTCCGAAGCCGCTATGCGGGCGGTGCTCGCAGCGCGACGACCCAACGACAGCATCCTCGGCGAGGAGCAGGCGGCCAAACATGGCACCAGCGGCCTCACCTGGGTCATCGACCCGATCGACGGCACCCGCGCGTTCATCTCGGGTCTGCCGACCTGGGGCGTCCTGATTGCCGTCAACGCAGGCGACGAGCCGCTGTTCGGTATCGTCGACCAGCCCTTCACCGGCGAACGCTTTGCCGGCGGTTTCGGGCGCGCCGAACTGCGCCGCAACGGTACGGTGCGGCAGCTTGGCACAAGGCCGTGCCCATCGCTGTCCGAGGCGACGGTTTTCACCACCTACCCCGAGGTGGGGACGGCGGAAGAGGGCGCCGGCTTTCATGCCGTCAGCCGCCATTGCCGCCTGACCCGATACGGCACCGACTGCTACGCCTATGCCCTGCTGGCGCTCGGCCACGTCGACCTGGTCATCGAGGCGGGGCTGCAACCCTACGACATCCAGGCACCGCAGGCCGTCGTTCAGGCCGCCGGCGGGATTGTTACCGACTGGCGAGGCGGCCCAGCGCATGGCGGCGGACGGGTGCTGGCCGCCGGCGACACGCGGACCCATTCCGCAGCTCTGGAGATTCTGCGGGAGGTGCCGGACAACGGCTGACCGGGCCCGTGTCAACACGTCCTGGAAACGATCCTGGGGCCAGCTTCAACAGCTCGGGTGAACCTCAGGCTCGGATTGTCTCTCTCATCCGGTTTCACCCTGGCGGTCTGCCCCGCTCAGGACCTTGCGGCTGTCTGATAGGAATTCCTGGCGCCAAAGGCTGGCCGCAACGATGGCCGCCGCTGCAATCATCGCAACAGGTCCCACAAACCATCCGATGGCAGCCAAGGTGAAATACACACTCCGCAGGCCACGGGCGAAACTGCGGTCGGCAAGAATGTTCAGCTCGGCCGCCCGAGACGCCAGCCGCTGGCCCTCGGCGCTATCGCCATCGGGGATCGAGGCCATCACCACCGCAGCATAGCCGAAGATGCGGATCGCCCAGACGAACCTCAGGAACGCGGCCGCAAGCAGCAGCAGCGCGAATATGATCTTGATCTCCCAGACCGCATCGGGCTGCGATACCGGCGCACCGAGGTCACTGGCAACGCCGCGCAATCGCTCGCTCTGGCCGAGGAGCGCGGCCCCGCCGCCGAGCGCGATCATCGCCGCAGAGGCGAAGAAGGTGGCGCCCTGCCGCAATGAGGCGACCACGTTGACGTCGGCAATCCGGTTGTCCCGGGTCGGCAGCTCCCGGTGCCAGTCGCGACGCTGCTGCGCCACCAGCAGATGCGTCGACGGGCGCGCCGCCGGCGGGTTCTCGATGCGCCAGCCGATCAGCCACTGAACCAGCAGCAGACAGGCCAGCGCCACCGCATCCAGCGGTCCGAACAGATCGGGGATCGCACCCAGTGTCTCACCCATGCCCATCGTCTAGCCCGAACTCGGCGCTTTTCACACCGGCAAATCGGCCCTAGTTTCGGGGCAGCCCAGCGGAGACTACCGAAGATGGAGATGCCAGCGCCCAATGTGGCCGTACTCGCCGCGCGCGATGAAATCGGTGCCCGGCTGCGTGCGATCCTGCCGGCCGATGCCGTGATCACCGATCCGGCCGAGACCCGCGCCTACGAGTGCGACGCGCTCACCGCCTACCGGTGTCCGCCGCTGGCGGTGGTGCTGCCGGGTTCGACCGAGGAAGTCGCTGCGATCCTGAAGCTATGCAGCGAGCTCAGTGTGCCGGTGGTTCCGCGCGGCTCGGGCACGTCCCTGGCCGGCGGGGCCCTGCCGACCGCAGATTCGGTGATCCTGGGTGTGGCGCGTCTGAACCGGGTGCTGGAGGTCGACTACGCCAATCGCTTCATACGGGTCGAGACCGGGATGACCAACCTCAGCGTCACCGGCGCCGTCGAAGCGGACGGCTTTTTCTACGCGCCCGATCCGTCCAGCCAGCTTGCCTGCGCCATTGCCGGGAATGTCGCGATGAATTCCGGGGGTGCGCATTGCCTGAAATACGGCGTCACCACCAACAACCTGCTTGGTGTCACCATGGTGACCATGGCCGGCGAGGTAGTGACCATCGGCGGCCCGCATCTGGATGCCGGCGGCTATGACCTGCTGGGGCTGATCTGCGGCTCGGAGGGGCAGCTTGGCGTGGTGACCGAGGCGGTGCTGAGGATCCTGCCAAAGCCCGAGGGGGCTCGGCCGGTGCTGATGGGGTTTTCCTCGAACGAGGTGGCCGGCGCCTGCGTCAGCGACATCATTCGGGCCGGCCTGCTGCCGGTGGCCATCGAGTTCATGGACCGGCCGTGCATCCGCGCCTGCGAAGCCTTCGTGCATGCCGGCTATCCCGATGTCGAGGCGCTGCTGATCGTGGAAGTCGAGGGCTCGGAGGCCGAGATCCGCGAGCAGCTCGACAAGATCCTGGCCATTGCCCGGCGGCACGATCCGGTCGAGCTGCGCGAGAGCACCTCCGAGGCGGAATCGGCCGCGATCTGGAAGGGGCGCAAGTCGGCCTTCGGCGCCATGGGCCAGATCAACGACTACATGTGCCTCGACGGCACGATCCCGGTCAGCGCCCTGCCGCAGGTGCTGCGGCGCATCGGCGAGATGTCAAAGGAGGTCGGCCTGGAGGTCGCCAACGTCTTCCACGCCGGTGACGGCAACATGCACCCGCTGATCCTGTTCGACGCCAACAAGCCGGGCGATCTGGAGCGCTGCGAGGCGCTGGGCGCCGATATACTGAAGCTCTGCGTCGAGGTCGGCGGGTGCCTCACGGGCGAACACGGGGTCGGCATCGAGAAGCGTGACCTGATGCAGGTCCAGTACGACGATGCGGATCTGGCGGCGCAGCTTTGGGTAAAGGACGTTTTCGATCCGCAATGGCTTTTGAACCCCGCCAAGGTGTTCCCGCTTTCTGTCAGCGCCAGCCGGCGGGCGGCATGAACAGCGGCGTTGTCGCGATGCTGAAACCGTCGAGCGAAGGAGAGCTGGCCGAGGCGATCCGGGGCGCCAACGGGCCGCTTTCCGTCGTTGGCGGCGGCACGCGCGGCCTGGCCCGGCCGGGCGAGGCGCTGTCGGTGTCGGGTATCGCGGGCGTCACCCTTTACGAGCCCGGGGCGCTGACCATGGTGGCGCAGGCGGGCACGCCGCTGGCGGATATCGAGGCCGCGCTGGAGGCCGAGGGCCAGATGCTGGCGTTCGAGCCTTACCTTCTGAACGCGGTGACAGGCGCGAAGGGAGCGTCAACAATCGGCGGCGTCTTCGCCACCAATGCGTCGGGGCCGCGCCGGATGCAGGCGGGCGCGGCCCGAGACTTTCTGCTTGGCGTCCGTTTCGTCGATGGTGCGGGCAACGTCGTCAAGAACGGCGGCCGGGTGATGAAGAACGTCACCGGCTATGACCTCGTCAAGCTGATGGCCGGCTCCTGCGGTACGCTGGGCATACTGACCGAGGTCAGCTTCAAGGTGCTGCCGAAACCGCAAGCACAGGCGACAGTGCAGATCGAAGGTCTGACCGATGCGGACGCGGTTCGCGCCCTCGCAGCGGTTCTGTCCTCGCCCTACGACGTGACCGGCGCCGCGCATCTGCCGGACTGCATCGAAAAGCCCGGCCGGACCCTGATCCGCGTCGAGGGGTTTGCCGACTCGGTCGCCTATCGGGCCGACAGGCTGTGCCAGCTTCTGGCCGGGTTCGGCGAGGTTTCCGTCGCCCAGGGGCACGAACACTGGGCTGCCATCCGCGCAATGTCGGCGTACAGTCAGGCCGCTCGCGGCGAGGCCGGCGCGCTATGGCGGGTGTCGGTCAAGCCGTCGGATGCCCCCGGATTCATGGCGCAGGCCAAAGCCGCGCATGACGTCCTCTATTCCTATGACTGGGGCGGCGGGCGCATCTGGGTCTGGTCGCGGACCGCCGAAGTGCCGGCGGTCCACGCGACGCTTCAGCAGCAAGCGGGCCGCATCGGTGGCCATGCCACGCTGGTGCATTCGACCGATTCCGGCGATCTGCCCCGTTTCCAACCGGAAGCACCCGCGGTTGCGCGGCTTTCGGCAGGTCTGCGGACCAAATTCGACCCGCGCGGCATCCTGAACCCGGGGCTGATCGGATGACGAGCGGCAGGAGAGATCACCATGTGGCATGACGCACTGTCCTCGCTGGATTACCAGTCCCACTATTTCGTCGGGCTGTTCGTGCTGGCCTATCTGGTCTTCTGCCTGGTGATGCCCGGGATCGGACTGGCCCTGGTGCCGGGCATCGCGGTGCTCTGCCTGATGGCGGTGCGCGCCATCGAGGAGCCGGGCGCCGAGAAGGTGCTGGCGACCCTTGCCGGCGGACCCATCGGCGCGGCGGCGGCACTCGCCACGCCTGTGCAACTGGTGCGATTTGTGGGCGTGATCCGGGGGCGGCCACTACGATGGTTCTGGCTGGGGTTCTGGATTGTTCTGGTGCCTGCGGTGTTGCTTGGCCTTCTTTGGGGGCTTGTCCTGCTCATCGACGGCAAGGCCTGAAATGCAAACCAACTTCACCACCGAGCAGTTGAAGGACCCGGACACCGCGCGGTCCAACAGGATCTTGCGGTCCTGCGTCCATTGCGGCTTTTGCACCGCGACCTGCCCCACCTACCAGGTGCTGGGCGACGAGCTCGACAGCCCGCGGGGCCGAATCTACCTGATCAAGGACATGCTGGAGGCGGGGCGGCCGGCCGATGCCAAGACCGTCAAGCATATCGACCGGTGCCTGTCGTGCCTCGCCTGCATGACTACCTGCCCGTCCGGTGTGCACTACATGCACCTGGTCGATCATGCCCGGGCATGGATCGAGCAGACCTATCGCAGGCCCTGGCACGATCGCGTGCTGCGCTGGGTGTTGGCGCGGGTCCTGCCCTATCCGGAGCGGTTCCGGTTGGCGCTGGTCGGGGCAAAGCTGGCCCGACCGTTCCGGCGGCTGGTGCCGGACGCGCGGCTGAGGGCGATGCTGGAGATGGCCAATGCGCCCGTTGCCGGACCTGCGGCCCATGACACGCCGCAAGTCCACCCCGCATCGGGTCCGCTTCGCATGCGCGTGGCACTGATGACCGGCTGTGCGCAGCGGGCGCTGAACGCTGACATCAACGCGGCAACCATCCGGCTTCTGACGCGACACGGTGTCGAGGTGGTGATTGCAAAGGGTGCCGGGTGCTGCGGGGCGCTGACCCACCACATGGGCAAGACCGATGAAAGCCATGCCACCGCGGCCAGGAATGTCCGCGCATGGGCGCGCGAGATCGAGACAGGCGGCCTCGATGCCATCGTCATCAACACATCGGGCTGCGGCACCACGGTGAAGGATTACGGTCACATGTTCCGCACCGATGCGGCGCTGGCCGAAGATGCGGCCCGGGTGTCGGCCATCGCCCGCGACGTGACCGAGGTCATGGCCGAGCTTGGGCTGATTGACCCGAAGGCGCCGCCGGTCAAGGTGGCGTACCACGCCGCCTGCTCGCTGCAGCACGGCCAGAAGGTGACCGCCGCCCCGAAGTCGTTGCTCAAGGCCGCTGGTTTTGCGGTGGTCGAGCCGCGCGACGCGCATCTGTGCTGCGGTTCAGCCGGGACCTACAACCTGCTGCAGCCGGAGATTTCCGCCAAGCTGAAGGCCCGCAAGGTGGCGACCCTGGAAGTAACAGCACCGGACGTCATCGCGGCCGGCAATATCGGCTGCATGATGCAGATCGGCAGCGGGACGGATTTGCCGGTCGTCCATACTGTGGAACTGCTCGACTGGGCCACCGGCGGCCCACGACCCCGGGCCATTGCGATTTAAAACGAATCGCACTTGGCCGAATCGCAACTGCCGCTATACTCCCGCCATGTTTCGTTTTTTTGTCCTGGCCGCACTTCTGGTTGCGTCCGGCCTGCCAGCGTGGGCCGACGATACGCGGCTGCACCGTCTTGACCATTGGGACGAGGCCAGGCCCTGGGCGGCCGTGGGCCGGGTCAACATCGGCCATGAGGCCTTCTGCACCGGCACACTGATCAGCGCAAAACTCGTGCTGACGGCGGCGCATTGCTTTTTCGACGAGCGCGACGGCAGCCGGGTTCCTGACGCACGCGTCCGCTTCGCCGCCGGATTTGCCGATGGCGCAGCGCAGGCGGTGCGCGGCGCCAGGCAGGTGCACGTCAATCCCGATTACGACTTCTCGCGCGCGAACGAGGCCAGCGAACTGGCTGACGATTTTGCGCTGATCGAGCTCGACCAGCCGGTGACGGGGCTGTTCATCCGCCCGCTCGACTATGTCGAGGCCCTGCCGCGCAATGGAGAGGTTGGCGTGGTCTCCTATGCCTGGGACCGGTCCGAGCGGCCCTCGATTCAAGAGCGCTGCACGGTGCTGGAGCGTGACGACAATATCGCCGTGCTGAGCTGCGACGTCACCAACGGGTCCTCCGGCTCGCCGGTCCTGGACCTCGGGGGCGACGTGCCCCGCATCGTTGCAGTGGTGGCTGCCGTTACCGAGATCGACAGCCGCAAGGTCTCGCTGGCCGCGCTGCCGCACCGGCGGTTGCAGGCACTTGCCGAGCAGGCCTCGGCCACGGCCGCCGGCTTTCGTACCCAGGCAGCGAAAGGGCGCAGCCTGGCCGAGCAATTGGGGCGAAATGAAACGGTGCTACGCAGGGTGGTGGTGCCAAGCGGAGGGACTGACTGAGGGTGCTTGCGTTCACACGTGTATGCAAGGCGGCGGCCATTCTTCTGGCGCTGACCGGTGGGCCATCATCGGCTCAAACTCTTCTCGCCGCGGCGACCGCCGCGGACGAACCTCTGCGTGCCATCGCCAGCGATGCAGAGGCGAGTTTCTACAGTGCCGTGGGCCGGGTCGACTTCAGCGGCTCGGGCTTTTGCACCGGCACGCTGATCCGGCCCCGGGTCGTCCTGACCGCCGCTCACTGCCTGTTCTACCGCGCCAGCGGCAGGCCGATCCCGGCCAACCGGATCCTCTTCCGCGCCGGCTGGAACGACGGTCATGCGGTTGCTGATCGCAAGGCCCGACGCATCGTCCTGCACCCCGACTATGTCTTTTCCAACAGCGACAAGATGCAGCGCGTCGCCACGGATGTGGCGCTGATCGAACTTGAGGTGCCGGTGCCGCGCAGCGTTGCCGAGCCTTTCGATTGGGTCGAGGAACCGCGTGCCGGCGACGAAGTGCGCGTTGTCAGCTATGCCCGCGACCGCGACGACGCACCCAAGTTGCAGGATCGCTGCCATATGCTGGCGGTGCAGAGCCGGGTTCTGGTGTATTCCTGCGCGGTCAACTTCGGCGCCTCTGGCTCGCCGATCCTGGTCGAAGACCAAGACCACAATCTTCGGATCGCGTCCGTCGTCTCGGCGATGGCGCAGTGGCGCGAACGGCCGGTCGCCCTTGGCGCGGCGCTCGGAACGGCGGTGGATTCGCTGCTGGCACGGCTGGACAAGAGCCATGGCCTGATGCGGGTGCGCACGGTGTCCTCGGATGAGGAAGACCTGACGCAGCGGTCAAGCATAGCCGAACAACTCGGTCGACGCCCGCAGCGGGTCGATCCTTTCCAGCGACTGCCGCAGATCGGGCGCTGAAAAGCCGCAGGGGCGGAACAGGCCGCTTCCTGGCCATCGGAACCTCTTGAACCGTCGGCGAGCCTTCACTACCTCAGAGTTGCCGGATGCCCCATGCGGGGTCCGGCATCGAAAAAGCCCGGGCCTGTCCTGTTGGAGGGTCCATCGCAACCCGTATCGCTTCATCAGGAGGATGCATGATGCGCACCTATGATCTCACCCCGCTCTATCGCACCACAGTCGGCTTTGACCGGCTGGCCTCGATGCTTGAAAACGTGTTGAGCGCCGATGCGCCGCAGAACGGCTATCCGCCCTACAACATCGAGAAGACCGGCGAGGATGCCTATCGCATCACCATCGCCGTGGCCGGCTTCGCCGAGAGCGAGCTCAATATCGAAGCCAAGGAAGGCCAGCTCGTCGTGTCGGGCAAGAAGTCCGAAGACGAGGCCGAGGGGCGGAACTATCTGCACCGCGGCATCGCCACGCGTGCGTTCGAGAAGCGCTTCCAGCTTGCCGACCATGTGCGCGCAACGGCGGCGGCCACCGAAAACGGTCTGCTGCACGTCGATCTGGTGCGCGAGGTTCCCGAGGCACTGAAGCCGCGCAAGATCGAGATCGCCAAGGCGCCGGCACTCGAAGGCAAGGCGGCACGCAAGAACTAAGGCTCCAGCGAGCCAGGCAGACGGGGCCCGCATCCGCGGGCCCTTTTCGTGCCTGCCTGCGCCGCAGCCTCAGGGTTTGTCGGCAGCGATCAGGCGCCAGCGGTGAACGAAACGGATTTCGCCTTGCTCGACCCTCAAGTCGATGCCGGCGTGGTGACCCGACTCCGCCAGTGTCCGCATCACGACGCGCAGTGGCTCGGAGATCGCCGCGTCGTTCGCAATGGACATCCATTCACCGAACTCTCGGGCGCTGTCCCAGCCCGCGACCTGCAGGTTCTGGAAGCCTGCCGCGCCGACCAGGTCGACGAGTTCGCTTCCCGGCAACATGCGCACATGTGACGGGTCGCGCAGGATCTCGATGGCGTTGTGCAGCGTGGATTCGGCCGGGATGTCGGACGAGATCACATCCACGACCACAACGCGCCCACCCGGCTTGAGGACGCGGTGCATCTCGGCGATGGCGCGCCCGGGGTTGGCGAAGTGGTGCAGCGAGGCTCGGTTCACGACCCCGTCGAAGCTGCCGCTGTCAAACGGCAGCGCCTCGGCGTCGCCGACCTGGAAGGATGCGTTGGTCAGACCAGCGCGGCGTGCGCGCATGCGAGCACGGTCCAGCATGGCGTCGGTTGCATCGAGGCCGACGACATGGTCGGCGCCGTTGGCCAGTGCCGTGGCGACCGCACCCGGACCGCAGGCCACATCGAGGATCCCGCCACTCGCCGCAGCACCAAGGGCATCGCGAAACCGTTCTTCGAAGCGCACGTCCAGGCTGTCGGCAACTCCATCAAAGGTCACGGACTGCCGTTCGAACGCCTTCCGGATTCGTTGCAGATGGTCGCTGGTCATGCGCGAACTCCCATGGCGCGGGCTGGCGAGTGTATACCGGAACTGCGGGGCGACAGAAGCCTTGGGGTGAAGGGCACGCCCCCATTCCCGCGGGTACAACCTCAAATTGTGTCCACGCCGGCCACCATTCCACCAACATTCCTTCACGTTTCAGCCTTAGCCGTCGAACTGCCCCGTGTTTCGGGGTTGCGTATCTACCGCAGGGCTGTCGTCTGGCGCGAAACAGGCGGCAGCCCACCGGTCCCTTGCCCGCAGGGCGCTGCGGCGCTAGCCTGAACTCGCAGCCGGATCGGAGGGCGGATGCACCGCGACATCCTCGAGGCGCTTGTCTATGCGGCCGCGCGGCATGCCGACCAGCGGCGCAAGGGCGGGCGACGGGAACCCTACATCAATCATCTTATCGACGTCGCAAGCCGCATCGCCGGCAGCAGGCATGGCGACGACCCGGTGTTGCTGCAGGGCGCGATCCTGCATGATGTCGTGGAGGACACCGACGGCACCGAAGCCGAAATCGCCGGCCTGTTTGGTGTCGAGGTCGCGGCCCTGGTCATGGAGGTGACCGACGACAAGTCCCTGCCAAAGGCCGAGCGCAAGCGCCTGCAAGTGGTGAACGCGCCGAAGAAGTCGCCACGCGCCGCGCTGTTGAAGCTCGCCGACAAGGCCAGCAACCTCACCGCGCTTGCCGACTGTCCGCCGCCGGACTGGGAACATGCGCGGAAAGTGGAATATGCCGATTGGGCGGAACAGGTGACGCGGCCCCTCAAGGGCCGCGACGACATTCTTGATGCCGGGTTCGATGTGGCGCTCACCCGCCTGCGGCAGGCGCTCTCGGCGGACTGACCCGGTCAGCGCCGGTCGGCCGCCTCGGCCAGACGCACGAGGCTGAGGAATTCGGCCCGATAGCCATAGGCGTCCTCGCCACGCGACGCCGAGGCCAGCGCCCGCGCATCGTCGTAACCCCAGTCACCCATTGCGCTGCCCCCGCGCAGAAGCTCGCCGAAACCGGCCACAGCGGCGGCGAAGCCCGATTCCGAGGCGGCAAAGTCGGCCCGGTCCGGTGAAACCGGTGTGGTGACCAGCTGCGACACGCTCTCGCCCGGACGCTTGTAGCGCAGCTTGACGAAGGCGTATTCGTCACTCGGCTCGGCCGATACCGGGGCAGCCTCGGTCTCGGCGTAGCGCAGGGGGTCGATGCTGACCGCGGGGGACCCCACCGGCGTGACCTCGTAGATCGCCGTCACCATGTGGCCCGAGCCGATCTCGCCGGCATCCACCGCGTCGTTGTTGAAGTCCTCCCGGGCCAGCGCCCGGGTCTCATAGCCCAGCAGCCGGTACTCGGCGACCGTCGCCGGGTTGAACTCCACCTGGATCTTCACGTCGTTGGCAATCGGCACCAGGCTGCCGGCCACATCCTCCACCAGCACCTTCTGCGCCTCGGCCAGGGTGTCGATGTAGGCCGCCATGCCGTTGCCGTTCTGCGCCAGCCGCTGCATCACCACGTCGTTGAGGTTGCCGGTGCCGAAGCCGAGCACCGAAAGATATGTCCCCGTGCGGCGCTGCCGCTCGATATAGGCCTCGAGCCCGTCCGGATCGTCCAGCCCGACATTGAAGTCGCCGTCGGTGGCCAGGATCACCCGGGTAACCTCGCCTTCGGCCTTCATCTGGTCGGCCAGCGCGTAGGCGCCCTGCAGGCCCGCATGCCCGGCGGTGGAGCCGCCGGCGATCAGCCCGTCCAGCACCGCCTCGATCTTCGCCCGCTTGCTGGCCGGCGTGGGTTCCAGCGCGGTGCCGGCGCTGCCGGCATAGGTGACGATGGCGACGCTGTCCTTTTCGGTCAGCGTATCCAGCAGCAGGTGGAACGAGCGCACCAGCAGCGGCAGCTTGTTCGCATCCTGCATCGATCCCGAGGTGTCGATCAGGAAGACCAGGTTCAGCGGCGGCCGCTCGGCCGCCGGCACGTCATAGCCGCGGATACCGATCTGCATCAGCCTGGTTCCGGCGTTCCACGGCGTCTGGGTAACCGCAACGCTGGTGGAGAACGGCGTCTCGATGTTGTCGGGCGCGGGATAGGCGTAGTCGAAGTAGTTGACCATCTCCTCGATCCGGACCGAAGCGGGCGGTGGCAGCACCCCCTGCATCAGCGCATTGCGGACATAGGCGTAGCTCGCGGTGTCGACGTCGATCGAGAAGGTCGAGACCGGTTCCGCTGCCACCTGCTTCAAGGGGCTGTCGCCGGCCGACTCGAACCGGTCGCCAGCCTGGGGCGGCTCGAAGGTGATCGCGTCCGAGGGGGGCGGCACGATCACCGCCTTGGACGCCTCGCGCAGGCGCAGCCCGGCAATGGCCGGGTCGCCATCGGCCAGAGGCGCGGCGGCGGTCGGTGCGGCGTGGACCTCGCTCTCTACTGGCGCCTCGAACACGACTTCCGGTTCGGGCGCTGCGGCCAAGGCATCGTCGGAGCGGATCACGGGGCGGGCCTCCTCCTCGCTGGCCCCTGCCCGGCCGGAAGCGCCCGTCTGGAGTTGTCCCCGAACGGACGAATCGGCCTCGTCGGTCGAGGTCGCGGTCCGGCGCGCCAGAGCGTCACTTGCCGCCGGCGCATTCGCCTCCTGCCGCTCGGCGCCGGCGGTCGTCTCGGTGGACGGGCTGTGTTCGGGCAGGCCCTGGCGCGCGATCTGCTG
Organism: Paracoccaceae bacterium; assembly: GCA_050299555.1. Taxonomy (GTDB): domain Bacteria; phylum Pseudomonadota; class Alphaproteobacteria; order Rhodobacterales; family Rhodobacteraceae; genus JBNKWA01. The sequence goes on along the minus strand of JBNKWA010000012.1, from coordinate 66,047 downwards.
CGTCAGCACCACGCCGACGCCAAGCGTCGCCACGGCGGTGGTGGCCAGGAGTACCGGGCGGGAATTGAACTTCTGGAACATCGTCACGATCCCTTGCATCCAGCCGCGCGCCCCTTGCGCACGGTCGGGACTGTGACGCGGCCGGTCGGCCGTTCCTTGGGCGGCGGCGGCATTTTTTTCCGCAAACGCCGCTTCGGCGGCAGCGATGGCGCGCGCCCGGGCATCGGGTGCGGCCTCGGGGGTCGCCTGCCGCAGCGCCCTGGCCAGCTTGTCGAGCTCGTCGGTCATGGCTCGGACCCTTCCTCCATCGCCAGCGCCCTCAGGCGCTTCTTCACCTCGCTCATGCGCCAACTGATCGTGCCCTCGGTCACGCCCAGCGCGGCACCCGCCTCGGCATGGGTCAACTCTCCGTCCATCACCAGCGCCACGGTCTCGCGCAGGTCGGGCGTCAGCGCCGCCATGGCCTCGGCCAGCCAGTCGCGCCGCTCGGCCGCCTCGGCATCCGCATCGCGGCGGGCCAGTTCCCAGTCACCCCAGCCGGCGCCGGCCTTCGCCCGGGCCGAGGCGCGGCGGAACCGGTCGCGCGCCGCGTTCACCACCACACGATAGAGCCAGGTGGTGAATTGTGCCCGGCCGGCAAAGCCGTCGAGCTTTCCGGGGAGCGCCACGCAGATGTCCTGTGCCAGGTCCTCGGCCTCGGCGCGGCTGCCGGTCAGGCGGAAGCCGAGGGCGAAGATACGGTCATAATGCCGGGTGACGAGGGCCGAGAAGGCCTCGCCATCGCCGGCTGCCGCCGCCAGCGCCAGGGACTCGTCGCTCGCCGTCATCCTCATCCTGAACCTTCTGACGCGCGCCAGTGTGCAATCCTTGGCGGCGCGAGGGAATTTCTTTTCCGGGCTTGCCGTCGGACCGGATCGCGCCAAGATCGATAGTGGAGGACCACGCCATGCCTGCTGCCCTGCGCCTGCTTCTTGCCGGTCTCGCCCTGACCCTGCTGGCGTCCTGCGCCACGCTTTCCGAGGATCAGTGCCGGGACGGCAACTGGGCGGCGATCGGCTTCTCCGACGGCGCCGACGGCCGGCCCGCGAGCTGGATCGCCGAGCACCGCAAGGCCTGCGCCGAATTTGGCGTCGTGCCCGACGCGGCGGCCTGGGCGATGGGGCGCGAGCAGGGGCTGAAGCAGTACTGCACCCCCGACAACGCCTATCGGATCGGCAGCCGCGGCCTGACCCTTGCCCCGGTCTGTCCCCAGGCGGCGCGCGCGGCGATGCAGCCGGCCTATCAGCACGGCAGACGGTTCTACGACGCCGGCGACGATATCGCCGACTATCGCCGCGAGCAGCGGGACCTGGAGCGTGAGATCGCCGCGCTGGAGGGGGTCAAGGGCGCGGGTGGCAGGATTGCCAACCTGCGGCACCGGATCAACCTGATCGACCTCTACATCCTGCAGCTCGAGGCCGAGCGCCGCCGCTACGCGCGCTGGCCGCGGTGAAACAAGGCGGCCTTGCGGGGGCGCGACCGGGGCCCGGGCGCAAGCGTCCCCATGGGGACGGGGGGTCAAGGCATTGAAACCGCACGAAATCCCGTGGGGACGGTTTGGGGACGGCTCTGGATCGCGCCCGGGGCGCTGATTCAGGTGTCCCCATGGGGACGGGGGATCAAGGTGTTGGGATTCAAGGGAATCTCGTGGGGACGCGGCGGGGACGGTCTGGCAATGGATTGGGATCGTGCCCGGGCGCGAGGGTGGGTGGGCGGGGAGCGCCCGGGCGCGATCCAGTCCGAACCGCTGCCCCGGGAACAGCGTCCCCATGGGGACGGGGGGTCAAGTGACTGATCTATCTTGATAAAAGTGTCAACGCGCGCGGGGACGCGCCTACGGGCGGCACGGGGACAGCCTTGGCAAGGGCAGATCATTGTCAATCCGTTCAAGCCAACTCAACACCTGTTGCAGCACCCGGCGACATAGAGGGCGCCCGCGCGCACCGACAGTAATGACTCCTGTAGAATCCCGGTGCATTGGGCACAATTCCAAAGAATGACAGCACCTCAAGTAGCCCATTGGGCGTGAACCTTGTACGAATAACCCTCTTGTCGTAGTTGGTGACGTTCTCGACCGTCAGGGGCGTTCCGGAGGCATACCAAACCCATCGACCGCCGTCGTTTGCCGCAGCTATGGACCGCGTTACAGCGCCACATCGATAATGCTCGAACATGACAGCCGGCCACGGGGTTACGTCGCCGCCTGGCGACAAGACAGCGCGGATGGCTTCTGTCTGCATCTTCTCAGAAAGCACGCGCAGGCAGTGCGCATCCGTGCCGCAGGCACCATCCTCGATGAACAGCGCCCAGGGCGATTCAGTCTCAAAGAAGACCTGATTGTGCGGATATGGCCTTGTGCCCGGAAGCAGGTCATCAACGATTTCCCGCAGCGACCCGCTGGAGCAAGGACGTGGATGGAGTCCCCGTACCGAGCCACGATCGGGCGCATCCAATCGGCGAAGGCCTTCGCGCATGCCTTTGGCGATGCCTTCACGAAGCCCACCTCGGTCAGCAGGTGAGCAACCTCTTTTCTCGGCGGGTCGATCAGCATCAGTCAACCGTCCCAAGAATGACCCTCGCGCCCGGATCGGTTGCACCCATGTCGGCAGTGAGTGCAGGCTCGCGATTTCGGTCGGGCCGGCCGCTACGGGCCGAAGCATCATCGCTGCAATGGCAGAAGAAATCCACCTCCGCACGATCAAGCAATGCCCGGCACTGGGGAGAGTTCATATTGGCTCGATTTCGCCAACCACAACCGCCGGAGACGAAAGGCGAGCATAAAACAAGCCGGAGGCGTCAAGGAACGTAAGGGAATTTCTTCTTCTTATGTCGCAACTACACCGCTCACCACTTTCAGTTAGTGAAACATCAAGACTGTTCAAATCATAGAAATCAATGTGTAAAATAACACGGCTTTTTCCGATGAACCTTGGCTTCTTAAGACCCTTCGCTATAGGCATGGAAATCCGCAGGGATGCTCTGCTGGAATCGTAAGAGAGCAACAAATCAAGAAGAATTGCATCCTCACGCTCCATGTCGGCCACCTGCCAGATTGTCTCAAGTTCCGGCAACCTCTCGATATTTGTCGTACAGATCATCGGTGGCAAAATCCCCAATCGTAGTGCCCGGCAGCACCAGGCGCAACTCCGCGGCGCCCTGACCCCCCATCCAGGCGCACGTTGTAGTGGGCCCCGATGTTCCCAGGCTGGTTAGGCCCGTAGAAGTGCCCAGGGTGCTCCTGCACGATCAAAGATCGGCCGTCCGTCGTCTTGTAGTAGTCGACCCTGGTTCTAATCGGCATACCGTTGCCGTCAACTATCACGCGCGATCCACGACTGGGAGCAGTCGTAAGAGGCTCGTATCTTGTCAGATAGGGCTGCTGAGAAGTGGGAATGCCAGCATCGCGTTTGAGCTGACGCAAGGCTTGTCTCTGTGAGGCAAAGCGGGGCAGACCAACGTGGGGAGGTAGGGGTTTGCCCGCAAGGTAGTCTTTCGTGATGTTGATTTGGTCATCGTAGTAAAGCCCATTTGCTTCTCTTAGGCCGCGGCCTCTAGGGCCTCCACGGCCTCCTGGGCGGCCTCGACCGTTTGAGATTACTTCATCCCAACCTCCGTACGCATATTCGAAGGCCCAACCGAATTGCGCATCAAACTGTTGCCAGGTCATTCCGCTGTTGGCCGAGCCACCGAGATAGTTGTAGGCCTTGTTTGCCTCCCACCGACTCTCGCCCATCGCTGCGGTTCCGATATGGTCAAGCCCTGCGGTGATTGCATTCCCGAAGCTGCCGATTGCGTTCGCTACCGCGTTGATGCCACTGCTGAAAGCATTGCCGACATCGCTCCAGAAGCCGTTCCCGCCCGGATCGACAAAGTTCACCGGGTCGTTCCCCGCATAGGCGTAGCGGTTGGTGCCGACGCCGGGCGTGGTCACCTCCCACCAGTCGGGCTGGATGAACCGTCCCAGCGCCGGGTCGTAGGTGCGGGCGTTGAGGTAGCTCAGTCCGGTCTCGTCGTCGTAGCGCTCGCCAATGAAGCCCTTGGATTCGTCCGCCAAGTCGGTGTCGTCGGGCAGGCCGTAGGGCGCATAGCTGGTCGTCCGCGCGCGCGTGCCGCCCGAATGGGTGATCAGCCGGACAGAGCCGAGATGGTCACGGTGGAGATAGCTGACCACACCGTCCACCAACCGCCGGCGATCCCGAAATCGAGAGTTGTCCGGTGGCCAATTGCTGGTAACCTGCCCCGAGGCGCCGACACGGCAAAGGAAAGCCGGCGGAAATGCCGCGACGCGCGGGAAACACGCGCCGCAGGGAGGTTCTGACGCATGACCGCTGCCGCCGGCGGCCTCGACACATTCCCCAGGCTTCTCGCCCGGAACCGGCGCGACCACGGCGCCCGCCCCGCCTATCGCGAGAAGGAATTCGGCATCTGGCAGAGCTGGACCTGGGAGGAGGCGGCCCGCGAGATCGAGGCGCTGGCCGCCGGGCTGGTGGCGCTGGGGCTGGCCGAGGGCGATCACCTGGCGCTGATCGGCCGCAACCGCCCGCACATGTACTGGACGATGATCGCCGCGCAGATGGCCGGTGCGGTGCCGGTGCCGGTCTATCGCGACTCGGTCGCCGAAGAGATGGCCTATGTGCTGGAGCATTGCGATGCCCGCTTCGTTCTGGCCGAGGACCAGGAGCAGGTCGACAAGGTCATCGAGATCAAGGACCGGCTGCCGCGCCTTGCGCAGGTGATCTACATCGATCCCCGCGGCCTGCGCCGCTATGACCACGCCCATATGCACCCGCTCGGCGCGGTGCAGGAGCTGGGCCGCAAGGGCGGCGAGGCGCTGGCCGCCGAGGTCAGGACGCGCAGCGACCGGCTGGGCCCGCAAAGCACCTGCGTCATGCTTTACACCTCCGGCACCACCGGCCGGCCCAAGGGCGTGGTGCTGACCAACCGCAACATCATCGAGACCGCCCGCGCCTCGGCCGAGTTCGACCGGCTCGGCCCCGATGACAGCGTGCTGGCCTACCTGCCCTGCGCCTGGGTCGGCGATTTCATCTTCTCCGTGGGCCAGGCCTATTGGTGCGGGTTCTGCGTGGCCTGCCCCGAGAGCCCCGAGACCATGTACGAGAACCTGTACGAGATCGGGCCGACCTATTTCTTCGCGCCGCCGCGCTATTACGAGGAGCGGCTGACGATCCTGACCATCCGCATGGAGGATGCCAGCCGGCCGAAGCGGTGGCTTTACGGGCGCTGCATGGCCTTTGCCCGGCGGGTGGGGCCGAGGATCCTCGATGGCGAGCCGGTGAGCGCCTGGGAGCGGTTCCTCTATCGGCTTGGCGATGTCCTGATCTATGGGCCGATCCGCAGCCGCGCCGGCATGTCGCGGGTGCGCGTGGCCTATACCGCCGGCGAGGCGATCGGGCCGGAGATCTTCGAGTTCTGGCGCTCGCTGGGCATCAACCTCAAGCAGCTTTACGGGCAGACCGAGGCATCGGTTTTCATCACCCAGCAGCCCGATGGCCAGGTCAGGGCGGATACCGTCGGCGTGGCGAGCCCGGGGGTGGAGCTGAGGATCGACCCGTCGGGCGAGGTGTTCTACCGCTCGCCGGGGGTGTTCCGCGAATACTTCAAGAACCCCGAGAGCACCGCCTCGACCAAGGATGCCGAGGGCTGGGTCGCCACCGGCGATGCCGGCTTCATCGAGGAAGGCACCGGGCACCTGAAGATCATCGACCGGGCCAAGGATGTGGGCCACATGGCCGATGGCAGCCTGTTCGCGCCGAAATACGTCGAGAACAAGCTGAAGTTCTATCCCAACATCCTGGAGGCGGTGGTGCTGGGCAACGGCCGGTCAATGTGCTGCGCGATGCTGAACATCGACCTGAGCGCGGTGGGCAACTGGGCCGAGCGCAACAATATCGCCTATGCCAGCTATCAGGAGTTGAGCCAGCATCCCAAGGTCGCCGAGATGCTGACCGCGCACGTGGCCGAGGTGAATGCGAGCCTCGCCGCCGATGCCACCCTGTCCGGCTGCCAGGTGCACCGGTTCCTGATCCTGCACAAGCAACTGGACGCCGATGACGGCGAGCTGACCCGGACCATGAAAGTGCGCCGCCGGGTGATCGCCGACAAGTACGGCGACCTGATCGAGGCGCTCTATGACGGCTCGCCCTCGGTTCATGCCGAGACCGAGGTGACCTATGAGGACGGGCGCAAGGGCAAGGTGAGTGCGACGCTGACGATCCGCGAGGCCGAGGTGTTCCCGGCGGCGCATGCAAGGGCGGCGGAGTGAATGCCAGTGGCAGCCTGGGGAGGGTTTGATGCGCTGGATCGTTGAGTTCCTGCTTGGCGCGGCCTTCTGGTTCGTCCTCATCTACGTCCTGTCCGAGGTCGTCGACGTTCGGCCCGGCGACCGGCCGCCGCCGCTTGTCTTCGGTGGTTTCCTCGCAGTGGCAATCACCAGGGTCCTGACGTACATGCGCCGCCCCGATCGCCGGTTGGCAGTCTTCGCGCTTGTGCACCTCGCCGCGGTCGTGGTGGGGTTCGGGATCGGCATCACCCTGTTCCCGCCGGATCAGGCCGGCTGAGGCCACAAAGGACCCGGATGAAGCCCGCCCCAGACCTTGCCGGCACCACCAACCCCGGGCGAAGCGGTGGCACGGTGCTGCTGATGGAGATGAAGAACATCACCCTGCGGTTCGGCGGCGTGGTGGCGATCAAGGATATCTCGTTCGATATCCGCGAGGGCGAATTCAGGATGCGTCGAGAACTGCACGGAAAGGCAACGTGTCAATGAGCAACGCAATCGCAAAGTTCTGTGTGCTCCTGACCATTTGCCCCAATCCCGTATCAGCGCAGGACAATGTCGACGCCTATGTCGACCGGGCCGCCAATTTCATGCGTCAGCATTGCCTTGATCCGATGCTTGAGCGGGGGCAGGCCAATGCCGAGGGACTGACGCTGGATAAAGAGAACGCGCAGGCCGCCGAGTACACGTCAGAAGGCAAGTTCATGACCCTGACTGTGGTCGCACCGGGTCAGGCTGTCCCGCCGGGATGCATCGCCTTCGTTTTCACCCAGGCACCAGAGGACAGTGTCGAGGTTGCAGACGCGCGGGCGCAGGCGCTGGCGCAGCGCATGTCGGGCTATATCCAGAACACCGTCGGCCCGGATGTCTCTGACAAACTGCATGATTGTGCGGCATGGGAAAACAGCGCCCGCTTCTTTCGCCAGCCAAGCCTGACCGCGGCCGAGGTCAGCTCGGACGGAGCCAGGACCGTGTTGGTGACGGGTGCGCGGAAGGGTGCGATGGTCTCGGTAACGGCGATGAATCTCGGCCCGCTGGCCGATTGCGACCGGGATGGGGGCTGATACCTGAATGCGTGAACGGGCTGAAGAACTCACCACCACCGCCGACGGCCGCTCCATCGGCCCCGTCATCATGGAAGTGAAGAACATCACCCTGCGGTTCGGCGGTGTGGAGGCGATCAAGGACATCTCGTTCGATATCCGCGAGGGCGAGATCAGGGCGATCATCGGGCCCAATGGCGCCGGCAAGTCGTCGATGCTGAACGTCATCAACGGCTTCTACCACCCGCAGGAGGGCGAGATCTGGTTCCGCGGCAAGCGGCGCCGGCCGATGAAGCCGTTCGAGATCGCCCGCCTGGGGATCGCCCGGACCTTTCAGAACATCGCGCTTTTCAACGGCATGAGCGTGCTCGACAACATCATGACCGGCCGCTGCACGCACATGAAGGCGGGGATCCCCGCCCAGGCGCTGTGGTGGGGGCCAGCCCAGGCCGAGGAGGTGGCCAATCGCGAGGTGGTGGAGCGGGTGATCGACTTCCTCGAGATCCAGGCGATCCGCAAGACGCCGGTGGGCCGGCTGCCCTATGGGCTGCAGAAGCGGGTGGAGCTTGGCCGGGCGCTGGCGGCAGAGCCGAAGCTGCTCTTGCTCGACGAGCCGATGGCGGGGATGAACGTCGAGGAGAAGGAGGACATGAGCCGCTTCATCCTCGACGTCAACGACGAGTTCGGCACCACCATCGCGCTGATCGAGCATGACATGGGCGTGGTGATGGATATCTCGGACCGGGTCGTGGTGATGGACTACGGCGCCAAGATCGGCGACGGCACGCCCGACGAGGTGCGCACCAACCCGGCCGTGATCGACGCCTACCTGGGGGTGGCGCATGACTGAGGTGAGCTGATGGGCGCCGATTTCTACTATACGATCGAAGTGATCCTGAACGGGCTGATGACCGGCGTCATGTACTCGCTGGTGGCGCTGGGCTTCGTGCTGATCTTCAAGTCGTCGGGCATCTTCAACTATGCCCAGGGCGTGCTGGCGCTGTTCGCGGCGCAGACGCTGGTCGGGCTGCAGACCGGGCTGGTGCCGTTCTCCCACCTGATCAACACCATGTTCGGCACCGAGATTCATGACTTCGGATGGACGCTGCCGGTGCTGGTGGCGATCGGGCTGACCATCCTGGTGATGATCGCCCTGGCCTGGCTGGTGGTGCGGTTCATCCTCAGGCCGCTGGCCGGGCAGGAGCCGATCATCCTGTTCATGGCGACGATCGGGCTGGCCTATTTCATGGAAGGCTTCGGCGACCTGATATGGGGGGCGGACATCAAGGTGCTGGACATCGGCCTTGCCCAGGGCGGCAACCGATGGGTCGAGGAGGTCAGCGCCTCCCTGGGCGGCGACGACTTCTACGGCTTCTACCTCGACAACCTCGACATCGCGGCAGCGCTGATCGCCACCGCGCTGGTCGTGGCGCTGACCGCGTTCTCGCAATACACCAGCACCGGGCGGGCGCTGCGGGCGGTGGCCGACGACCATCAGGCGGCGCTGTCGATCGGCATCTCGCTGGACCGCATCTGGGTGGTTGTCTGGGCGGTGGCGGGCTTTGTGGCGCTGGTCGCCGGCGCCATGTGGGGCGCCAAGTCGGGCGTTCAGTTCTCGCTCAGCCTGATCGCGCTCAAGGCGCTGCCGGTCCTGATGCTGGGCGGCTTCACCTCGATCCCCGGCGCCATCGCCGGCGGACTGATCATCGGCGTCGGCGAGAAACTTTTTGAATACTTTGTGGGCTCTATGCTGGGCGGGGCGACCGAAAACTGGTTCGCCTACGTGCTCGCCCTGGTGTTCCTGGTGTTCCGGCCCCAGGGGCTGTTCGGCGAGCGGATCATAGAAAGGGTCTGAGCGACGTGTCCCAACTCATTTATCGATTGATGGCGTATCTCTGTGGGGCCGCGGCTGTCGCCTGGATCTTCCTGACCGTCCCGCTCCAGATACAACTCCAGCTCAAGGCGCTGATCTCGGGCGGGCCGAAGACGCTGAGGGTCGGCGGCGACCTTGCCGAGGCGATGACCTGGCTGGCCCCGGCGCTGGGGCTGCTGCTGCTGTCGGTGGTCTGCGCGTCGATGTCGCTGCGCCAGACCGGGCCGGGCAAGTGATGCCTGCCTGAACGCTGCCGCAGCCTTCTTGCCTGAAAGCCGGGCCGCGGCCAGACTGGCGGCAGGCAAGGAGGACTGACATCATGCATCGCACACGCATCGGGGTGGTCTGCATCGATTGCCAGGGAGAAGACCTGACCGGGGCCACCGCCTTCTGGTCGGCGGCGCTGGGCAAGACCGGCGTCATCGACGAGCGTGGCAAGTACGCCGTCTTCGACGGACACAAGGGCTATCCCAAGGTGTTGCTGCAGGCCGTGGACCATCCGTCGCACGTGCATCTGGACATCGAGACCGACGACCCGGAAGCCGAATGTGCCCGGCTGAAACGGCTGGGGGCGCGCGAAATCGAACGCATCAGGACCTGGATCGTGATGGAGGCGCCCACCGGCCACCGCTTCTGCCTGGTACGGCCGCAGGGCGAGGACTGGCCCGGTGACGCCGCCGAGGTGGGATAACGCAATGCAGGCGGTGACGGAACTGCACAGGCGCAAGTCGCGCACCGTTCTGGCGCTGATCGCCACGCTGCTGTCGCTGCCCCTGGCGCTGCTTGCACTCTGGCTTCTCGTCATCCTCGTTGCCGCGACCCTGAGCGGCTTGCGTTATGACGGACCGCCGGACATCCGGACGCTGCTGTTCACCTTGTACTGCATCGTGGCGGCGCTGCTGCCACTGGCCGGGCTGACCTGCTTTGCCGCCGTGCTTTTCGCCGGCGACGCGGCGCGCACGCCCGGATGGCAGCGGCTGCAGTGGTATGCCTTCAGCCTGGCCGTGATCTGGGCGGTACCCTTTGCCTGGCTGACCGGCCGGGCGCTGTCTTCCGGCGAGGGCGGCCCGTTCCTCGCCCTCTTCGCCTGGTGCGCGGCGATCCTGCTGATCGCCCACAAGCTTGATTTCACCGGGCTGCAGGCGCCGGACCCGGGTGATTCGTATCCGGAAGGGACAAGGTTGGACTGAGGACGCAATGCCAGACATCGAGAACGGGCGAGACGACTGGCCGGCGGGTTTCCGGCTGCTGTCGGCGGCCGGGTTTGCGCTGGCCGCCTGGGGCATCTGGACGCTGGTCTCGGGCCTCGTCGGCTTCATCGGACCCGCCAGCGGCACCGGGGCGGTGGCGATCTTCGCCCGGCTGGCCTTCGTGCCGGCGCTGGTCGTGGCGCTGGGGCTGCTGCGCCGGGGGCCGGCCGCGGCCGCGCGGACGGCGGCAATGGGCGTCGCCCTGGCGGCACTGGTACTCGCCGCAGTGGCGGCGGCGACCTTTTCGGCCACGACGATGACCGAAATCCTGCTATTTCTGTTGACGGCGGGCTGTCTGGCCGGTTGCCTGAGATGGAGGCCGAAGGGCTGAACCCGGCGCGATGACCGGGACGGGAAGGGGAGGAGCGCGGGGTGATCTATCGCGAGTCCGGCGATTTCAAGACCAGCTACCTAGCCGACAGTCAGACCTTTCCCATCGCGCTGGACCGTTACGGCTATTACGCGGTGCTGGCCTTTGCGGTGCTGGTCGTGCCCCTGTTCATCAACCAGTACTGGGCCAATGCCGTCATCCTGCCCTTCCTGATCTATGTCATCGCCGCCATCGGGCTGAACATCCTGACCGGCTATTGCGGCCAGGTCAGCCTCGGCACCGGCGGGTTCATGGCGGTGGGGGCCTATGCCTGCTACAAGTTCATGACCGGGCTCGATGTCAGCCTGGGCCCGGTGGCCTTCGTGCTGCCGCAGATGCATGTCGCGCTGGCGGTGATCCTCGGCGGGCTGACGACGGCGCTGGTGGGTGTGCTCTTCGGGCTGCCGAGCCTGAGGATCAAGGGCTTCTACCTGGCGGTGGCGACGCTGGCGGCGCAGTTCTTCCTGGTCTGGCTGTTCAACAAGTGGGGCTGGGCCTACAACCATTCCGCCTCGGGCCAGATAAACGCGCCGACCCGGACCATGTTTGGCTTCGAGGTGACCGGCCCGGCGGCCACGCCGGCGGCGAAGTACCTGTTCTGCCTCGGCTTCGTGATCGTCCTGGCCTGGGTGGCGCGGAACCTGACCCGCGGCCTGCAGGGCCGAAGCTGGATGGCGATCCGCGACATGGACATCGCCGCCGAGATCATCGGGGTAAACCCGCTCACGGCAAAGCTGTCGGCCTTCGCGGTGTCGTCGTTCTTCGTCGGCATCGCCGGAGCGCTGTTCTTCGCCGTCTATCTGGGCGCGGTCGAGGTGGGCGAGGCCTTCGGCATCAACAAGTCCTTCCTTGTGCTCTTCATGGTCATCATCGGCGGCCTGGGGTCGATCTTCGGCTCGTTCGCCGGCGCCGCCTTCATGGTGCTGATGCCGGTGCTGCTGAAGAACGTGCTGGTGGGCGGCCTCGGCTGGGCGACCGACATCGCCGCGCATATCGAATTCATGATCGTGGGCGGGCTGATCATCGCCTTCCTGATCGCCGAGCCGCACGGTTTCGCGGCGCTGTGGCGTCTGGCCAAGGAGAAGCTTCGTCTCTGGCCATTCCCGCACTAGTATCTGCCAATCGGCGCCCGCGCGCGCCGGAAGAAAAGAAGATCCAAAACCAAGGGGAGGATTTAGGTCCATGCGTATTCTGAAACCCGCCATCCTGGCGCTGGCCGGTCTGGTTGCGGCCGGTCCGGCAATGGCCGAGCTGGTATTTCCATCGCTCAGCTACCGGACGGGTCCCTTCGCGGCGAACGGCATTCCCGTCGCTGACGGCTATGCCGACTATTTGACCCTGGTCAACGAGCGTGACGGCGGCATCGGCGGCGAGAAGATCCGCATGATCGAATGCGAGACCGGCTACAACACCGAAAAGGGCGTGGAGTGCTACGAGGCCACCAAGGGCGAGGGCAGCCTGGTCTATCAGCCCTTTTCGACCGGCATCACCTACCAGCTCATTCCCAAGGCCGCGGTTGACCAGATCCCGGTCCATTCCATGGGTTACGGGCGGACCTCGGCCGCCAACGGCAAGGTGTTCGAGTGGATCTTCAACTATCCGGCAAACTACTGGAACGGCGCCAGCATCGCCATCAACCACATCCTCGATCTCGAGGGCGGCGACCTGAACGGCAAGAAGATCGCGCTGGTGTACCACAACTCGGCCTATGGCAAGGAGCCGATCCGCACCCTGCAGGAGCTGGCCAAGAAGCACGGCTATACCTTCATCGAGATCCCCGTCGACAGCCCCGGACAGGAGCAGAAGTCGCAGTGGCTGCAGATCCGGCGCGACCGGCCCGACTATGTGCTGATGTGGGGCTGGGGCGTGATGAACCAGGTGGCGATCCAGGAGGCCGCCAATATCGGCTATCCGATGGACCACTTCATCGGCATCTGGTGGTCGGGCTCGGAGCAGGACGTGCTGCCGGCGGGCGCGGCGGCCAACGGCTACAAGTCTCTGCAGCTTCACAACACCGGCTCTGACTTCCCGATCTATGGCGACCTTCAGACCTATGTCGTCGACAAGGGCCTGGCGGCCGGCGCCGGCGACCAGCTTGGCACCGTGCTTTACAACCGTGGGCTTTATGGCGCCATGCTGGCGGTCGAGGCGGCCAAGACGGCGCAGGAGATCCACGGCACGGCGCAGATCACGCCGGCGCAGATGCGCGACGGCATGGAGGCGCTGATGATCGACAACGCCAAGCTCGAGGCACTGGGAATGCCCGGATTCGGTCCGGAATTCACGGTGACCTGCGCCAATCATGGCGGGCCCGGCCTTGGTGCCGTGCAGCAGTGGGATGCGTCGACCAAGACCTGGACGCTGATCACCGGGTTCGAGCCGTCGGACATGGAGGTGATCCAGCCGCTGATCGACGAGGACTCGGCGGCCTATGCGGCCGAGGCCGGCATCACGCCGCGCGACTGCAACTGATCCGGCAAGGCCCGCTCCGGACCACCGGGGCGGGCGACCACCGGGCCGTGATGGGCATTGCATATCGTTGTCTTCTGGCCGGCCTTCTGGCGGCGCTGGCCGGCTGCGCCGTGGTCGAGCCCCAGAACCTGACCTGCTCGGCCTTCCCGACGGTACCGCAGCAGCCCGGCGCCACGGTTGCGACGACGGTGCTCCGGGCGCCTGCCGCCGGCGATCTGGCCGGCGTGAGCGCACCACGGCCGGAGCGGGTCACCGTCCGCGCCCCGGACCCGGCAAGCGACCCCGTGGCCGCGGCCGCGTTCGGCATCCTGTCGTCGCGGGTCGACCGCAGCCTCGATCTCGACAGCGTCTCCCGCCCGGCGCCACCGCGGCTGAGCTATCTCGCGCTGTCCACCGGCGGGCAATGGGCGGCCTTCGGCAGCGGCTTCATGGCCGGCTGGAGCGCCAACCCCAGCCGCTCCCAGGCGCGGCCGGCGGCCTTCGACATCGTGACCGGTGCCAGCGCCGGCGCCACCATCGCGCCGGCCGCCTTCGCCGGAAAGGACTTTGATGCGGCCCTGCCCTTCGCCGGCGATGTCGACGTCGAGGGCCTGGCCCGCAGCCGCGGCTTCCCGGGGCTGCTGTTCGCCAACTCGCTGTTCGACGCCTCGGGGCTGGAGCGCACGGTGCGCGCCTCGGCCACCGCCGCGCTTGTGGAACGCATCGCCAAGCGGCAGTCCGAGGGCCGGCGGCTTTTCGTCGGTGCGGTCAGCCTGCAGTCGAGCCGGTTCGACCGGTTCGACCTGACCGCCGAGGCAGTGGCCGGCGGCACCGAGGCGCGGCCCTGCATCGCCGAGGCGGTGCTGGCCTCGGCCGCGATCCCGGCGATCCTGCCGCCGCGCGGCATCAACGGCCAGTACTATGCCGATGCCGGCCTGCGCGACCACCTGTTCCTCGGCGATGTCGACCGGGCGATGCAGGCGGTCCGCGCCGCGACCGGCGATCAGCCGGTGGTCGACGCCTTTGTCATCATCAACGGCGATCTGGAGGCGCCGTCGGGCCCGCTGCAGGCGCGGCTGACCGATCTGGCCAGGCGGTCGATGTCCATCGTGACCGACCAGGGCCTGCGCCAGTCGGCGCTGAACGTGCTGCAATTCGCCGAGAAACGCGGCTGGAACGTGCGCGCGATGACCGCCAAGGGCGTCGATCTCAGCCCCTGCGAGGGCGCGCTGCCGGCCGCCAGCAAGACCGAAAGCGATGCGCTGTTCTCGTCCTGCGTGACGCGGATCCTCTATCGCGAGGGCTTTCGCCGCGGCAGTGCGGCGCGGATCGACTGGCTGGACGCGGCGGACCTGCGTCGCCTCGTGAACGAGTTCTAGGGAGGGCGGGATGCGCGACACCGGGGCGACGGCCGAGACCCTGCTGGATGTCAGCAATATCGAGGTGATCTACAACCACGTCATCCTGGTCCTGAAGGGCGTGTCGCTGAGCGTGCCCAAGGGCGGGATCACCGCGCTTCTCGGCGGCAACGGCGCCGGCAAGACCACCACGCTGAAGGCGATCTCGAACCTGCTGCATTCCGAACGCGGCGAGGTGACCAAGGGCGTCATCCGCTATCGCGGCGAGCCGGTGACCGCGCTCAATCCGTCCGAGCTGGTGCGCCGCGGGGTCATCCAGGTGATGGAAGGCAGGCACTGCTTCGAACACCTGAGCGTGGAAGAGAACCTGATGACCGGCGCCCATATCCGCAGTGACGGCAAGGCCGCCGTGCTGGCCGATCTCGAGATGGTCTACAGCTATTTCCCGCGGCTGAAGGAACGCCGGAAAAGCCAGGCGGGCTATACCTCGGGCGGCGAGCAGCAGATGTGCGCCATCGGCCGCGCGCTGATGAGCCGGCCCGAAACCGTGCTTCTGGACGAGCCGTCGATGGGGCTGGCGCCGCAGTTGGTCGAGGAGATCTTCGGCATCGTCAGGAACCTCAACGAGAAGGAAGGCGTCAGCTTTCTTCTGGCCGAGCAGAACACCAACGTGGCGCTGCGCTTCGCCCATTACGGCTATATCCTGGAATCGGGCCGTGTGGTGATGGACGGCCCCGCCGCCAGCCTGCGCGAGAACCCCGACGTCAAGGAGTTCTACCTCGGCATGGGCGACCAGGGCCGCAAGAGCTATCGCGACGTGCGCAGCTATCGCCGCCGCAAGCGGTGGCTGAGCTGACCGCCGGCCTCAGTCGGCGCCGGCCAGCGCCTCGGCCTTCATCTCGGCAATCCGCTCAAGCGCTTCCTCGCGGGTGGCGCGGATGTTGGGGCGGAAATCCTTGCGCGATGCCTGGTCGCGAATCTCGGCCTCCAGATCCGGCGAGGTGCCGTAGCGGACCGAGCCGAGCGAGCTGGCGATGTTCAGTCGCTTGCCCCGCTGGGCGAAGCTGATCCAGGCCCTGAGCGCGATGACGCAGCCGGTGTAGTTGACCAGGAAGTACCACTTGCGGCCGGTCTCGGCGATGCGGGCCTCGAGATGGTCGTAGACGATGTTGACGTCGCTGTTGGTCTCGAAGACGAGATCCTCGAAATCCACGTCCATGATGCCCTCGGCCTCGAGGAAGCGGATACGGCCCGGGATCGTGCGGGCATCGATGGTCGGCGGCACCAGATCGGTGTCTGCAAGACGCCGGGTCGGGACGCGGCGCAGTTCCTCGATCCGGGCCAGCGCGGCGTCGCGGTTGTCAAAGAGGTTGGCGTCGAAGGCTTCGGTATTGGCGCGGCGGGCGATCTCGGCCCTGGTCTCTTCACTGGCGTCAAAGCGCACGGAGCCCAGCGAGTGGGTGAGGTTCAGCCGCTTGCCGCGCAGCGAATGCGCCAGCCAGGCCGACGGGTCGATGCGGCAGTTGCGGTAGTTGACGAGGAAGTACCACTGCTCCTGCCCGGTGGCGTGGATGCGGTCCTCGATCCGGTCGTAGAAGGTGTTCACCGCTTCGGGCGTGTTCAGTTCCAGGTCCGAAAAGTCGGCCTCCATCGTCTCGATGTCGGCATGAAACGAGATACGCTGGTCGAGCCGGTTCGGCATGGCGTCGTCTCCCCAGTTTGTGGCAGACCGTGGCCAGCGGTCCGCCGGCGCGTATCGCACTTTGGTTGAGTATGCAATTGTGTACGCATCCGTGCGTGGATTTGACGCAGCGTAAGGAACAGGAAAGGCGAGGCGCATGTCGGTGGAAGGACGCAACTACGATGCACTCGAGACGCGGTCGGCCGACGAGCGGGCAGCGGATCAGGTCGCCGCGCTCCGCCGCATGCTGGCCGGGGCCTGCGACCGCGCACCGGGCCTTCGGCAACACCTCGGAGAGGATGTCCCGGCGTTGACGTCGCTGGACGATCTCGGCCGCCTGCCGGTGCTGCGCAAGGCCGACCTGGTCGCCGCCCAGCGGGGGGCGCCGCCTTTCGGGGGGCTGACGGCGCTGGAAGCGGCGGCATTCGGGCACGTGTTCCAGAGCCCGGGGCCGATCTACGAACCCGGCGGGCGGGGCCGGGACTGGTGGCGCATGGGCCGGTTCCTTTTCGCCTGCGGCATTGGCCCGGGCGACATCGTGCAGAACTGCTTTTCCTACCATCTGACCCCAGCCGGGATGATGTTCGAAAGCGGCGCCGCCGCGGTCGGTGCCACCGTGCTGCCGGCGGGCACCGGCCAGACCGAGCTGCAGGCGCAGGCGGCGGCGCATCTCGGGGTTACCGGCTATGCCGGCACGCCCGACTATCTGAAGACGATCCTCGACAAGGCCGCCGAGCTTGGCCTGGGCCTGTCCATCGCCAAGGCCGCGGTCTCCGGTGGGGCGCTGTTCCCGGCGCTGAGGCAGGACTACGCCGATCGCGGGATCGCCTGCCGGCAATGCTATGGCACCGCCGACCTCGGCCTTGTCGCCTACGAGTCCGAGGCGATGGAAGGCATGATCGTCGACGAGGGCGTGATCGTCGAGATCGTCACCCCCGGCACCGGCACGCCGGTGGCCGAGGGCGATGTCGGCGAGATGCTGGTGACCGCGCTCAACCCCGACTATCCGCTGATCCGCTTCGCGACCGGCGACATGACGGCCTGGCTGCCGGGGCAAAGCCCGTGTGGCCGCAGCAACGCGCGGATCAAGGGCTGGATGGGGCGCGCCGACCAGACCGCCAAGATCAAGGGCATGTTTGTCCGGCCCGAGCAGGTGGCCGCGTTCGTGGCCCGCCACGCCGGTATCGACCGGGCCAGGGTCATCGTCTCACGGGAACGCGATCAGGACGTGATGGTGATCGCGGTGGAAACCGGGGCCGCCGGCGCCGACACCGATGCCGCGGCACTGGCCGCCTCGGCCGCCGAAATCCTCAAGCTGCGCGGGACCGTAGAGCTGCACGCGCCCGGCAGCCTGCCCCGCGACGGCAAGGTCATCGACGACCGGCGCGACTACGGCTGAGCCGCCGGCCGATACAATCCGAAACCAATGTTTATTGGGCATGATTCGCGCCTGCCGCTAGCCTTGGGGCAAGGGCTGAAGGCTGGGGGTCTATCGATGGCAGTTGTTTGGCGTGTGTTGTCGCGGCGTGTTGCGGGACTTGCGGTGATTGCCGCATTCTGCGCCGGGTCGGTTGCTGCGGCCGACCTGGCGCTGGTTATCAGCAATGGCACCTATCCCGGTGCGCCGGACGATCGCGACATCGCCGGCCGGCACCGCGCGCTGGTCGACGCCTACCGCGAGGCCGGATTCGCGGTCTCGGACCGGATCGACGCCGACCGTGCCACGATGCGCCGGATGCTGACCACGCTCGAGGCCGAGGCGCGTGCCGGCGACCGGCTGGTGGTGCATTTCTCGGGCCACGCCCCGGGCGCCGGCGGCGAGGTCTATCTTGCGCCGGTGGACATGGTGGCCGACGGCCAGACCGGTATCGCCGTCGACGGCGTGCCCCTGGACCTGGTCCTTTCCCTGCTTGCGCGCAGCCCCGGACAGGCGGCGCTGTTCCTGGGGCTGATCCGCGACGATATCGACGCCACCGACGGCACCCGCCCCCGGGTGGCCGCCTCGCAGCAGGGCGTGCTGATGGTCTCCGGCGGTGCCGCCGCGGTTGCCACTGCGGCCGAGCGCAGCTTTCTGGCTCCCGGCCGGGGCGCGGCCGAAGCCCTGCGCAGCGCCAGTGGAGTGGAGGCGACGGGGTTCGTCTCCGACCTGACCGTGCTGGCCCCCGCCAAGACCACGCCGCCGCCATCGCAGCGGCCGGTTTCGGCGGTCATCGAGGAAGAGCGCTGGCGTGCCATCCGCGACCGGCCGACCGAGGCGGAGCTGCGCAACTTCCTTGCCTCCTATCCCGACGGGCGGTTTTCGGCCGAGGCGCGGCGGCGGCTTCTGGAACTCAACCTCGCCAGCGCCAACCCGGCCGAGACGGCCGAGGAGGCGCTGCGGCTGAACCGCGAAGACCGGCGGCGCGTGCAGGAGCAGCTGACCGTGCTTGGCTATGACACCCGGGGCGTGGACGGGATCTTCGGCCCCGGCACCCGGGGCGCCATCCGCGCCTGGCAAAAGTCCGAGCGGCGGCCCGAGACCGGATATCTCGACCGCGGCCAGATGGACCGGCTGACCGTTGTGGCGGCCCGCCGGTCGGCCGAGATCGCCGCCGAGGAAGCCGAGCGCAAGCGCCAGCGCGACCTTGCCGATCAGGCCTTCTGGCGCGAGACCGGCGCCAACGGCAGGGCCGTGGACCTGCGTGCCTACCTGTCGCGCTACCCCGAGGGCCTCCACGCCGCCGAGGCGCGCCGGGCGCTTGACCGGATCGAGGCCGACGATCGTCGCCGGGCGCAGGCCGCCGAACGGGCCGACTGGGATCGCGCCACCGCCGCCAACACGGTGCGCGCCTATCGCGACTTCCTCGACCGCTGGCCGCGCGGAACCTTCGCCGACGCGGCGCGCGCCCGCATCGAGCGGCTGACCGAAGACGAGCCCGACGACCGCCGCGACGCGGCCAATGCGCGGATCGAGCGTGGACTGGGGCTGAACACCGCCAGCCTGGCCCTGGTGGAACAGCGCCTGAAGATGCTCGACTACGATGTAGGCGTGGTCGACGGCCAGCTCGACGCCCAGTCGCGGCGAGCGATCCGCCAGTTCCAGCGCCGCCAGGGCATGGCTGTGACCGGCTACCTGAACTCCGACCTGATCCGTCGCCTGATCGTCGCCACCAGCGGCTGACCCCGGCGCAACAAAAAACCCCGCCGGGCGGGCGGGGTTCCTGATCTTCGCAGTCGAAGCAGCTTCAGCCCTGGCGGGCCTTGAAGCGCCTCTGGGTCTTGTTGATGACATAGACGCGGCCCTTGCGGCGCACCATCCGGCAGTCGCGGTGGCGCAGCTTCAGGGAGCGCAGCGAATTGCGGACCTTCATGGCCTGTCTCCTTCAGCAGCGGCGCCGGGACGGCACCCGGGCCAGATACGTTCCAGTTTGCGGGGAAATGGTGGGCGTAACTGGGATTGAACCAGTGACCCCTTCGATGTCAACGAAGTGCTCTCCCGCTGAGCTATACGCCCAATTCCCCCATCGCCGCCCTTGCGGGCGGGAATGGCATCGGCGGTCTATAAAAGGAAGCCTGCCCCGGTTCAAGGCCTTTTCCGCGGG
This sequence comes from Paracoccaceae bacterium, assembly GCA_050299555.1. GTDB lineage: Bacteria > Pseudomonadota > Alphaproteobacteria > Rhodobacterales > Rhodobacteraceae > JBNKWA01. Next base: position 46,103 of record JBNKWA010000012.1, on the reverse strand, counting down.
CCGGGAAATGCACTACACTGGTGGGATCGTGACAGGAGAAGTGCCGCTTGCTGCGATCCTTCGATCTCTATGAACCGCGCGAGGCGACGTCTTGCGCCGTGTTCTCTTCGCCGCATTCGGGCAGCGATTATCCGATTCAGTTCCTGGCCACGGCGCGACTGTCGCGGCATCAGGTGCGTTCCTCCGAGGATGCCTTCGTCGACCGCCTGTTTCGCAGCGCCCCCGACCATGGCGCGCCGCTGATCGCCGCGCGGCTGCCGCGGGCCTATGTCGATCTGAACCGGGCCGAGGAAGAGCTGGACCCGGCACTGATCGCCGGGGCGGCACGCGCCGGCACCAATCCTCGCGTCGCGGCCGGGCTGGGGGTGATCCCACGCGTGGTGGCGGAAGGAACGCCGATCCGCGACGGCAAGATGCCGCTGCGCGAGGCGCTGGAACGGCTGCGGGTCGGTTATCGCCCGTTCCACGATACCCTTGGGGCACTCATGCGGCGCCAGAAGCGCCACTTCGGCCAGGCGATCCTGTTCGACTGCCATTCGATGCCGCACGATGCCCTGGCCTCGGCGCCGCTGGTCAAGACCCGGCGTCCGGACATCGTCCTCGGCGACCGATTCGGCTCGTCCTGCGGCCGCTGGGTCACCGATGCCGCCGCCGACATCCTGACCGCCGCGGGGTTCGTGGTGGCGCGCAATGCGCCGTTCGCCGGCGGCTACATCACCCAGTTCTATGGCCGTCCCTCGCACGGGATGCACGCACTGCAGATCGAGGTCGACCGCGCACTCTACATGGACGAGGGCACGATCGAGCCGCTGCCGGACTTCGACGCCGTCCGCGACCGGATCGGCGAGGCCATTGCGGCCCTGGCGCGGATCGGTGCCAGCGCCATGCCACTGGCGGCCGAGTAGGATTCGCTGCCGACAAGCCAAAAAAAATGGGCCGTGGCTAGCACGGCCCAAGTCTAGGGAGGAAACGCCCCAACGGGCGTAGTGACGCGAGCGCCACTGTCTGGAAACATGATGCCGCAGCGCAGCAAAGTCAACTGTGCACCTGCGAAATAGTTGATGGCGCACCCTCACCCGAGCGGATTCGACCAGGGATTCAGCAATTGCATTGAATTGCGTCGAATCCCGGCACAACCTATGCGAATTCCCATTCAATCCAAATTCTCCGGCCGGTCATGGAGTGGGAACTTTCGGCTGTATATCAACAGGTTGCATGTGATTCGCGGTGATTCGCGGTTCGCCACCTCTGCTAACGCAGCGTGCGCCCCTTGAAGATCGCGGCATCGCCGAACCGGCCCCGGATGGCGTCCGCCGCGCGCTCCGCCGACCTAAGTCGTACCGCCCGCGGATCGAGCAGATCGGCGGAAAGATCCGCGTCGCGGGCGGGGCCCAGATGCGACAGGCCGACCCCGATCAGCCGGAACGGCGCCTCCTTCAGCGCCTTTTCCAGCAGGGATGCTGCGGCTGCGTAAAGTTTGCTGGCCATCTGCGTCGGCTCGTCGAGCGTGACCGAGCGGGTCAGCAGGCGAAAGTCGGCGCGCTTCAGCTTCACGGTCACCGTCAGCCCGGCAAGGTCGCGGGCCTTGGCCCGGTCCGAGACCTTCTCGGACAGCCGCCACAGGTGGCCGTCGAGCAGGCCCGCATCGGCGGTATCCTCGTTGAACGTGGTCTCGTTGGAGATCGACTTGACCGCGCCACGGGGATCGACGCGGCGGCTGTCGAGGCCGCGGGCGAGGTGCCACAGCCGGTCGCCCATGGCTCCATAGCGGCGGCCGAGCTCCTTGCGGTCGATCGGCAGGAGGTCGGCGATGCTGCGGATGCCGTCGCGGTCCAGCGTCTGGCGGAAGCTGGCGCCGACACCCCAGATCGACGCCACCGGGCGGGTGGCGAGGAAGGCCGGCGTCTCGGCGCGGCCGACGACGGAAAAGCCGCGCGGCTTGTCGAGGTCGGAGGCGATCTTGGCCAGGAACTTGTTGTGCGACAGCCCGACCGAGACGGTGACGCCGATCTCGGCGGCGATCCGCGCCGCCAGCCGGGCCATCAGCACCGCAGGCGGGGCCCCGTGCAGCCGCTCGGTGCCGGACAGATCGAGGAAGGCCTCGTCGAGAGAGAGCGGCTCGACCAGCGGGGTCAGTTCCTCCATCAGCGCCCGGATGCGGCGCGACACGGCGACGTAGTGGTCCATGCGCGGACGGATCACGACCGCATCGGGACAGAGCTTGAGCGCCTTGAACATCGGCATCGCCGAGTGGACGCCGCGGATGCGGGCGACGTAGCAGGCGGTGGAGACGACGCCGCGCCGGCCGCCGCCGATGATCACCGGGCGGTCGGCGAGTGCCGGATCGTCGCGCTTCTCGACCGAGGCGTAGAAGGCGTCGCAATCCATGTGGGCGATGGAAAGCTCGAAGAGTTCGGGATGGACCAGCACGCGCGGGCTGCGGCAGGAAGGGCAGCGGGGATGGAGCCCCGGTCCGGCCTCGAATTTCGTCAGGCAGTCGCGGCAGAGGGCGGCCATGGCCGCGAGAATACCCGCTTCCACGGGACCCGGACAGGGGCCATTTTCGAAGCGTCCCCATGGGGACGGGGGGTCAAGTGACTGGAATCAGGGGAAAACTCGTGGGGACGCCGTGGGGACGCCGTTCGCGGCCCTGGGCGCTTTCGGGGGCCGGATTCGGGGCAACTCCAGGCGTCCCCATGGGGACGTAGGGTCAAGCCATTGTAATCATTGAAAAAGCCGTGGGGACATGCGTGGGGACGCCAGCGGCCGCGGCTGCGGAGGCCGTGCGGGAGGCAATGGCGCCCATTCCATGACACCTTCGCCCGGGCGACCAGCCCGGCGGCGCCCGACCCGCCCCTCGGGCGGGCGCATTGCAAGGCCCGGCAAGGGGCGGCGCAGTCATTCGGGGTTGAAAGATAAACCGCCCGGCCACCGGCGTCGTGCAGCGCCCACCCCGGGTCGGGCGCCGCCCTCACCCACAGCGCCAAAAAAACGGCACGGCAAGACCGGATCGGGCGTCGCCCCAACCCGGCGCGGTCAGCCCCCGGTTCCGAACCAGAGCTCCACCTCGTCCATGATGCGCTCCATCAGCCGTCCCGTCGCCTCGTCGCCGGTGAAGTGCAGCGACCAGCCGTCCGGCGTCATCTCGCGCCTGATCCACAGGCCCCGGCGGGGCCGGAGGGTGCGGCGCGGGCGACCGGGGCGCGGATCGACGGTGGTGGGATTGCGGGCCTCGTGCTCGGCCTCCAGCAGCACGTTCTCGAGGATCCGCCACTGCTGCGCCGGGTCGCGGGTGCTGGCGTGGTCGAGGGCGTGGACCATGAGCTCGGTGAAGCCGCCCCGGCAGGCGGCGGAAAGGCGCTCGAGCTGGCGCATGCTGAGCAGCGTCGGCTCGGCCAGGATGCCGGACAGTTCCTCGACCGCGGTGGCGGTGGCGCGGATGCGGGCCCGGCGCTGGCGGCTGGCCGAGGGGTAGAGCGCGGCGACGGCGGCGTCGACGGTCTCGAAATGCGCCGGCACCGCCTCGACCGCGATGCGGGCCTGGTCCCAGGGCGAGATGTCGGCGCGGATGTCGTTCTCCTCGACCATCAGGCGGATGGCGTCGGCGGTGCTGGCGGGGGTGCGGACGGTGGCCGGGATGGCGGCGAAGGCGGGGTTGTCGGGGTCCTCGCCGTGCAGGAGCCGGAAGGCGGCCAGGCGGCGGAAGCCGGAGATGAGCCCCCAGGGGCGGTCGGGGTCGCTGCCTTGCGCAAAGACCTCGACCGGCGTGCGCAGGCCGCTGGCACGGATCGAGGCGGCAAGTTCGGTCAGGCCCGCGGCGGTCATCGCGGAGCGGTCGCGGGGCAATGCGCCGTCGTCGATCGTGTCGAGCGGCAGCAGGCGGGATGGGCCGGCAGGGTCGGACATGAAATGCAAGTCCCTTGGCGCTGAAAATGTCCAAGGGGTGGGCCGGCCGGGTTAACCCGGGCTTACGTTGCGGCGGCGGGCCGGGGTGCGCGCGGTCATTCGGACGGCGTGCCGGCGCCCCAGAGCTGCGCGGCGGCGACCCAGCCATCGGCGCCGTCGCCGTCGATCTCGCACCAGTCCCGCTCGCATTCCTCGAGCCGGGCGATGGCCCCCTCCTCGGCACGGGCGACGATGCCGCCCTGGCCGCCGGGGCGGGCATAAAGCGGCGCCTCGCCGCCGGTGACGATGACGTAGCGGGCGCCGCTGAGCAGCGAGTAGTGGACCCAGCCGCCGGCGCCGTCGATATCGCGGATGCGGCGCCAGTGACCGTATTCGGCGGTGATCTCGACCGGCAGGTTGGCGCGGTGATAGACCCAGTCGATGCGGTGCGAGAGGCTGGGACCGCGGCGGGCATTGGCCTCGGCCGCCTTGATCGAGACGAACCGCGGCAGGGGCAGGTTGGTGACCGGCCCGAGCTTGTCGTCGCGGCTGTCCTCGGCGGCTGACGCCGCGGTTGCGCTGTAGAGAATGGCGCCAAGAACGGCGGCGCAGAGTGCTGCCCGTCTGCCTGTCATGCCCGACCTCGTGTTCGGCCTCGTGCTCGGCCTCGTGCCCGTTCGCGGGGTGTTTTACCTTGCCCCCGCCCGGTGTTATCCCTGCCGAGAATAGCGGCAAAGCTGCCGCCGGAAAACAGGAATGCGCGCATGCCCTCCAATCGCGTGAAGGTTGTGGTGACGAGGAAGCTGCCGGAACCGGTCGAGACGCGGATGCGCGAGCTGTTCGACGTGCGTCTGAACGACAGCGACGTGCAGATGCCGCGCGAGGCGCTGGCCGAGGCGATGAAGACCGCCGAGGTGCTGGTGCCGTCCCTGTGCGACCGCATCGATCAGGGACTTCTGGCCCAGGCCGGGCCGCAGCTGAAGCTGATCGCGAATTATGGCGCGGGGTTCGACCATATCGACGTCGCCACCGCGCTGCAGCGCTCGATCATGGTGTCGAACACACCCGGCGTGCTGGCCGAGGACACCGCCGACATGACCATGGCGCTGATCCTGGCCGTGCCGCGGCGGATGCGGGAAGGCGCGGCGCTGATGGCGGCGGGCGACTGGCAGGGCTGGGCACCCACGGCGATGCTGGGCCATCGCATCGGCGGCAAGCGGCTGGGCATTCTCGGCATGGGCAGGATCGGCCAGGCAGTGGCCAAGCGGGCCCGCGGCTTTGGGCTGCAGATCCACTATCACAACCGCAAGCGCCTGCATGCGGACATCGAGGAGCGGCTTGAGGCGACCTGGTGGGAGAGCCTCGACCAGATGCTGGCGCGGATCGACATCCTGTCGATCAATGCGCCGCACACGCCCTCGACCTTCCATCTGATGAACGCCCGGCGGCTGAAGCTGATGAAGCCCACGGCCTATGTGGTCAACACCTCGCGCGGCGAGGTGATGGACGAGAACGCGCTGACCCGGATGCTGCGGGCGGGCGAACTGGCGGGCGCCGGGCTGGACGTCTACGAGCAGGGCCACAGCGTCAACCCGCGCCTGCAGGAGCTGCCCAACGTGATGCTGCTGCCGCACATGAGCTCGGCCACCATCGAGGGCCGGGCCGAGATGGGCGAGAAGGTGATCATCAACATCAAGACCTTCGCCGATGGCCACCGGCCGCCGGACCTGGTGGTGCCGAGCATGCTGTGACGGCGGGCAGGCGATGGGCCGGGTCGGCAAGAGGCAAGGCCCGAGCCGACGCGCGCCTTCCGCTGGCTGGGCGACTCATCGAAGAGGCGCGGGGCTGGAGCGACCTGCTTTAGGCCCGCCCTTGGACTTGGCCCGCCCTTGGACTTGGCCCGGCCTGCCGGCTATGAGCCCCGGGGTGTGTTCCAACCCGGGCAGATCGACATGACCAAGGCCATCGAGACCCTCACGCCGGAAGGCAGCCCTCCGCGCATCGGCCCCTATAACCACATCGCCAAGGCCGGCAACTTCATCACCATCGGCGGTATCGGCGGCGTCGACCCGGCAACGGGGGAACTGGCAGGCGACGACGTCGCCCCTCAGACGACGCAGATCCTGCGGTCGTTCGAGACGCTGCTGAGGTCCGTCGACTCGGACCTCGACCATGTGCTGCACATCCATGTCTTCCTGAAGGACATGGATGACTTCGACCGCATGAACGAGGCCTATGTCGGCGTCTTCCGCAGCCATCTGCCGGCGCGCACCGTGATTGCGGCGAAGGCGCTGCCGAGGCCGGGCTTTCGGGTGTTGATGAACCTGACCGCGGTCACCCGCACGCCCTGACGGCCTTTCCCTGTTGCCCGGCGCCCGCTTCGCCGGCTTCCTGCGCCGGGTGCGGTTCGGGCCGGCGGGGCGGCCGGTTGCGGCACATGCAATGTTCTTGTATTGTACCGGTCTGTTCACACTGGCCGGAAAGACCTCGTCCAATGATCGAAGGAAGCTGCTGCTGCGGGGCGGTCAGGTTTCGACTGGCCGCCGCCCCGACGATGATGGGCACCTGCCACTGTTCGCGGTGTCGCAAGGTCGGGGCCAGCACCATCGTCTTCGTGCGCAAGCAGGACCTGACATGGCTTCAGGGCAAGGAGCATGTGGTGCTCTATCGGCCGCAGGCCCCGCACAAGTACGGCCGCTGCTTCTGCGGGATCTGCGGTACGTCGCTGGGTGAAATCCTCTCCCAGGAGGACAGCTTCCCGATCGCGGCCAATGCGCTGGACACCGAATTCGGCCTCAGGAACCAGTTTCACGAATTCGTTGCCGACAAGCCCGGCTGGTACGAGATCTGCGACGAGGCGCCGCGGTCGGACGGCCACCCTTCCTGACTGCCCGGTATCCTGCCGGGGATTGACGGCCTTTTACCGGCCCCGCGCGGGCGCCCCAAGCCACCCCGAAAGGACCCTGGCCCGAGCCCCTGTCAGGCCGGCCGTCGCCGGGATGTCACACAACGGCATCGCTCCGGAGACGATCGCCGGGGCCGGGTTGCACCCACCGGGGGTGCCGCCTACATGCCGGGCGTTGGCGTCCGCAGACGAGGCCAAGACGCCGTTCCAGCCAGCACGGGGATCGCGACAGCATGGACTTCCTTTCACCGGATGTGCTGTCGGCCTTCGCGAGCGTCATCTTCATCGACCTGGTGCTTGCCGGCGACAACGCCGTGGTCATCGGCCTTGCCGCCGCCGGCCTGCCGCGGGAACAGCGGCGCAAGGCGATCCTGATCGGGATCATCGCGGCCACGCTGCTGCGCATCGCCTTTGCCGGCGCGGCGACGCAGCTTCTGCAGGTTCTGGGGCTGCTGCTGGTGGGCGGCATCCTGCTGCTCTGGGTGTGCTGGAAGATGTGGCGCGAGCTATGCGCCGACCACCAGGCCGAGGTGCAGGCGCAGGAGGCGCTGTGCGACACCGATATCGACCGCGACCACCAAGTCGCGGGCCGCGCGCCGCGCAAGACGCTGGGTCAGGCGGCGTTCCAGATCGTCATCGCCGACGTCTCGATGTCGCTCGACAACGTGCTGGCGGTGGCGGGCGCCGCGCACGAGCACCCCTGGGTGCTGGTCTTCGGGCTGGTCCTGTCGGTGGCGCTGATGGGGCTGGCCGCGAGCTTTATCGCCAACCTTTTGAACAAGCATCGCTGGATCGCTTATGCGGGGCTGGCCATCATCCTGTTCGTGGCCCTGAAGATGATCTGGGAAGGCGCCGAGCAGGTTTGGCCCTCGGTTGCGGCCGCCGTCATCTGAGCCGGCCCCCGGCGTCACCCGCCGGGCAGGCACGCGGGCATCCGGCCCCCCCAGGCAGCAATCGCGCCGGCCGTCAGAGGATTTGACCGCCGCCGGGCGCTGCCATAGAGCGAGATCGGATCGAAGCGGCGCTGCGAAAGGGGTGAGGCGATGCGGTTCACCGTTGCCATCGACGGGCCGGCGGCCAGCGGCAAGGGCACCATCGCCCGGGCGGTGGCGGCGCATTTCGGATTTGCCCATCTCGATACCGGGCTGCTGTATCGCGCGGTGGGGATGAAGGCGATGGATACCGGCGGCGGCGTCATCGACCCGATCATGGCCGAGGAACTGGCAAAGCGGCTGAAGCCCGAGGACGTGGAGCGTTCCGACCTGCGCCGCTCGATTGCCGGGCGGGCGGCCTCCAGGGTGGCGGCGCTGCCCAAGGTGCGCGCGGCGCTCCTGGACTTTCAGACCCGGTTCGCGCGGCGCGAGGGCGGCGCGGTGCTGGACGGGCGCGACATCGGCACGGTGATCTGCCCCGAAGCCGAGGTGAAGCTGTTCGTCACCGCCTCGGACGACATCCGGGCCGGGCGGCGCCACGCCGAGCTGCAGGCCGCCGGCAGCGGGACCAGCCTGGCGGCGGTCAAGGCCGAGCTGCAGGACCGGGATCGGCGCGATTCCACCCGCGATACCGCGCCGCTGGCCCCCGCCGAGGATGCGCTCTTGCTCGACACCACCGAATTGTCTATAGACGCGGCCGTTGCAAGGGCGGTCGCGCTCGTCGAGGAGCGTTTGCAGGGTCGGAAGTAATCCCCGGCCCTTTTACGTTTTCCCGCAAGGCCGGCCCCCGCGAACCCGATGAAAGACCGGCGGATCCAACCGCCAGGCCTGCAAACACGAACACGTAAGGATACCGCGCACTTATGGCTGCCGATAACAGCATGCAGGATTTCGAAGCCCTGCTGAACGAGAGCTTCGAGTTGAAGACCCCCGAGGAGGGGTCCGTCGTCAAGGGCAACGTGATTGCCATCGAGGCCGGACAGGCCATCATCGACATCGGCTACAAGGTAGAAGGCCGCGTCGATCTCAAGGAATTTTCCAAGCCCGGGCAGGATGCCGACATCGCCGTCGGCGACACTGTCGAGGTCTATCTCGAGCGGGTCGAGAACGCCAAGGGCGAGGCGGTTATCAGCCGCGACAAGGCCCGCCGCGAGGAAAGCTGGGACCGCCTGGAAAAGGCGGCCGAAAAGGACGAGCGGGTCGAGGGCGTCATCTTCGGCCGGGTCAAGGGCGGCTTCACGGTCGATCTCGACGGTGCGGTGGCGTTCCTGCCCGGCAGCCAGGTGGACGTGCGCCCGGTGCGCGATGCCGGCCCGCTCATGGGTCAGCCGCAGCCGTTCCAGATCCTCAAGATGGACCGCCGGCGGGGCAACATCGTCGTCTCGCGCCGTGCCATCCTCGAGGAGAGCCGCGCCGAGCAGCGGGCCGAGATCGTGGCCCGGCTGGCCGAGGGCGACGTCATCGACGGCGTGGTCAAGAACATCACCGAATACGGTGCCTTCGTGGACCTTGGCGGTGTCGACGGCCTGTTGCACGTCACCGACATGGCCTGGCGGCGCATCAACCACCCCTCCGAGGTCCTGAACATCGGCGAGACCGTCAAGGTCCAGGTGATCAAGATCAACAAGGAGACCCAGCGCATCAGCCTCGGCATGAAGCAGCTCGAGGCGGATCCGTGGGATGAGGTCGAGGCCAAGTTCCCGGTCGGCTCCAAGCATCTGGGCCGCGTCACCAACATCACCGACTACGGCGCCTTCGTGGAGCTGGAGCCGGGGATCGAGGGCCTGGTCCACGTCTCGGAGATGAGCTGGACCAAGAAGAACGTGCACCCGGGCAAGATCGTCTCGACCAGCCAGGAGGTCGAGGTGCTGGTGCTGGAGATCGACAGCGCCAAGCGCCGGGTCTCGCTGGGCCTGAAGCAGACCCAGGGCAACCCGTGGACGGTGTTCGAGGAGAACCACCCGATCGGCTCGGAAGTCGAGGGCGAGGTCAAGAACATCACCGAGTTCGGCCTGTTCATCGGCCTGGACGACGACATCGACGGCATGGTGCACCTGAGCGACCTGGACTGGAACCGTCCCGGCGAGCAGGCGATCCGCGACTACAAGAAGGGCGACCTGGTTCGCGCCGTGGTCACGGACGTCGACTCCGAGAAGGAGCGCATCTCGCTGTCGGTGAAGGCGCTGGAGGGCGACCCGTTCGCCGATGCCGTGTCGGGCGTGAAGCGCGGCAACGTCATCACCGTCAAGGTGACCTCGATCGAGGATGGCGGCATCGAGGTGGAATACGAGGGCATCAAGTCCTTCATCCGCCGGTCCGACCTTTCCCGCGACCGTTCCGAGCAGCGCCCCGAGCGGTTCTCGGTCGGCGACAAGGTGGATGTCCGGGTCACCGGGATCGAGGGCAAGAGCCGCAAGCTGGGCCTGTCGATCAAGGCGCGCGAGATCGCCGAGGAGAAGGAGGCCGTGGAGCAGTACGGCTCGTCCGACTCGGGTGCCTCGCTGGGCGATATCCTGGGTGCCGCGCTGAAGAAGCAGGGCACCGAGTAGGGTGACGCCTCTCGAGATCGAGCAATACGAGGAACGGCGCCGCAAGTGGCGCCGTTCCGCGTTCTGGCGGGGCTTTCTGGTCGCCGCGGTGCTGGCGATCATCCTGGGGCTTGCGCTGACCGTCCGGCCCGACCGCCACGCCAAGCCGCATATCGCGCGCTTTGCCGTCGAGGGGCTGATCGTCGACGACCCCGCCCGCGACCGGCTGCTGACCGAGATGGCCGAAAGCGACGACGTGCGCGCGGTGATCCTGAGGATCAACTCCACCGGCGGCACCACCACCGGGGCCGAGGCGCTGTTCGATTCGCTGCGCACCCTGGGCGAGGCGAAGCCGGTGGTGGCGACCATGGGCGAGGTGGCCGCCTCGGGCGGTTATGCCGCGGCGCTGGCGGCCGATCACATCGTGGCGCGCGGCAACACGCTGACCGGCTCGGTGGGCGTGATCATGGAATATCCCGACCTCAGCGGCCTGATGCAGCGCATCGGCGTGGAGATGGAGACCTTCCGCTCGTCGCCGCTGAAGGCCGACGTCTCGCCGCTCAGGCCGATCACCCCCGAGGGGCGGGCGGCGCAGGATGCGCTGATCGCCGACAGCTACGGCTGGTTCCGCGGCCTGGTGGCCGAGCGCCGGCAGCTTGACGAGGCGGCGCTGGACCGGGTCGCCAATGGCGCGGTCTTCACCGGCCGGATGGCGCTGGAGCGGGGCCTGGTGGACGAGATCGGTGGCGAGGCAGAGGCCCGCGCCCATCTCGACGCCACCGATCCGGACCTGGCCGAACTGGCGGTGGAGGACTGGGAAGTGGCCTATCGCGAGGAGGGTCTGATCCCCGCGCTTCTGGGCCGGCTGGGCATCCTGTCGCCGTTTCGGCAGCTCGGTCGCGCCGATGCGACACCAGGACTTTTGTCGGTCCTAAAATAACTGCTGCGAATCCATGGGTTAAGTTGTTAAAGTCGCTTTGCGCGGCTATCCTCGCGCAGTTCAGGCGATGGTAGGCGGCGGCGATGCGGGGTGTGTACGGATGATAAAGTCGGAATTGATTCAGAAGATTTCCGAGGAAAACCCGCACCTCTTCCAGCGTGACGTGGAGCGAATCGTCGGCACGATCTTCGACGAGATCGTCGAGGCGATGGCCGGCGGCAACCGGGTCGAGCTCAGGGGATTCGGCGCGTTCTCGGTCAAGGAGCGTGGCGGGCGCACCGGGCGCAACCCGCGCACCGGCGACGCCGTCGAGGTGGATCGCAAGTTCGTGCCGTTCTTCAAGACCGGCAAGCTGCTGCGCGACCGCCTGAACGAGACCATGAAGAAGGGCGGCTGACACTCGTGATCCTGCGTTGGTTCAAGTACCTGATTCTCGGTGCGATCATGCTTGCCATCGTGCTGGTGGCGCTGGCCAATCGCGACTCGGTGACGCTGGAGTTGCTGCCGGCGCCGCTGTTCGCGCTGTTCCCGGTATCGGTGAAGCTTCCGCTTTTCGTGGTGATCCTGCTGGCGGTCCTGTCCGGGCTGCTGATCGGCTACGTGCTGGAATGGCTGCGCGAGGCCAAGCACCGGCGCCGCGCCTCGGAGAAGGCGCGCGAGGCCAGCCGGCTGGAGCGGGAAGTGAGCCAGCTGAAGAAGACCACCATGTCCGAGCGGGACGAGATCCTGTCACTGCTGAACTAGGCCGATGCCCAAGGCCGCCGGGATCCGCGCCAAGATCTGCGGGCTGAGCACGCCTGCCACGCTGGCTGCCGCGGTGGATGCCGGCGCGGCCTATGTGGGTTTCGTGTTCTTCCCGCCATCGCCGCGGTACCTGGAGCCGGAGCCGGCCCGGGCGTTGGCGCTGGCGGTGCCGCCGGGGATCATGAAGGTGGCGCTGACCGTCGATGCCGACGACGCGGCGCTGGACGCGCTGACCGACACGGTGCCACTGGACATGCTGCAGCTTCACGGCTCCGAGACGCCGGAACGGGTGGGCGAGATCAGGGCCCGCTACGGCCTGCCGGTGATGAAGGTGGTGGGCATCGGCTCGGCCGAGGATCTTGCCGGGGTTCCGGCCTACGAGGCGGTGGCCGACCAGATCATGCTCGACACCAAGGCGCCGCCGGGCGCGGTGACGCCGGGCGGCAACGCGGTGGCCTTCGACTGGAACCTGGTGGCCGGGCGACGCTGGACCAAGCCGTGGATGCTGGCCGGCGGGCTGACCGCCGGCAATGTGGCCGAGGCGGTGCGGCTGACCGGCGCGCGGCAGGTGGACGTCTCCTCGGGCGTGGAATCGGCGCGCGGGGTGAAGGACGCAGGTCTGATCGGCGAATTCATGGCCGCCGTCGCCCGGATCTGACCGCCACGGTCAGCAATAACGCTCGACGCCGATCACCTGCTGGTCGGAATAGCGGTCGCCATCGGCAAAGCCGGGCGGCAGCAGCCGGTCGATCTCGGACAGGTCCTCCGGGGTCAGGGCGATATCGGCGCCGGCGGCGTTCTGGCGCAGGTGCTCGACGGTGCGGGTGCCAGGGATCGGGATCACGTGCTCGCCGCGCGACAGCAGCCAGGCCAGTGCCAGCGCCGCGGTGGGCACCCCGCGGTCGCGGGCGAAGGCGCGAAAGCCGTCGATGGCGGCAACGTTCCGCGAGAACGCCGGTTCGGCGAAACGCGGGCCGGCGCGGCGGAAGTCGCGCTCGCCGAACGTCGCCGGATCGGGCGCCGTGTCGCCGAACATGCCCCGGGCCACCGGCGAGAAGGCGACGAAGGCGACGCCGAGCTGGGCGCAGGCCTGCAGCATTCCCAGCTCGGGCATGCGCGACCAGAGCGAATATTCGCTCTGCACCGCCATCACCGGGTGGACGGCATGGGCGCGGCGCAGGCTGGCGGGGGCAATCTCGGAAAAGCCGAAGCCGCCGATCTTGCCCTCGTCCTTGAAGCGGACCAGCGTCTCGACCACGTCCTCGATCGGGATGTCCTGCTGCCGGCGGTGGACGTAGTAGAGGTCCACGCGCTCGACCCCGAGCCGCCTGAGCGAGCCTTCGAGATGCTCGGTCAGCCGCAGCCGCGAATTGGTGAAATGGCGCTGCGGCTCGGGCTCGATGCCGCCCTTGGTGGCGATGCTGACGCTGGCGCCGGTGGATTTCAGGAAGCGGCCGACGATCTCTTCGGACAGGCCCATGCCGTAGACGCGGGCGGTGTCGATATGGGTGACGCCAAGCTCCACCGCCTCGGCCAGCACGCGCTGCGCCTCGCCGGGGTCGCTGGGGCCGTAGAAGCCCGCAAAGCTCATGGCGCCAAAGCCGATGGCCCCGACCTTTGGCCCGTCCCGGCCCAGTTTCCGCGTCTGCATGCCCGCCTCCCTCAGCTTCGGCCACGACCATGCACATGACGGCGGCACCTGCAAGCAAGTGGCCACCCGTGGGGGGCGGCCACGCTCAGGCCCGGCGGGCGGTCACTGACAGGCGAAGCTGTCGGCCGAGGCCGGATCGCTGCCGGTATACTTCGCGAACCCCGGATAGGGGCAGAGCAGCCGTTCGGCCCCGGCATTGGCGGCGGCCTCCTCGTTGTCGGCGCGCACCAGGGCGGTCAGCGCGCCCGGCGCCTCGCCCTTCTCGACCCAGTCGGTCAGCGCGCCGAGTATGTCGACCTGGTCGGCCGCATTGCCGCCCGTCCCATGAGGCATGCCGGGAATGGCGTAGAAGCGCACGAACTCGGCGGCGCCGGGGTTGTTGGCCATCAGCCTGTCGTACCAGGCGGTGGTATCGAGGATCGAGAACACCGGATCGCCCTGACCGTGAAAGACCACCAGCTTGCCGCCGGCCTCCTGCATGCCCGCCAGCGTCGGGTTGTCGGCATCCGGCGGGGTCATCACCTGCATCGGGCTTTCCGGGAACGCCTCGGAGATGGCGTCGATCTTCCCCGCCTCGGCGGCGATATCGAAGCCCATCAGGAAGTCTTCCAGCTTGTCTGGGCTGCCCTCGACCGGGGTCGGCGGCGTGGTGAAGATCTGCGACAGCGAGCCGGCGCCCATCACCGCGATAAGCGGCTTGTGGTCCCATGGCGGGATCGGGCTTTCGAGTTTCCAGAACCGCCAGTTGCCCGAGGCGATACCCGGGTCCCAGGCCCAGTCGGCATAGAGCTTCCTGCCCCCGGCATCCCGGGGACCGGCGTATATGGTTTCCAGCGCGGCGACCTTGTCGGCCGGCAGGCAGTCGCTGTTCTGCCCCTCGGCGCAGATCATCGAGGCGGGGTCGAACGCGGCCTGACAGCCGTTCAGATCGAACACCATCCCGTCCTCGAGCCCGTCGAGTCCGTCGCAGGTGGCGTTGATCCGCGCGGCGACGATGGCCAGCTCGTCGGGGCTGAAGCTTTCGGCAAGCGACGGTCCGACCTTGCGGAACGACTGCACGTCGAGCGCGTGCTGCAGCGCCGCGCGGGGCAGGTTGAAGCCCGGAAAGCCGGCCAGCAGGCCGTCGAACGCCCCGGGCATGCGCTCGGCCGCGACCATGGCATGGCGCCCGCCGTTCGAGACGCCGGCGCCGTAGACGTAATCCGGCGCGCGGCCGTAATAGGCTTCGGTCAGCGCCAGCGCGGCGGGATGCAGCACGGCGACGGCGCCATAGCCGTACATGCGCCGGGCCTCGAAGTCCTGGCCGAAGACGTTGCTTCCGGCCAGACCGGCATCGGGGTTGGCCTCGCCGTCATGGCCGGCATCCGAGCTGACCACCGCCATGCCGCGTGCCAGCGCCCCGGCACCGGCGGGCAGGTTGTCCCACATGCCCAGCGCCGGGCGGACCGCGCCGTCATTGCCGCCGTTGAACTGGTGCAGGAAGCGCCCCGACCAGTCGTCAGGCAGGCGCAACTCGAACCGCAGCGCATAGTCGCGGCCGTCGGCGCCGGTGCGCCGGCCCATCTCGCCGGTGACGATGCAGTGTGCCGGCAGGCCGTCGCCTTCCGCCTGCGCCACGGCGCCAGTGATCGTCACGCCGTCAACCGACAGGCCCGTCGCCTCGTCGCAGGTCATCGCCTGCGCCAGCGGCGCCGACAGGCCCAGGGCCAGCCCGGCGGCTGTCAGGGTCATGCGTTTCATGTCTTCCTCCCCATTCGGCAATCGCCCCGGAAGAGTGAGACCTGCCCGCGGCCAGGGCAACGCCTTTCTCGCGGAAGTTGTGCAACGGCTGCCGGTCGCGGCGGCGGGTATTTTCCATGCCGGCGGGGAGAGGGATTTACCGGCGGCGGCGGCTTCGCTACACCGCTAGGGCCATCCGGGGAGGGCGCAACATGGCCGACGATCATCTGAATTCCTACCGGAACGGCCCCGACGAGCGCGGCCGCTTCGGCCAGTTCGGCGGCCGGTTCGTGTCGGAAACGCTGATGCCGCTGATCCTCGATCTCGAGACCGAGTATCTGCGGGCCAAGGAAGACCAGTCCTTCTGGGCCGAGATGGATTATCTGTGGAAGCACTACGTGGGCCGGCCCTCGCCGCTCTATTTTGCCGAGCGGCTGACCGAGGAGCTTGGCGGGGCCAAGGTCTATTTCAAGCGCGACGAGCTGAACCACACGGGCGCCCACAAGATCAACAACGTGATGGGCCAGATCCTGCTGGCCCGGCGCATGGGCAAGAGCCGGATCATCGCCGAGACCGGGGCCGGCCAGCACGGGGTGGCCACCGCCACGGTCTGCGCCCGCTACGGGCTGGAATGCGTGGTCTTCATGGGCAAGACCGATGTGGAGCGGCAGGCGCCCAACGTCTTCCGCATGAAGCTGCTGGGCGCCAAGGTGGTGCCGGTCACCGCAGGGCGCGGCACGCTGAAGGACGCGATGAACGAGGCGCTGCGCGACTGGGTGACCAACGTGCGCGACACGTTCTATTGCATCGGCACGGTGGCGGGACCGCACCCCTATCCGGCCATGGTGCGCGACTTCCAGTCGATCATCGGCAAGGAGGTGCGCAGCCAGCTTCACGAGGCCGAGGGGCGGCTGCCCGACAGCCTGGTGGCCTGCATCGGCGGCGGCTCGAACGCCATGGGGCTGTTCCATCCGTTCCTGGACGATCCGTCGGTCAGGATCATCGGGGTCGAGGCCGGCGGCCATGGCGTCGACGAGCGCATGGAGCACTGCGCCAGCCTGAATGGCGGCCGGCCCGGGGTTCTGCACGGCAACCGCACCTATCTGCTCCAGGATGCCGACGGGCAGATCCTCGAGGGGCATTCGATAAGCGCCGGGCTCGACTATCCCGGCATCGGGCCCGAGCATTCCTGGCTGCACGACACCGGCCGGGCGGAATATGTCTCGGTCACCGATACCGAGGCGCTGGACGCGTTCCAGCTCTGCTGCCGGACCGAGGGCATCATCCCGGCGCTGGAGCCGAGCCACGCGCTGGCCCATGTGCGCAAGATCGCGCCCGAGCTGCCGCGCGACCACCTGATGGTGATGAACATGTGCGGGCGCGGCGACAAGGACATCTTCACCGTCGCCCGGGCGCTGGGCTGGGACATGTCCGGCGCCTGACGCAAGACGGGCGGCACCGGCGACGACCTGCTGTCGGGCGGTTCCGGGCCCGCGGGATCACGCCGGATAGGCATGGATCGGGCGCCGGGGAGGCCTAAACCTTCGGTCTAGACCGCTATCCGATGTGTTTAGCGGGCCGGGAATAAGCATCAACCGCATGGCTTCGGTAAGGGTTCCCGGCCTTTCTCGTTCCACCGGCGCGGCCGCACCGAATCGCGCCAATGTGAGAGGACACGAGATGATCGTACGGAACATGACCCTGGCGGCGATGCTGATGGCGTCCACCGCCGCCCATGCCCAGGCGGGCTTCGAGGCCGTTGTCAACGCGCTGAAGGAGCAGGGCTATACCAAGATCGAGGTGGCGCGGGAAGGCGGCCGCATCAAGGTCGAGGCGAAGCGGGTGGGCGAGCAGCGCGAGTTGATCTACGATGCCGCCACCGGCCAGCTGCTGAAGGACGAAAGTGGCAGCGGCAGCGACCAGGGCGACGATAACGGCGGCCTGAGCGGCGAAGACGACAATGGTCACGACAGCGGTTCCGGCTCGGACGATGACGACGACAGCGGCGACGATCACGGGTCCGACGACCATGACGACGATCACGGGTCCGACAGTGGCGACGATCACGGATCCGACAGTGGCGACGATCACGGGTCCGACGACCATGATGACGATTCGGGCCACTCGGGCGGCGGCTCCGACAACAGTGGTTCGGACGACGACAACGATGACGATTGAGGCAGCGTGACGTAGGTTGTGCGGCGGCGCGGGCGCAAGCCCGCGCATGTGGTGGGGCAGCAGCCCGGACCTCAGGTGGGGTCCGGGCTCTGCCGTGGAGGTGTAAGGTGAAACTGAGGTGCTTTCTTGCCGTCGTGCTGATTGCAGCGGGCGCCCTGGCGGGCCCGACCGGCGCCGCCTCGCCGGCGCAGTCGGTCGCCGAGCAGCTTGTCGAACAGGGCTTCGAGGTGCTGGAGATGCGTCGCACCTTTCTGGGCCGGGTTCGCATTCTCGCCCGGAACGATCGCTATGACCGCGAGGTCGTGCTCAATCCCAACACCGGGGTGATCCTGCGCGACTATGTCCGCGACCGCGCCCGCGTGGCGGGCAATGGCGGGGGCGGCGGCGGTGGCGGCGGCAGTTCCGGCGGCGGTTCGGGCAGCGGCGGCCAAGGCGGTGGCAAGACCGGCGGCAATTCCGGCTCGGGCGGCGGCGGGTCCGGCCCCGGCGGCGGCAATTCGGGCCCCGGCGGCGGTGGCGGCAATTCAGGCCCCGGTGGCGGCGGTCACGACGACGACGATGATGACGGCGGCGGCGATGACGGCGGCAGCGATGACGGCGGCGGCGATGACGGCGGCAGCGACGATGATGGCGGCGGTGACGACGGTGGCGATCACGGCGACTCGGGCAGCGGCGGCAGTGATGACGATGACGACTGACGGAATTGGTTGAGGCCGATCACCCATGCGCAGGCGCCTGACCCGCGGAAATGTCGCGCTGATCGCCATCCTGGCGGTTCAGGGCGTGTGCGCGGGGTTTTTCCTCTACGACATCGCCGCCAGCGTGCTGCCGATCCAGAGCGAGCCGATCGCCTGGCAGTTGCACGAGTTCATCGAGGTGAGCGCCGGTGTCGGCCTGGTCCTCGGCGTGGTCATGGGCGGCCTCTACCTGGCCGCCATGCTGCGCCGCAACCGCAACATGGAGGAGCAGCTTCGCCGCGCCTCGGGTGCCTTCGTCGACCTCATGGAGGAGCGCTTCGTCGAATGGGGACTGACGCCGTCGGAACGCGACGTGGCCTGGTTCACGCTCAAGGGGCTGTCGATCCCCGAGATCGCGCGGCTGCGCCAGACCAGCGACGGCACGGTCAAGGCGCAGTCGACCGCCATCTATCGCAAGGCCGAGGTGAACGGCCGCACCCAGCTTGTGAGCCTGTTCATCGACGATCTGATGGAGGCGCGGCCGCCGGCGCTGCCCGAGGCGCCGCCCCCGGAGCCACCCTCCGAGCTGCCGGTTGCAAGCCGGCCGACCCCGCGGCAGGCGGCCGGCCGCTAGCCTCGATCCGTCGGGCCTCGCCCGCGGCATCGAGGCCGGTCCCTCACCGGGCCTGATTCACGCTGAAAATGGTCCCGGTGCGGCGCCCCCTCGCGCCCGGGCGCGAGGGTGGGTGGGCGGGGAGCGCCCGGGCGCGATCAAGAAAGCGGCGCGATCAACAGGGGGCACGACCTGCCCGGCCGGGTCACTTCTCGCGGATGCGCACGGCGCGGCCCTTCTGGCGCTCGATGTCGAAGGCCTTGGTGGCCTCGATCAGGTCCACCAGCTTGGCCCGGCCATAGGTGCGGGGGTCGAAGTCGGACTGCAGCTGGGTCAGCCGCTGGCCGACGGCGCCGAGATTGTACCACCCTTCGCTGTCATCCTCGAGCTCGCCCAGCGCCTTGCGGATCAGCGGCGCCGCCTCCACCGGCGGGCGCTTGCCAGGGCTCTGACCGGGCCGGACCGAGGCCGGGTCGTCGCGGCCGGACTGGGTCGCCTCCAGGTTCTCGGTGAAGATGAACCGGGTGCAGGCCTGGCGGAAGCTTTCCGGCGTCTTCATCTGGCCGAAGCCGAAGACATCCGCCCCCTGCTCGCGCAGCCGCGCCGCCAGCCGGGTGAAGTCGCTGTCCGAGGAGACCAGGCAGAAACCGTCGAAGCGGCCGGAATGCATCAGGTCCATGGCGTCGATCACCAGCACGATGTCCGACGAGTTCTTGCCGCGGGTATAGGCGAACTGCTGCTGCGGCAGGATCGCGTGGCGGGCCAGGATCTCGGCCCAGCCTTTCAGCTTGTTGCCCGAGAAGTCGCCATAGATGCGCCTCAGCGTCACCTCGCCGAAGCGGGCCGCCTCCTCGAAGATCGCGCCGATCACCGAGGGCGAGGCGTTGTCGGCGTCGATCAGGACGGCGAGCTTTTTCTGCGCTTCGGCCATCAGCGCAGCTTCTGCAGAAGCTGGATCGAGGCATAGCCGTCGGCGGGCTGGCCGATGGTGCGCTGATAGGCGCGGATGGCGCGCAAGGTATTGGGGCCGATCTTGCCGTCGGCGCCCCTTGTATCAAAGCCCTGGGCGGTCAGCCGCTGCTGCATCTCCACCACCTCGGCCCGGCTCAGCGTCCGGTCGCCGCGCGGCCAGGGGGCCGAGAAGCCCGGCCTGCCGTTGATGCGGTCGGCAAGATGGCCGACGGCAAGCGCATAGGAATTGGCGTTGTTGTAGCGCTTGATGACGCGGAAGTTGTCGAACACCGCGAAGACCGGGCCGCGGCCGCCGGCGGGCGCGAAGATCGCCGCGTTGCCGTGGTTGGGGATCGGCCTGCCGTCGACCGTGCGGATGCCGGCGGCGTTCCAGGTCGCCACCGGGCGGCGGATGTCGAGATCGGCCTGGCCGAAGTCGAAGCCGCGCGGCAGCACCACCTCGACGCCCCAGGGCTGGCCGTGCTTCCAGCCGGCCTTGCGCAGGTAGTTGGCGGCCGAGGCCAGTGCGTCGGTGGGATCGTCCGACCAGACATCGCGGCGGCCGTCGCGGTCGAAGTCCTGGGCATAGGCGAGGTAGCTGGTGGGAATGAACTGGGTGTGGCCCATGGCGCCGGCCCAGGAGCCGAGCATGCGCGACGGCGCCACGTCGCCGGACTGGATGATCTTCAGGGCAGCGATCAGCTGCTCCTCGGCAAAGCTGCGGCGGCGGCCCTCATAGGCCAGCGTCGCCAGCGACTCGATCACGCCGATATTGCCGCGATAGCCGCCATAGTTGGTCTCCATGCCCCAGATCGAGACGAAGACCGATGCCTCGACGCCATAGCTGCGTTCGATCGCCTCCACGGTCTGGCGCAGGCGGCGATAGTTGGCGCGGCCGTTATTGGCGCGGTCGTCGGAGGTGGCGGTGTCGAGGTATTCCCAGATCGGCTTGGTGAACTCCGCCTGGCGGCGGTCGAGCCGGATCACTTCCGCGTTCGGGGCAACGCCCTGAAAGGCGGCGTCGAAGACCTCGGCGCGAATGCCCTGGCGCAGCGCCCGGACGCGGAAATCCCGGCGCCAGCGGTCGAAACCGCCCGAACCCTGGGCGACCACGATGGCGCGCGCCTCGGGGCGGGCCGATTCGGCGACCAGGGTGATCCGGGCCCGGGGCGCCTCGGCAACGACCGGAGTGGCCCCAGGGGCAGTTGCGGTTGCCGTTGCGGTTGCCGGGGAGGTTGCGGTGGCTGGGCGGGCCAGCGGCCGCTCGGTGCCGCCGGCGGCCGGCAGGGCAAGGGCCAGCGCGGCCAGCGCCAGCGCGGGCAGGACGGGGACGGGTGCGATCCGTAGTCGCATGGGCTGCTCTCCTCATGGTCGACGGCGCTTGACGCTTTTTCTGGCAGACTACGCCAGACGCGGGCGCGAGAAAAGCGCCGGCTTTGCCCGGTGCGCCCGGATGGCAAGGGCGGCGGCCGGGGCGCGGGTCAAGGGTGGAGACGCGGGGATTGGATGGGAAATGCGAGCGGGTTGGGAGCTCCCGCCCTCTGTCGCCGCCTGCCTGCGGCAGGCCGGCTCCGCCGGTTGGGCCCGGCCCGCGCGCCCGCGGCCCCTTGCGGGGCCGCCCTGCGCGCGGGTCCCGACATCGGCAGTCGTTAGCTCGCTATGTTCCGGGCGCGGCAACGGATGCAGCCTTGTCCGCAGCGCGCACCGCCGAACCGGTGCGCAAATCGCGCCCGGGCGCGAGGGTGGGCGGGCGGGGAGCGCCCGGGCGCGATCGGCACCAGGGCCCGCGCCCCGCGGTCCGGCAGGGCTCAGTCGTGGCGCCGCCGCCGCGCCTTTGCGCCTGCCCGGGCCTTGACCCGCGCCTTGCCCAGGCGCCGCTTCGGCCCGCCGGTGCCGCCCCGCCGGGTTCCCGAGGGCAGCGGCTTGCCGCCGATCTCGATCAGCTCGAACAGCAGCCCGCCGGTCACCGCCTCGGCCTCGGCCAGCCGCACGCGCGCCCGCATGCCGAGCCCGATCACCCGGCGCGAGCGCTCGCCGGTCAGGGTCTGCCGCTCGGCATCATGGCGAAAGAACTCCGCCCCCAGCGCCGACATCGGCACCAGCCCGTCGGCGCCGGTCTCGTCCAGCTTCACGAAGATGCCGAACCGCGCCACCCCGGAAACGTGGCCATCGAACTCGCCGCCGACCTGCTCGGCCAGATAGGCCGCAAGGTAGCGATCGGTGGTGTCGCGCTCGGCCAGCATCGAGCGCCGCTCGGCGGCCGAGATCAGCTCGGCGGTGCGCGGCAGCAGCGCCTCGTCCTCGAGGCTCAGCCCGTCGCGGCCCGGGTCCGGCCCCCAGCCATGGGCGGCGATCAGCGCCCGGTGCACCAGCAGGTCGGCATAGCGCCGGATCGGCGAGGTGAAATGCGCGTAGCGCCGCAGATGCAGCCCGAAATGTCCGAAGTTCTCCGGCGCGTAATAGGCCTGGGTCATCGAGCGCAGCACCGCCATGGAGATCAGTTCCGATTCCTCCGCCGGCGCCGCGTGCAGCAGCGCGTTCAGGTGCCGGGTCTGCAGCACCTGCCCGCTCGGCAGCACCAGGTCCATGGCGGCGGCGATCCGGCGCAGCTGCTCGATCTTCTCGCGGCTCGGCTCCTCGTGGACGCGGTAGAGCAGCGGCTGGCGCTTGGCCTCCAGCGTCTCGGCCGCGGCGACATTGGCCGAGATCATGAACTCCTCGATCAGCCGGTGCGCGTCCAGCCGCTCGCGGAAGGTGATGGCGACCACCTGACCCTCGGGCGACAGCGTCACCTTGCGCTCCTTCAGGTCCAGGTCGAGCGGCTGGCGCGCCTCGCGGGCGGCGGCCAGGACCCGGTAGGCGTCAAAAAGCGCCTCGATCGTCGCCAGATGCGGCCGGGTTCTCTCGGTCGCCCGGCCGTCGGCGGCCGCCTGCACCTCCTCATAGGCCAGGGCCGCCGGCGAGCGCATGATCCCCCTGGTGAAGCGGTGGCCGGTCTTCAGGCCGTCGGCGCCGATCCGCATCTCCACCGCGATGCAGGGCCGGTCGGTATCGGGCATCAGCGAGCACAGGTCCGCCGACAGCGCCTCGGGCAGCATCGGCACCAACCGGTCGGGGAAATAGGTGGAATTGCCGCGGGCCCGCGCCTCGCGGTCGAGCGCGCTCCCGGGGGTGACGTAATGGGCGACATCGGCGATCGCCACCCAGACGATGAAGCCACCCTTGCCGTCCGGGTCGGGCAGCGCGCAGACCGCGTCGTCGTGGTCGCGGGCGTCCGACGGGTCGATGGTCACAAGCGGCAGGTGCCGCAAGTCCTCGCGCTCGCCCGGCTCGACCGGCGCCGCCGCCGATGCCTCGGCCAGCGCCGCATCGGGGAAGACGTGCGGGATGCCGTGCTCGTGGATGGCGATCAGCGAGACCGAGCGCGGCAGGCCGGGATCGCCGAGCCGCTCGCTGACCCGCGCCCGTGGCAGGCCGAGCCGGCCCTTCGGCCCGGCGGGCTCGGCCTCGACCAGCTCCCCCTCCGCAGCGCCGCCAGTATCGCCCGGCATGACCTGCCATTCGCGGGCGTCGGCCTTGCCCACGGGCACGATGCGGCCGCCCTCGGCGCCTTCGCGAAAGATGCCCATGATGCGCGCCTGGCCGCCGCCGATGCGGCGGATCACCTGCGCCTGCCAGGGCCGGTCGTCCTCGGGCGGGGTCAGCCGCGCCAGCACCCGGTCGCCGGCGCCGGGTGCCTCGCGCCGCCCGGGCAGGACGAGGATCCTCGGCGGCGGGCCGGCGCCGTCCCAGTTTTCCGGCTCGGCGAAAAGATCGCCGGCGCCGTCGGGGGCGGCAACCCGCAGCACCGCCACCGGCGGCAGCGTGCCGGCCACCCGCACGGTCTTGCGGTCGCGGGCGATCTCGCCCTCAGCCTCGAGCGCGGCGAGCATGCGGCGCAGCTCGGTGCGGTCGGCGCCGCGGATTCCGAAGGCCCGGGCCACGTCACGCTTCGACGCCTTGCCGGGATTGTCGCGCAGCCAGTCAAGCAGCTCGGCCTGGCTGGGCAGTTCACCATGCTCGGGGCGACGGGGCGGTCGTCTGGACATGGCCCCGCGCCTAGCGCATGTCGCGGCGAATGGGAATGGCCGGCTTGCCGATCGCCTGGGGGCGAGCCCCTCGCGGCGGCCCCGGCAAGACCGTGCACCGGCGGCGCGGCGGCTGGTCCGGTCGCCGACATCGCAGTCGGCGGCGACCCGACGACTCCACCTGTCGCCGGCCCGGAAACGCGTGCGACCATGCAACGGGACGGCCGACCCGCAAGGGGGAGGCCGGGCCGCCTTCGGCTCTTTCCCCCGGCCGCACCGAAACGGGGCTCGCGCCCCGGCTCACGCGCGCCGGCCGCTGCGCGCCGCGGCGACCGAGGCGGGCACCGGGGTGGCACACGGCGCATCCACCGGCAGGTCGGCATACTGCGCTCACTCTACCCCCGATGGTGGCGAACCGCCGGCAACAGTGCTAAAGTTCACATGCGGCGCTTCGCCTCGGCGCGAGGCTTTACTGGGGCGCAGTCGGCAGCCGCCCCGGCGCAGCAGTGGGGAGGCACCGACATGGCGGGCATCAAGACCGATCTGATCAAATGGGCGGCCGGGGCGGTCGAGAAACAGCCGTGGCTGCACGGCATCGTCAACCGGTTTCTCATCGACCGGGTGGTGCGCATGGCCCGCAGCCGCCCGCACCCCTACAGCACCGTCCACAACTATGTCAGCTGGACCTCGCTCACCGACCGCAGCTACAGCGCCCGGCACCTGCCGCCGACCTATCGCGCCGGGCTGCCCGAGCCAGAGACGGTGGTCGGCCTGTTCCGCCGCGACCAGGACGCGCCGCAGCGGATGTGCCCGAAATCCACCTGCCTGTTCCCGACCTTCGCCCAGTACCTGACCGACGGCTTCATCCGCACCCGGATGAGCAACGACCCGCTACCCGCCGACGCGGTCAGGCAGAACACCTCGAACCACGAGATCGACCTCTGCACGCTTTACGGGCGCACCCACGACCAGACCCTGGCGCTCAGGCTCTGCTCGGAGGCCAAGGGCCACAAGGGCCGGCTGAAAAGCCAGATGATCGGCGGCGGCGAATATTCGCCCTACCTGTTCGACGGCCGCCGGGTGAAGCCGGAGTTCAAGGCGCTGGACCTGCCGCTGGGCCTGGGCAACCTCACCGGCGAGCGGGCGGAGCTGCGCCAGCACCTCTTCGCGGTCGGCGGCGACCGGGTGAACTCCGCCCCGCAGGTGGTGGCGCTGAACACGCTTCTGCTGCGCGAGCACAACCGGCTGGCGGGCGAGCTGGAGGCCCGCAACGACTGGTGGGACGACGAGCGGGTGTTCGAGACCGCGCGGGCCATCGTCACGGTGATCTTCATCAAGATCGTGGTCGAGGAGTACATCAACCACATCTCGCCCTCGCCGCTGCCGTTCATCGCCGATCCAAGGGCGGCCTGGCACGCCCGGTGGAACAAGCCCAACTGGATCACCGCCGAGTTCAGCCTGCTCTACCGCTGGCACACGCTGATCCCCGACCGCATCAGCTGGCATGGCACCGAATACCCGGTGGGCCAGACCTTCATGGACAACCGGATGCTGACCGAGGGCGGCATCGCCTCGGCCTTCACCGGGCTGTCGGCGCAGCAGGCGGGCGGCGTCGGCCCATTCAACACCACCGATGCGCTGGTGGGGGTAGAGCTGAAGTCGATCCGCCAGGGCCGCACCTGCGAGCTGGCGCCCTATTCGGACTATCGCAACTATGTCGGTCTCGACCGGCCGCACAGCTTCGAGGACATCTCCAGCGATCCCAAGGTGGTCTCGTTCCTCAAGGCGCATTACGACAGCCCGGCGGACGTGGATGTCTTCGTCGGCCTGTTCGCCGAGGACCGGGCGGCGAACTCGCCGCTGCCGGCGCTGATCACCCGCATGGTGGCGGTGGACGCGTTCAGCCAGGCGATGACCAACCCGCTTCTGTCCGAGCATGTCTTCAACCCCAGCACCTTCACCGAGTGGGGCTGGGGAGAGATCGCCCGCACCGGCACGATCCGCGACCTGGTGGCGCGGAACGTGCGCTATCTCTCCGAAAACGCCTTCATCGGCATGACCCTGCCGGGCTGGCAGTACCGCTAGCGCGGCGGCCCGCGACGGGGCATCAGGGGCCGGTCGGCAGCGGGTCGGTCTGCCACTGGCAGTCCGGATCGGCGGGCTCGATGGGCTCGATATCCTCGAAGCCTGCGGGGGCGATTAACCGCCAGACCGCGCCCTCTCGGCCTCGCTTCAGCCAACCACGCCAGCGGGCATAGAACTCGGCGTCGTCTTCTGCGGGACCGACGAGCCACTGGCAGGGACGTGCGGTTCCGGGGGACAGGCGCACCGATCCATCGCCGAAGCTCCAGCGCAGGTCTGCGGTCAGGTCGATTTCGGCGCTGGTGAAGTCCGCATGACGAAAAGCGCCACCGTGGCTCGCGGTGCCAGTGAAGTCGGCCTCGAAGAACTTGAGAGGGTTGTCGGCCAGCCCGGCGATTAGCGACAGGTCAAGCCAAGCGCCGGCGAAGCGGGCGCGGCCGACATCGCTGTCGAAAATCCGCGCGGCCCTCAGATTGGCGTGCCAGAGGTCGGCACTGCGCAGGCTGCCCTCCGTCATCCGGATGGCGGACAGCGAGGCATAGGAAAGGTCGGCGTTGCTAAGGTTTGCCGCTTCCATTCGGGCGCCGCGAAGTTCCGCCTCGCGAAGATCGGCGCTAATGAAAGCCGCTCGTTCGAGCCGTGCCGCGACCAGGCTCGCGCCAGGTAGGCGGGCGGATGCGAGGTTCGCGCCCGAGAGCCGCGCCCTGTCCATGAATGCGCCTTCTAATTCGGCGAAGCGAAGCGTCGCGCCTTCCAGATTGCTTGCGCGCAAGTCGAGGCCGACAAGATGCGCGTTGACCATCGAAGCGCGGGCAAGGTCCGCCCCGCCCAGCAGCGGCTTGTCGAGTGCCCTCAGATATGAAGCGCGTCTTCGGACAAATTCTTCTCCGAAAGGTTCCTGGAAACGCGGGTCGTCGCCCTCAAGCATGAGTCGGGTGCGTTGGTCCGGATCGAGGGTGCGGCAGTCGGGAGTGTCGGGACGGTCGCACCAATGTGAGAATCCATCCCTGCGGGCCACGTCGCGCCGCACCCAGTCGACAGGCAGTGCCGTTATCGAGGCATTCTCGAGATTGGCGGGGACAGGGCGAAACCACTCAAGAAACACGGCGGCCGGGTCGCGACGCTCTTGGCGCTTCTGCCAATTATCTTGGCGGGCCGACCATGCGGCAGCTGTCTCGTCGCCATGAAAGCTGGCGAAGACTCGATTCGCTCCACCTCGAAAGGCGAGGAAGTCATGGGTGGTGCGCAGGAACGAGACCGGGACGGTCAGCGCGGCGAGGATCAGGAAGGTCAGGAAAGGGCGGATCAGGCTGCGGGTCGGCTTGCGCTCGGGCTCGGCCCGCATGTGGTGGGTGAGGGTCGAGAGGCTCGCCAGCATCACCGACAGGGTCACGGCGACAAGGATGCCGAGGGTGACCGTCATCGGCGCGATATGGGCCGGCATGGAGCGCAGCCAGAACCAGGCCAGAAGCAGCGGCCCCGCCGCCCAGCACAGCAGGAACGAGGCCAGCGCCCCGGCGATGCCGAGGGGCGACAGCGAGATCGGCACGCGGGCGCCGGCGGCGGTGTCGCGGCGCTCCCCGGCCCGGATCAGGCGGCGGGCGGCGAGGGCGAAGTCGGCGACGATCCAGGGGTGGATGGCATGGGCGATGGGCTCGTCGCCCTGACGGGCCGGCAGGCGGCCGAGCGCGCGCCAGAGCTTTTCCAGGAACACGTGCAGGTAGGCATAGGCCAGCGTCATCAGGACGGCGCCGCCCAAAAAGAACCCGGTGACCGGGACGGCGATGTTGATGATCGGCAGTTGCGTCGTGGAGGCGGCGGAGAAGAAGTCGATGTCGCGCACCGATGAAAGCGTGACGGTGGCGAAGGCGGCGGCGCCGAGAAAGCCGAACCAGGTGGCCCGCGCGGTCTGGGTCAGCGTCCTGACCCGTTCCAGCCGGTCCACGGCGGGTACCTCGGGTGCGTCTGCCGCACTGGCGCGGCGGCGCGCGGCCGCGATGCGGCGGTGACGCAATTTCTCGGACATCAATGGCCTTTGGGTGAAATGACCCCGTCACACTATCGCGGGGCGGCCGGCGCGGGTCAATGCGCGCGGCAGCGGCAGCGGTGGCGGCCGCGCGGGCGTCAGTCCTCGATCAGCTCGTCGGCGCCCGAGGCCGGTTTCGCCTTCGCCTTCGGTTTGGCCTTGGGCTTGGCCTTGGCGGCGGCCTTTTTCCGGCCACCCGCCTTGGCCCCCTTGGCCCCGGCCTTGGCGGCGATCAGCGCCAGCGCTTCCTCCAGCGTCACCGCCGCCGGGTCGATCTCCTTGGGCAGCGTGGCGTTGATCTTCTCCCACTTCACATAGGGCCCGTAGCGGCCGGGCATGACGTTGACCGGCCCGCCGTCGGGGTGCTCGCCCAGCTCCTTGAGCGGCTTGACCGCGGCGCCGCGCCCCGGACCGCGCATGGCCTTCTGGGCGATCAGCTCCACCGCCCGGTTCATGCCGATGGTCAGCACGTCGTCGCCGGGGCCGAGATTGGCGAAGGTGCGGTTGTGGCGCACATAAGGCCCATAGCGGCCGATCCCGGCCTCGATCGCCTCGCCGTCGTCGGGGTGCTGGCCGATCAGCCGCGGCAGCGACAGCAGCTTCAGCGCCAGCTCCAGCGACACCGTGTCGAGGTCCTGCTCCTTGGGCAGCGAGCAGCGCTTGGGCGGGGTGTCGCCCTCGGCCTCGCCAAGCTGCACGTAGGGCCCGAAGCGGCCGGTGCGCAGGGTGACGTTGGTGCCGTTCTCGTCCTGGCCGAGCAGCTTGCCGTCCGGCCCGGCCAGATCGCCGCCCTCGGCCTCGCCCGCCAGCGGCCGGGTGTAGCGGCATTCTGGATAGTTCGAGCAGCCGATGAAGGCGCCGCCCGAGCGCGCGGTGCGCATCGACAGCCGGCCGGTGCCGCAGACCTTGCAGCGGCGCGGCTCGGGGTCGTCCTCGGTGACCGGGAAGAGATGCGGCTCCAGCACCTCGTTGATCTTGTCCAGCACCTCGGTGATGCGCAGGTCCTTGGTCTCGTCCACGGCGGCCGAGAAGTCCTTCCAGAAGCGGCCGAGCACCGCGCCCGAGGTCTCGCCGCCGGAGGTGATCTCGTCGAGGTCCTCCTCCAGCGCGGCGGTGAAGTCATAGCCGACATAGCGGGTGAAGTAGTTCTCGAGGAACGCGGTGACCAGCCGGCCCTTGTCCTCGGGGATCAGCCGCCCCTTGTCCTTGCGGACATAGGCGCGCTCCTGGATCACCGAGACGATCGAGGCATAGGTGGAGGGGCGGCCGATGCCGAGCTCCTCCATGCGCTTGACCAGCGTCGCCTCGGTATAGCGCGGTGGCGGCTGGGTGAAGTGCTGCTCGGGCGTCACCGCCGATTGCTTTGCCGGCTCGCCGGCGACGATCTTCGGCAGGCGGCGGTCGTCGTCCTCGTCGCTGCCGGCATCGTCGCGGCCCTCCTCGTAGACCTTGAGGAAGCCGTCGAAGGTCACCACCTGGCCGGTGGCGCGCAGGACGGTGCGGCCGTCGGCGGCGGCGACATCCACCGTGGTGCGCTCGAACCGCGCCGCCTGCATCTGGCTGGCGATGGTGCGCTTCCAGATCAGATCGTAAAGCCTGCGCTCGTCGGCCTCCAGCTTGCCCAGCCGGTCGGGGCTTCTGGCCATCTCGGTGGGCCGGATGCACTCGTGCGCCTCCTGGGCGTTCTTGGCCTTGTTCTTGTACATGCGCGGGCTGGCCGGCACATAGTCGGCGCCGTAGCGGTCCTTGACCACGTCGCGGGCGGCCATCACCGCCTCCGGGGCCATGTCGATGCCGTCGGTCCGCATGTAGGTGATCAGCCCCGCCTCATACAGCCGCTGCGCCGTGCGCATCGCCGCCTGGGCGCCCATCCCGAGCTTGCGCGACGCCTCCTGCTGCAGGGTCGAGGTCATGAACGGCGGCCACGGGTTGCGACTGGCGGGTTTGGCCTCCACCGCCGCCACGGTCAGCGCCGATCCGGTCACCGCCGCCACGGCGCGGGTCGCATCGGCCTCGGTGGCAAGGTCGAACCGGTCCAGCTTCGCCCCGTCCAGCACCGCCAGCCGCGCCTCGAAGCTGTCGCCGCGCGGGGTCTCCAGCACCGCCTTCACGGTCCAGTACTCGCGGGCGCGGAAGGCCTCGATCTCCATCTCGCGCTCGACGATCAGCCTCAGCGCCACCGACTGCACCCGGCCGGCGGACCGGGCGCCGGGCAGCTTGCGCCACAGCACCGGGCTGAGGTTGAAGCCGACCAGATAGTCCAGCGCCCGGCGGGCGAGATAGGCGTCCACCAGCTCCATGTCGACCTGGCGCGGATGCTTCATCGCCTCGGTCACCGCGCTGCGGGTGATGGCGTTGAACACCACCCGCTCCACGGCGGTGTCCTTGCGGATGGCGCGGCGCTTGGTCAGCGCCTCGGTCAGGTGCCATGAGATCGCCTCGCCCTCGCGGTCGGGGTCGGTGGCGAGAATCAGCCGGTTGTCATCCTTCAGCGCCTCGGCGATGGCGCGGACATGGCGCTGGGCCTTGGGATCGACCTCCCAGGTCATCGCAAAATCGTGTTCGGTATCGACCGAGCCGTCCTTGGCCGGCAGGTCGCGGACATGCCCGTAGGAGGCCAGAACCGTGTAGTCCTTGCCGAGATAGCCGTTGATGGTCTTCGCTTTGGCCGGGCTTTCGACAACGACAACGGGCATTTATGCTAGGCTCCCCAAGTCCGGCAGGCAGGAATGGCGGCGGAAAATGTGGCGCGGCCGCCGGGATGTCAACCGCGGCCGGCCCGCCCGCCTTATCCGGGGGCGATCAGGGCACGGCTCCGGCGCTTCGCCCAGCAGGTGAAGGCCACGGGCGCCGATCAACCCGCCAACGCCCGAAATCGGTCGCGAATCGACGGTGCCAGGCCGTGCCGTGACCGGGTCGTCACTCGCCGGCGGCGAATTGCAGGTCGCCGCCGCCGATCCGCTGTCGATAGGTGAGGATGTAGCCGGCAAAACGCCGTGGCGGCCCCCAGGCGTCGACCGGCGCCGGCTCGACGGTCAGCGGCAGGCCCGAGCGGGTCACGACTTCGGCGATGTCGTCCAAAGGGCCGTCCTCGTGCCAGCCGGCGGCCACCACCGGGCAGTCGCGATAGTCGATCGGCGAAAATGCCGCACTGCCGCCGATCAGCTTGATCAGCGGTACCTGCGGCCGCCTCACGTCGGGCGCGTAAAGGCGCCGCGCATAGTCCTGCATGAACCCGGGCTCGGCGAAATAAAGCGGCAGCCCGGCACAGTCGCGGGCATAGGCCTCCTCGATCACCCAGCGCGGGTTCTGGTGGACCCTGCCGGCCAGATAGCCGGGCAGGAAGGTCAGGACCGCCGCGGCCAGCACCATGACGGCGCTGCGGTTGGCCCGGTAAAGCAGCGCCGGCGGTGCCGCCACCGCCAGGGCCAGGGCCAGCGCCGGCAGCACGACGACAAGGTTCTTCTCGCTGATGACCGGGGTCAGCAACGACAGCGCCAGCGCCACGCCGAGGGCGAGCGCCGAGGGCAAGAGCAGAACCGGCCAGCCGGGCTGCATCCGCGCGCCGCGCGCCCGGGCCACCAGCACGGCCAGCAGCGCCGCCACCAGCAGCGGCCCGCGGCTGATGAAGAGCGGCAGGATCGCCGGGTCGTTTTCCAGCCACAGGTCGGTGGCGGTACCGTTGGCAATGGCGGTGGTGAAGGTCAGCCACAGCGCGAACCCGGCAAGAAGCGCTACCAGCCCCAGCGCCGCGGCGATGCGCTGCCCCCGCGACGGCGCCATCAGGGCGGCGGTGACCAAAAGCCCGCCGCCGATGGCGGTGCCGAAGAAATGCAGCGCGCTGGCGGCAAGCGCGGCGGCGATCAGCAGGGCAAGGTCGGTGCGCGACGGCGCCCTGACCAACCTCAGCAGCGCCGCATGGCCGAGAAGGGACAGCGCGATCAGCAGGAAATAGGCCCTGAGCTCGGTCAGGAAGTAGAGGAACAGGCCGTTGCCGATCAGCAACGCCAGCGCCAGCCACATCCGCCGCGGTGCCAGGGCGCCGGACAGGCGCCAGGCGGCCAGCGCGATGACCGGCAAGGCCAGCAGGTTCGACAGCCGCAGCATCTCGGCGCCGGGGCCGAACACCGTCTGCCAGGCCCAGACCAGCAGGATGTGGCCGGGCGGATGCACGTCGCCCTCGACCCGCGGCCAGTCGATACCGGGTTCGGGGCGGCTGGCGATGGCGGTGAAGATCTCGTCGAACCACAGCGGCCGGCCGATATAGGACAGGATGTGGACGGTCGCGACCGCGACGACGGCCAGCGCCGCGAGGCGCAGCATGCCGCCGCCGTCATCGTCCGGACTGGCCGATTCCATCAGGTCCCCAATCTACCCTGTTTGGGCCGGTAGCGCGGCATCGGGGCAGGAAGATGGCAGCCGGTGTCGCGCGCCATTCAGGCAGCGGCGCGCGAAACCAGGCCACCGGCGTGGCGTTCGATGCGGCCCTCCAGGTCGAGCTCGGCGAGGATTTCCAGCACCCGCGCCGTCGACTGCCCGGTCTGGCGAATCAGCATGTCCTCGGGAACCGGCGCCGGGCCCAGCAGGCTCAGCACCATGTCGGCCAGCGCGGCGCCGCTGGCGGGCGGCGGATCACCGGCCGTCGCCGCGGCCATGGCGGCCGCCGGCACCGGACCACCGGCCACCGGTCTCGCGGTGAGGCCGGCGGTGGGGACCTTGCGCTGCGGCACCGGCCGGTCGAGCGCCGCCAGCACGTCGTCGGCGCCGCGAACCAGCACCGCGCCGTCCCGGATCAGCATGTTGCAGCCGCTGGCCCGAGGGTCGATGGGGTGTCCGGGCACCGCCATCACCTCGCGGCCCTGGTCCAGCGCCTCGCGGGCGGTGATCAGGCTGCCCGAGCGCGCCGCCGCCTCGACCACGATCACCGCCTCGGAAAGGCCGGCGACGATGCGGTTGCGGCGCGGGAAGTGGCGGGCCTGGGGCTGCAGGCCCATGGGCATTTCCGAAACGATCAGGCCGGCGCGGGCGAGGTCGCGGGCAAGATCGGCATTCTCGGGCGGGTAGACCACGTCGACGCCGCCGGCCACCACCGCGACGGTGCCGGTCTCCAGCGCCGCCTTGTGGGCCGCCGCGTCGATGCCGCGGGCAAGGCCCGAGACGATTGCCAGCCCCGCCTCGCCCAGCTCCCGGGCCAGCCGCGCCGCCATGCGCAGCCCCATCGAGGAGGCGTTGCGGGCCCCCACCAGCGCCACCGACGGGCGGGCGGCGAGCGCCGGGTCGCCCAGCATCCACAGGACCGGCGGTGGATCGGCGATGCCGGCCAGCGCGGCGGGATAATGGGCCTCGCCCAGGCAGGCGAGCCGGGCACCGATGCGGGCGCCGGCGTCGAGCTCGGCCTTGGCGTCGGCGGCGCTGCGGCAGCGATAGTCGGTCTCGCCGGCCTCGGCGGCCATGGCCGGCAACGCCTCCAGCGCCGCCCCGGCCGAGCCGTGAAGCCGCATCAGCTTCAGGAAGGTGGCCGGCCCGACGCGGCGCGACCGCGCCAGCCTGAGCCAGGCCAGACGCTCGCCCGGGCCGGCGCCGGGGGCGATCACGGCCGACCGGGGGGCCTTCGGGGCAGCGCCCGGATCGGCGGTAGCGGGGGTTGCAAGCGGCATGGCGCCAGCCTTGCGTGCTCGCGGTTAACGCATTGTGAAGACCGGCCGGCGACCCGGATGGCGACCGCCAATGCGGGCGGCGGAGGGCGCGGGTGACCGGCCGGCGCCCCGGCTCAGGCGAAGACCTCGATCACGTTGACCCGCCGGCGGAAGGCGCCGGGCACCGAGACCCGCAGGATGATCCAGAACACCAGCGCATAAAGCGCGCCAAAGCCGGCGCCGAGCAGGCCCAGCACCGGCAGCACCGTGCCGCCATAGACCACCGACAGCGCGAGGCTGCCGATCGAGCCCACCACGACGCCGCCAAGGATGATCGAACCGAGGCCGAACAGCGCGTTGCGCCGGGCATAGCCCAGCACCGGGATCGCCAGGATGAAATAGCACCAGGCCAGAAGCGGCGAATAGGCGACGATCTCGAGGCGTGTGGGGCCCCGCGACACCCCGCCGTCGTGCAGCGGACCGGCGGTCAGATCCAGCATCCCCTGCAGCGACAGGGCCAGCGCCGGGACCGCCACCAGGGTCAGCGCCGCGGCGACGAACAGGTTCGCCCCGCCAAGCCGCGCCATCCGCCCGGGATCGGTATGCCACACAGGAATCGCAAACATTGCCCCGCCCCACACGACGCCGCCGGGCACCCCTCGCCCCGGCTCCCGGTCACATTGGCAGGGGCCCGCGGGCGCGTCCACAACAAATGGCCGCCGTGGTTTGCGCAAGGCCAGGCATCCGGACGCTTGCAAGACGGCGGGCCGCCAGGCGGACAAGGCCGCGCCGTCCCCTCCCCGGCCGAGGCCCGGCCGCAACCCGCGCGGACCCGACCCGCCCCCGGCGCCAGGCTTACGCGGCGGCGCTGCCGCCCACGGTCAGGCCGCCGATCATCACCGTCGGCAGGCCGACGCCCACCGGCACCCATTGCCCGTCCTTGCCGCAATTGCCGATGCCGGGGTCGAGCTTCATGTCGTTGCCCACCGCGCGCACGTTCTTCAGCGCCGTGGCGCCGTCGCCGATCAGTGTCGCGCCCTTCATCGGCGCCCCGACCTTGCCCTTCTTCACCCGATAGGCCTCGGTGCAGTTGAACACGAACTTGCCGTTGGTGATGTCCACCTGGCCGCCACCGAAGCCCACTGCATAGATGCCGTCGTCGAGATCGGCGAGGATCGCCTCGGGGGTGGCATCGCCGGCCAGCATGAAGGTGTTGGTCATCCGCGGCATCGGCTTGTGGGCATAGCTCTCGCGGCGGCCGTTGCCGGTGGCCTCGACCCCCATCAGCCGGGCGTTCTGGCGGTCCTGCAGATAGCCCACCAGCACCCCGTCCTCGATCAGCACGTTGCGGCGGCTGGGCGTGCCCTCGTCGTCGAAGCTGATCGAGCCGCGGCGGTCGGGGATGGTGCCGTCATCGACCACGGTAACGCCGCGGGCGGCGACCTGCTGGCCCATCAGCCCGGCAAAGGCCGAGGTCTTCTTGCGATTGAAGTCGCCCTCCAGCCCGTGGCCCACCGCCTCGTGCAGCAGCACCCCGGGCCAGCCCGGGCCGAGCACCAGGTCCATCACCCCGGCCGGCGCCGGTTCGGCGCGAAGATTGACCAGCGCGATGCGCAGCGCCTCGGCGACATGGCCCTGCCAGCATTCCGGCAGGATCAGCGATGCCAGCCCAAAGCGGCCGCCGCTGCCGGAATTGCCCGCCTCGCGGCGGCCGTTCTCCTCGACGATGACGTTGACATTGATCCGCGCCATGGGCCGGGCATCGGTCAGCCGGGTGCCCTCGGGGCGCAGGATCTCCACCTCCTGCATCGAGGCGGCGACGCTGGCCGAGACCTGCACCACCCGCGGGTCCAGCGCCCGCGCATAGGCGTCGATCTCGCGCAACAGGTCCACCTTGACCGGGAAGGTGGCGTCGTCGAACGGGTCGCGGTCGGAATAAAGCCGGGCATTGGTGCGCATCGGAGCCGGCGCCATGGTGCCGCCGCCCGCCGCCACCGCCAGCCGCGCCGTCTCGGCCGCCCGGCGCAGCGCCGCCTCGGAAATCTCCGTCGAATGGCCGTAGCCCGAGACCTCGCCCCGGACCGCACGCAGTCCGAATCCCTCGCCGGCATTGTAGCTGGCGGTCTTCAGCCTGCCGTCGTCGAACAGCAGCGCCTCGGACCGGCGGCGCTCCAGAAACAGCTCGCCATCCTCCCCGCCCGCGGTCGCCTGGCGCAGCACCTTCAGTGCCGCCCCCTCGTCGATCATGGTCTCGAACGGGCGGAAACGCTCGGCGGTTTCGGTCGTGCTGGCGCTGTTGGGCATGGATATGTCCTTTCCATCGGCGCCATGGCGGCAGATCGCCGCGACGCAGGCGCTTGTCCTCACATAGTGAATGTGTATTTTCGCGTGCAAGTGTCGAGGGCGGATTCCCGTCGCAGCCCAAAGCCGGCCTTCAGGGACAAGGATAAGAGCGTCATGCGGATCGGATCGAAACTCGCCTCGGGCTGGAAAGAAGCATCCCTGGCCGCCGTCGTCGCGCTCAGCGCCGGCGCCGCCATGGCCCAGGACCAGGTGCTGGGCGAGCTGGAGAGGGTCGGCAAGCCGGTGCCGGGCGGAACCGGGTTTCAGCCCGCGGTGACCGAACTTGCCGACGACATCCACTGGCTGGACAACTTCCTTCTGGTGATCATCTCGGTCATCTCGGCCTTCGTGCTGATCCTGCTGGCGATCGTCATCCTGCGCTTCAACCGCAAGTCGAACCCGACGCCGGCACGTTTCACCCACAACTCGCCGCTGGAGGTGGCCTGGACGCTGATCCCGATCCTGATCCTGATCACCATCGGCGCGTTCTCGGTGCCGGTGCTGTTCAAGCAGCTGGAAATCCCCGAGGCCGACATGACCATCAAGGTCACCGGCAACCAGTGGTTCTGGACCTACGAATACCCCGATGACGGCATCGTCTTCGACAGCTACATGCTGGCGCGCGAGGATCTTGCCGCCAACGGCTATCACGACGACGAGTACCTCCTGGCCGCCGACACCTCGATGGTGGTGCCGATCAACAAGATCGTCCGCGTGCAGGTCACCGGCGCCGACGTCATCCACTCGTGGAAGGTGCCGTCCTTCGGCGTGATGATGGACGCCATGCCCGGGCGGCTGAACGAGACCTGGTTCAAGGCCGAGCGCGAGGGCATCTATTTCGGCCAGTGCTCGGAGCTGTGCGGCAAGGATCACGCCTACATGCCGATCACCGTCAAGGTGGTCAGCGAGGCCGCCTATGCCAAGTGGCTGGAGGCGGCCAAGGCCGAATATGCCGCGCTGCCCCAGGATCCGGTTGCGGGCATCACCGTCGCCGCGGCCGACTAGGCCGGGCCGGGTGCGCCGCGCAATGATCGTCCGGACATGAGCGACACCGGCACCTTCGGCATCGCCGCCGAGGCTGGGTTCCGCGACTACGTGGAACTCCTGAAGCCGCGGGTCATGCGGCTGGTGGTGTTCACCGCCGCCGTCGGCCTGCTGGTCGCCCCGGTGCCCACCCACCCGGTGATCGCGCTCTCGGCCATCATCCTGATCGCCGTCGGCGCCGGTGCGGCCGGCGCGCTCAACATGTGGTGGGACGCCGACATCGATGCGGTGATGCGCCGCACCCGCGCGCGCCCGGTGCCCTCGGGCCGGGTCACCGGCGACGAGGCGCTGGCCATCGGCGTGACCCTGTCCGCCTTCGCGGTGGTCTTCCTGTGGCTCTTCACCAACGCCGTGGCGGCGGGCCTTCTGGCCTTCACCATCTTCTTCTACGCCGTGGTCTATTCCATGTGGCTGAAGCGGGCGACGCCGCAGAACATCGTCATCGGCGGTGCAGCCGGGGCGTTTCCGCCGATGATCGGCTGGGCCGTGGCCACCGGCGGCGTGAGCCTCGAGAGCCTGCTGATGTTCGCGCTGATCTTCGCCTGGACGCCGCCGCATTTCTGGGCGCTGGCGCTGTTCCGCAACGACGACTACCGCAACGCCGGCGTACCCATGCTGCCGGTGGTGGCGGGCGACCGGGTGACCCGCAACCATATCCTTTGCTATGCGCTGGGGCTGGCGCCGATCGCGGTCCTGCCGGCCTTCACCGGCATCGGCGGGCCGGTCTATCTCGTTGCCGCGCTGGTCCTGAACGTCATGTTCGTCGCCGGTGCCGCCTCGGTCTGGCGGCGCGACGCCGCGGCCTCGGCCGGCGACGGGTTCCGCACCGAAAAGCGCTTCTTCGCCTTCTCCATCGCCTATCTCTTCGCCCATTTCGTGGTCCTGCTGGTGCAGGCCCTGACCACCGCGGCGGGGCTGCAGCCCGCCGGCTGGCCGCAGATCGGCGCCATGGCGGGGTGGCCGGGATGAGCGGCCTCGGCGCCGACCGGCACGAGATCTACACCCGCCGGCGCGGCCGCAACCTCGGCCTCGGCGCGGTTCTGGCCGGCGTCGTGGTGATGATCTTCGCCGTCACCATCGTGAAGATGATGGGCGGCGCCGACATGCGCGGCTTCGACCATACCTTCGAGACCGTGCCCGGGGCGCAGACAGGTACCCAGACAGGCTCGCAGGCAGGCGCGGGAGGGGACCAATGACCCCGCAGACCCGCACCGCCGCGATCCTCGGCTGCGTCGCCGCGGCCATGGTCGGTGCCGCCTTCGCGGCGGTGCCGCTCTACAACATCTTCTGCCGCGTCACCGGCTTTGCCGGCCAGACCAACACCGCCTCCGCCGGTTCGGACGTCGTGCTCGACCGCACCATCCGGGTGCGCTTCGACGCCAATATCGACCGCAGCCTGCCGTGGTCGTTCCGCCCGGTCTCCGAAGAGATGGAACTGAAGATCGGCGAGACCGGCATCGCCTTCTTCGAGGCGTCGAACCCGGCGGCGCGGATCACCGCGGGCACCGC
Organism: Paracoccaceae bacterium; assembly: GCA_050299555.1. Taxonomy (GTDB): domain Bacteria; phylum Pseudomonadota; class Alphaproteobacteria; order Rhodobacterales; family Rhodobacteraceae; genus JBNKWA01. Next base: position 7,673 of record JBNKWA010000012.1, on the reverse strand, counting down.
CAGCTTCAACGTCACCCCCTATGCCGCGGGCGCCTATTTCACCAAGATCGACTGCTTCTGCTTCACCGAACAGGTGCTCGGGCCCGGCGAATCGGCGAAGATGCCGGTGACCTTCTACGTCGATCCGGCCATCGTCGACGATACCGAGGCCAGAGAGATCGACGTGATCACCCTGTCCTATACCTTCTACGAGACCGAGCTGCCCGACGATGTCGCGCCCGAGGGGGTGACCGACGTCAGCGCCTCGGCGCCCTTGCAATCCGACTGAAACGGCGTCAACTGAACGCACCCGCCGAAAAAAGACCCAAGCGATAGCGGCCAGACCGACGGAGAGAGACCCCGATGGCGCACGAAAAGAACCACGACTACCACATTCTGCAGCCAAGCCTCTGGCCGTTCCTCGGTGCCATCGGCGCCTTCACCATGCTGTTCGGCGCGGTGATCTTCTTCAAGAACCACTCGAACCCGTGGATGCTGCTGATCGGCGTCGCCATCGTGCTCTACACCATGTTCGTGTGGTGGCGCGACGTGGTGTCCGAGGCCCAGTCGGGCGACCACACGCCGGTGGTGGTGATCGGCCTGCGCTTCGGCATGATGATGTTCATCATCTCCGAGGTCATGTTCTTCTCGGCCTGGTTCTGGACCTTCTTCAAGCATGCCATGTACCCGATGGGCCAGATCGAGGGCACCGTCGTCGCCCCCGGTCAGTGGCCGCCGGCGGGCATCGAGGTCTTCGACCCCTGGCACCTGCCGCTCATCAACACGCTGATCCTGCTCTGCTCGGGCTGCGCGGCGACCTGGGCGCACCACGCCATCGCCCACGAGAACGACCGCGACGGGCTGAAATGGGGCCTGGCGCTGGCGATCGTGCTCGGTGTCTGCTTCACCATCCTGCAGGCCTACGAATACAGCCACGCCGCCTTCGGCTTCTCGGGCAACATCTACGGCGCCTCGTTCTTCATGGCGACCGGCTTTCACGGCGCCCACGTCATCATCGGCACCATCTTCCTGCTGGTCTGCCTGATCCGGGCGCTGAATGGCCACTTCACGCCCGAGCGCCATGTCGGGTTCGAGGCGGCGGCCTGGTACTGGCACTTCGTCGACGTGGTCTGGCTGTTCCTCTTCGCCGCGGTGTATATCTGGGGCAGCTGACCCGCACGCGGGTGACTCAGGAATGCGCGGGCGGTGACGCCCGCGTTTTCGTTTCCGGGGGGCGGCCCCCCGGGTCTCGGCCAGGGCCGCGTTCCGTTTTTTGGGGGTGAGGATGCGCTATCTCGTGCCCTTGCTGTTCGGGCTTGGCGGTGCCGCGATCCTGATCGGCCTCGGCGTCTGGCAGTTGCAGCGACTGGACTGGAAGCGCGAGATCATCGCCACCGCCGAGGCGCAGATGGGCGCGCCGGCGGGGCCGCTGCCCGCCACCGCCAATCCGGACGGCGACGCCTATCGCCACGTGGCCGTGGCCGGCACCATCCTGCCGCAGGAACTGCACGTGCTGACCTCGCAGCCACCGCTCGGCATCGGCTTCAAGGTCATTGCGGCGATGGAGACCGCCGACGGCCGCCGCCTGATGGTGGATCGCGGCTTCGTGCCCGAGGCGGACAAGATCGCCCCGCGCCCGCCGGTCGAGGGCACCGTCACCGGGATCCTGCTCTGGCCCAAGGAAACCGACCTCTTCACCCCCGAGCCGGACACCGAAGGCAACATGTGGTTCGCCCGCGACGTCGACACCATGGCAAAGGCGCTGGGGACCGAGCCCCTGATGATCGTCGAGACCGAGCCGCTGGGCGAGGCGGCGCCGCTGCCGCTGCCGGTCACCGCCAATTTCCGCAACGAACACCTGCAATACGCGCTGACCTGGTTCGCGCTCGCGGTTGTATGGCTCGGCATGACGGTCTATTGGGTCGTCCGCATCCGCCGCGAGGCAGACTGAAGGACTTCATGCGCTATATCTCCACTCGCGGCACCGCGCCGGTGCTTGGTTTCGCCGACGCCATGCTGGCCGGGCTGGCCCGCGACGGCGGGCTCTACGTCCCCGAAAGCTGGCCGACGCTCGGCGCCGACGAGATCGCCGGTTTCGCCGGCCATTCCTATCAGGAGGTCGCCTTTCGGGTCATGCGCCCCTTCGTCGGCGGCGCTTTCGGCGATGACGAGTTCCGCGGCATCATCGACCACGCCTATCGCGGCTTCGCCCATGCGGCGGTCTGCCCGATCGGCCAGATCGGCCCCAACGAGTTCCTGCTGGAGCTGTTCCACGGCCCGACGCTGGCCTTCAAGGACGTGGCCATGCAGCTCATCGGCCAGATGTTCCAGGTCGAGCTTGCCCGCCGCGACCGGCGCATCACCATCGTCGGCGCCACCTCCGGCGATACCGGCTCGGCGGCGATCGAGGCATTCCGCGGCCACCCCGCCGTCGACGTCTTCATCATGTACCCGCACGGCCGGGTCAGCGAGGTGCAGCGCCGGCAGATGACCACCCCGGCCGAGGCCAACGTGCACGCGCTGGCGGTGGACGGCGATTTCGACGACTGCCAGGCGCTGCTGAAGGCGATGTTCAACGACTTCGCCTTCCGCGACGAGGTCGGGCTGGCCGGGGTCAACTCGATCAACTGGGCCCGGGTAATGGCCCAGGTGGTCTACTACTTCACCGCCGCCGTCAGCCTCGGCGCACTGGCCCGCAAGGTCAGCTTCTCCGTGCCGACGGGCAATTTCGGCGATGTCTTCGCGGGCTACGTGGCCAAGCGCATGGGCCTGCCGGTGGACCGGCTGGTGATCGCCACCAACCTCAACGACATCCTGCACCGCACGCTCGAGACCGGCCGCTACCGGCGCGGCACCGTGACGCCGTCGCTGTCGCCGTCCATGGACATCCAGGTCAGCTCGAATTTCGAGCGGCTGCTGTTCGAGCTCTTCGATCGCGAGGGCGCCGCCGTGGCCGCGGCCATGGATGGCTTCGCCGCCTCCGGCGAGATCGTCCTGCCCCAGGGCGCCCGCGACCGGCTGGCGGCCGAGTTCGACAGCGTCAGCGTCTCCGAGGAGGAAACCCTGGCCACCATCGGCGGCGCCGCCAGAAGCGCCGCGCGACTGGTCTGCCCGCACACCGCCGTCGGCATGATGGCGGCCTCGGCCAGGCGCGGCGACCCGGCGGTGCCCATGGTTGTCCTCGGCACCGCCGATGCGGCCAAGTTCCCCGACGCGGTCGAGAAGGCCAGCGGCATCCGCCCGGGCCTGCCGCCGCGCATGGCGGACCTGTTCCAGCGACCCGAGCGGGTGACCCGGGTCGCGAACGACCTCGCCGCCGTCGAGACCCTGATCCGCGAGGCCCGGCAACCATGACCATCCGCACCGATACGCTTCCCAACGGCCTGCGCGTGCTCACCGAGCACATGGACGGGCTCGGCTCGGCCGCCGTCGGCATCTGGGTCAATGCCGGCGCCCGCCACGAGACGCCGCAGGAAAACGGCATCGCCCATTTCCTCGAGCACATGGCCTTCAAGGGCACCACCACCCGCAGCGCGCTCGACATCGCCGAGGCGATCGAGAATGTCGGCGGCTACATCAACGCCTACACCTCGCGCGAAAGCACCGCCTATTACGCCCGGGTGCTGGGCGAGGACGTGCCGCTGGCGCTGGAGGTGATCGGCGACATCCTGGTCAACCCGATCTTCGACACCCGCGAGATCGAGGTCGAGCGCGGGGTGATCCTGTCCGAGATCGGCCAGAGCCACGACACCCCCGACGACGTCATCTTCGACTGGCTGCAGGAGGTCGCCTATCCCGGCCAGGCCATGGGCCGCTCGATCCTCGGCACCCCCGACCGGGTGCGCAGCTTCGCCCAGGCCGACCTGCGCGCCTTCACCGGCCGCTGCTACGGCCCCTCGCAGATGATGCTGGTGGGCGCCGGGGCGGTGGACCACGACGCCATCATGGACCTGGCGACGGCGCTGCTCGGCGATCGCCCCGCCAGCCCGCCGCCGCCGGCCGAGGCGGCCCGCTACCAGGGCGGCGAGCGGCGCGAGATCAAGGCGCTGGAACAGGCGCACATCGCCATCGGCTTCGAGGGGCCGGCGGCCCGCGACGACGACGTCTATGTCGGCCACATCTATGCCAGCGCCCTGGGCGGCGGCATGTCCTCGCGGCTGTTCCAGGAGGTGCGCGAGAAGCGCGGCCTGTGCTATTCGATCTTCGCCCAGTCCTCGGCCTATGACGACACCGGCACGCTGACCGTCTATGCCGGCACCGGCGAGGCGGAACTGGCCGGCCTGTGCGGCGTCATCGGCGACGAGATGCGCCGCATCGCCGGGGACCTGACCCAGGCCGAGGTCGACCGCGCCCGGGCGCAGATGAAGGCCGGCCTGGTCATGGCGCTGGAAAGCCCCTCGTCGCGGGCCGAGCGCATGGCCCGGATGATGGCACTCTGGGGCCGGGTGCCCGACCTTGCCGAGATGGTGGCCCGCATCGACGCGGTGACCCTGGCCGACACCCGCGCCTTCGCCGAGCGGGTCTGCACCACCGCCGAGCCGGCGCTGGCGCTCTACGGGCCGGTGGCCTCGGCGCCGGACCGGGCGACGCTGCAGGCGCGACTCAGGGGCTGAGCGATGTTCCTGTGGCGCCGGCAGGCCATCAGTCTCGAGACCGAGCGACTGGAGCTGCGCCTGCCCCACATGGCCGATTTCGTTCCCTGGGTGGCGCTCAGGCGTTCCAGCGAGCTGTTCCTGAGGCCATGGGAGCCGGTCCGGGCGCTGGACCATCTGTCGCGCCGCGCCTTCCGCACCCGGGTCGCCTGGGCATCGCGCATGGCCGCCGACGACCGCGCCGTGGCGCTGTTCCTGTTCCGGCGCGACGATTCGGCGCTGCTGGGCGCCATCACCCTCGACAACATCCGCCGCGGCCCGGCCCAGTCGGCCACCGTCGGCTACTGGGTCGGCGAACCCTTCGCCCGCCAGGGCTACATGCGCGAGGCGCTGGCCGCGGTGGTGGATTTCGGCTTCAACGATCTCGACCTCAGCCGCATCGAGGCCGCCTGCCTGCCCGAGAACGCCGCCTCGCGCGGGCTTCTGGAAAGGTCCGGCTTCAAGTACGAAGGCGTGGCGCAGAGCTATCTGCAGATCGCCGGGCGCTGGCGCAACCACGTGCTCTACGCGACCCTCAGGAGCGACCGCCGCGGCCGGACGGACCACGGCTGACATGGCGGTGCTGATCGCGCTTCTGCGCGGCGTCAATGTCGGCGGCGGAACCATGCTGGCCATGGCCGATTTCCGGGCGGCGCTGGAACGGCTCGGCTGCAAGGCGATGGCCACCTATATCAACAGCGGCAACGCGGTCTTCCGGCACGATCGCCCGGCGGGGCTGGGCGAGCGCATTTCCGCGGCGCTGACGATGAAGAACGGCCGCCACCCGCCCTGCCTCGTGCTGACCCGCGCGGCGCTGGAGGCCGCCCTGGCGGCGTCGCCCTATGCCCCCGCCGATCCCCGGCACCTGCATCTGTTCTTCCTCGACGGTCCGGCCAAGCCGGACCTGGCCGCACTCGGGGCGCTGGCGGTGGAAGGCGAACAGTTCACGCTGCAGGGCGAGGTCTTCTACCTCCATGCCCCGGCCGGCATCGGCCGCTCGAAACTCGCCGCCGCCATGGGCCGACATCTCGGTGGCGTCGGCATGACGGCGCGCAACCTTCGGACCTGCGAGACACTGTCGGCAATGGCTGCGGCGCTGTAGCGGCACGCATCGCGGCACGCGCGCGCGGACGACCAGCTACGCGCCCTACGGTCTGCCGGACGAGACCGACTACACCCCCGCCGTCGCCGACGAATCCAAGGGCTTCACCGGCGAGCGCTACGACGACGAGACCGGGCTGCAGTACCTCAACGCCCGCACCTATGACCCGGCGCTGGGCAAGGTGTCGATGCTGTGTTTACCTTTTCAGGGCCCAATCCATTCTAAGGGAGGCTAAGGTTGGAACTCCATCTTTCTTTTTCTGAAGGCGAATTGCGTGTCGTTTTGTCGTGTATCTTAATCGGCAAATTCTGCCCCGATGAAAGGCACCTTATGATTGGTCACCCCCATTTTGAAAGGTTTGTAACTGCTTTGGTATCAAAGTATGAGTCACAAGTCGGTGCAGATAAATTCAGAAATGAATTTTACAGGGACTGGCTTCCTGAATACGAAAAGCGACTACTAGCCGATCAAGTCAATGAAATTATTAGGTCAAGAGCAATGAGTATACATGATCCAGTAGAAGTAATTAAAAAAATTTCCCTTCCAGCGGTGCTTTCTGATGACTTGCTGCGTGATATTGCCAGTTTATTGCCCGAAGATCCGTAACTGGTTGAATGGCCAATTCACCCATCTGTACAAAGAGGGTATTCACCTGACAGTGCCGCGCGCGGTGACCGGTGGTCGGGCGGCGAAGGTTCGATCGGCGGCTGGTTTGGAGCTCCACAAGAGACGTGCCGGGCTGGGCTCTCGCGTGACCGAGCCTGCCTGGCCCGGTGCCATGCTCATGTCACTGCCCGCGGGCACCCGCAAGTGCGTCCCCATGCGCGTTAATACTTTTACCATTTTAAATCAGATACTTGACCCCCAGTCCCCATGGGGACGCTCTTTTCCGGCACCGGTTCGGACTGGATCGCGCCCGGGCGCTCCCCACCCACCCTCCCTCGCGCCCCGCGGCACGGTCGGCGGCGGGTCCCATGGTGCGGATCCTGGGGGCGCGGCTCCTCGGGGGGCGATGTGCCGGCGTCCCCACAAGCGTCCCCACGGCTTTTCCAGCGAATTCAGGTGCTTGACCCCCCGTCCCCATGGGGACGCCCTTGCGGGGCCGCCGATTCCGGGTGCCCGATCGCGCCCGGGCGCGAGGGTGGGCGGGCGGGGAGCGCCCGGGCGCGATCACCCTCGCAACTGATCCGTCCGCATCGGAAACGTCGCGAAATCAGCGCCTTGAGCCCCCGTCCCCATGGGGACGCCGGCGCCCGCGGGCGGGCCATCGTTCCCAAGGGCGTCGCCGGGCGTTGCCTCGCCGCCGGATCGCGCTAGCATCCTGTTGTGCCCGCAACCGGAGTGAGATCATGAAGCCGGCCGCCCTGCTGCTTGTCTTCACCGTCCTTCTGCCCGGCTGGGGGCAGGCCCAGCGCATGCCCAGCCACTGCTTCGCCATCGCCGGGAACGAGCTGCCGCAAGACCTTCCCCAGGACATCACCTTCGCCGCCTTCGGCGAGGGGCTCGATCAGAGCGAGGTCAGGATCAGCTACATCCAGCACTCCACCTATCTGATCGAGACCGCCGGCGGGATCGGCATAGCCACCGATTTCACCGGCGATGCCGGCCCCGGCGGAGTGCCCACGGTGGTGACCATGAACCGGGCCCATTCCAGCCACTGGACCGCCTACCCCGATCCGGCGATCCCCCATGTCCTGCCAGGATGGGGCGAGGGCGGCGGCAAGGCCGAATACTGGCTGGAGCTGGGCGACGAGGTTCTGATCCGCAACGTCACCACCGACATCCGCTCCGGCTTTGTCGGGGTGGTCCCGGACGGGAACTCGATCTTCATCTTCGAGGTGGCGGGGCTCTGCATCGGGCATCTGGGGCATCTCCACCATGAACCGTCAGAAGAGCAATACGCGCTGATCGGGCGGCTCGACGTGGTCATGGCCCCAGATCGGAAGAGCACACGTCGGAAC
>JBNKWA010000011.1:0-37772 GCA_050299555.1 Paracoccaceae bacterium | reverse complement strand
GCTGACACCCGTATCATCGCCCAACCCTAAGGCCAGACTAACGGGCCGATATGCCAAAGGCCAAACGCCGTATCGCGCCAAACCCCCGCATATCCCTTCGCATCTACATCATGTCAAACAGCGCGCAGAGATAAACCCTGCCAACCCGAAGACAACACAAACGCGCCCTGCGCCACATTGTTGGCGCCGATCGCCTGTCCCACCTCCGGTTTTTTACCGCCCGGCCCCTGGCATCGTCAGCCCGGTGTCGCGCGGTGACGGGGCTTCTAGCGGGGCCCGCGGGGCGCCGCAACCCTTTTCGGAAAAATTTTTGTCACAATCTCACCGGCCGCCCGTCCCGGGTTCAGGCCGCCGCCGTGCGGCGGCGCGCGCGGCGTCGGCCACGCACCACCCGCCAGCCGAGAAGCCCCGCAATCACAATGGCATAGGCCATGGCCTGCGGTGTCCACACCTTGCTCAACCAGAGGAAATGCAGCGCCGCGAGAACAGCGATCGGATAGGCCAGGCGATGGATCTGCCGCCAGCGCAACCCGCCGAGCCGGCGCACCACCCAGTCGTTCGAGGTCAGTGCCATCGGAATCAGCGCCAGCAACGCCAGCGTCCCGACGATGATATAGGGCCGCTTGCCGATGTCGGTCAGGATCTCGGCCCAGAGGAACTGCCGGTCGAGCGCCAGGTAGACCGTGAAGTGAAGGCAGACATAGTAGAACGCCATCAGCCCCAGCATCCGGCGGAACCGGATCAGGTTGAGCTGGGTCAGATCCCGCAGCGGCGTCACCGCCAGCGTGGCGATCAGCAGCTTGAGCGCCGTCAGCCCCAGCGCGTGTTCCAGCGCCTTGACCGGCTCGGGTCCCGAGGCCCCGGACACGCCCAGCCAGAACGCCCAGGCGGCCGGCACGAAGCCGAGCACATAGAACGGCCAGACCGGCACCCGGCGCAGCGCACCGTTCACACCCGCAACCAGCGCCTGCATCAGAAGAACTTCGCCAGGTCCATGCCGGCGTAAAGCGCAGCCACCTCGTCGCCATAGCCGTTGAACGGCAATGTCGGCTGCCGCTCGGCAAACAGCCCGCCGCCGACGCGTTTCTCCGATGCCTGGCTCCAGCGCGGATGGTCCACGGCCGGATTGACGTTGGCATAAAAGCCGTATTCCCGCGGCGCCGCGGCGCTCCACGTGGTCCGCGGCTGGCGATCGGTCAGGCTGATGCGGACGATCGACTTGATCGACTTGAAGCCGTATTTCCACGGCACCACCAGCCGCAGCGGCGCGCCGTTCTGGTTCGGCAACTCCTCGCCGTAAAGGCCGTTGGCCAGGATGGCCAGGGGGTGCATCGCCTCGTCGATCCGCAGCCCCTCGACATAGGGCCAGGCCAGGCTCTGGAACGCCCCCCTCTGGCCGCGCATCTCGTCGGGCCGGACCAGGGTCTCGAAGGCGACGTATTTCGCCCCGGGCTGGGCGCCGACCCGGTTCAGCAGCGAGGCCAGCGGAAAGCCGACCCAGGGCACCACCATCGACCAGGCCTCGACGCAGCGGAGGCGGTAGACGCGATCCTCCAGCGGCTGCGCGCCGATGATGTCCTCAAGCGCATAGTCGCCCGGCTTGTCCACCATGCCGTCGATCTTCACCGTCCAGGGATGGGTGGTCAGCGCGCCGGCATATTTGGCCGGGTCCGACTTGGCCAGACCGAACTCGTAGAAGTTGTTGTAGCTGGTGATGTCCTCAAGGCTGTTGGGTTCCAGCCCCACCTTGGAATAGGGGCCGGGCACCGTCTTCAGCCTGGCCTCGGCCGCCAATGGAAACGCCGAGGCCGCGATTGCCCCGACCGCGCCGCCCAGAAGGGCACGGCGGTTGAGAAAGACTTCCTTCGGCGTGATCTCGGACGACGAGATCGAGGGCGCGTGACGGATCAACATGAGTGGCACTCCGGGTACTTGAAGACCCATCATGTATGAGCAAATACCGTTACTGTGTGTCACAATCCCTTCAGAATCCGTCAGGATCGGCCGGTCCGGAATCGAAAACGGCGGCCGAAGCCGCCGTCTTCAGGTTCAAACAGAGTTCCTGTTCAGGCAGTGCGCCGACGGCGCGCCACCAGACCCAGCCCGGCAAGACCGGCTGCCATCAGCGGCAGCGCAGCAGGCAGCGGCACCGGCGCCATCGTCCCGTAGAACGTGATGTGCGAAATGGCGCGCGGCTTGAACCGGTCGTTGACCAGGTAAGGCGCGGTCATCCAGTCGCCGCCGGTCAGGCCGGTCACGTCGAACATGACGAACTCGGCACCGGCCTTGAGGACCAGGATAAGCGGATCGAACGCCTTGGTCAGGTCATTCAGCTGCCAGGTACCGGCGTCGGTTCCCGCACCTGTCATGGAAAACAGGCCGTCGGGATTTCCATTCGCGCCAACGCAGCTGTTGCCGCTGTCGCCGCATTTGGCGATCGCGGTGTAGCCGTTCAGCGGCGCCGGGAACGGATCGTTATTGTCATTCCCGTAGCCGAGGAACGTCCCATCCGTCACGGCATGTGCGGCAAGGGGCATGCTCAGAATAAGCAACGCCCCAGCAACCGCCCGCCGGACGGCCTTCATAAGTGTCATTTTAAAGACCCCCCAAAAAGGTACCATCAACAACTCAACCCTAGCATTCGCCACGGCCACTTGGAATGACCTTTCGCTCCTGCGGCACGCGAGCGCGGCAAAATGGCATCGGTTTTTCGACTTCCGCGACAGGCAATTTGCCGCAAGACCACCAGCCCGGTGGTTGAAGATTAACTGGACGTTAACCGATCGCAGGCGCTGAGCGCGCGCCCGCACTGATTCGCGACCGTTTGCGGCCGAATGATGCCGTTGACCCGAAATAATTTCCGCCCCTGCCGCGTAATTCTCCCGTAGGCGCACTGGCGCCGTCCGAAAAAGGCACACGACCCTTGCTTGCCACCCTCCCCGCACCCGCGCTAGCCTTCGCCCGGCCCCGCGCGGCATTCAGCCCGCGGATCACCGCACCGGTCGGCGGAGGACGCGTGGCGCAAGCATCGATCCCCAGGCGCGAACTGATCGCCCTGTTGCCGCGGCTGAGGCGGTTCGCGCTCAGCCTCGCCAGAAACGCCGCCGACGCCGACGACCTGGTGCAGGAGGCCTGCGTCAAGGCGATGGACAACGCCGCCAGGTGGGATCCGGCCCAGGGCCTCGACCGCTGGATGTTCCGCATCCTGCGCAACCAGTGGATCAGCGAGGTGCGCAAGCGCCAGGTCCGCACCGGCACCGGCCAGGTCGATGCCGGCGACAGCGACGAGCTCAGGACCGAGGTGACGGGCGAGTCGCATGCCGCCGCCGGCCGCATCACCGCCCACGTCTCGGCGCTGCCGGCCGACCTCTCCTCGGTCCTGCTGCTGGTGACCGTCGAGGGTTACAGCTATCGCGAGGCGGCGGAGATGCTGGAGATCCCCATCGGCACGGTGATGAGCCGCATCCACCGCGCCCGCCAGCTCCTTGCCGCCGCCATGGCCAGTTCAGGGGAGTATGCCCAATGACAGATCTTGGCCCCAAGCTCAGCGCCTGGCTCGACGGCGAGCTGCCCGAGGCGGAAGCCGCCGAGGTCGAGGCGCTGCTCGACCGCGACCCCGCGCTGCAGGCGGAACTCGACGCGCTGGCGGCCGCGAACCGGCTGGCCGGGGACCAGTTCGCCGCGCTTCTGGCCGAACCGGTGCCGCTCAGCCTTGCCCGCGCCGTAGAGACCGCGGACCGCGGGTCGGCCGCCCGTCCCGCCAACGATGCCGCCGCGCCGCGGCGCCTGCCGCCATGGGCGGCCATGGCCGCCAGCGTGGCACTGGTGGCGATCGGTGCCGCCGGCGGCTGGCTGGCCAAGCCCGCCGGAACCGTGGCCGAGCGCAACTGGATCGACGACATCGCCGAATACCATGCGCTCTACGCCGCCCAGGGCCGCCATCTTGCCGAGGTGCCGGCCAGCGACGCCGCCCACCTGGTCAGCTGGCTCTCCGACCAGACCGGCGTCAACTTTGTCATCCCCGACCTCGCCGCCGCGGGCCTGACCTTCGAGGGCGGCCGGCTGCTGGCGGCCGCCGGCAAACCGGTGGGCCAGCTCATGTATCGCGATGCCGGCGGCGAGGTGGTGGCGATCTGCTTCATCGCCAGCGACAAGCCCGCCGATCCCGAACTGGTGCAAAGCACGCGCGGCGGCTTCGACTTCCTGTGGTGGGGAGAGCCCGGCGCCCGCTTCGTCGTCATCGGCCCCGAAGGTGCGCCGGTGGTCCGCCAGGCCGCCGAGGCCGCCGAACAGCAGGTCTGACCCCCGCGAATCCAACGGGGCGCCAAAGCGCCCCGCCATTGCCTCCTAAGACCGTCGGTTACGGCCGCGCCGCGTGCCACACCCCGCCAACGCCGTCGCCGGTGACATCGCCCGACTTGGCATCGTCGATCCAGTAATACAGCGGCTTGCCGTCCTTGGCGTACTGATGGCTGCCATCGGACCGCGCGATCACCGTCAGCCCTTCCTCGGCGGCGTCCGCGCCTTCGGCCAGATAGGGCGGCCATTTCACCGCGCAATCACCCTCGCACACCGAGGTGCCCTCGCTGTCCTTGTCGAAGGTGTAAAGCGTCATGCCCTTGGCGTCGGCGAGAACGTCGCCGATATCCGTGGTCACCGTGGTCACGTCCTGGGCATGGGCGGCGGCAGCCAGCGTCAGGCCGGCCAGGGCCATTGCAAAGGTCTTCATTGGGATAGCTCCCCGTCAAAAAGGTTGGCACGGGCAGGCACCATCGCCTGTCCGTCACGTCTACGCGCCAGCCACCCGGGAAATTCCCGGCATGCCGGCCACCCCATTCACGAATGCGTGTTCCCAAGATCGCCTTCTAGTCGAGCCGCCGCACCCCCTCGGGCGTCTCGAACTCCGCGCTCAGCCCCGGCGCGTCCGCCAGCTCGATCACGATGCGCGGGTCCGGGATCAACCCCTGCAGCGCCGCATCCAGGGCTGCTGCCTCGGGGTGGCGCAACACCAGCCGCTGCAACCGGCAGCCGAGATCGACCATCGCCGCGCCGGGATAAGGCCGCGACGGCCATTCCAGCACGGTGGGAAACGCGCCCCCGAAGGGCATGGTGCCGTCCTCGGGCACGGTGATCCGCCATTCCAGCGCCCCGCGCCTGCCGGTGATCGGCGCCCCGCTCGCCGCCGGCAGCCGGCCCATGTCGCGCGTCAGGTCGCCGCTGCGCGCCACCCAGGTCCAAAGCCGCGGCGGCCCGGCGAATCGGTCCAGCCCGAACCAGCGCGCCCGCGCCGGCGGCGGCGCGGCGGGATCGACCGCGATCACCTCCAGGAAGATGTCCGCGCCGATCCGCATCAGGTGGTTGTGGGTCCCCATCAGCGGATGGGCACCGCCGAATGGCATGTCCACGCCCAGCGCATACCGCACATGGGCGACCCCCTCGGTCAGCGTCGCCGCCGCCACCACGATGTGATCGAGTTCCAGCCCCGCCCCCTTTGAACACCCGGCCGATCTTCGGCTAGGCTGGCCGACATGACCGCCCTTGCCGACATGGCCCAAGCCGGCCCGCCATTCAAGAATGCCGATGTCGCGGCGAAGTTCGCGTCCTACCCGGCACCGGCGCGCACTGCGCTTCTGGCACTGCGCAGCCTGATCTTCGACACCGCCGCCGAAACGCCGGGCGTTGGCCAATTGGAAGAAACCTTGAAATGGGATCAGCCCGCCTACCTGACCCCCGAGACGCGGTCGGGCTCGACGATCCGCCTCGGTCTGCCGAAACAGGGCGGCTTTGCCATCTACACCCATTGCCAGACGACGCTGATCGCCGATTTCCAGGGCGCCTTCCCCGACGATTTCGACTATGAAGGCAATCGCGCCATTCGGTTCTCCGACGGCGAAACCCCGCCCCTGGACCAGTTGCGCCTCTTCGTCCGCAGCGCCCTGACCTACCATCTCGGCCAGCGGCATCGCGCCAGCGCCCGGCATCGCGCCCGGTAGCGCCCCCGGTAGCGCCGCCAGCGACCCGCAAGTCCGGTCAGGTCCGGCCGGCCAGCTGCGCTTCCGCCTTGCTGGCGCAATCGGGGCACATGCCGTGACTGAAGGTGACCGGCGCGCGGTCCTGGAAATAGCGCTCGGTGCTGACCCACTGGCCGGACTCGTCGCGCATCCGCTGATGGCACCAGCCGCACATGTTCAACATGCCCTCGAGCGTGTCGATGCGGGTTCCCGCCTCCAGCAGGTCGCGCATGACCCGCTCCCGGTTGCGCTCATAGGTGTACATGATCGCCGTTGTCAGCGCGTAGGCCAGGCAAAACCTGATCGCGTAGCGGGTCGGAAGTTCGTGGGATCCGAAGAAGAACGTCAGCAGCACGGGCGCGAACATCAGAACGCTCACGGCCAGGCCGATCCTCCAGCGCAGCGCCAGCATGGTCAGGGGCGGCACGGCGGCGAACCACATCAGCGCCGCGCCCCCGAATACCGAGGGCCGGACCAGGGTCAGAAGCAGCAGGGCCAGAAGAAATCCAACCGCCGGATACGGCGCCCAGAACGGCATGACCGGCTTCTGCTGCGCGCGGATCGCGGTGACGGCCATGAACGGCAGCCCGGCAAGCGCCAGAAAGGCGGGCACGCGGTCATCGACAAGAAGATGCTCGACCGCAAAGCCGATCAGCAGGGCGGTGCCCAGCACCGCACAGTGCAGCAATCCCACTGCCCGCCAGCGGTTCTCGGCATCGACGACTTGCAACATGGGCGCATTCGACAAGGCAGCACCCCGATAGTGGCTTCGCAGTGTATTCGGTGCATCAGCAGGGTGTCCAGCTTGCCGAACGGCCGGCGGCCGGGCGCCACTCGGATGCCAGGTGGAGAAGGCCCCGCCTGGGCGAGGCCTTCGTGGGCCAGCATCGTGGGTCAGGCCGTCTTTGGCCGCCTGGCCCAGGCGCCCAGCACTCCCAACGCGGCAGGGCGGACACCCGCCCGGCGGATCACGCGGCCTGCCCGGCGCTCAGGCCGAGGCGCCGACGCGGCGCACGGAATGCCACTCCAGCCACGCGAACACCGCGACAGCGGCGGCCTGGAGCATCAGGAAAGCCCAGCCCAGCCCGTTGGGCGCAATCACCCCGGAAGCCGGCAACGCCAGGCTGGCTACGACCCAAAGCACGTTGCCAGCGACAGCCACCTGGACCGCAGGGTCCGGGGTGGGCCGCATGTGGGCGGATGCCGCCAGGAAGGCGGCTACGGGGAACAGCAGCAGGCCGGCCCAGAAAAGCAGCCCTGCATTGATCTGCGTAAGCCCGGCAACGGGCCCGGACATCAGTGTCAGCAGGCCGCCCATGGCGGCACAGGTGCCGGCGTCCAGCCTCAGGATTGTTTGCAGCGATATTTGGGGCACGATCCGATCCTCTTGCTTCACCCAGCCGGCATGGCCGGGTCGTGCGGACATCATTTGCCGTGGGTGATGTGGTGTCGATTATGTCAAAGGTAATTGCCGCCAGAAATTCTTCCGACTATCTGACGGCATGATCGAAACACGGGAATCAGTCGGACACTTGCTTCGCCAGTGGCGGCGGCAACGCCGGCTAAGCCAGCTTGCTCTGGCCTCCGAGGCCGGGATCTCGCAGCGCCACCTGAGCTTTCTGGAATCCGGTCGGTCCCGACCCAGTCGTGACATGGTGATGCACCTAACCGAACAGCTTGACGTCCCTCTGCGCGAACGCAATGCCGTCCTGATGGCCGCCGGCTATGCACCGCACTATCCGCAACGTCCGCTCCAGGGGCCCGAGCTGTCCGCCGCCAGCGCCATGGTCGGGCGGATCCTGCAGGGGCATCTGCCGCATCCGGCTCTGGCGGTGAACCGACACTGGGAACTGATCGCGGCCAACGCCGCGGTTCACGCGCTGCTCCGGGGTGTATCGCCGCACCTGCTGGACGGCACCGTCAACGTTCTGCGCCTCAGCCTGCATCCAGAGGGGCTTGCGACCCGCATTCTCAACCTCGGGGAGTGGCGCAGCCACATCCTCGCGCGCCTCGCCCAGGAGGTCGATCACTCGGCCGATCCGGTGCTGGCTGCCCTCCACAGGGAAATCGAGGCGCTGCCGGCACCTGCGCAGGCGGCCCCGGCGCGCTTGGTACCGGCGCCGGAAAGCCGCATCGCCGTTCCTCTCCGGCTGATGGGAAGCACCGGGCCGCTGACCTTCCTCGGCACCACGACCGTCTTCGGCACCGCTGTCGATGTGACGCTCGCCGAAGTGACCATCGAGGCGTTTTTTCCCGCGGACCAGGACACCGCCGACGCCATGGCGCGAATGGTGGCCGAGGGGCGCTGACAAGACCCCTACCGGCCGGTGCGGCGCGGCGCGCTCGCGCGCAATCAGGGGCCCCGCCTGGGCAGGGCCCCTGTCGCCTCAGTGCACGGCGGCGGTCTTCGGCCGCTTGGCCGAACCATAGCCGTCGCCGATGATCAGCCCGTCGGCGCCGGCGGTCACCGTCACCGTCTCGCCGTCGAGCACGTCGCCCGCCAGCAGCATCTCGGCCAGCCGGTCCTGCATCGCCTTCTGGATCACCCGCTTCAGCGGCCGCGCGCCATAGACCGGGTCATAACCCTGGTTGGCCAGCCACTTGCGCGCATCGGCATCGACCTCGAGCGCGATCTTCCGCCCCGCCAGCCGCTTCTCCAGCAGTGCCAGCTGGATGTCGACGATCCCGGTCATGTCGGCCCGGCTCAGCCGGTCGAAGATCACGATCTCGTCCAGCCGGTTCAGGAACTCGGGCCGGAAATGCGCCCGCACCGCCGCCATCACCTGGTCGCGCGCCTCCTCGGTCTCCGATCCCTCGGCCAGCATCGACAGCGCCTGCGAGCCGAGGTTCGAGGTCAACACGATCAGCGTGTTCTTGAAGTCGACCGTGCGGCCCTGCCCGTCGGTCAGCCGGCCGTCGTCCAGCACCTGCAGCAGCACGTTGAACACGTCCGCATGCGCCTTCTCCACCTCGTCGAACAGCAGCACCTGATAGGGCCGGCGCCGCACCGCCTCGGTCAGCACCCCGCCCTCGTCATAGCCGACATAGCCCGGCGGGGCGCCGATCAGCCGCGCCACCGAATGCTTCTCCATGAACTCGGACATGTCGATCCGGACCATGGCCTGGTCGTCGTCGAACAGGAACTCCGCCAGCGCCTTGGTCAGCTCGGTCTTGCCGACGCCGGTCGGCCCGAGGAACAGGAAGCTGCCCATCGGCCGGTTGGGATCGTTCAGCCCCGCCCGCGCCCGCCGGACCGCGTTCGAGACCGCGGTCACCGCCTCGCTCTGGCCGATCACGCGCTTGCCGATCTCGGCCTCCATGCGCAACAGCTTCTCCTTCTCGCCCTCCAGCATCCGGTCCACCGGGATGCCGGTCCAGCGCTCCACCACGGTGGCGATATGCTCGGGCGTCACCGCCTCCTCGACCATCACGTCGCCGCCGGCCACCTCGGCCTCCTCCAGCCGCTTCTCCAGCCCCGGGATCACGCCATAGGCAAGCTCGCCCGCCTTGGCCAGGTTGCCCTCGCGCTTGGCATGGTCCAGCTCGGCCCGGGCCCGGTCCAGCTGCTCCTTGAGCTCGGCCGCGCCCTTCAGCTTGTCGCGCTCGGCCTGCCAGCGCGCGGTCATCGCGGCGGATTTCTCGTTCAGCTCGGCCAGGTCCTTCTCCAGCCGCGCCAGCCGGTCCTTCGAGGCGGCGTCGGTTTCCTTCTTCAGCGCCTCGGCCTCGATCTGCTTCTGCATGATGTCGCGGTCGAGCGCGTCCAGCTCCTCGGGCTTGCTGTCCACTTCCATGCGCAGCCGGCTCGCCGCCTCGTCCATCAGATCGATCGCCTTGTCGGGCAGGAACCGGTCGGCGATGTAGCGGTGGCTCAGCGTCGCCGCCGAGACCAGCGCGCTGTCCATGATCCTCACCCCGTGATGGACCTCGTACTTCTCCTTGATCCCGCGCAGGATCGAGATGGTGTCCTCCACCGTCGGCTCGTTCACAATCACCGGCTGGAAACGCCGCGCCAGCGCCGCGTCCTTCTCCACGTGCTTGCGGTACTCGTCGAGCGTGGTGGCGCCGACGCAGTGCAGCTCGCCGCGCGCCAGCGCCGGCTTCAGCAGGTTCGCCGCGTCCATGGCGCCCTCGGCCTTACCGCCGCCCACCAGCGTATGCATCTCGTCGATGAACAGGATGATCTCGCCGGCGGCGTGGGTGACTTCCGACAGCACCGCCTTCAGCCGCTCCTCGAACTCGCCGCAATACTTCGCCCCGGCGATCAGCGCCCCCATGTCGAGCGCCAGCAGCTTCTTGTTCTCCAGGCTCTCGGGCACGTCGCGGTTGACGATCCTGAGCGCCAGCCCCTCGGCGATGGCGGTCTTGCCGACGCCCGGCTCGCCGATCAGCACCGGGTTGTTCTTGGTCCGCCGGCTCAGCACCTGCATGGTGCGCCGGATCTCGTCGTCGCGGCCGATGATCGGGTCGATCTTGCCCGACTCGGCCGCCTCGGTCAGGTCGCGGGCGTATTTCTTCAGCGCATCGAAGCTGTCCTCGGCCGATGCCGAATCCGCCGTCCGCCCCTTGCGGATGTCGTTGATCGCGGCGTTCAGCGACTGGGCGTTGACGCCCGCCTCCTTCAGCGCCTCCTTGGCCTCGGAGTTGACCACCGCCAGCGCCGTCAACAGCCGCTCCACGGTGACATAGCTGTCGCCGGCCTTGCCAGCCAGCTTCTCGGCCTCGGCCAGCACCTTGGCGGTCTGCCCGTCGAGATAGACCTGGCCGCCGCCACCGGTGACCTTGGGCAGCTTGGCGATGCGGCCTTCGACCGCGCCAATGGCCACCGCGGGGTCGCCGCCCGCCTGGCGGATCAGGCCCGAGGCCAGCCCCTGGTCGTCGTCCAGAAGCGCCTTGAGGACGTGCTCGGGGGTAAAGCGCTGGTGATCCTCGCGGATCGCGATGGTCTGCGCCGCCTGGATGAATCCGCGCGCGCGCTCGGTGAACTTCTCGAAGTTCATGTCCTGCTCCTGTCTAGCACCGTGTTGCGCCGGCCCTGACAGGCACCCGCGCACGGCCCACATGTCGTGGCGCGCCGGTTGGCCGCGCCGCTGAGCCATATCTGGGGTCGCGGGCGCCGGCGCTCAAGCCCCCGCGGGCTGTGATTTCTCGCCGCAGCCATGGATTTGCAGAGCATTCCCGAACGCGGTCCCAAGGGCCGGATCGGCCCCTGGCGGCCGCCCGGCGCGGCTGGCCCGGCTTGGGCGCGCCGCAGCCCACGGCTCAACCCGCCAGACCGGGCCGGCACGCTTCAGGGCCGGCCACGCACCCGCCCAAGCCCCGGGCGGCGGTCCGTCCGGGCTGGTCGCCGGCTCGCCCTGGCGGCGCTCGCGCTCGTCTTCTTGGCAAAAATACTCACTCTCCCACGCCGGCCACCACCCGCACGCCATCGCCCCCGCACGCCATCGCCCCCGAGCAGCCACGCCTCCGCCGGCCTATCCTCCCGGCAGCAGGATGAAGGCGTCCGACAGCTCCAGGCTCGCACCCTTGACCGTGTCGCGCACCACCATCCGCACCTGCCACATGCCCGGCGGATCGCCCGCCTCGGCGGCGAAATCCAGCCGCACCGAGGACTTGACCAGGACCGGCGTAGCGTCGCCACCGGCTGCCCCTGCCCCAGCCCCTGCCCCTGCCCCGGTCCCAGTCTCGGCCCCTGACTCTGTCCCGGTCTCAGTCTCAGCCGCCGCCGCCGCCGGCGTCAGGCAATCCATGCCGGTCTCGTCCATCATCACCGAGCCGTCCGGCCCCTCGACCCGCACGTCGCATGTCAGGGCCGGCGCGCCGTCCTCAGCCCGGCCGGGTGCGAGCAGGAAGGCGAAGATCGACAGCTTGCCGCCGACCGTCACCAGATTGTCCGAACCGATGGCCGGCACCGCCTCAAGCGGTGCGGTTTCCGCCGCCTGCAACTCGGGATCGGCGGTCAGCACCAGCCAGGCACCGAAGCCGTTCTGAAAGCCGCGCGCGGCCGAAACCGGCCAGTAGACCTGAACCCCGCCGATATCGCGAAAGGCATCCTGGGCCGGCGCCGGCTGGATCGATCCGGCCAGAGCCAGCAGCGCGACACCCCAGGACCGCGTCCCCCACATGGGCGCCAGACTGGCACGGCCGCCGAGTCGCCGCCAGCCCCCGGGAACGGGGGCGGGGAAGGGGGGGCCGCAGCCGGGGCGGCAAGGCGCGATGGCCTCCGCCAGTCGTTCGCCCCCTGGCCTGCGGCCAGGCGTGCTCCGACTGACGGTCCCGGCCCACGCGCCTGCCGGCGCGCGGGTCCGGCCAGCGGCCGACAAGGGTTAACAAGGGTTAAGTCCCCACATGCTTTTCAATGATTTCAACGACTTGACCATGCGTCCCCGTGGGGACGCCGTGGGGACGGTTCCGGATCGCGCCCGGGCGCTCCCCGCCCACCCACCCTCGCGCCCGGGCGCGATTGAACCGGTATCGCTCTGCTGCCGGCCGGGTGCCGCCCTGCGTCCCCGGACGTGTCCCCACGGGAAATGGCGGGAAATCAGGTGCTTGACCCCCCGTCCCCATTGGGACGCCGTTGTCCCGGATCGGCAGCTCGCAGAAATTGGGGAGTTGAAATGTCCGGCCAACTGGCGCACCACCGGGGTCACCCTTCCCCACCGCCGACCCAAGCGAGGCTTTGCCCATGCAGACCGACACCCTCGAACCCGCGAGCCGGGCCGCCGACCGCCTGATCGTCGCCCTCGACGTGCCCATCGCGCTCGAGGCCCTGCGCCTGGTCGACCGGATCGGCGAGGCCGTCACCTTCTACAAGGTCGGCCTCGGCATGCTGACCGGCGGCGGGCTGGCGCTGACCGACGAGCTGAAGGCCAAGGGCAAGCGCGTCTTCCTCGACATGAAGCTCTTCGACATCCCGGCCACGGTGCAGGCGGCGGTGGACGGGCTGACCCGCTACAACATGGATTTCCTGACCGTGCATGGCGACCCCGCAGTGGTGGCCGCGGCGGTGGCCGGGCGCGGCAAGCGCAAGACCAGGATCCTTGCCGTCACCGTGCTGACCTCCGCCACCCGGGCCGACCTCGACCTGTCGCTGATCCGCCCCGGCGCCATGCGCGATATCGTCGTCGAGCGGGCCCGGCTCGCCTTCCTCGCTGGCGCCGACGGGGTGATCGCCTCGGCTGACGAGGCCCGGTTGATCCGGGCCCTGCCCGAGGCCGAAGGCCGGCTGATCGTCACCCCCGGCATCCGTCCTGCCGGCGCCGACGAGGGCGACCAGAGGCGCGTCGCCACCCCTGCCTGGGCGATCAACGAGGGTGCCGACCACATCGTGGTTGGCCGCCCGATCTGGCGGGCCCCCGACCCGCGGTCGGCTGCCGAGGCGATCCTCGCCGAGCTGCCCTGAGCAGCCCCGAGCACGCCCTTCCAGCGGCGTCCCCATGGGGACGGGGGGTCAAGGCGTTGAAAATCCACGGAATCCCGTGGGGACGCTTTGGGGACGGGTTGGCGGCGGCCGGCGTCGTTTCCGGGGCCCGGACCAGGCGTCCCCATGGGGACGCCATGCAAGTTATTGATATTTAACACATTTTTGTGGGGACGCGCCCGGGGACGCCCGGAAACGGGTGCTATTCGGCCCGTTGCGGGCCGTGGGGCCGCAATTCTCCCGGTGACAGCAGGGTGGAACCGGCGGGTGTGGGGCCAAGCCCGGAAGGGCAAATCCGGTGATCGGTGCGAACGCCCGCCCTGCGCGCATCCGGATGCCGCGGTGGGCGGCTCAGCCGCCGCCGACCTCAAGCACGATCTTGCCCAGATGCGCCCCCGATTCCATGTGCCGGTGCGCCTCGGCCGCCCTTGCGAGGGGGAAGCTGCGGTCCATCACCGGTTTTACCCGGTGCGCGGCGATCAGCGGCCAGACCTCGCGTTCCAGCGCCACCGCGATCCGGGCCTTGGCCTCGACCGATTGCGGGCGCAGCGTCGAGCCGGTCACCACCAGCCGCTTGACCATCACCTGGGCGAAGTTGACCTCGGCCTTCGGGCCGGCCTGGAAGGCGATCATCACCAGCCGTCCCTCGGGCGCCAGAAGGCGGATGTCGCGCGGGATGTAGTCGCCGCCGACCATGTTGAGGCTGAGATCGACGCCGCGGCCGCCGGTGGCCTCGCGGATCGCCTCGACATAATCGGCGTCGCGGTAGTTGACCGCCAGTTCGGCCCCGAGCGCCACGCAGGCGGCGCATTTGCCGACACTGCCGGCGGTGGTGAACACCCGCGCGCCGCGGACCGCGGCAAGCTGGATCGCCGTGGTGCCGATGCCGGAGCTGCCGCCATGGACGAGGAAGCTTTCGCCGGCCTTGAGCTGCCCGCGCTCGAAGACATTGTGCCAGACGGTAAAGAAGGTCTCGGGCAGCGCCGCCGCCTCGGCGAGGCCAAGCCCCGCCGGCACCGGCAGGGCGTGGTCGGCCGGCGTCACCACCTGTTCGGCATAGCCGCCGCCGGGCAGGAGTGCGCAGACCGCGTCGCCTTCCCGCCAGCGTGACACGCCGGCGCCCACCGCCGCCACATGCCCCGACGCCTCCAGCCCCGGCAGGTCAGAGGCGCCCGGTGGCGGGTCGTAGGCGCCGGCCCGCTGCAGCACGTCCGGGCGGTTGACCCCGGCATAGGCGACCCGGATCAGGATCTCGCCCGGACCCGGCTGCGGCACCGGCCGGCGGGCGGGTTTCAGAACCTCCGGCCCGCCGGGCGCGGTGATCTCGACAGCCTGCATCATGGCCATCAGACCAGGCTCAGCGTCAGGTCGTGGGCGAAGTCCCAGTAGAGCTGGCGGGCGCGTTTGGCCACCGGGCCGTAGGCCAGGTCGCGGTCCTCGAACCGGGTCACCGGCATCGTCTTGAAGGCGTTGCCGGTCAGGAAGATCTCGTCGGCGGCGCGGAAATCCTCGACCGTCAGCTTCGCCTCCTCGACCTCGATGCCGTCCTCGTGCAGCAACGCCATGATCCGCCGCCGGGTGATGCCGGCGAGGAAGCAGCCGTTCGGCACCGGGGTCCGGGCGACGCCATCCCTGACCAGAAAGACGTTGGAGCTGGCGGTCTCGGCGACATTGCCCTCGAAATCCAGCGACAGGGCGTTGTTGAAGCCGCGGGCGCGGGCGTCGCGGACGATGCGGGCGTTGTTGGGGTAGAGACAGCCGGCCTTTGCCTCGGTCACCGCCACCTCGGGGGTCGGCCGCCGCCAGGGCGAGACGCAGAGCGAATAGGCCCCCGGCTCGGGCATCGGCAGCACCTCGAGGCAGATGGCCAGCGCCGACGAGGTCGGCTCGGCGTCGATGATCGCCTTGGAGCCCTCGCGCGACCACATCATCGGCCTGAGATACAGCGCCTCGTTCGGGGCGAACCGGCTTACCCCCTCGCGGATCACCTCGGCGATCTCGGCCGCCGACAGGATCGGGGCGAGGCCCATGGCCTCGGCCGAGCGGATCAGCCGGGCGCAGTGCAGGCCAAGATCCGGGGTCACGTCCTCGAAGGCACGGGCGCCGTCGAAGACCAGCGTGCCCTGCCAGGTGCCGTGGTCGGCGGCGCCCATGATCGGCAGGTTGCCGTCGTGCCAGCGGCCCTCGAACCAGGTCAGTATGCGTCCGCCCAGCGCCAAGGTTCAGGCCCTCCCTGCTTCGCTCATGCGGCCCGGCAGGCCGGCGGGCGGCGGCACGGGCTTGCGGACATGGGCGAGAAGGCGCCCCGGCCCGGCCATGAAGGCGCGGCCAAGGGCGCTGTCGCGAAGCCCGGCCTTGGCCTTCTCGAACCGCATCACGTCGCCGATGCGGCGGACGATGAAGTCGCGGGTGCGGGTGAAGTTCTCGCTGTCGTCGCCGAGCCAGTAGAGCAGCACCGAGGACCAGACCCCGGAAAGGATCATCCGCTTGGTGTACCAGTTCACGTCCTCGGAGCTGTCGTCGAGGCCGCGCCAGATGGCGTCGGCGGTCTCCCAGACTGCGCGGGCACCGTCGGCGGCATGCTGCGGCAGGGCGAAGAAGGCGGCGGCGCGGCGCACCGCCTCGCGCTCGTCGGCGATCACCTCGAGGCGCAGCTCCAGCGCCCGGGCGACCTTCTCGGAATAGCGCAGCCCGTCCAGCGGCTCGGCGGCCAGCCGCTGGGCAAAGGCGGCGTCGCCAGCGCGGTGGAAGGCCAGCGCCAGGTCCACCGCGCCGCGGGGAAAGGCCAGCCGGGCGGCATCGGGCGCCACCCCCGCCTCGTCCGCGGCGAGGGTCAGGGCGGGCTCGCCCCAGCCCTCGAAGGCGGCGTTCCCGCGGGCGGCGGCGAGGATGGCGTCACGGGCGGCGGCGGCCTCGCCGGGGGCCTGGGCGTCCTTGCTGCGGCGTGTCATCGCGGGTTCTATCCTTTGCGGCCAACGGGTGTGGACAGGGTCCGGTCCCATTGCTATATAGCCGCGTCCTGCGGAATCCAAACACATGAAAGGTGGTGACTGCTCGTGCAGGTAATGGTTCGTGACAACAACGTCGACCAGGCTCTCCGTGCGCTGAAGAAGAAGCTTCAGCGCGAGGGTGTGTTCCGGGAAATGAAGCTCCGTCAGCATTATGAAAAGCCGTCGGTGAAGAAAGCCCGGGAAAAGGCGGAGGCCGTTCGTCGTGCCCGCAAGCTTCTGCGCAAGAAGCTGCAGCGCGAAGGCGCCCTCTGACGGCGTGACACGACCAGCGGCGCGCGCAGGCGGGCCGCGAGCATCAGACGAGCCCCGGTCGCCCGCGCGAGCGGGGCTTTGTCGTCTTTGGGGCATGGCTCCCGGCCCTCGGGGGCAGGGGTAGCGGCGTCGGCAGGCAATGACACACAGGCATACCGACGGGCACCGGATCTACGCCATCGGCGACATCCACGGCTGCCTCTACGAGCTGGAAGAGGTGCAGCTCAGGATCGTCGACGATCTCGACGCGCGTCCGCACGCGGCGCCGGTGGTGGTCTATCTCGGCGATCTCGGCGACCGCGGGCCGCACCCAAGGGGGGTGATCGAGAACCTGATCGAGCGCCTGGACGAGCCCCTGGCCACCCATGTCCTGCGCGGCAACCACGACCGCTGCCTGATGGACTTCCTCGACCTCGACGAGGCGGCCCATACCATGGATTTCTGGCTGCGCTCGGCCTGGGGCGGCCGGCAGACGCTGGCCAGCTACGGGGTGACCGGCATCGACCGGCACGACATCGCCGAGGTGCAGGCGGCGGCCCGGGCGGCGGTGCCGCGGGCGCACCGCGACTTCCTCGAAGGGATGCTGACCAGCCTCAGGATCGGCGGCTACTTCTTCGCCCATGCCGGCGTGCGGCCCGGGATCCCGCTCGACGCCCAGGTCGAGGAGGACCTGGCCTGGATCCGCGAGCCGTTCCTCGACGACCGCCGCGACTTCGGCGCCATCGTGGTGCACGGCCACACGGTGGTGCGCCGGGTCGAGAACCGCGGCAACCGCATCGCCGTCGATACCGGGGCGGTCTTCGGCGGCGAACTGAGCTGCCTGGTGCTGGACGGCCGCGACCAGATGCTGCTGACCGAACACGGACTGGTGCCCTGCCCCGTCCGGCGCTGAGCAGTGCGGCACTGAGCTGTCCGGCGCTGATTCCACCCCCTGACCGCGGCCGGGACACGGCTGCCCCATGGGGACGGGGGGTCAAGGTGTTGGAATTGAGCGGAATCCAGTACGAGGCTCTGCGGGCCGTAGTGCCGGTGTCGTCCGGGTCACACTGGACCGGCACGTCAACGCATGGCGGGTTCATCAACCACTGACATCCAATGCACAAGTTGAAGTGGTACCTTCAACATGCGGCTGCGGCTCGACTTGTTGGCACAAGGCGCATATGGTCGCGGCCCTAACCGCGACGAAAGTTGGAAACATGGCAATTGGACCGACCGCCATCCGCGTAAATGCCGTGTTGTCCGCGTTTCGCGACAACGAAAACTCAGACGTGATCGATGCTTTGAGTTACTTCTTTATTCCAATTCTTGACACGATTAGAGAGGAACCAGTCACTGCTTCACTTTTAGCAAAAGCCGCCGGCTTAATCTATGGGTGGAGCATGACCAACTCTGTTGGAGAGGTATTCTTGGAACGACTTGCCCAAAACGGGCATATTCGAGTTGAATATGACAAGCATGAGAAGCATTATTTCGCCCAGGCGAATGCTCTGATGAAAAATGACATAGACAGTTCGATCAAATACGCGTTCGAGAATGTCGTGGAACTGTTTAGAGGCTTCGAGTTAATTGCCAATGATCTAATCTATCGCAAATTGTCGGATGAAGAGTTAGGTGACATGCTTGTCCGCTTCCTCATTTCACTCGACGCGCACTCTAACGAAGAGATCGCGGCGGAGGCAAAGGCGACGCTAAGTACAAACGCTGATCGGCAGGCACTGGAAATACTTGCGGCGGATACCTCCGTCCTCGGCCGCGCTGAGGTCCACATTTGCGCGCGCTTTCTGCAGTGGCTTGGGCCGAAGCATCCCGAACTAACCGAAAAGCTGAACGTCTTCGTGGCCGCAGGGATGCTTGCGGAGTTGGTCGAGGACTTCCGTAAGCCAACAACAATTGAGACAAACAGCGATGCGACATTCTTTTTAGACGGGCCGATGTTGCTCGGCCTGATCGGCACTAGCGGACGCGCATTGCAAGTTGAAGCACGTGCCATCGTTAATGCCCTCAAATCGATTGGCTGCAAAGTTCACGTGTTTACCGAGAGTTGTCGAGAGGCAGAGCGGGTCCTTAAGGCTTACTTAAAGGCACAACCAACAGAACGGCATGGTCGAACGCATACGGCGGTTATCAAAGGCGAGGTTACGCGCGACTACGTTGGGGCGATTGCTTCGGACGTGGAAGAGGCAGCAAAGAAATTTGGCGTGGACGTTCGAGATTACGACATCACTTCCTACCCAAATGACCATAAGTACTTCAACAAGAATCAAAACGACGACATTTACAGCTATCTTAGTTGGACGAGCGCAGATGCTCGAGAGCACGACGCCTTTGCAGTGACCGCAATCATGCGTCTTCGGAAAGGGAAGCACCGCAGCGATCCCCTCCGTAACTCACACGTTTTTATCTCGTCGAACGAAAAACTGGTTAGAAGGGCGCGCGATTATTGCGTCGATTCAGGGCTGATCAATGAGGGGCAATGCGGGCCTGTGGTGGACATTCGCGACATGGCAACGGTCGCGTGGTTGCGCACGGGTTTTGCAGATTCCGAACGTTTGCCCATATCTCACATGTTGGCTCAGTGTGAAAGGGTTCTTCGCGTCAGAAAGGACGTAATCGATGCGGCAATAGCAGCCACTGAGAAATACAGCCCCGAACAACGGGAACAGTTTGAGCTCCTGCTCCAAGACAATCGCGCCGTGAACTTTCTCATGGATACGGCACGCGGTTCGCCGGCTGCTTTCAATCCCGATCTTGAACAAAAACTTCTTGACGGAATGCTCGAGGCGGCAATTCGCGTCGTCAGAGAAGAGACCCAGAACAAGCTGCAAGAGAAGGACAGGCTGATCCGGCGCCTTCGCTCAGATCACGAAAAGTCGCAACAAGAAGTCCGCCGAGAATATGAGGCGAAGATGTCGGATGAGGCGACGCGGGCGGAAGGAGTAGAGAAACGGTTGGCAGAGCTCGAGCAACTGCGGGACAGGGATCAGCTCAGGCTCAAGGAGATTGAGGAGCGCCAGAATCGAGTGATGGCGGACGGAGTGAAGTACGCCAACAAGCGACTTAGTCGACTGCAATTTGTGGGGTCCACTATCCTCATCGTAGGTGGTGGGCTGGCCTCCCTCGGCGTGTTCTGGGACCCGACCACACTTCCGAAGGCCGTCGAATGGGGTTCAAACGCCGTGGCCCTAATTGGTGTCTTCTTCACGCTTCAAGCTCTGCGTGGGCGGCCTGTGCCCGGTCTCTGGCAGATTGCGGAAAGCCATTGCGAAGCTTGGTACGGCAAGTACTGCCTGAACAGGGGGGTGCCTATCGAAGTGGCAACACAAAGGTTGGAAGTTGTGGGCGGTCGGTTGCGGGTGAAGCCGCAGGAACAACGCTAGATATCAGCCCGGATCAGCTTTCGGCCGAGGTTCCGACGTCGTCCGAGGTTCCGACGTCGTCCGAGGTGGGGACGGTCTTGTCCTCGTCGTCCTCGTACCAGTAGCTGTCGATCACCCCGGGCACCTGGGCGAAGTCGCGGCGCAGCGTCTCGGGCCCCGCTCCGGCCGCCGCGGACCGGAGCGGAGGCGACGTCACATCTTCGGCGCGCGCTCGAGGAAGTCGGCGATCTTGTCGGCGTAGAGGTTGGCCTGCATCGGCGTGCCGTGCCCGGTCGTCTCGGGGCTGCCGGGGATGATGTAGACCTCGCCATGCGCGACCTTCGACATCGCCTCGTCGAGGATCCCGAGGCTGAGCGGGTTGCGCTCGTCATCGGCCGAGTTGATCACCAGCACCCAGGACTTGATCTTGTCGAGTTCGCCCGAGGGGTCGAAGTCGCGCGAGGCGTCCCACTGGTACATCACGTCGTTGGCGTCGCCGACCTTGGCGTTGGCCAGCCGGTCCATCACCAGCGCGCTGGCCTCCTCGTTGGTCGGCCCCTTGGCCCACATGCCCTGGTCGCCGCCATAGGTGGCGAGGCCGAACCAGATCGTCGCGAGCCTGAGGTCCGGCGGCTGCTCGGTATAGTCGCCGTTGTTCCATGCCGGGTCGTTGCGCACCGATTCGATCATCATCTTGCGCAGCATCCAGTTGCGGCCGGCCATCGGACCGGGCAGCGCCGCCATCGGGATCAGCGCATCGGCGTAGTCGGGATAGCGCGTGCCCCAGGTCCAGACGTTCATCCCGCCCATGGAGTATCCCAGGATCAGCCGCGCATGGTCGATCCCCAGCCCTTCGGTCAGAAGGCGGTGCTGGGCGTCGACCATGTCGTCGTAGTTGTATTGCGGGAACTTCGCGCGGAGCCCGTCCGAGGGCTTGGTGCTTGCGCCGGTGCCGATGGCGTCGGGGAAGACCAGGAAGTACTTCGTCGCGTCGAGCGGCTGTCCGGGCCCGAACATGACCTTGGCGAAGTTGTCGCCCATCATTCCCTTGCCGGAAGCGGCCGTGCCGTGCAGCAGGACCACCGCCGGGTTAGCCGGGTCGCCGATGGTGTAGTAGTGGAGCCTGACGTCCTTGAGCTCGGTCCCGTCGTGGAAGGTCATCGACTCCAGGACGAAGTCGCCCTCCTGCGGCTCGGAAAAGTCGGCGGCCGCCGCGGACCAGCACGCAACGGCACCGACCACAACGGCCGCGAGGGACCGGCGGATGGATCTGGCGAACATGGTTTCCTCCTCCCATGGTTCCGAAGATCGGGAAATCCGATCCTCGGCTGCACTTTGGCATTCTTGATTGCGACCAGTGTTAGGACCGCGGGCTCATCGGGTAAACCCGCTTCGTTCCGGCCGGGCGGCGGCAGCGCCGGACGGGTCGCGGCCGGTTCGGCGCCGAGTGGGCCCTACGCCTGACCGCGGCCGGGACACGGCGTCCCCATGGGGACGGGGGGTCAAGGTGTTGAAACTGAACGGAATCCCGTGGGGACGGTCCGGGGACGGGTTGGCGGCAGCCGGCACTGCCCTCGGGGCCCCGGACGAGGCGTCCCCATGGGGACGCCGGCCAAGTTATTGATATTGAATGGTGTTTTGTGGGGACATGCCCGGGGACACCCGGAAACGGGGCAATTCGGCCCTCTGCGGGCCGTGGTGCCGCAAATTTCGGAGGCGTCCGGTCACGTCGGATCGGCACTGCAGACGGCCCCGCCAGAGCCCTTTTCTACAAATGCTGCGCTTTGCATGCATGTCGGCTTGGAGCCCATTGTGTGCATTGGTGCGTAGCGCAGCATCGGTCGTGATGGGCGTGAAGCAGTAAGACCCGGGAAACAATCCCGAGTAGCCTCAGGGTCATCCACGTGGCATCAGTCTAACGATGCAATGCCCTCCGATCCGACAACTCGCCATTTTATCCGACGACGCCGAATTGGCGGCGCGGCTCTCATGCATTTTCAACCGTCCGGGCTACTACCTGCCGATACTCGACGGCCCTAGAATGACTAGACCGGACGGCCGAAGCGAGGCAGTCCGGCGCAACAATGCGATTGCCAAAGCGGGCGTTAGAAGGATTGCTCTTGCCGACCTGTCCGCCGAACAACGAGCGGCAATGGCTGACCTCCTACCGTCGCGAAGTATTCTGACAGCCACTGCTCAAGACTTAGCCCGAGTCCTTCAGGAGAAGCCCCCTCCCGCAGTCTTGAAGTGGGGCAGGAACCACATAGGCGCGGGTCTCCTCACTGCGCTGCGGAACGGTCAGGTTATTGAGTTCAGTGATGGTGCTGAGACAAGAGCCTCCGAACTAAATGGCAGAAATCATCTCGTCGTGTGCGAGGCCGGTGAACCGCTCAGTGAGGTGATTGCCGCGAACTATGCATACGCACTCGACGCAGATCTTCTCACAATTCCGGAAGTAGATAAGGCCGTCGCCGAAGCACTTACTGAAGAACTATATAGCCTGTACGACGTCCAAGGTCAGAGCGCTTCCGACAGTTTGGCTCAGCTGACCACGCGCGTCCGAGAGTTGTGCCCCGAAGTCGTTCCTCACGAGGGTGGAAGTATAACGTTCTTCACCAGTCACATTCCCTACGGCCTTGGCTTTCCCGAGGTTCCCTCGACCCATCTCGAAATCTATCCTGATCTCGGCGTATCCGTTCTAAACGGACTTGCTGCTGGAAATGCGAACACGACTGGTATCCGATGTGCTGTCTTAGTGGACCCCGGCCGAACACAGGCGCAGGAAGTTGAGGTTGTTGCACGATCACTGGCCAAACGTCGGGTGTTCGTTCGGGGTTACCCTTGGAAGACCGCCAACGTCAGAGACATCACAAATACTGTCGAACTCTTTCCATATGACTTCTTGCTTTTCGCCACGCACTGCGGCGATGCCGATGGCTATCGGTTCACGTACGAGTTCGATGACACCTCTGGGCGGAAGCGTCGTCTAGTTGTCGACACGGCGATTGGTGTTGGTCAAACGGATGATCCCGATATCCTAAGCGTGATGCAATTCGAGCGCTTCCATGAGCTCGATGGGGTTAGTTGGAGCGATCCAAAGAAATCGGAAAAAATAGAAGTCGGGACGGCCATTAAGGACTTCGTAGAGCTGCACCGAGCGAAGAAACTCGAACCTGTTGAGCGAGAGCTAATACCGCGCGTCTTGGGCTCGGCGGCTCTAAAAATGGCTGACCACAACTACATTGCGATGCCGAGGGAGCTTGCCATCCACGGCTCGCCGGTGATTTTTAACAACGCTTGCGCGTCGTGGCATCAACTTGCAGGTCGCTTCATGTTCGCCGGAGCGCGTGCATATGTCGGAACACTTTTCCCAGTAACCAGTGCAGAGGCAGCACAAGTTGCTGAGTACTTCGTCGAACACGACGAGGACATGCCTCTGGCAGAAGCTCTATGGCGCGCTCAAAATCAGACTTACGGTCAATCGCAGGGGCGACGACCGTATGTTATGGACGGTGTTTACCCTCAATACCTGCGCGTCCTGCTTGATGATGTTCCTTCTTACATTCGGAATCAGCTTGAGAGTGCGCTTAAAGGCTGGGATGAACACGATTCTCAAGATGAATCGGAAAGTAAATCGGTCGAAGAAATAAAGAGGTACTACAAAGCTGAAATTGAGTGGTTTGAGAAGAAGTGGGCAAGCGGCAAAGCCAAAAAACAGTCAAAGCCACGCCGGAAGCGAAGGAGACGGCTCTTCCGACCCTAGCTACTTGCTTGGCTACGATCCGGCTAGGCTGCTCCCAAAAACCACAACCAGACGCGAGCCATCGAACTTGGGACTGACCGAGCTTGGTCTGAATTCGGTACTCTCAGTTCGAAAGTGCGGCTTCGTCCGCACAGCGCACCTTGGTGCAGACCGCAATGAACATCGGCTTCCCGCCCAAGCGCCCCCGGGCGGGGAAGGGATCGGCCCGGATCAGCCCTCGGCCGAGGTTCCGACGTCGTCCGAGGTGGGGACGGCCTTGTCCTCGTCGTCCTCGTACCAGTAGCTGTCGATCACCCCGGGCACCTGGGCGAAGTCGCGGCGCAGCGTCTCGGGGAAGAAGCTCGCCCGCATCACCTCGAAGCCCGGGACCCCGTGCAGGATCTCGCCGGTGGAATTGGAGCAGAACATCTTCGGCTGCGCCCCCTCGGCCTGGGTGCGGGCCAGCGCCAGCTCGGCCACCGCCATCGGCACGTAGACCTTCTGCTCGTGCACGAAATGCGAGAAGCGGGCGTGGTAGCGCTTGTAGTAGCGCACCATGCGGTCGGTCATGCCGTAGTGGATGTCGCCGCGCTCGGGCAGGTCGATGTAGTGGAAGGTGCCGGCGGGATCGTAGAGCACCCGCTCGGAGGCGTTGATGATCAGCCCGGTATGGGCGCCGCGGTTGTTGCGCCGCGCGACGGTGGTGACCAGCGCGATATAGGGCGGCTCGTCCGAGACGTAGCGCGCCCGCGCGATCTCGACCGGGCTGGCGCCGATCTCCTCGGCGCAGGCGCCCAGCATCGCCAGCATGATGATCGCCGCGACCGCCCGAATGATCCGCATCGCCTGCCTGCCTGTTCGTCCGTTCTGGTTGTTGTCAGCAGGCCCTGAGTGCCTGCCGGTATGCCGAGCCGTAGCGCTCGTTGAACCCGGTGACCACCGGATCGTCGAATTCCACGCCTGTCGAGACCTCGCGCATGAGCCGCATCAGCGCGTCCACGCCGGCTTCGCCCTTGCTGCCCTCGAACGCGGTCAGGATGCAGCGGGCGCGCGATTCGCCGCCGCCCGCGTCCTGGCCGATCAGGGCGCCGAGCCGTTCGGCATAGGCGGTGTAGCTGCCCACCTGGGTGTCGGTCACCGCCGCCACCGGCGATGCCAGGAGTGCCACCGCAAGCGCCAGCCTGAGGGTCACCGCCTGCCGCGCCTCAGCTGTTGAAGACCGCGAGAAAGAGAAGGATGAAGATCGTGGCGCCGAACACCCAGATCCAGAACCGGACGAAGCCCTCGAAGACCTTCTGGTGCTCGGTGACGTCCATCTTGCCGTGTTCGTGCTCAGCCATGCCGCTGTGTCCTCGTCATCGAAGCGTTCCGGGCGAAGCTATAGCGGTTTTGCGAGGTTTGTCACCACGGGCGGCGTTCAAATCTTGCCGTGTTGCGCGGCGGCGCCGGGCGGTGTTGCCGTCAGGCCGCGCGCCAGGCCCAGGCACCGTCGCCGCGGCGTTCGCGCACCGCCCGGCCGGTGGCGTGGAGGTGGTTGAGATGCGCCACCGCCTCGGCCAGCGCCAGCCCGAACTCGCCTTCGCCCACCTGGCGCTTGAACAGCGGCAGGAAGCATTCGGCGGCGGCCTGCGGGGTGGCCAGGTGGCCGTGGAGCCGGGCCAGCGCGCCGTGGTGGTTGTCGATGAGCTGGCCCATGCGCGCCGGCAGCCCGGTGAAGGGCAGCTTGTGGCCCGGCAGCACGATGTGCCTCTCCTCGGCCAGCGCCTGGAAGCGGGCGCAGGAGGCCAGCCATTCGGCCACCGGGTCGGCGTCGGGTTCGGTGGCGAAGACGCCGAGATTGGGTGAGATGCCGGGCAGGATCTGGTCGCCGGCGATCACCAGGTCGTCGTCGAGCGACCAGAAGGTGGCGTGCTCGGGCGCGTGGCCGTCGCCGGTCAGCACCCGCCAGCGGCGGCCGGCCATGGTGATCTCGTCGCCGTCGCGCAGCCGGGTGAAGCCCACCGGCATCGGCGCCACGACATCGGCGAAGTTGAACGGGCGCGCCTCGGCCCGGGACTTGAGCAGCGATGCCGGCGCCCCGGCGTCGCGCAGGAAGGCGAGCGTTTCGGCCGAGGCCACGGCCTGTTCGTCGAGCACCAGCATGCGGGCATAGAGCCAGGCGGTGCGGGTGGTCAGAAGCTCGGCGCCGTGGACGTCCTGGAACCAGCCGGCGAGGCCGACATGGTCGGGGTGATGATGGGTCACAACAAGCCGGCGCACCGGCTTGCCGGCCAGCGGGCCGTCCAGCACGCCCTGCCAGATCGCCCGGGCGCGGCCGCTGTCGAAGCCGGTGTCGATCAGCGTCCAGCCGTCGCCGTCGTCGAGCGCGTAGACATTGACGTGGTCGAGCGCCATGGGCAGCGGCAGCCGCAGCCAGAGGATGCCCTCGGCAACCCGGATCGCCTCGCCCTCGGCCGGCGGTGCGGCATGGGGAAAGCGGATCTCCTCGGCGCCGGGGCGACCGTCCATCACGAGGCCAGCGCCTCGGGCGACAGGGTGTAGAGATCGGCGGCACCGGCGGTGGCCTGAACGCAGAGCCCCGGCACCTCGGCCAGCAGCCGGTCGTGGAAGCGCGCCAGCGCCACCCGCGCCGGGTCGCCGCCCGCCGCCGCCCTGGCGAGGTAATGGCCGCCGAGGGTCAGTGCGAAGGCGCGCAAGTACGGCACCGCGCCGGCGAAGCGGTCGTTCATCTCGGCCGCCAGCAGGGTTTCGGTGGCCTCGGCCAGGGCGCTGTGCGCGCTGGCCAGCGCCTTGCTGCCGGCCGCCGCTGTCACCTCGATCTCGTCCAGGAGCGCCCGCGCCGCCTTGCCGCCATCGGCCAGCTTGCGGCCCACGAGGTCCATGGCCTGGATGCCGTTGGTGCCCTCGTAGATCGTGGTCACCCTGACGTCGCGGTAATACTGCGCGGCGCCGGTCTCCTCGATGAAGCCCATGCCGCCATGGACCTGCACCCCGAGCGCCGCCACCTCGCAGCCGGCATCGGTGCCGAACGCCTTGGCAATGGGCGTCAGCAGCGCCCCGCGCGCCGACCAGCCGGCATCGCCGGTGGCCCGGCCCATGTCGAGCGACAGCGCGCAGTCGAGGCAGATCGCCCGCACCGTCGCGGTCAGCGCCTTCATCGTCATCAGCATGCGACGCACGTCGGCATGGTCGATGATGGTGCCGGCACCGTCCGCGACCGGGCTGCGGCCCTGCTTGCGCTCGGCGGCATATGCGAGCGCCTTCTGGGTCGCCGCCTCGGCCTGGCTCAGCCCCTGCACGGCAACCCCGAGCCGGGCGTTGTTCATCATCGTGAACATCGCCGCCATGCCGCCGAATTCGGGCCCGACCAGCCAGCCGGTGGCGCCGTCATACTGCATCACCGCGGTGGGCGAGCCGTGCAGGCCGAGCTTGTGTTCCAGCGAGACCACCCGCAGGCTGTTCGCCTGACCGGGGTTGCCGTCGCCGTCCGGCAGATATTTCGGCACCATGAAAAGCGAGATGCCCTTGGTCCCCGGCGCGCCGTCCGGGGTGCGGGCCAGCACCAGATGGCAGACATTGCCGCCGAAATCGTGGTCGGCCCAGGAGATGAAGATCTTCTGCCCGGTAATCGCGTAGGTACCGTCGCCGTTGGGCTCGGCCCTGGTCCGGAGCGCGCCCACGTCCGAACCGGCCTGCGGCTCGGTCAGGTTCATGGTGCCGGTCCATTCGCCGGCGATCAGCTTCGGCAGGTAGGTGGCCTTCAGGGTGTCCGAGCCGTGGTGTTCCAGCGTCTCCACCTGGCCCTGGCTCATCAGCGGGTTCAGCATCAGCGCCAGGCAGGCCGAGGACATGATCTCGTTGACGCAGGCGGTCAGCACCATGGGCAAGCCCATGCCGCCGGACTCGGCGCTGGCCGAGATGCCCATCCAGCCGCCATCCGCAAGCTGCCGGAAGGCGTCGGCGAAACCGGGCGAGGTGCGCACGATGCCGTTCTCCAGCCGCGCCGGGTTGAGGTCGCCGCCGCGGTTCAGCGGCGCCAGCACACCCTCGGCCAGCTTCGCCGCCTCGGTCAGGATCGCCTCGGCGGTCTCGGGCGTCGCCTCGGCGAAAAGGTCGGTCCCGGCCAGCCGGCCGGCGCCGATCACGTGTTCCAGCACGAAGCGCAATTCCCCGATCGGTGCGCGATAGCTCATGGGCGGGCTCCCTTGCGGCATGCGGATGGTGGCGGTAGGGCTGTCGCCTCACGCATAGGTAAACCCCGTGCCGGGGGCCGGCAAGCCAAACGCAGCGTCAGAGACATGCCCAAGACCGTCACCGAGCGTCTGGCCACCGAGCGTCTGGCTGCCGACAGCGTGGGCATTGCCCGCGCGGCGGCGCTTCTGCGCGCGGGGCGGCTGGTCGCCTTCCCGACCGAGACGGTCTACGGGCTGGGCGCCGATGCCCGGAATGGCGACGCCGTGGCGGCGGTCTATGCCGCCAAGGGGCGGCCGGCGTTCAATCCGCTGATCGTGCATGTGGCGGACCTGGCGGCGGCCGAGGCGCTGGCCGAGATCGGGACCGGCGCCCGGGCGCTGGCCACCGCCTTCTGGCCGGGACCGCTGACGCTGGTGCTGCCGAAGCGGGGGGCGGAACTGCCCGATGCGGTGACGGCGGGGCTGGATACGGTGGCGATCCGGGTACCGGCGCATCCGCTGGCGCGGGCGCTGCTGGCGGCCTTCGGCGGGCCGATCGTGGGGCCGTCGGCGAACCCGTCGGGCAGCGTCAGCCCGACCACGGCCGGGCATGTGCTGGACGGGCTGTCGGGGCGGATCGCGGCGGTGCTGGATGGCGGGCCGTGCCCGGTGGGGGTGGAGTCGACCATCGTCGGCTTTCGCGGCGAGGCGCCGGTGCTGCTCAGGCCCGGCGGGCTGCCGGTGGAGGCGATCGAGCCCGCGCTGGGGCAGGCGCTGGCGACGCGGGCCGGGGATGCGGCGGTCAGCGCCCCCGGTCAGCTTGCCTCGCATTATGCGCCCGAGGCGCCGCTGCGGCTGAATGCCGGGGCGCCGGAGGCGGGCGAGCTGTGGCTGGGCTTCGGGCCGCTGGTCGGGCGCGAGGGGCTGAGCCTGAGCGAGGCCGGGGACCTGGCCGAGGCGGCGGCGAACCTGTTTGGGCATCTGCGGGCGCTGGACGCGATGGCCGGCGGGCGGACCATCGCCGTGGCACGGGTCCCGGAAAAGGGGCTGGGGCTGGCCATCAACGACCGGCTGCGCCGGGCCGCCGCACCACGCCGGTAGGGGGTCAGGCCCGGCGGCGGCGGAAGAGCGCCAGCGCGCCGATGCCGCCGAGGACAAGCGCGCCCGAGGCCGGCAACGGCACCGGCGCCATCACCGGCGTGTAGTCGTAGGTCAGGCTGACCGAGACGATGCCGCGGATCTGGGGGTAGGCGAGGCATTCAAGCCAGCTCGTCGATGCACAGGCATTGTCGTACTGCGCGCGGCCATCGAAACCCATGAAAAGCGGCGTCGAAGTGTCTGTCAGGCTGGCGATGCCCGCGGGCGAGCTCATCCTCAGCGATCCGGTCTCGCCGTAGTCGCCCGAGCCCGTGCCCCCCGAAGACGAGGCGAAGCTTCGCGACGAAATGCATCCGTCGCAAAGGGTCGAGTAGAGTGTGAAATCGAAACCGCCGGCGTCGTAGCTGTCGGGGACGACCAGCGACAGCGTCAGGTCATAGATGATTTCGGCGAAGTTCAGCGATCCCAACGCGGTGTCGAATTTCGGCAGGCCGCGCGCGACCGTGATCCAGCCCACGAGATCGTAGGTGTACACGTTCGACGTGTAGTAGACGCCGCCCACCGGATCGGTGGAGTAGGCCTCGCCGCCGCTATAGTCCGCGGTGTCGAATGTCTGCTGATACGTCACCGTGGCCGCCATGGCCGGACCTGCGCCGACAAGGATCAGCGCAGCGAGAATCAATTGTCGCACAATCGGCTCCCCACCAGAAAAAACCACCCGAGGGCAGGGTAGCCGGTGAGTATTCGCGCTTCAATTGAAAATCCCGGCGCCCTGCGTGGTGGCGCCCATCCGCTGTCGGTCTGCCACCTGTGATGGAAACGCCTTGCCCGCCGGTCGACCGGCGCGGGTGCGCGCGGCCGCGAATCGCCTTCGGTCAGGCGCGGCCGCCGCCGCCGCTCAGCAGGCGCGGGTCGATGCCGAGCCGCCCCAGCGCGGCCTCCCACTTGCTGCGGGCGTCGGCGCCGAAGACCAGTTCGTCATCGGCCGGGCAGGTCAGCCAGCCGTTGCGCTGGATCTCGTTCTCGAGCTGGCCCGGCCCCCAGCCGGAATAGCCCAGCGCCATCAGCGCCGCGCGCGGGCCGCGCCCCTTTGCGATGTCCTGGAGAATGTCGAGCGTGGCGGTCATGCCATAGCCGCCCTCGACATCCATGGTGGCGTCGTCGAGCGAGTAGTCGCGGCTGTGCAGCACAAAGCCGCGGGCATGTTCCACCGGGCCGCCGTTGAAGACCGGCATCTCGATCCGGGGGCCCTCGGCCTCGATGCCGAGCTGGCCCAGAAGGTCGGCCACCTTCAGGTCCGCCGCGGGCTTGTTGACCATCAGTCCCATGGCGCCCTCGTCGGAATGGGCGCAGATGAAGATGACGCCGTGCGAAAAGCGCGGGTCGGACATGCCCGGCATCGCCACCAGGAGTTGCCCCGTGAGGTATCGCACAGCCTCGGCCATGGTGACAGGATGCGATCGCCGGGCGGCCAATGCAAGGGATGTGGCTCGCCGACATGTGACTTTCGTGACAGGCTCAGTCGCGTATGACGCGGGCTGAGACTCGCCGAAACCGCCGGAGATCGCCTTGCCTTCGCGTCCCTTGCCGACCTTGCTGCTGCTGGCCCTTGCCTGGGGCCTGTCCGGCCCTGCCCGGGCCGACCACCCGGGCGATGCCGCCGCCGCGACCGAGGTCCGTCTTCTGCCCGGCTGGCAGCGGGACGACGGCAGCATGGTCGCCGGGGTGGAAATCGTGATGCCGCCGGGCTGGCACACCTATTGGCGCGAGCCCGGAGCGGCGGGGATACCGCCGCAATTCGACTGGCAGGGCTCGTCCAACCTAGCCAGGGCCGAGGTCGGCTTTCCGCATCCGGCGCTGATCGAGAGCTTCGGCTCGGTCAGTGTCGGCTATCGCGACCGCATCATCCTGCCGCTGACGCTGACGCCAGAGGACCCGGCGCTGCCGGTGGACCTGAGGCTCGATATCTTCTTCGGCATCTGCGACGAGATCTGCGTGCCGGCGGAACGGCGGGTCGCGGCGCGGATGAGTGCCGGGCCGGGGCCACGGGCCGGCGAGGTGGCGACGGCGCTCGACCGGGTGCCGGTGGAGGCGACGGCGCCGGCGGTCGCCCATGTCGACTGCCGGCTGGTTCCCTCGGGCAACGGCTGGCGGCTGGCGGCGCGGATCGGGCTTGGCGCATCGGTGCCGGAGGTGCCCTATCCGGTGGTGGAGACCGGCGACGAGCTGACCTGGGTCGGCACGGCGGCGGCGGAACTGGCCGGCGACACGCTGCTTCTCGATGCGCCGGTGGAGTATTACGGCGACGGTGGCGTCACCCCCGATCCCGGGCAGTGGCGGCTGACACTGATCGGGCGGGCCGAGACCCTCGACATTCGCGGCTGCCCCACCGGCTGAGCGGCCGAGGCCGTCTGGCGGGGAAGCGAAGGGGCTGGCGCGGGCCTCTGGCCCGGGATGGCGTCTTCAGGCCCGGGTGCGCCGGGGCAGGATCAGCGCCGCGGCCACGATCGCGACCACCCCCACCAGGGCCAGTCCGATCAGCATCCCGGCAATGGCGAGGCCGCCGCCACCGATGTGCAGAACCTCGCCCAGCGCCACGACCGGCGCCAGGTTGACACCGCCAGCCGCCCAGTTGCCTGCCGTCGCCGCGACCACCGCCGCCGAGGCGACCGCCGTCGCCGCCAGCAGCGGCCGGGCGCGCCCGAGGGCGTGGTGGGGACGGTGCACGCGCAGCCCCAGGGCGCGCCGGGCCGAGCGCACGGCGCCTGCGACATCCTGCTGGATGGCGACCAGCGCCGGCACCGTGACCAGCACCAGCACCAGCCCGAAGCCGAGCCCGTAGGCCAGGGTGATCACCGTCGGTTTCAGAAACAGCGCCTGCGACGAGGTCTCGTAGAGCAGCGGCGCCAGGCCCAGCACCGTGGTCAGCGTGGTCAGCAGCACCGCCCGCAGCCGGTCGGCGACCGCGTCGACCACCGCCGGCAGCATGGCGCGGCTCTGCGCCTTCTCGTCGATGGCATCGATCAGAACGATGGAGTCGTTGATGACGATGCCGGTCATGCCGATCAGCCCGACGACCGAGAACAGCGACAGCGGCACGTCCCAGACCCAGTGTCCGAAGATCGCCCCGGTCAGCCCGAAGGGGATCACCGCCATCACCGCCAGCGGCCTGGTCCAGCTGGCGAAGATCCAGGCCAGCACCAGGTAGATGCCCACCAGGCACAGGACCAGCCCGTTCAGCGCGTCGGAGAGGAAGTCGCGCTCCTGCTCGGCCAGGCCGCCGAGGCTGGCGGTGACGCCGTGGCGGGCGGCGATATCGGGCAGGATCGTCGTCTTGAGCGTGTTGGTGATGGCGGCGGCGCGGTCGGCATCGTCGCTGTCGAGATCGCCGCTGACGGTCACCACCCTCAGCCCGTTGTCGCGGCGGACAGAGGCGAAGCCGGGCTGCGGCGCCACCCGGACGATCTCGGACAGCGGCACGAAGTCGCCGGCGGGCGAGCGCAGCCGCGCCTCGTGCAGGTAGCCCGCGGTCACTTCCGCCTCGGGCACGCGCACGGTGATGGTGCTGGTGCGGGTGCCGACGGGGAACTCGGCCGCCTCGATCCCGTTCAGGCGGTTGCGAAGCTCGCTGGCAACGCCGGAGATGGTGAAGCCCAGCGCATGGCCCTGGGGTGTCAGCGCGAGGACCAGCTCGTCCTTGTCATAGGCCAGCGAGTCCTCCAGGGCGCTGACCTCGGGGTAGGCCGAAAGCGCCGATTTCAGCGCCTCGGCCGCCGCCTTGAGGGTGCGCGGATCGGCCCCCGCCAGCCGCACGCTGAGCGCATCGCCGCCGGGGCCCGAGCGCCAGCCGCGGAAGCTCAGCGTTTCCAGCAGCGGGTGGTCGACCACCTCGGCCTGCAGGTCGGCGAGGAAGTCGAACGACGAATAGGGGCGCCGGTCGGGGTCGATCAGCTCGATGGCGATGGAGCCGAGCTGGTCGGGATCCTTGGTGTCGGAGCCGGCGATGGAGCGGCCGGTATTGCCGCCGATCTCGCCCAGCGCGAAGGATACCGGGTTGGTGCCGTGCTCGGCCTCGTAGCGCGCCGCCACCGCGCCGGTGGCGCGCTGCAGCTCGCGGATCATCGCCAGGGTATCGGTCCGGGTGGCGCCGGGCAGCATGGCGACATTGCCCGAGATCGAGGGCCGCTCGGGCGCGTTGAAGAAGCGCCACTGCACGTCGCCCCGGAGGAACAGCGACACTGCCAGCGCCAGCAGCAGCACCGCGCCGGCCAGCGCCGGATAGCGCAGCCGGATCACCAGCCAGACGAAGCGCCGGAACAGGCGTTCGCGGAACCAGCGGAAGCCGCGGTTGAAGAGCCGGCTGGGGGCATCGTACCAGGGCTCGCGGGTCTTGGCCGCCAGGGCGTGGGCCATGTGGTTGGGCAGCACCAGGAAGCATTCCACCAGGCTTGCCGCCAGCACCGCGATGACGGTGAACGGAATGTCGGCGATCAGGCTGCCGAAATGGCCGCCGATGGCGACCAGCCCGAAGAACGCGATGATGGTGGTCAGCGACGACGACAGCACCGGCAGGGCCATGCGCCGGGCCGCGGTCTCGGCCGCGACCACCGGCGGCTCGCCGAGGCGGCGGTTGCGGTGGTCGGCATGCTCGCCGACCACGATGGCGTCGTCCACCACCACGCCGAGGCAGATGATCAGCGCAAAGAGCGAGATCATGTTGATGGTGAGCCCGGCCATGTACATGACCGCGATGGTGGTCGCCATGGCCACCGGGATGCCGATGGCGACCCAGAACGCCGTGCGCGCCGACAGGAACAGGAACAGCAGGCCGACGACCAGCGACAGCCCGAGGCCGCCATTCCGAAGCAGCAGGTCCAGCCGGTCGGTGATCTGCTCGGCGCGGGTGCGGATCAGCTCGATGCGGATGTCGTCGGTGAGCGTCGCCTGCAGCGCCGCCGCCGTCTCGGCGACGGTGGCCTGCATCTTGATCGCGTCGCCCTGCTCGTTGCGGTCGACCCGCACCGTCACCGCCGGGTCATCGCCCTTGAAATAGGTGCGGCCCTCGCCGCTGCCCTCGACCCGGATCGTGGCGACATCGCCCACGGTCAGGTTGCTGCCGTCGGTCTCGGCGCGGACGACCACCCTGGCCACCGCCTCGGCGCTGCGCGATTCGGTGCCGGCGCGCACCCGCGCCCCGCCATCGGCAAGCTGGCCGGCGGGCCGGATGGCCGCGGCGCCGGTGATCGCATCGGCGATGTCCCGCAAGGTGACGTCGTGGCGGATCAGGTCGGCCTCGGCCACCTCTACCGACAGCGACGGCGCGGCGACGCCCTGGATGGTGACCCGCGGAATGCCGGCCTGGAACAGCCGCGCGGCGAAGCTGTCGGCGATCTCGGCCAGGCGCTCCACCGGCACCGGCCCCGAGATCACCACGTCGGTCACCCGGTCGCGCCAGGCGCCGCGGGTGATTTCCGGATCCTCGGTCCCTTCGGGCAGGGTGCCGGCGGTCTCGACCGCGGCCTTCACCGCCTCGGCGGCGCGGGCCATGTCCCAGCCGGGCTCGAATTCCAGCTCGATCGAGGCCCTGCCCTCGCGGGCCACCGACGAGGTCTCGGTGACGCCATCGACGGTCTGCAGCGCCGGCAGCAGCACCGCCACCACGCCGCTGTCCACATCCTCGGGGCCGGCGCCGGACCAGGCGACGTCGACATTGACGGTCTCGATCACGATGTCGGGGAAGAACTGGGCCCGGATGCGCAGCCCGGCGGCGATGCCGGCCACCACCATCAGCATCATCAGCAGGTTCGCGGCCGTCCGATGCCGGGTGAAATAGGACATGACGCCGTAAAGGCCGGTAAAGCGCGACGGCGATGGCGATCCGGCGACCACGGGGCTCAGCCGCCCATGCGGCTTTCCAGCCGCTCGACCATGGCTTTCGGCACCTCTGCCTCGCCGAGTTGCGCCAGGATACGCGCCTTGGCCTCGGCCGGCATGCCGCCGGTCTCCTCGACGAAGGCGATCAGCCGCGCTCGCCGCTCGGCATCGAGGGCGATCATCTCCGATCCGGCCGAGGCCGCGGCGTCCGGTATGTCGGCGATGCCGGCCTCGATGCGGGCCACCATTTCGGCCGGGACGCTTTCGGCCTGCAATTCGCGGGTCAGCCGGTTCTTGACCGCATCCGGCATCGCACTTGCCGCCACCGCCGCCAGAAGCTGGTCGCGCCGCGCGGGGTCGAGGGTGACCGTCTCGGCCACCGCCCGCGCCTGGCCGTCGCGAACCGGCTGCACGACCATCCCGGGGCCGAGCTGCGGCGAGCGCTCGGTGAGGTATTCCCGGCCCTCGGGCGCGCCGGCGACAAAGACCAGGTCACCCTGGCGCGCGGCGACCTGGACGACAATTTCGTCAAGCCGGTTCTCGGGGCCGATCAGGAGCAGCCCGTCATCGGCCGACAGCGCCCGCGCCGGCAGGGTGGCGACATCCGCAAGCGGCGGCTGGGCGATCTCGACGGTGACGAAATCGCCGGGGCGAAACGCCGGCGCCGGACCGGTCAGCCGGGCATAGACCTGGCGGCCGGAGCGTCCCTCCTCGACGGC
Source organism: Paracoccaceae bacterium (assembly GCA_050299555.1). Classification (GTDB taxonomy): domain Bacteria; phylum Pseudomonadota; class Alphaproteobacteria; order Rhodobacterales; family Rhodobacteraceae; genus JBNKWA01. Next base: position 2,120 of record JBNKWA010000011.1, on the reverse strand, counting down.
GGCACCGGCCCGGTCGAGCACCGCCGCCGTGGTGACCGGAATGTCGCCCAGCATCAGGGTGACGGTGACGTTTTCCGCCCGCGGACGGCCATCGGCGCCGGCGAGCCGGGCGAAGGCCGCGTTCGAGAGGCGAAAGCTGACCTCCAGCGCCGTCGGGTCGATCAGGTCGGCAAGCTTCTCGTTGCCGCCCACCAGCCGGCCGAGCACGGCATCGGCATTGGACAGGACGCCGGCGAAGGGCGCCCGGGTCACCGTATCGGCCAGCGCGCGCTCGGCCTCGGCGGCGTTGATGCCGGCGCGGCCGACGGCAATGCGGGACGTGGCCACCCGCGCCCGCGCCTGGGCCATGGCCTGACGCTGGCCGACCAGGGTCTGCTCGGCCGAGGACAGCGCCAGTTCGGCCGTTTCCACCGCCGCCGCCGTGCCGGCGCCGCGTCCCTGCAGGTCCTGCTGGCGCGCCAGCGCCTGGGCGCGCAGGTCGCGCTGCTGCTGGGCCACGTCCAGCTCTTCGGCCGCCAGTTCCAGCGCCGCGGCAGCGTCTTCGGCATCGGCGGCCGCCTGTTCGGCCTCGGCACGGGCCAGCGCCAGCCCCGCCACGGCCTCGGCCGGATCGATGCGGAACAGGACATCGCCCTCGGCCACCGCACCGCCATCGCGAAAGTCGCCAGCGAGTTCCACCAGCCGCCCGGCCCGCGCCGCCCTGACCTCGAGCTGCCGGGCGCTCAGCACCTCGCCATAGGCGGTGATGACCGGCGTCGCGGTCCCGTTGACGACGGTCGCCACCCGCGCCGCCACCGCCCGCCGTTCCGACTCGGGCGAAAAGCCTGCCTGCCGGTCCCCGGTCTTGCCGGCCCGCATGATGCTGCCGGCGGCGACAAGCAGCAGCCCCAGCGTCACCGCGGTCAGCAGAATGCCCAGAAGCGACCGAGCCAGAAAGCGCATCTTCGGGTCCGAACCTCGAACGTTGGGCGCGCACACCGGTACTGCGCCCGGGCGCGTCGGCCCCCTTCACACTGCAAAGGATAGGCCAGTTTGCGTCCGAGGCCACAGCGAAATCGCCATGGCACGCGCCCGGTTCAACGCCGCTAGCCGGCCTTTCCGTCGCTGCCGGCCGCGCATTCGGCCAGAAACCGGCCAAGGACCGGCCGCATCGGCGGCACGAAATCGAGGCCGGCGGCCTGCGCGGGGGTGAAAAAGCCGAAGCCGGCGCCTTCGCCGACCCGGACCTGCGCCGGGGTCACGTCGGCCCGGAGATGAAAGCAGTGCAGCATGGCGCGGCGGTTGGCGGTGGACTGCACCCGCAGATAGGGCCGCAGCGCCGTGGCCTCGACCGCCAGCCCGGTCTCTTCGAGAAGCTCGCGCACCGCCGCCTCGGCGAGCGTCTCGCCCGGCTCGACGCCGCCGCCGAAGAAGCTCCAGCAGCCGCGCCAGAGCACGCCCTCCCAGTCGTCACGCAGCTGCAGCGCCAGCCGCCCCTCGCGATCCTGCAGGATGACCAGCGCCCCCTGAGGCGCGTCGGTCGCGATCAGTTCGCCCACAAGCGGGAAGTCCTCGGAGGTCCAGGTCACCGGATCATTTCCGCCGCAGGTGTTCGTCGAGCCGCGGCATGATCTCGACGAAATTGCAGGGCCGGTGGCGATAGTCGAGTTGGGCCGCGAGGATCTCGTCCCAGGCATCGCGGCAGGCGCCGGGGCTGCCCGGCAGGGCAAAGAGATAGGTGCCGCCGGCGACCCCGGCGCAGGCCCGGCTCTGCACCGCGCTGGTGCCGATCTTCTGCATGGAGACCATGGTGAAGACGGTGCCGAAGGCGTCGATCTCTTTCTCGTAGACGTCGCGATGCGCCTCGACGGTGACATCGCGCCCGGTCAGCCCGGTGCCGCCGGTGGAAAGGATCACGTCGACGCCCGGATCGGCGATCCATGCCTTCAGCGTCGCCGCGATCAGCGGCCGGTCGTCGGTGACGATGCGACGGTCGGCGAGCATGTGGCCGGCGGCGGTGAGGCGCTCCACCAGGGTGTCGCCGGAGCGGTCGTCGGCAAGGCTGCGGGTGTCGCTGACGGTCAGGACGGCGATCCGGCAGGGCAGGAAGGCGCGGGTGTCGTCGGTGGGGCTCATCACAG
>JBNKWA010000010.1:0-4211 GCA_050299555.1 Paracoccaceae bacterium | reverse complement strand
ATCTCCAGCGCCCGCTTGGCCCGCTCCTGCCCCTTGACATCGCACATGTCGCGGCCGGCGGGATCGGAGGCGTGCTCGCCCGGCCGCGCCGGCTCGACCGGGCCACGGCCGCTGAGGTGCTGCGCGGCGGCCACCAGGCTCGGCACCGCGATCACCTCGGCCGCCCCGACCCAGGCCGCTTCCGGCCCGCAGGCCTCGGGGCAGATCAGCGTGCATTCCGCCACGGCCGCCGCCACCGCCGCCGGCAGGGCCCCGGCCACGGCGATCAGCGTGCCGTCGAGCGACAGCTCGCCCAGGGCGACGATGCGGCCGGCGTCCTCGGCCGGGATCACCTCCATCGCCGCCATCACGGCAAGGGCGATCGGCAGGTCGAAATGCGAGCCCTCCTTGGGCAGGTCGGCGGGCGACAGGTTCACCGTCAGGCGCTTGGCCGGCAGCGCCAGCGACATGGCGTTCAGCGCCGCCCGCACCCGCTCGCGCGCCTCCGACACCGCCTTGTCGGGCAGACCGACCACGGTGAAGGCGGGCATCCCGGCCGAGACCGCGCACTGGACCTCGACCAGCCGCGCCTCGACCCCCTCGAAGGCCACTGTCCGGACACACGCGGTCATCGCCTCTCCAGGGTTCGGATCACAATCCGTTAACCAGACCCCGGCGGTGGTTTAGATTCCGTGAATCTCCATGAAGGCGGGCCAGGCTTCGGGATCGGCCACGGTCTTGTCGCGGCAGAAGGCATTGCAGAACCCGAAGGTGCGGCCGCCCATGCGCATCAGGTGCGTCGCCGGCTTGCCGGAATAGGGGCAGGTGGCGTTCTCGGGGGTGCCGTCGGCCACCGCCTCGGCCGCCAGCGGCGCGGGCCCGGGCCACGGCACCCGGGGAAGTCCGGCGACGGGCTCGAAATAGCGCTCGATGATCCGGTTCTCGGCCAGCCCCATGGCCCGCCAGCGCCGCAGCGAGGGATGCGCCAGATGCCGTGCCACATAGGCTGCGGCCGGGGCGGGCACCGGCAGGCCATAGGCGGCGATCCGGCAGGCGACCGGGGCATAGAACACATCCGCCAGCGAATAATCGCCGAACAGCCAGCCGCCGGCAAAGCCCGGGCAGGCCGACCACAGCGTCACGATCCGGTCGAGATCGGCCCGGACCGCGTCCGAGGGCGAAAAATCGCCGAAGGCGACGCTCAGGTGCATGGTGCATTCGTCGCGCAGGCTCTGGAACCCCGAATGCATCTCGGCCGACACCGACCGCGCCCGCGCCCGCTCGGCCACGCCCCCGGGCCATAGGCCCGGGTGCCGCTCGGCCAGCGTCTCGGCCATGGCCAGCGTGTCCCAGACCACGGCGCCCTCGGGCAGCCGCAGGGCCGGCACCAGCCGCGCCGGCGCAAAGGCTTTCAGACCCTCGGCGAATTCCGGCTCGTACATCTTCAGCTTGGTCACCCGGTGCTCCAGCCCGAAGGCATCGAGCATCAGCCAGCCCCTGAGCGACCAGCTGGAATAGGCCCTGTCGCCGATCACAATCTCGTACATCGTCGTCCCCCGAATTTTCTGCCATCCTTGATTCGCAAGCCGTCGCCTGTCCAATCAGCATTTGCTCGGACAGGCATCACGGCGGGTGAGAGTTGCGGGCACAAAGAGTGAACCGCTGCCGGATGAGTGCCCCGAAACCCCGATTTTCGGGGTATGATGCGCGAAGGAGCACGGCAGCCTTCCACCCTGTCACCGCCGGGAAACCGCCACGGTGAGCCGAATGGAGGTCAGCGATGTCGGACCAGTCACCGAGCAGCATTGCCCGCATGACCCGCACGGCCATGGCCGCGGAAATGCTGGATTCCGAGACCGAGCAGGGCCTCGCCCGTGCCTGGCGCGACCAGGGCGACGTGGCCGCGCTGCACCGGCTGGTCAACGCCTACATGCGGCTGGCGGTGTCCATGGCCGGCCGCTATCGCCGCTATGGCGCGCCGATGGCCGACCTGATCCAGGAAGCCGGCCTTGGCCTGATGCGCGCGGCGGAAAAGTTCGACCCCGACCGCGGCGTGCGGTTTTCCACCTACGCCGTGTGGTGGATCAAGGCCTCGATCCAGGACTACGTGATGCGCAACTGGTCGCTGGTCAGGACCGGCTCGACCTCGGCCCAGAAGGCGCTGTTCTTCAACCTCCGCCGGGTGCGCGCCAAGCTGGAACGCGACGCCAATGCCCGGGGCGAGGAACTGCCGGACTACGCCATGCGCGAGCAGGTGGCCGAGGAGATCGGCGTGCCCCTGCGCGACGTGGAACTGATGGATGCGCGGCTGGCGGGGGCGGACTTCTCGCTCAACGCCCAGCAGGCGGGCGAGGAGGGCCGCGAGTGGCTCGAGACGCTGGAGGATGACGGCCCCGCCGCCGAGGAGACCGTCGCCCGCAGCGCCGACATGGACCGGCTGCGCCGCTGGCTGTCCGAGGCCATGGAAGTGCTGAGCGGCCGCGAGCGGATCATCATCTCCGAGCGCAAGCTGCGCGACGAGCCGCGGACGCTGGAAAGCCTCGGGCAGGAGTTCGGGCTGTCCAAGGAGCGTATCCGGCAGATCGAGGCGCAGGCGCTGAAGAAGATGCGCCAGCGGCTGGAGCGGGTCGCCTCCGAGGCCGCTTCGCTGATCGACTGACCGGGTGGCGAGAGGCGGGCCAGTAACCGGCCCCTTTCGGACCGATCCGTCGGGCATACCCGCATCCGGGAATCCCGGTTCAACCAGCCCGCCAGCCCGCAGCCTGTCCCCGGGGCCGGGAACCGGAACCGCCGGCCGGGGGGCCGGGGCGCTCCCGCCCTCTGTCGCCGCCTGCCTGCGGCAGGCCGGCTCCGCCGGTTGGGCCCGGCCCGCGCGCCCGTGGCCCCTTGCGGGGCCACCCTGCGCGCGGGTCCCGACATCGGCTGGCGTTCGCGCCCTGTTTGCCGGGCGCGGCGGCGGATGCTGCCTTGTCCGCCGCCCGCGACGCAGAACCGATGCGCCAATCGCGCCCGGGCGCGAGGGTGGGCGGGCGGGGAGCGCCCGGGCGCGAAAGGACCAGACCGTGGCCGACAACTGGCGCCGCACGCCACTCGGCGTTCGGCCCGGCGCCGGCGGCCCGAAAAGCCCCGCGGACCGGATCTGTTCAGTCTGCTCCGGTTTTGCCCTGGGTTCGGCCCCATGGCATTCGGCGGACTAAATTCCCGCCGGTACGGTGCTCGGACCCGGCTTTGCGCTCCACCACCGGCGGCCCGGGGCGCCCCTGCGCGGACTGGTGCGCGCCTGTCCGCCTATCGCATCGACGGACTGCTGCCCGGCCTCCAGCACGAGGCCGCCGGGCTTGTCGTGCCGCTGATCTTCGTCTTCGAGGCCGGCTTCGACATCGCGCTCGGCCGCGTCCCCGGGCCGGCCGACCGGATCGCAAGCTTCGTCGCCGGGCTGACCGACGTCGCTGTCGCCATCGCCACGCCCGAGCCAGTGTCCTGCCTGCAGATCGACTTCACACCGCTCGGGGCGGCGCGGTTCTTCGGGCCGGTACTTGCCGACACCGCGGGGCGGATGGTCGATCTCGAAACGTTCGGCGATCGGCAGCTGCGCGGCTTGAGCGAGCGCCCGGCTGGGACGCGCGGCTGGCGCTGGCGGAGGCCCAGATTGCCCGCCGCCTCGCTGCCTTGCCGGCACCGCCGCCCGAACTCATCCGCGCCTTCCGGCTGATCGAGGGGGCCGGCGGCCGGGTCCGGATCGGGCGCGTCGCCGCCCATGTCGGCTGGAGCCGGCGAACCTTGTCGGCGCGGTTCGGCGCCACGCTGGGCATGCCGCCCAAGACCGGCGCCCGCATCGAGGAAGGGCTGACCGACCAACCCTATTGCAGCCGCGAGTTCATCTGCCGCGACCCCGAGGGCAATGTCTGGTGCTTCGGCACCTACTGGCCGACGGCGCCCGGCCCGCACTGAGCCCGCCGCGTGTTGTGCCAGGGCCCGGCCGGCCCTAGAAGGGGCGGAACGGAGGGCGGGAACATGCTGGCCGGCAGGCGCATCCTTCTCATCATCGGCGGCGGCATCGCCGCCTACAAGGTGCTGGAGCTGATCCGCCGGCTGAACGACCGGGGCGCCGGCGTTCGTGCGGTCATGACGGAAGCGGCCGAACAGTTCATCACGCCCTTGTCCGTCGGCGCGCTGACCGGCGACAGGGTCTACCGCAATCTCTTTGATCTTTCCGACGAGCAGGAGATCGG
>JBNKWA010000009.1:0-4873 GCA_050299555.1 Paracoccaceae bacterium | reverse complement strand
GCCGATCTGGAGCCCTGTCCGGCCGGCATCCGGGCCCAGGCGGTGATGGCCGACGGCACGCTTCTGCATGACTTCCTGATCCGCGAGACCGGCCGCGGTGTGCACGTGCTGAACGCGCCGTCACCGGCGGCCACCTCGGCGATCCCGATCGGTGCCCATGTGGCGGATCTGGCGCTGAAGGCGGAGTAGGCAGGCTAGTTGCGGTTCCAGGCCCCAGACAGCGCCCTGCCGTCGCCGCCGAGCAGAAGCCCCAGCATCCGCCGGGCCCGGTATGCCCTGATGCGGACGAGGCAGATAAACGCCAGCCAGCGCTCGCGCGCGCCCGCCACCCGCGGCGAGGAGAGCAGCCGGGGAATCTCGGCCAGGGGTGAGCCCGCCACGGCCAGTGCCCGCAGCGCCCATTTCAGCCGGCCGAGCGGTCTGGTGCGGTAGGCCTCGAAATCGTGGCCGGTGCTGCGGTCCCACTTCCGGGCCAGCTCGGCGAAGCTTTCCCGGGCCGGGTGGTAGATCACCATGTCGGGCACGTAGCTGGTGCGGTGGCCGCGGGCCAGCGCCCGCTGGCCCCAGTCGCGGTCCTCGGCGATGTGGATACCGCCGAACGGCCCGACCGCCGCCATGACCTCGCGCCGCACCGCGAGGTTGCCGGTTCCGGTGAAGCCCTGGCGGGCGATGTATTCCTGCATGCGATAGGCGTAGATGCTCTCATAGGCCTCGAGCATGGTGGTGCGGTGGCCGAGCCGCGGGATCCGCACGTCGCCGCCGATGATGACGCAGCCGGGATCGGCGAAGGCGCGGGTGATGGCGGCCAGCCAGCCCGGCTCGGCGGTGCAGTCGGCGTCGATGAAGGCGAGGATCTCGCCCTGCGCGGCGGCCACGCCGCGGTTGCGGGCCGGGCCGGGGCCGGGCTCGGACTCGGCCAGCAGGGTGACGCCGGCGAAACCGTCGCAGACCGCCCGGGGCAGGGCGGTGGAGCCGTTGTCGACCACCCGGATCCCCTCGAGCGTGAAATCGCCCTCCTGCGCCGCCAGCGAGGCGAGGCAGCGGGCGAGCGCCGCGGGCTGGTTCAGGTGCGGGATCACCACGCTGATGGCGGGCAGGGCAGAGCGGGGGCTGGTGTCAGGCATCGGGCTTTCGGTCTCAGGCCAGGGTGGCGGCGATGGCGGCGGCGGCGATGATCAGGCCACAGGCGTGGCTGGTGCGGTCGCGCAGCGCAAAGACGATGGGGTCGTCATGCATGGTGCCGCGGTGGGCGACCATGACCACCCGGCTGATCCAGTAGAGCAGCACGGGGCAGATCGTCCACAGCATCTCGGGCGCGGCATAGAGCCGCTGCACCGTGTCCGAGGTGATGTAGAGCGCCAGCACCAGCACCGAGACATAGCCCGAGGCCAGCGCCATCATCGCCACGATGGGCAGGTCCTCGGCCTGGTAGGCGCGGCCCGAGCTCTGCTCTATGCCGCGGGCGATGCCGTCGACCAGTTCGCCCTGGCGCTTCACCGCGGCGAGCGCGAAGAAGAAGAAGATCGAGAAGGCCAGCAGCCAGAACGACAGGACGACGCCGGCAGCCAGGCCGCCAGCGACGATGCGCAGCGAATAAAGCCCGGCCAGGGTGCAGATATCGATCACCAGCCGCCGCTTCAGCACCAGCGAATAGGCGGTGGTCAGCGCTACATAGACCAGGAGCACGCCGAGGAAGCGCAGGCTGCCAGTGGCGAGCGCGAAGAGCGTGCCGGCCGCGAACAGCCCTGGCGCCAGGGCGGTGCCCCAGGCCAGCGGCAGCGCGCCCGAGGCCAGCGGCCGCCCGCGCTTGCGCGGATGCCCCCGGTCGGCGGCGAGGTCGAGAAGGTCGTTGAGCACGTAGACGCCGGAAGCGACCAGGCTGAAGGCGACGAAGCCGAGCGTGGCGGAAAGCCAGATATCGGGCCGGGCGGCATGCGCCGTCAGCACCGGCAGGAACACCAGGACGTTCTTCAGCCACTGGTGCGGCCGCATGGTCCTGAGACTGGCGGCAAGCACCGAAACCGGTGTCGTCCGGTGGCCGTCGAGGTGGCGGACCTCGCCCGAGGCCGACCGCGCCGCCGCTCTGACACTGTCGCTGGCACCGACGGTGATGGCCGTCCGGGCGCCCTCCCAGACCGGCAGGTCGGCGGCGGCATCGCCCACGTAGTCATAGCCGCCGCGGCCATAACGCTCGACGAGAAAGGCGGCCTTGGCCGGGCCCTTGAGATTGGTGCTGCCGTCCGATCCGTGCACCTCGTCGAAGAGGCCGAGATGCGCCGCTACCGTCTCGGCCAGCCTTCGGTCGGAGGCGGTGCAGAGCGCCGTGCGGCCGCCGGCGGCGCGATGCGTCTCGATCAGCGCCAGCACCTCGGGATCATAGGGCAGGGTGGCCGGGTCGGGTGGCGCCAGCCGCGCCATCGCGGCCTTGAAAGGTGCCATGCCGCCGCCCGCCAGAAACCGCGCCGCGGCTGGCAGGACCGCCCGTGGCGCGGCTGCCAGCGCCGTCCAGAACGTCTCGAACAGAAGGTCGGTGGCGATCAGCGTGTCGTCGAGGTCGACCACGAGGACGGGCGGTGCCGCTGCCGCGTGAAGCTTGCCTTGCCTGGTCACGTCAGGCCGCCTGGCGCTTCAGCCGGGCTGCCAGCGGCTTGCGCTGTGCCAGCGCCGGGGATTCGACCAGATGCCACGAGGCCACCGACAGCGCCAGCGTCAGCGGGAAGGCGGTCATCATGTTGAAAAGCGGCGTCTGCGGCCCCATGAGCCAGACCATCAGCCCCTGCACCGGGAAGGCGTAGATGTAGATGCCGTAGGAATAGTCGCCGATCCGGTTGTAGGCGCGGATCGCGCCCGCCGGCACGTAGGCCACCCAGAACACGCCATAGCTCAGCGTCAGCGCCAGCATCGGGTCGTAGAACAGGGTGCCTCCGAGCGCCCAGGTCAGTCCGGCGAGGGCGGCGAGGATGCCGAAATGCAGCGGCAGCCGGTCGCGCCAGGCATAGAAGGCCATGCCGATCACGAAAGGCAGCGACAGCTGGTGGAACGAGACGATCCGCCCGGGCAGCGGCAGCGCTTCGGCTGCCAGTCCGGCGGCGACCCCGAACCAGATGGCGAGATAGGCGGCGATGGCGAGGGTCATGGCGCCGCGCCGTGCCACCAGCCCCAACAGGCCGGCCAGGAACACGCCGGCATAACACATCACTTCGTGGAACAGGGTCCAGATCGAGCCCTCGACCGCCTGGTAGGGCGTGTCGTCGAAGACACCGGGCAGGGTGTATTGCAACGGCAGGAGCGCCATGTTGCGGGGCACGAAGCTCCAGGTCGCGGGGTCGGCCAGATAGGCCGCCGGGGGCAGGGCGGTGACCAGCGGCCCCATCAGGAAGGCGACCAGCATGAGCGAGACGAAAAGCCCCGGGAACAGCCTGAGTACCCGGGCCAGCAGGAATTCGGTCCGGGTGCGGCTGCGGGCGAAGCTCATGGTGATGAGAAAGCCAGAGATGGCGAAGAAGGCCCAGACCGACAGCCCGCCGAGGCTGTGGCCGGTCAGTGCAACAAGCGGCTCCTCGGCGCCTTCTCCGAGTGCGATCGGATGGGCATGGCTGACCAGCACCGCGGTGGCAGCCACGGCGCGGACCAGGTTGAAGTTGTTGTCCCGGCCATGGGCCAGGCTGCCGAGCGTGTGCGTCATGCCGCGCGCGTCTCCCTCTCTGTCCGTCCCCGACGTGCATCTGATTGCCCGCACGGGCCCGGATGCACCATCCGGCGGAACGGGGCAAGCGGTGACAGTCGGGCCACGTTACCATGGCCGGGATATGGCAGGCCCCCGTGAAAGGCCGGTGAAGCGCAGAAGGTGGGCCCGAAGAAACGGCATCGGGCGATCGTGGTGTCCGCCCGTTTCCCGCCTCTTGCGCGCCGGCTACATCAGGTAATCCCCGTCGCCTCCCAGAAGCAGCATTGCCATCTCGGCGGCCAGTTCGGCCCCAGCCGCGAATTCGGTCGCGGGACCGGTCTCGAAGCCCACCCCAGCCGCATCGTCGGCCCAGTCATGGCCCCAGTCATGGGTTTCGCCATCGGCTTCGGCGGTGTCGGCGGTTCGAAAAAGCATCTCGTCGGCGCTGGAGCCGCCCTCGAGGCCGAGGCGAAGGCCGCCTTCGTCTTCGCCGGCCGAAAGCGCGACCGCGACCGCGTCGGAGACGGTGCTGTCGTCGCGGGCGCTGACACTGTAGCTGCCGGCGGCAAGGCCCTTGAAGGCGAACCAGCCGTTGTCGTTGGCGGTGGTCACCGCGACGCGGGTGCCATCGGCGTCGAACAGCTGCACCCGGGCGCCGGCGGCGAAATCCTCGTCCGCGTCCCTGGTGTCGTCGCCGTCGGCATCGTCGAAGACTTTGCCGCGGATCGTTGCGGTGCCCGGATCGGCGGTGCGGGCGAGGCCGCCGAGGCCGAGATCGGCATGGAGTTCGCGCTCGCCCGGGTCGAGATCGATGCCGGCGACGGTCTTGGTGAGGCCGTCCTTGGTTGCGCGGACCGAGTAGGTGCCTGCGGCGAGGTTGCCGAAGGCGAAGCTGCCATTGGCATAGCTGGGTGCCGAGCGAATGACGGTGCCGGTGTCGGAGAGGAGCTCGACGGTGGCGTTGTGGATGGCGGCCTCGCCGGAATCCCTGACCCCGTCGGCGTCGGTGTCGGCGAAGACGGTGCCGCGGATCTCTGCGGTTCCGGTGTCGGGCGGTGGTGGCGGCGGCGGTGGCGGTGCCCCGGCGGCGAGGCCGAGATCGGCATGGAGTTCGCGCTCGCCCGGGTCGAGATCGATGCCGGCGACGGTCTTGGTGAGGCCGTCCTTGGTTGCGCGGACCGAGTAGGTGCCTGCGGCGAGGTTGCC
>JBNKWA010000008.1:0-137802 GCA_050299555.1 Paracoccaceae bacterium | reverse complement strand
GGTGCCCTGCACGATCCCCTGGCTGCCGATATAGATCCAGGACCCGGCGGTCATCTGGCCGTACATCATCAGTCCCTTGCGGTCGAGTTCGGCGAAATGGTCCCAGTTGGCCCAATGCGGCACCAGGTTCGAGTTGGCGATCAGCACGCGGGGGGCGTCCGAATGGGTGCGGACGATGGCGACGGGCTTGCCGGATTGCACGACGAGGGTTTCGTCGGGCTCGAGGTCCTTGAGCGACGCCACGATGCGGTCGAAATCCTCCCACGTCCGCGCGGCGCGACCGATGCCGCCGTAGACGACGAGTTCATGCGGGTTCTCGGCCACGTCGGGGTGGAGGTTGTTCATCAGCATCCGCATCGGCGCCTCGGTCAGCCAGCTTTTGGCGGTGATCTCGGGCCCGGTGGGCGGGTAGACGTCTCGCATGTTGTGGCGCGGGTTGTGGTGGGGGTCTTGGCGGGGGTCGGTCATCGGCGGTCCTTCAGGCGGGGGGCGAGCGCGGTGAGCGCGGCGAGGATGTCGGCGAGCAGCGGGCGGAGGGCGGCGGCGCGCGCGGGGTCGAGCGCGAAGGGCGGTTCCTCCCGGGCCAGGTGGGTGCACTGGGCCAGCTCCATCTGGATGGCGTGGATGCCGTCCGCCGGCCGGCCGTAGTGGCGGGTGGTCCAGCCGCCGCGGAAGCGGCCGTTCAACACGCTGGAATAGGGCGAGGCCGCGGCCAGTTCGTGGACCGCCGCCTCGATTTGCGGCGCGCAGGTGCGCCCCGTGTCGGTGCCGATGTTGAGGTCCGGCAGGGTGCCCTCGAAGAGCCAGGGGATGACCGAGCGGATCGAGTGGCAGTCGTAGAGGATGGCGACGCCGTGGTGGGCGCGGACGCGGTCGAGTTCCGCCCCGAGGGCGGCGTGGTAGGGGGCGTGGAAGGCGGTGAGCCGGCGGGCGGTCTCGGCGGCGTCGGGCGGTTCGGCCCAGATCGGCGCATTGTCGAAGGTGGTCGCGGGGACCAGCCCGGTGGTGGTCTGGCCGGGGTAGAGGCTGTCGCCCGAGGGGTCGCGGTTGGCGTCGATGACGTAGCGGTGGAAGGTGGCGCGGACCGTGGTCAGGCCGGGGATCAGGTCGGCATAGAGGGCGTCCACGTGCCAGTCGGTGTCGCGCAGCAGCCGGCCCTCGTCGTTGAGCGCGGCGGCGATGTCGGGCGGCACATGGGTGCCAACATGGGGGAAGCCGAGCACGATGGGTCCGTCGCCGCGGCTGACCTCGACCGGGGTCATGACGCGAGTTCCGGCAGCAGGTCGGGACCGGCGACATCGAGTGCGCCTTCGGCGACCAGCGCGGCGGCGGCTTCCATGTCGCCGCCCATGTGCCGGTCGTCGCCAAGCGGCGCGATGCGGGCGCGGATGGCGGCGATGGCGCGCTGCAGCCGGGGCGAGGTGGTGGTGGGCCTGAGCTCCACCCCCTGGGCGGCGGTCATCGCCTCGACCCCGAGGATCGCGTTGAGGTTGGCGGTCATCGCCAGCAGCCGCCGCGCGCCGTGGCAGGCCATGGAGACGTGGTCCTCCTGGTTGGCGCTGGTGGGGGTGCTGTCGACCGAGGCGGGATGGGCCATCTGCTTGTTCTCGCTCATCAGCGCGGCGGCGGTGACCTCGGCGATCATCAGGCCGGAGTTGAGCCCCGGGTTGGGGGTCAGGAACCCCGGCAGGCCGTGGTTCAGCGCCGGGTCCACCAGAAGCGCCACCCGGCGCTGGGCGATGGCGCCGAGCTCGGCCACGGCAAGGGCGATGATGTCGGCGGCGAAGGCCACCGGCTCGGCGTGGAAGTTGCCGCCCGAGACCACGGTGCCGTCGCTCAGCACCAGGGGGTTGTCGGTGGCGGCGTTGGCCTCGGTCGCCAGCGTGTGCGCCGCCTGGCGCAAAAGGTCGAGGCAGGCGCCGGCGACCTGCGGCTGGCAGCGGATGCAGTAGGGGTCCTGCACGCGGCTGTCGCCTTCGACATGGCTGTCGCGGATCGCCGAGCCCTGCAGCAGGCCGCGCAGTGCCGCCGCCACGTCGATCTGGCCGGCATGGCCGCGCAGGGTGTGGATCTCGGCCGCGAAGGGGGCGGTGGAGCCCATGGCGGCATCGGTGGAGAGCGCACCCGTGACCAGCGAGGCCCGGAGCGCCCGCATTGCCCGGAAGAGCCCGGCCAGCGCCAGCGCGGTGGAGACCTGGGTGCCGTTGAGGAGCGCCAGCCCCTCCTTGGCGGCCAGGGCGAGGGGCCTGAGCCCGGCGCGGGCCAGCGCCTCGCCGCCCGGCAGCCGTTCGCCGGCAAGCCAGGCCTCGCCCTCGCCGATCATCACCGCGGCGAGATGGGCCAGGGGGGCCAGGTCGCCCGACGCACCGACCGAGCCCTTTTCCGGGATCACCGGAAGGACCGAACGGGCCAGCATGGCTTCGAGGAGGGCGACAAGTTCCGGCCGCACGCCCGAGGCGCCGCGCCCCAGCGACATCAGCTTCAGCGTCATGGTCAGCCGCACGATGGCCCCGTCCAGCGGCGCGCCGACGCCGCAGCAATGCGACAGCACCAGATTGCGCTGGAGCCGCGCCAGATCGCCCGGGGCGATGCGGATCGAGGCGAGCTTGCCGAAGCCGGTATTGACGCCGTAGACGGCGGCCTCGCCCTGGGCGACCTCGGCGATGCGGTCGGCCGCGCGGGCGATGGCGGGCGCGGTGGCCGGGTCGAGGCTTGCCGGCGTGCCCTGCCAGTAGATCCGGGCCAGCTCGGCCAGCGTGACCGCCCCGGGGGTGAGCACCAGCGTCATGTCGGTTCACCTTCGAAGATGCGGGCGCGGTTGAAGTCGATGCGGCCGATGGCTCCCACCGGGGCCTCGACGGCCCGAAGCGCGAAGTCGGCCGAGAGCCCCGGAGCGATGCGGCCGGCGGTGCCGGCCAGCCCCGGCGCCCTGGCGGCATGGGCGGTGGTGGCCCGCTGGCATTCCGGCACCGTCATGGGGAAGGAGGCGGCGCCCATGTTTGTGGTCGGCAGCGGCGAGGTGCCGCGAGTGAGCGCCGGGGTCATGTCGGTCAGCGGCGAGATGCCAGGTGTGGGCGCCGGGGTCATGTCGGTCAGCGGTGAGGTGCCGGGAGTGGGCGCCGGGGTCATCTCCGTCAGCGGCGAGGTGCCGGGAGTGGGCGCTATCGTCATGTCCGTTCACCCTTGAAGATGCGCGCATGCAGCGGGTTGAAGCCGATGCGGCCCACAAGCTGCGCCGGGGTCTCGACGTTCCAAAGCGCGAAATCCGCCGAGAGCCCCGGAGCGATGCGGCCGGCGGTCTCGGCCAGCCCCAGCGCCCGGGCGGCGTGGAGGGTGGTGGCCAGCAGGCATTCCGGCACCGTCATCCGGAAGAAGGTGGCGCCCATGTTCATGGTCAGCAGGAGCGAGGTCAGCGGCGAGGTGCCGGGGTTGCAGTCGGTGGCCAGCGCCATGGGTACGCCGTGGGCGCGGAAGGCCTCGATGGGCGGCAATCTGGTCTCGCGGAGGGTGTAGAAGGCGCCGGGCAGCAGCACCGCGACGGTGCCGGCGGCGGCCATCAACGCGGCATCGGCGTCGGTGGCGTGTTCGAGGTGGTCCGCCGACAGCGCCCCGTGGCGCGCGGCCAGCGCGGTGCCGCCGGAATGGGAAAGCTGTTCGGCATGGAGCCTGACCGGCAGGCCGAGTTCGCCCGCCAGCGCGAAGAGCGGCGCGATCTCCTCGGCCGAGAAGGCGATCCCCTCGCAGAAGCCGTCCACCGCGTCCACCAGCCCTTCGCCATGGGCGGCGCGTAGCCCGTCCATGGCGACATCGCGGAGATAGGCGGCCCGGTCGCTGGCGTATTCGGGCGGCAGCGCGTGGGCGGCGAGCCAGCTTGTGACCACGCGGATGGGGCGGCGTTCGGCGAGACGCCGGGCGGCCCGGAGCATGGCGATCTCGGTCTCGACGTTCAGGCCGTAGCCGGACTTGATCTCGATGGTGGTGACGCCTTCGGCGATGAGGTGGTCGAGCCGGGGCAGCGCCGCCTCGGCCAGCGCCTCGGCATCGAGGGCGCGGGTGGCGCGCATGGTGGCGGCGATGCCGCCGCCTTTCCGGGCGATCTCCTCGTAGCTGGCGCCGGCGAGGCGGGCCTCGAACTCGGCGCTGCGGTCGCCGCCGAAGACAAGATGAGTGTGGCAGTCGATCAGGCCCGGGGTCAGCAGCCGGCCGCCGCAATCGACGATTTCGGCGCCGGCCCGGGGCAGGGAGGGGCCGACGGCGCGAATCAGGCCGCCTTCGGTGGCGATCTCGAGCGCCGCGGGCGTGGCGCCGCCACCCGGTCCGCAGGCGACGCGGGCATTGATCCATATGGTGCTGGCGCTCATCGGCGTGCGATCCTGCCGCTGTTCCTTTGGGTGCGGAATAAGTATATACATATTGTGCGGATGTGGGAAGGCATGAAGGGACCCCAGGATGGCGATCTTTGCCGAAGTGGCGCTGTTGCCGGGCGGCTGGGCCGGTGCGGTGCGTGTGGAACTGGCCGGAGGCCGGGTGGACACCGTCGCCGCCGGGGCGGTGGCATCGCCGGGCGACGTGCGGGTGACGGCGCTGGTTCCGGGGATGGCGAACCTGCACAGCCACGCCTTCCAGCGCGGTTTCGCCGGACTGACCGAATATCGGGGGGCGGGCAGGGACAGCTTCTGGACCTGGCGCGAGGCGATGTACCGCTTTGCGCTGGCGCTGTCGCCCGAGGCGATGCAGGCGATCGCGGCGCTGGCCTATGTGGAGATGCTGGAGGCGGGCTTCACCCGGGTGGGCGAGTTCCACTATCTGCACCATGCGCCGGACGGGCGCGCCTATGACGACCCGGCGGAGATGTCGGCGCGGATCCTCGCCGCCGCCACCGAGACCGGCATCGCGCTGACCCATCTGCCCGTGTTCTACGCCTACAGCGGGTTCGGAGGGCGGCCGGCGGGCGAGGAGCAGAGGCGGTTCCTGCACGACGCGGACGGCTTCGCGCGGCTGATCTCGGCCTGCGAGGCGCTGCCGCTGCGGCCCCAGGACCGGCTGGGTGTGGCGCCGCATTCGCTCAGGGCCGCGGGGCCCGGGGACCTGGCGCGGCTGGCCGGCGGCTATCCGGGGCGGCCGTTCCACATCCACGTCGCCGAGCAGGTGGCCGAGGTGGAGGATTGCCTCGGCCATACCGGCGCGCGGCCGGTGGGGTGGCTGCTGGATCATTGCGATGTCGGGCCGGACTGGTGCCTGGTCCACGCCACCCACATGGAGGCGGCGGAGGTGGCCGGGCTGGCGGCCACGGGCGCGGTGGCGGGCCTCTGCCCGCTGACCGAAGCCGACCTTGGCGACGGGCTGTTCCCGGCGGTGGCTTATCGCGGCGCCGGCGGGCGCTTCGGGATCGGGACGGACAGCAACCTGGCGATCGGGCTGGCGGGCGAGCTCAGGCTTCTGGAGTACGGGCAGCGGCTGGAGCATCGAGAACGCAACCTGCTGGCCGAAGGCGGCAGCACCGGCGAGGCGCTGTTCCGGGCGGCGCTGGCGGGCGGGGCGCAGGCGCTGGGTGCCGGGCCGGCGGAGATTGCGCCGGGGGCGGCGGCGGACCTGGTGGGGCTCGCCGATGCCATGGGGCTGGCGGGGGGTGCGGAGCGGCTGCTGGACCGCTGGGTCTTCGGCCGTGATGTGAAGGTGGAGGCGGTCTGGGCCGCCGGAGTGCAGGTGGTCCGTGGCGGCCGGCACGGGGCGCGAGAGCGGGTCGAGGCGGCTGCGCGCGGGGCGATCCTGGAACTGGCGGGCTGAAGGGGGAGAGGGGGAGGGCGCCGCCTTCGGACCCATCGAGGGCCCTCGGCGGCGGTCGCTGACGCTCCAGCCCCGATCCCCGCCCGGCGCCGTGGCTGATGCCTGGTACGCCGATGCAACGGGCCGGCCGACCCGCAATGGGGAGGCCGGGCCGTCTTCGGCCCAAACCGGCGGCGAGGATCGCCGACGGCTATCCGAGGCGGCGGGCGGGAGCGCCCTTGCCTCAGCCCCGGTCCTCCAGCCCTGGGCCCCCTTGCCCGGCCCCTTACCCAGCCCCGGCCTGGCGCCATGGTCGATGCCTGGCGCGCCGGTGCAACGGGTCGGCTGATCCGAGAAGGGAGAGGGCGCCGCCTTCGGACCCATCGAGGGCCCTCGGCGGCGGTCGCTGACGCTCCAGCCCCGATCCCTGCCCGGCGCCGTGGCTGATGCCTGGTACGCCGATGCAACGGGCCGGCCGACCCGCAAGGGGGAGGCCGGGCCGCCTTCGGCCCAAACCGGCGGCGAGGATCGCCGAAGGCGATCCGAGGCGGCGGGCGGGAGCGCCCTCGACTCAACCTCGGTCCTCCAGTCCTTGCCCCCTCACCCTTGTCCGGCCTCCTTGCCTTGGCCCGCGTATGGCTGCCGCGGCCCGGTCCCCCACGGTCCGCCTTGGCTCCCCGCGCTGGGCCCGTGTCCCTGGCTCCAGCCCCCCGAACCTTGGCCCCCAACATTAGCCCCTGACCTTCGCCCCCCGGCTTTCGTCTCGTACCTTGGTCGTATGTCGCTGGCATCGGCCGCGCCATAGGCTCGCGCCCCATGACCCGCTGGATTGCCGCGCTTGTGGGGCTGGCGCTGGCGCTTTTCGTGGTGCCGGCAAGGGCCGAGCCGCTGGACCGCGCCGCCATGGAGGCGCTGGTCATCGCGCCCTATGCCCTCGGCGAGCCGGTCAACGACCAGGGCGTCTGGACGCTGCTGAACTCCGGCGGCGGCGAGGCGGGCTTTGTCTTCGAGACCGGCACCCTCGCGCCGTTGCCGGGCTTTTCCGGGGCGCCCATAAACCTTCTCGTCATGCTCGACCGCGACGGCCGTTTCATCGACGTCTCGCTGATCACGCAGAACGAGCCGATTTTCGTCTCGGGCCTCGGCGAGGCGCCGTTCCGCGCCTTCCTGGAGCAGTACCGGGGTCATGCGATCACCGAGGCGCTGGTGGTCGGCACCCCTTACGGCGCCGGGGGCGGCGGATCCGATCTGGTCTATCTCGACGGTGTCACCAAGGCGACGGCCAGCGTGCGCATCGCCCACGAGACGATCCTCGCCGCCACCCTCGCCGTCGCCCGCGAGAAGATGTCGGGGGTGCGGGCGGCGGCGCCGGCGCGGCCCGATCCCGACCATGACGAGGTGCTGGACTGGGATGCGCTGGTGGCCGAGGGCCTGGCGCGAAACCTGAAGGTCACCAATGCCGAGCTCGATGCCGCCTTTGCCGGCACCAGGTGGGCCCATGACGATCCCGAGACGGCGGATGGCGCGGCGCTCTATCTCGACCTGTGGCTGGTGGATGTCGGACCGCAGGCGGTGGCCCGCGCGGTGCTCGACGATGCCACCCTTGCGGCGCTCGGGCGCCTGGGCGTTGTCTCGCCCGAGGACGAGCCGATCCTGGTGATCGACGCCGGTCGCCACGGGCTGGTCTCGGAGGACTTCGTGCGCAATACCGCGCCCGACCGGCTGTCGGCCGAGCAGGACGGGCTGCCGGTGGCGCTGCGCGACGCCGACCTGTTGCCGCAGGTCCACCCGGGCGTGCCCGAGGGCGCCACCATGATCCTCAGGACCGACCGGCGGCTGGGCTTCGATCCCACCCGCGAATGGACCCTGACCGCACGGGCGGTGCGGGCCCACGGCCAGTTCCAGCCCGAGCTCGGCTCGGCGGATTTCACGCTGAACTATGTGGCGGCCGAGCGGTTCTTCACCCGGCCAGCGGCGGCATCTTCGCCGCTGCCGCCCTGGCGCGAGGCGCTGCTGAACCGCCGGGCCGACCTGATCCTGCTTGGTGGCTTCCTGGCGGTGCTTCTGGTGGCGCTGGGGCCGCTGATGCGACGGCTTGCGGGGCTGCGACTGTTCACGCCGCTCAGGCTTGCGATCCTGGCGGTCGTGATCGCCTTCGTCGGCTACTGGGGGCAGGGGCAGCTTTCCATCGTCACGGTTCTGGCGACGCTGCGCGCCGCGGTGGGCGGCGGCAGCTTTGCGGTGCTGCTCTACGATCCCTTCTCGCTGATGATCTGGGCTGTGGCGATCCTCGGTTTCGTGCTCTGGGGGCGCGGGCTGTTCTGCGGTTGGCTCTGCCCCTTCGGCGCCATGCAGGAATTCGCCCACCATGCCGGGCGACTGTTGCGGCTGCCGGAATGGGAGCTGCCGGGGCGCTGGGACCGGCGGCTGAAGCGGGTCAAGTACGTCGCGCTGGCGGCACTGGTGGCGGTGGCCTTCCTGGCCCCGGAGCGGGCCGAGACGGCGGCCGAGATCGAGCCGTTCAAGACCGCCATCACGGTGCATTTCGCCCGCGACTGGTTCTATGTGCTTTATGCCGCGGCCTGGCTGGTGCTGGGGCTTTTCACCTTCAAGGGCTTCTGCCGCTATGTCTGCCCGCTCGGCGCGGTGATGGTGCTGGGCGGGCTGGTGCGCGGTCGCAACTGGATCCCGCGGCGGCCCCAATGCGGCTCTCCGTGCCAGCTTTGCCGGGTGCGCTGCAAATACGCCGCCATCGACCGCACCGGCCGGGTCGATTATGGCGAGTGCTTCCAGTGCCTCGACTGCGTGACCATCCATGACGACCCCAAATCCTGCGTGCCGCTGGTGATCGCGTCGCGCCGCCGGGCGGTGGCGGCGCAATGATCGCCCGCCGCCGCTTCATTGCCATCTCGGCCGCCTGGGCCGCCGCAAGCCCGGCGCGGGCCGACGAGGCGCGTGGCCGGGAATGGCGCGGGCGGGCGCTGGGGGCCGAGGCGCAGGTGACGCTGGCGGGCCCCGAGGCGCTGACGGCGGCGATGGTGGCGAGGATCGAGGCTCTGCTGCGGCGCATCGAGGCGGAATTCTCGCTCCACGATCCGGGATCGGCACTGGCGCGGCTGAACCGGGACGGGGCGCTGGACGGCCCGTCGTCGGCGATGCTGGATGTGCTGGCGGCGTCGGACGCGGCGCACCGGGCGACCGCGGGCCGGTTCGATCCCACGGTGCAGCCGCTGTGGCGGGCGCTGGCGGATGGTGGCGATGCCGTGGCCGCGCGGCGGCTTGTGGGCTGGCCGCGGGTCCGGTTCGATCCGGCGCGGGTGCGGCTCGGGCGCGGCCAGGCGCTGACGCTGAACGGCATTGCGCAGGGCTTTGCCGCCGACCGGGTGCGGGACCTTCTGGCCCGGGCGGGATTCACCCGGGTGCTGGTGGATATCGGCGAGTTCGCCGCCCTCGGCGGGCCCTGGCGGCTGGGCATCGCCGATCCCGAATACGGCTTGGTGGCGACCAGGACGCTGGCCAACGGCGCCATTGCCACGTCGAGCCCCGGGGCGCTCAGGCTGGCGGGCGGCGAGGGCCACATCCTCGGCCCCGGCGGCGAGCCGGTGCGCTGGTCCACGGTCAGCGTCGAGGCCGGATCGGCAACCCTGGCCGACGCCCTGTCGACGGCGTTCTGCCTGATGCGGGCCAGCGAGATCCGCGCGGCGACGGCACGGGCTGCCGGTGTGCGCCGGGTGCTTCTGGTGGATGGCGACGGCGGGGTCACGAGCCTCTGACGGCGGCCAGGACCGGCGGCGTCGCGCGTCAGTGCCGGGACAGGATCGGCCACCCGGATCGCCCCGGCTTTGCCTCCGGGGCGCGAGGGAGGGTGGGCGGGGAGCGGCCCGGGGGTGAAGCCGGGGCGATCCGGGTGCGGGTCTTCAGCGCTCCGGCGGGGTGTAGGTCAGGCCGTGATCGGCGAAGATCCGTGCGATGCGGCCATCGGCCAGCGCCGCGGCGATGGCGTCGTCGACGGCGTAGCCGAGGTCGCGATGCTGCTGGCTGACCGCGACGCCCAGGGTCCACTTTCCGCGCTCGAAGCCCATGAGCGGCGGCTCGTGCACCCGCGACGCCCCGGTGAGACCGGCATCGAGCTGGGCGCGGGGGCCCATCACCGCCATCACCTCGCCGGCGGCCATCCCGGCCATGGCGGCATCTACCGAGGGATAGCGGTGGATGGTCTCGCCGAGCCGGCCGATGGAGGTGAGGTAGAAGTCGGCGATCGAGTCGTTCTCCACCCCCACCGTATCGTAGCGGAAATAGGCTGGCGTCGGCCCCTTCTCGGGGTATTCGGCCAGCAGGTAGGCGATGGCCATGGTCTCGGTGGCGTACTGGCCGGTGAAGACCGCCTGCTCGACCCGGCAGGCATAGTCGCTGTCATAGGGCACGTGCAGCATCACGTCGCTGACCCGGCCGCCGATCAGTCCGCCCTTCCAGACGTAGTTCAGGAGGTCGGCATCGAGGTTCTCGCCCGCGTCGACCAAGCGGAAGCGCGGCTCGACGCCCAGCGCCTCGGCGATGATCCGGCCCAGTTCCACATCGACGCCGGCGGGCGTGCCGCCATCGTCCCAGGACCAGGGGCGATAGTCGTCATAGAGCGCGAACTCGATCCAGCCGGACGCGATGATGTCGTCCATCTCGCGGCCGACATCCTGGTGCGGGGTGTTCTGCGGGCGCTGGCCGGGCGCCACATCCTCGCAACGCGCGAAGCCGGGCCCGGCGAGCGCCAATCCCAGTGCGGAGAGGATCAGCGCCCGAAGCAACATGCACTCATTCCGCAGCCGACAGCGAAACCGTCAGGATGTCGGCGGCTTCCTTCCAGGTTGCCGCGTCGTCGGTGAGGATCAGCGCCGCCTCGCGCGGGGCACTGTCGGCCACCGGCGCACCGGAGGCGGTGACGACCTCGGCCGCGATGCCCTCGAGCTCCTCGCGCAGCGCACCGGCATCGGTGACCTCGCCGGCGGCCAGCATGTCGCGGATATCGGCCAG
This sequence comes from Paracoccaceae bacterium, assembly GCA_050299555.1. Taxonomy (GTDB): domain Bacteria; phylum Pseudomonadota; class Alphaproteobacteria; order Rhodobacterales; family Rhodobacteraceae; genus JBNKWA01. The sequence continues at coordinate 127,011 of JBNKWA010000008.1, read as the reverse complement.
CCGGTCGGCATGGTTGTCGAGCGCGCCATCCTCGGGCCGGGTCTCGATATAGGTGCGAATCGCCCAGCCCGCCTTCTGGCCCAGGACCTCGCCGAAGGCCGGCATCTTGGTGACGCCGTTCTGGGTGAAGCCGCCCTGGAAGCGCTCGGCGAACCACTCGTCGCCGCTCTCCTCGGCCTCCAGATAGCGCAGGTCGGGCGCCAGGCCGCCGGAGACGGCGCCGAGCCCGTGGCAGCGCGCGCAGTTCTGGTTGAAGCCCGAGGAGCCGATCTCGATCGCCTTCTGCCAGGTCTCCTCGCCGACCGCCTCGGCGCGGTAGGGGTTCTCGGTCAGCCATTCCTCGCCGACATCCGGCAGGGCGTCGGTATTGACCGGCTGCGGGGTCACATCGCCATGGGCAAATGCCACCCCGGCGATGAGCATCGCACCCAGGCACGTGGCGGCCTTCAAGCGTCTCGTGTCCATGAATTCCTCCCGTCGGATTTGTCCGAAAATGGGTACCCTTTTCCGGCCCGGACAGGATATTCGACCTTGGTGCCGACGCCTAGCCCGGCGTGGTCGCAAGGGTCGAAATCGCCCCCCGGCGCGGGCGCGGTGCGCTACATTGGTCGTATTCCTCCGCCCCGCCCCGCCCGCGTAGCGTCCGGGGCAGCCAAGGGAGGCGATGGTGAAGACGCTCGTCACGGTGATCGCCCTTGCATGGGCAGCGGCAGCCGGCGCCGAGACATCGGTTGCCATCGCCTATCTGCGCCAGGAGGTGGACCTGCCGCCGGTCCTGTCGAATCTGGAATCGGTGCCGGCGGATCTCGGCGAGGCCGGCGCGGCGCTGGGGCTGGAGGACAATACCACCACCGGCGCTTTCCTCGGGCAGGACTACACCCTTGCCGTCTCCAGCGTCCCGGTGGGCGGCGACATGGCCGCCGCCGCCCGCGCGGCCCTCGCCGCAACGCCGCTTCTGATCGTCGATGCGCCGGCCGCGACGCTGCTTCAGATCGCCGATCTGCCCGAGGCCGCAGGGGCGCTGATCCTCAACGTCGCCGCCGCCGAGAACGCATTGCGCGAGGCCGACTGCCGCGCCAACGTGCTGCATGTGTTGCCGACGACGGGGATGCGCAGCGACGCGCTGATGCAGTTCTTCACCCAGCGCCGCTGGACGCGGCTGGCGCTGATCACCGGGCCGAACCCGGACGACATCGCCTATGCCGAGGCGCTGAAGGCATCGGCGGCGAAGTTCGGGCTGTCGATCGTCGCCGAGAAGCCGTGGGACACCGCTGCCGACCTGCGCCGCAGCGCCGGTGCCGAGGTACCGCTTTTCACCCAGGACCTGCCCGAGCACGATGCGCTTCTGATCGCCGACGAGGCCCACGATTTCGGCCGCTACGTCGCCTACAACACCTGGTCGCCGCGGCTGGTCGCGGGGTCGGAGGGGCTGACCGCCGAAGCCTGGTCGCCCCAGGTCGAGCAATGGGGCGCGGCGCAGTTGCAGGGCCGGTTCCGCGACATGGCCGAGCGCGCCATGGCGCCGCGCGACTGGGCCGCATGGGCGGCGATGCGGGTGATCGGCGAGGCGGTGACCCGCACCGGCAGTGCCGACCCGGGCGTGTTGCGCGACTACATGCTGGGGCCGGAGTTCGAGCTGGCTGCCTTCAAGGGGCGGCCGTTGTCGTTTCGGGAATGGAACGGCCAGCTGCGCCAGCCGATCCCGCTGGCGACCGAGCGCGCGGTGGTGGCGATGGCGCCGCTCGACGGCTTCCTGCACCAGGTCAACGAACTCGATACCCTCGGCCGCGACCGGCCGGAAACCGAATGCACCGCTTTTGGAGGCTGAATGCGACTGCTTGCCTGTCTGCTGATCGCGGCGACGCCCGCCGGGGCCGCCGAGATCTGGGTGACCAACGAAAAGGACGACACCATCAGCGTCATCGACGTGGCGACGCTGGAGGTCACCCGCACGATCGAGACCGGCGAGCGGCCGCGCGGCATCACCTTCTCGAAGGACTTCTCGAAGGTCTACATCTGCGCCTCGGACAGCGACGCGGTGCAGGTGATGGACCCCGAGACCGGCGAGATCCTGCACGACCTGCCCTCGGGCGCCGACCCCGAGCAGTTCGCGCTGCATCCCGACAACCGGCACCTGTGGATCGCCAACGAGGACGATGCGGTCACCACCGTGGTCGATGTCGAGGAGCGCAAGGTGGTGGCCCAGATCGATGTCGGCATCGAGCCGGAGGGGATGGCGGTGTCGCCCGACGGCAAGACGGTGATCACCACCTCGGAGACCACCAACATGGCGCACTGGATCGACGTCGCCACGCACGAGATCTATGCCAACACGCTGGTCGATTCGCGGCCCCGCGATGCCGTCTTCACCGCCGACGGCTCGGAACTCTGGGTGTCGACCGAGATCGGCGGCACGGTCAGCGTCTTCGACACCGGTACCCAGGCCGAGAAGGCGAAGATCCGCTTCGCCGTGCAGGGGGTGAACGATGACCTGATCCAGCCGGTGGGCATTCGCTTTGCGCCCGACGGTTCGGTGGCCTTCGTGGCGCTGGGGCCGGCCAACCGGGTCGCGGTGGTCGATGCGGCCAGCTATGAGGTGCTGGACTACATCCTGGTGGGCCGCCGGGTGTGGCACATGGCGTTCTCGCCCGACGGGACGCAGCTTTTCACCACCAATGGCGTTTCGGGCGATGTCACGGTGATCGACGTGGCCGGGCGCGAGGCGGTGGCGACGGTGAAGGTGGGCCGCTATCCCTGGGGCGCGGCGGCCCGGCCCTGACCGGGCGAGGGTCGTACGACTTTCGTATGATGCTTGAGCCCGGGGCCGGCATGTTAGGCTTCGCCGCCGGAGGATCCTGATCATGCGATACGCCCTTGCCCTTGCCCTGGTCTTTCTCGCCGCACCGGCCCTGGCGGAGGCCGATGGCGGCACGCTCAACCCCGAGGAGCTGTCGCTGAACCGGGTGATGAAGGACATCGCCGAGGGCAAGACCAGCATGACCACCTGCGCCACCGGTTATCTGATCACCAAGTCGGGCCGGCACGTGATGGCGCGCACGCTGTTCGAGCGCTGCGCCGAGGATGGCTATACCGGCGCCATGACCTGGATGAGCCAGCTCGACGACAACGGGCTGGGGGCGCCCGAGAACCCCGACGCGGCGGCCGAGTGGGACCTGCGCGCCGCCGAGGCGGGCGATCCGGTGGGCATGTTCAACTACGGGCTCGACCTGATGCGCGGGCGCGGCGTGGTCACCGATCAGGAACTGGGCCGGCGCTATGTCGACCGCGCGGCCGAGGCGGGTCTGCCGACGGCGCGGCGGCTGCAGGGCGCGGATTACGACCTCGACGAGGTGACGCCCGACGCCGACAACTGGAAGTACCAGCCACTGTTCTGACCGGCTTGCCGGCGGCTGAACCGCCGGCTCGGAGTGGCCGGCGCGGTCAGCCGCCCCCACCGCCGTGAGCGGTTGCCCGGGAAAGGGTAGGTCCGGGTTCAGGAGGCGCGGCTGTAGCGGCCGCCCTGGGTGAGATGGGCATCAAAGCCGCTGGCGATGATGCGGGTCAGCGGCCGCCCTTCGGGCCGGATGGCCAGGGACCCGTGCTGCAGCGTGACCAGTTCGCCGAACTGCCGGGCGATATCGGCGGTGATCGGGTCGAGCCGGCCGGCCGCGGCACCGAACTCTGCCGTCAGCGCAGCCCGATCCAGCCGAAAGTCGCACATCAGCATCTCGATGCTGCGGGCCCTGAGCCGGTCCTCGGTCGTCAGCGCGTGGCCGCGGGCGCCGGCCAGCCGCCCGTCGCCGACAAGCTGCAGGTAGGCCGCCGTCGCCGCCGCGTTCTGCACATAGCCGCCGGCGAAGCGCGAGATCGCCGAGGCGCCGAGGCCGATCAGCGTCGGGCAGCCATCATCGGTGTAGCCCTGGAAGTTGCGCCGCAGCCGGCCGGTCCGGGCCGCCACTGCCAGACTGTCTGCGGGCCGGGCGAAATGGTCGATGCCGATCGGCTGGTAGCCGGCGAAGGCGAAGGCCTCGGCCGCCAGCGTCGCCAGCCGGTAACGGGCGAGGTCGTTGGGCAGCGCCTCTTCGTCGATCAGCTTTTGCCGCCTGGAGGCCCAGGGGGCATGGGCGTAGCCGAACAGCGCCACCCGGTCGGGCGAGAGCGCCAGCACCTTGTCGATGGTGTCGGCGATGCGCGCCTCGTACTGGTGTGGCAGCCCGTAGACCAGATCAGCGTTGAGCGAGCCGATGCCGGCGTCGCGCAACTGGTCGACGCAGGTCCGGGTGGCGTCGAAGCTCTGCAGTCGGCCGATGGCGTTCTGGACCTCGGGTGCGAAGTCCTGGATGCCGATGCTGGCCCGGTTCATGCCCCGGGCCGCCAACGCCTCGATCTTGTCGCGGTCGACCAGGGTCGGGTCGATCTCGACCGAGAACTCGAACCCCTCGGCGGGCGCGAAGACCCCGGAAATGGCATCGGAAAGGCGGTGGATGAGGCCCGGTGTCAGGATCGTCGGGGTGCCGCCGCCCCAGTGCAGCCTTCCCATGCGGATTGGCCCCGGCAGCGCCGCGGCGACCAGTGCCAGCTCGGCCTCGAGGGCGCCGACATAGCCCTCGACCGGGGCCAGCGTCTGGGTGCCCTGGGTGTGGCAGGCGCAGAACCAGCACAGCCGCTCGCAGAACGGGATGTGGACATAGACCGAGACCGGCTCGGCCGGGTCGAGTGCCGTCAGCCACTCGGCCTGACGGGCGGCGCCCACGGCCGGGCCGAACATCGGCGCGGTGGGATAGCTGGTGTAGCGGGGCACCCGGCTGTCGAACAGCCCGAGGGCGCGGAGGCGGCTGATCTGGTCCATGGCCGGTCTATGCCCTCGCCGGGACCGCCGGACCTTGCGCTGGATCAATTTCCGCCGGTCAGCCGCCCGATGGCCCGCCCTGGCCTGCCCTGGGATCATGCAGCCCGCCACCAAGATGCGCGTGCCCCCATTGCATGATCGCCAGCAGCATCGGCTCCAGCGACCGGCCCGCGGCCGTGAGGTTGTAGCGGTAGCGTACCGGCCGTTCCTGATAGGCCTTCTTGGTGACAAGGCCCGCCTCCTCGAGCCGCTTGAGACGTTCGGCGAGGATGTTGGTGGGGATGGCCTCGGCGCTTTCCCGAAAGCTGCCGTAGGTGTGCTTGTCGTGCCAGATCAGGTCGCGCACCACTAGCAGGGTCCACTTGTCGCCCAGGAGTTCCAGCGTCCGCGCAATGGAGCAGTGGGATCGGTAGTTCCGGGTCTGCAGGGTCATGGAAGCGCTCCCTTACGCCTGCCAGCCTAGTCGGTTGCAAAATGCAAGTCAAAGCGCTAAAGGTCACTTCGATTTTGAAAGTGACTGGGGAGGCGGTGGCGATGGAGCTTGTCGGAAAAACGCCGCTGATCCGCCTGCGCAAGCTGACCGACGCCGATTGCGCCGATGTCTGGGTCAAGTGGGAAGGTGCCAACCCCACCGGCAGCATGAAGGACCGCATGGCGCTGTCGATGATCGACGGTGCCGAGCGGCGCGGTGAGCTGAAGCCCGGGGGGCGGGTGGTTGAATATACCGGTGGCAGCACCGGCAGTTCGCTGGCCATGATCTGCGCCACCCGTGGCTACAAGGCGCATTTCGTCTCGTCGGACGGGTTCGCGGAAGAGAAGATCCGCACCATGCGCGCCTTTGGTGCCGAGGTGGAACTGGTGCACGCGGAGGGCGGCATCCTGACCGCCGGGGTGATCGACCGCATGATCGCCCGCGCCCGGGAACTGATCGGTGAGCCGGGCACCTTCTGGCCCGACCAGGTCAACAATCCCGACAACAAGCTCGGCTATCACCCCATGGGCCGGGAGATCCTGGACCGGATCGGCGGCCGGGTCGACGAGTTCGTCTGCGTCGTGGGCGGGGGCGGCTGCATCTCGGGCAATGCCGAGGTGCTGAAGGCACATGATCCAAGGATACGCATCGTCGCGGCGGAGCCGTTTTACGTGCGCAACATCTCCGGCGGCGACACCAGCGGTTCGCACAGTCTGGAGGGTATCGGCCTGAGCTTTGTGCCGCGCATCCTGCGCCGCGACCTTGTGGACGAGGTCGTGCAGGTGAAGGACGAGGATGCCTTCGCTACCGCCCGCGCCCTGGCCCGGCAGGAGGGCATACTGGGCGGCATCACCTCGGGTGCGAACGTCTGGGCGGCGCTGCAGCGCGCCCGGGCGCTGGGGCCGGGCAAGACGGTGGTGACGGTCATCATCGACACCGGGCTTCGCTATCTCGGCGCGGGCCTGTTCCAAGAATGAGGGTGTCGAGGGCTGCCGCTTCGCCTTCGGCGGTGAGCCGGGGGGTACCATCGCGGGCGCGTGTCGATCGGGTTTTCGCGGTGGCCGGGTGGCGGTGGTGGTGGCGGCGCCGGGACAGCGGGCTTGGCGCCCGCGCCCGGCAACAAAAAAGGTGCGCCCAAGGAGGGGCGCACCACCAGTCGCAGGGAGGAAGTTTTTACTGTGATGCCAACTGCTTGGGCAGCTTGAAGGTCCAGACCGTGCCGCCCTGGTTGAGGTAGTTGACCTTCTTGGCCACTTCGCCGCCCCAGAGAGGCACGGCGCCGCCCCAGCCGGAGACGATGGACACGAACTGCTCGCCGTCCTGTTCCCAGGTGACGGGCTGGCCGACGATGCCGGAACCGGTCTGGAACGACCACAGCTCCTCGCCGGTCTCGTCGTCGAGCGCGACGAACTTACCCTCGGGGGTGCCGGTGAAGACCAGGCCGCCGGCGGTGGTCATCACGCCGCCCCAGAGCGGGGCATCGTTGTGGAAGTCCCACTTGACCTCACCGGTATTCGGATCGATCGCCTTCAGCGAGCCGATGTGGTCCTCGAAGATCGGCTTGATGGTGAAGCCGGCGCCGAGATAGGCGGCACCCTTCTTGTAGGTGATCGGCTCGTTCCAGATGTCCATGCCCCATTCGTTGGAGGGCACGTAGAACAGGCCGGTCGACTGGCTGTAGGCCATCGGCATCCAGTTCTTGCCGCCGAGGAAGGACGGCACGGCGAAGATCTGCTCGCCCTTCTCGCCGTCGGCCGCGGCCGAGGGATCGCCGGGGCGGGTGTCCTCGTTGTAGATCGGCCGGCCGGTCTCGTCGATGCCGCTGGCCCAGGAGATCTGGCTGACGAAGGGCCAGGCGTTGACGAAGCCGCCATCCTCGCGGTTCAGCACGTAGAAGAAGCCGTTGCGGTCGGCGGTGGCGAAGCGCTTGTTGCCGGCGGCGTCCTCGAAGGGCACCACCTCGTTGACCCCGTCGAAGTCCCAGCCTTCGCGCGGGGTGGTCTGGAAGTGCCACTTGATCTCGCCGGTTGCCGGGTCGAGGCCGAGGCGCGAGGCGGCGTAGAGGTTGTCGCCCGTATTGCCTTCGACCGGCGTGCCGGCGTTGCGCAGGTGGCTGTTCCAGGGTGCCGGGTTGCCGGCGCCGAAGACGATGGTGTTGGTATCGGCGTCATAGGAGCCGCCAAGCCAGGTGGCGCCGCCGCCAGTCTTCCACATGTCGCCGGGCCAGGTCGCGTTCAGCGTCCCGGTCATCGTCGACTCCTGGCCATTCAGCGTGCCCATGTTGCCTTCGATCGTGGGCCGGGTCCAAACCAGGTCGCCGGTCTCGGCGTCGCGGGCCTGTACCTCGCCGACGATGCCGAACTCGCCGCCGGAGTTGCCGGTGATGACCAGGCCGTTCACGACCAGGGGCGCCGCGGTGTAGCTGTAGCCTTCCTTGTAGTCGGCGATCTTCTTCGACCAGACCGTGTCGCCGGTCTTGAGGTCGAGGGCCACGATGCGGGCGTCCAGCGTGCCGAAGTAGAAGTTGTTGCCGTAGATCGCGCCGCCGCGGTTGATGACGTCGCAGCAGGGCAGGATGCCCTCGGGCAGGCGGGCGTCGTACTGCCAGATCTCGTCGCCGGTGGCGACGTCGATGGCGTAGACGCGCGAGTAAGAGCCGGTGATGTACATGATCCCGTCATGGATCAGCGGCTGGGTTTCCTGGCCGCGCTGCTTTTCGCCGCCGAGGCTGAAGGCCCAGGCCGGGACCAGGTTGGCCACGTTGTCCTTGTTCAGCGTCGTCAGCGGGCTGTAGCGCTGCAGGCCGCGGCCCATGCCGTTGGTGAGTACGTCGCCGACGGTGGTCGCGTCGTTCAGCAGATCGTCCTCGGTCACCTGGGCTTGCGCCGCAGCGGTGGCGCATAGTGACGCGACAACTGCCAGTACGAACCGGTTCATTCTGTCTCCTCCCAGTGTTTGACCGGCTGCGCGCCGGCCCAAGTCCCGTGTTGCGGGGTGGCGACATTATTCGCCTCGGCGTTGGCCACGGGAATTGCACCTTGGTCGTACGACGATCGGCATGGCCGCGCCGACGGCAGGGCGAGGTGGTTGCCGTGGCCGCACCCGTAGAGCCTCCGGGGATAACCGGGCGGCCCGAGTACCGCAAGAGATGTTGTGGCCTGCTTCGATACGCCTTTTACGTGCGGTGCTTACACGGCTATCGTCGTGGTGGGTCGGGATCGACCACGAGGGTGAGGGCCCCGGATCGCACAACAGGAGGAAGCGATGAAAAGGACGACGTTCAGGACACTGGTCGGGACGCTGCTGGCGGGAACCGCACTGGTGGGCTCGGCCGCGGCGAAGGTCACGGCCATCGACGTCACCAACACCATCAGCCCGGCCTTCGGCGGCACCGAATTCGGCGATGCCGGTGTCTATGAGCGCATTGATGCGATCGTGCACTATGCCATCGACCCGGCATCCGAACGCGGACAGAAGATCGTCGATCTGGACCATGCCCCGGTCAATGCCGAGGGGCTGGTGGAGTTTTCCACCGAGGTCTCGATCCTCAAGCCGGTCGATGCGGCCAAGGGCAACGGCACGCTTTTCTACGAGGTGCCCAATCGCGGCCGCAACCTGTCCTTCCTGCTGATGAATCTCTCGGGCGGCTCCGGCATCCCGGAAACCGCCGAGGACGCCGGCGACGGCTTTCTGATGCGCCAGGGCTATACCGTGGTCTGGAGCGGCTGGCAGTCTGACATTCCCGACGATCTGCTCAACCTCACCCTGCCGGTGGCCGAGGGCGTGACCGGCCCCTCGCGCGAGGAGTTCGTCTTCGACAAGCCCGATGCGGTGATCACCGCTGCGCTTACCTATCCGGCCGCCGATCTCGACCCGGCAAAGGCCAGCCTGACGGTGCGCCAGCGCCCGACCGACCCGCGCGCCACCGCGCCGGGGCTATCGTTCCGCTACGTCTCGGAGACGGAAATCGAGATCACCCGGCCCGAGGGGCTGGACGCCGGCGCGATCTACGAATTCATCTACCCGGCCAAGGACGCGCGGCCCACGGGGCTGGCCTTCGTCGCCACCACCGATCTGGTGTCGTTCCTGCGTGGCAGCCCGGGGCATGACGCCGCCTCTCCGCTGTCCGGCATCGAGCACACCATCGCGCTCGGCATCTCGCAGTCGGGCCGTTATCTGCGCGACCTGATCTATCAGGGCTTCAACGCCGACGGGCAGGGCAACCGGGTCTTCGACGGCGCGATGGCCCATATCGCAGGCTCGCGCAAGACCTTCACCAACTACCGGTTCGCCCAGCCGGGGCGATATTCGCGCCAGCACGAGGATCACGATTTCCCCGGCGACCAGTTCCCGTTCACCTATGCCGAAACCACCGATCCGCTGACCGGCAGGACCGAGAGCATCCTGTCCGCCTGCACCGCCACCGATACCTGCCCCAAGGTGATGCATACCGACACCTCGACCGAGTTCTGGCAGGCCCGGGCGGCGCTTCTGACCACCTCGCCGGCGGGCGAGCCGCTGACCATGCCCGAGGACGTGCGGCTCTACTTCGTCGCCGGCGCGCCGCACTTCAACGGCTGGACGGCGGCCTCGGGGCCGGCCGACACCTGCCGCTTCCCGACCAACCCGGTCTCCTCGGCGCCGCTGATGCGGGCACTGCTGACGGCGATGAACGACTGGGTGGCGGATGGCGCCGAACCGCCCGCCAGCCGCTATCCGAGCCTTGCTGACGGCACCCTGGTGTCGCTGCCGGCGCTCAAGCTGCCGGAATTCGCCGGGGATGACTTCGTGCCGGTCTACAACGTGCTGCAGGTGCGCGACTACGCGACCATGCCGCCGACGGGCGGTGCGGCCTATCCGGTGCTGGTCCCGGCGCTCGACGCCGACGGCATCGAGGAGGGCGGGGTGGAACTGCCGCAGGTGGCGGAACCGCTGGGCACCTACTGGGGCTGGAACCTGCGCAAGGCCGGCTTCGCCGACGGCGATCTGTGCGGGCTGACCGGCACCTTCCTGCCGCTGCCTGCCGACAAGGCTGCCGCCGCCAGCGATGCGCGGGTGCCGGTCGCCGACCGCTACGCCGATGGCGACGCCTATCTGCAGGCTGTCGGTGCCAGCGCCGATGCGCTGGTCGCCGACGGGCTGATGCTCGCCGACGACATCGGCGTGGTGCTCGACCGCGCCAAGGCCGACTTCGACGCGGTCAAGTGAGCCGTCGCTGAAGCGAATCGCGCAGTCTTCGGGCTGCGCGATCGGCGCGGATGCAAAGGGGGGGCGTCGTCATGCCTGGGCGCTTCCCTCGGCGCCCCTCGCGCGCGGCGGCTTGCCGGTCGTATAGTCGCCGAGAGCGCGGTCCCGGAGGTGTGCATGACCCAAACCAATCATCTGATCGAGCGGCTGCAGGCGGCGAGCCGCGGGCGCGAAACGGCACGCTTTGCCGAACTGCCCGATGGCCGCGAGGTCAGCTATGCCGCGCTTTTCGAAGCCGCTTCGAAGGTTGCCGGGGCGCTGGCCGCCGCCGGGGTCGTGCCCGGCGACCGGGTCACGGCGCAGGTGGAGAAATCGCTCGCCGCGCTGCACCTCTATCTGGGAACAGTGATGGCGGGTGCCGTGTTCCAGCCGCTCAATACCAGCTATACGCCGGCGGAAGTCGGCTATTTCCTCGCCGACGCCGAGCCCGCGGTGCTGGTTTGCGATCCGCGCCGGGAACCCGAGCTGAGCCGCCTGCCCGAGGCAGCGACCGTGCGTCGCTCCTTTACCCTCGACGCCGCGGGAGAGGGGACGCTTGCGGATGCCGCGCGCGCCGCCGCCCCGATGACCCCGGTGCCGTGCGGCCCCGACGACCTGGCCGCGATCCTGTACACCTCGGGGACCACCGGCCGGTCGAAGGGGGCGATGCTGAGCCACGAGAACCTTGCCTCGAACTCTGGCGCGCTGGTTTCGGCCTGGAGGTTTACACCGGATGACGTGCTGATCCACGCCCTGCCGATCTTTCATACCCACGGCCTGTTCGTTGCCACCAACGTGACGCTGATGGCCGGGGCCTCGGTGATCCTGATGCCGCGCTTCGATGCCGACGCGATCATCGCCGCCCTGCCGCGGGCCACCGCGATGATGGGTGTGCCGACCTTCTACACCAGGCTTTTGGCGCATTCGGGACTGGACCGCGCGGTGACCGCGAACATGCGGCTTTTCGTGTCGGGCTCGGCGCCGCTTCTGGCCGAGACCCATCGCCAATGGGAGGCCGCAACCGGCCACCGCATCCTGGAGCGCTACGGGATGACGGAGACCAACATGATCGCCTCCAATCCCTATGAGGGCGAGCGCCGGCCGGGGGCGGTGGGCTTCGCGCTGCCGGATGTGTCGCTGCGGATCGCCGACCCGGAAACGGGGCAGGTTCTGCCGGCGGGCGAGATCGGTGGCATCGAGGTCAGGGGCCCCAACGTCTTCAAGGGGTACTGGCGCATGCCGGAAAAGACAGCGCAGGAGTTCCGCCCGGACGGGTTCTTTGTCACCGGCGATCTCGGCAGGGTGGATGCTGACGGGTACCTGAGCATCGTTGGCCGGTCGAAGGACCTGATCATCTCGGGCGGCTACAACGTCTATCCCAAGGAAGTCGAGGTGGAGATCGACGCCTTGCCAGGGATTCTGGAGAGCGCCGTGATCGGGCTGCCACACGACGATTTCGGCGAGGCCGTCGCCGCGGTCGTGGTGCCACAGGCTGGCGGGGCGCCGACGGCCGAGGCCATTGTCGCTGCGCTGGCGGGGAGACTGGCGAAATTCAAGCAGCCCAAGCGCATCTTCCTGGCCGATGCGCTGCCGAGGAACGCCATGGGCAAGGTTCAGAAGGCCGAGTTGCGCAAGCTTCATGCGGATGCGTTCGCGGGGCAGCCGAATTCAGCGGCCGAAAAAGAGCGTCGGGGCGGTGGTGGCTGACCGCCGCGTCAACCGCAAAATTATCGGGCGCGCGGTGCAGCGGGCGCGTCGGCACCAAAGTCTCGCGATACGCAAGATGACATGGCCGGCCTCTTCCGGTAGCAAGTAAAGGAGTGAATCGGTTGCGACAATCCGGAGTGGAGCAACCCGCCATGGCGCCGGCCCCCGCGGAAAAGAGCTGCACGGACTGCCCGATACGGTATCGGGCGGTCTGCGCGCGCTGTGATGCGGACGAGCTGCGGCACCTGGAGGAAATCAAATACTACCGCCACTATGAATCCGGCCAGCCAATCGCCTGGGCCGGCGAGGAGATGCCCTTCGTTGCCTCGGTGGTTCGCGGCGCGGCCAAGATCAGCCAGTCGATGGATGACGGCCGGACCCAGATGCTGGGCCTGCTGCTGCCCTCGGATTTCATCGGCAGCCCCGGCCGGGCGATTTCGCAATACGATGTGACGGCAGTCAGCGACATCTCGCTGTGCTGCTTCCGCCGCAAGCCGTTCGAGCACATTCTGGCCACCACACCGCACATCGCGGAACGGCTTCTCAGCATGACGCTGGACGAACTGGACGCCGCGCGCGAATGGATGCTGATGCTGGGGCGCAAGACCGCGCGGGAAAAGATCGCGACGCTACTGGCGATCATCGCGCGGCGCGAGACGGCGCTGTCGGATCGGTTGGCGCGGGGCGGGATCACGCTGGAATTGCCGCTGACCCGCGAAGCCACGGCGGACTATCTGGGGCTGACGATCGAGACAGTCAGCCGGCAGATCTCGGCACTGAAGCGCGATGGGGTCATTCAGTTGCAGGGTACGCGGCGGGTCCTGATTCCCGACGTGGCGGTCCTGCTGGGCGAGACCGGTGACAGCATGGAGATGGCCCTGTCCGGCGGCTGACCTCGGCCCCTCTTCACTGCGCGCTACTCTCCCGCAAGCGTGAAGTCGGCCTTTCGCGAGCGTTCGATCACCAGCCTGCCATTGGGCAGGTCGTTGGCCTCGAGCTTGTGGCGGATCCCCGCCTCGTCGAGGCCGTGATGCACCCAGCGGGCGCGCAGGCGCCGCGCCAGCTCGGCCTCGGGCACGCTGACGAAGGCGGTGAGGTCGAAGAGCGGCCGGAGCGACGCCCAGGGCTCGTCCCCGAGCAAGAGGTAGTTGCCCTCGGTGACGACGATCCTGGCCGCCTGCGGGATCAGGATGGCGCCGGCGCGGGCGATCTCGATGTTGCGGTCGAAGCGCGGCACGGCGACCTCGGCCTCGGTATTGGCCCTGAGCCGGGTGAGCGCCGCGCGATAGCCACCGACGTCGAAGGTATGCGGCGCGCCCTTGCGCGGGCGCCAGCCGCGCGGCACCAGCACCTCGTCGTCGTAGTGAAAGCCGTCCATGGGCAGAAGCGCGGCGCTGCCGGGGCTGGTGGTTTCCAGCCGCTCCACGGCCATCTCGGCGAGCGTGGACTTGCCGCTGGCCGGCGCCCCGGCGATGGCGACGATCCGGCGTTCGCCCTCGGCCAGGTTCCCCAGCATCGCCAGAAGATGGTTGACAAATTCGGCTGCGGTCATGCCATGGCCCACAAGTTTCCCCCGCCAGCGTTAGCCGACGCGGGCGGTCCGGGCAATCGCTTGCCGATGGACACCGGGAAGTGCGTTTTGGTTGTGGCAGTGGCGGCGGACCTCGCCTAGTCTGCACCGACGGGAGGATTTGACATGCGGAATACCGGGTTCATTGGGTTCTTGGCCGTCGCCGCCCTTTCGGCCTGCACGGCCCGAATTGGCGACGTGCCGTCACAGGATTATACCGAGTTTGCCGACACCCCGGCATCGACCAGCACGCTGGGCGGTGCGGCGGTCAACAACGCCACCAACGCCACCACGACGGTCGCCGGGACGCTTGAGCACGCCACCCGTGACCTGACCCTCACGACCCCGGGTGGCGGAACCGCCACCATCCTGGCCGGCGATTTCAATGGCACCTATGCCTTTGCACGGCCCGTATCCATCGACACCGGCAGCGCGACCTATACCGGCGTCCTCGGCATCCTCACGGCGCCGGTCGATGTCGCCGCGGCACTGGACGCCACCTATATCGGCGAGTTCGAGGGTGCCCTGGTGACAAGCGGCCTGACCTCGCTGAATGACTGGGACGCCGCGATCACGGCGGATTTCGCCGGCCGGAGCGTCGACGCGGCCTTTTCCGGCGCCGGCAGCGCGCAGCTCGACGAGATCACCGTGACCGGCGCCACCATCTCTGGCAGCGGCTATTCCGGCGGCACGGTGCAGACGCTGAATGGCGGCATCCCCGTTGTCGTGACCGGTGCCGGCACCACGGCCAGCTTCACCGGCCGCTTCTTCGGCTGGGACGACGCCAAGGTGGCGCCGGACGAGACCGGCGGCGTTGTGGTGATCGACGGCGCGTCGGGCTTTATCACCGGCACCTTCATCGCCGACTGAGAGGTCTTGCGGCACCTTCGGGCTTGGCATAGGGCTGGGCCGATCACCCCGCCCGAGGACCATTCTTCAGCCATGACCGTCCTGCTGCCCGCCGCCGGCCGAACCGGGTCTGGCGCATGACCGACCCGGCGCTGTTCTGGCCGCTGGCCTTTGTGGCGGCGGTGCTGGTGGGGCTGTCGAAGGGCGGCCTGCCGATCGTCGCCATGCTGGCGGTGCCGCTGATGGCGCTGGTGATGAACCCGATTGTCGCCGCCGGCCTTTTGCTGCCGGTCTACATCATCTCTGACATGGGCGGGCTCTGGGCCTATCGCAAGGCGTTCGACAAGCGGGTGCTGAAGATACTGGTGCCGGCCACCACCATCGGGGTCACGGTGGGCGGGCTGACCGCCTCGATCGTGCCGGAATGGCTGGTGACGCTGCTGATCGGGCTGATCGGCACCGTCTTTGCGCTGTTCTTCTGGTTTCGCAACGTGATCGAGGGAGCGCCGGGCCGGCCGCGCTGGATCCCGGGGCTGATCTGGGGCTCGATGGCCGGCTTCACCAGCTTTGTCAGCCATGCCGGGGCACCGCCCTATCAGGTCTACGTGCTGCCGCTGCGGCTGAGAAAAGAGGTCTATGCCGGTACCACGCAGGTGCTGTTCTCGTACGTCAACCTGATCAAGCTGATCCCCTACTGGATGCTGGGCACGGTCAATGCCGGCAGCGTCAAGACGGCGCTGGTGCTGGCGCTGCCGGCGATGATCGCCGTCTGGGCCGGGGTGCGGCTGGTGCGCATCCTGCCCGAGAAGCTGTTCTTCCAGCTTGCGCTCTGGGCGCTGTTGCTGGTGTCGCTGAAGCTGATCTGGGACGGTGTGGCCGGTTCCTGAGCGGGCCTCAGACCTTCCAGAAGACGAAGCTGATCCAGGCAATGGCGAGGGCCAGCGCCCCCCAGAGCGGCGTGCCCATGAAGGCCAGCCAGCCGAGGAAGATGTAGGCGGAGCCCAGAAGCCCGATGAACAGCCGGTCGCCGCGGGTGGTGTCGAGCCCGAGGATGCCGTGGCGGGGGTTGCCGCCGGGATTGCGCCATTCCAGGAGGCCCATCAGGGCCACGGCGGCGAAGACGAAGACGAAGAAGGCCAGTGTCGCCGGTGTCCAGGCCATCCAGAAGCCGTCGAAGAGCGGCATCGTCCAGGTGAGGGGCTTTTCCTCGTCGGTCTTGAGGTTGCCCCAGCCCTGGGTCTGGGCGTTCGCGGCCGCGGGGGCGAGGAGAAGGACGGCGGCCAGAATCCGTTGCATCAGACCCTCCCCAGGGCGAAGCCCTTGGCGATGTAGTTGCGCACGAACCAGATGACGATGGCGCCGGGGATGATGGTCAGGCAGCCGGCGGCAGCCAGCAGGCCGAGCTCGTAGCCCGAGGTCGAGGCGGTGCGGGTCATCACCGCGGCGATGGGCTTGGCCTGGACCGCGGTCAGGGTCTTCGACAGCAGCATCTCGACCCAGGAGAACATGAAGCAGAAAAAGGCGGTCACGCCGATCCCGGCCTTGATGTTGGGAATGAAGATCGTCGCGAAGAAGCGCGGGAAGGAGTAGCCGTCGACATAGGCGGTCTCGTCCAGCTCCTTGGGCACGCCGGACATGAAGCCCTCGAGGATCCAGACCGCGAGCGGGATGTTGAACAGGCAGTGCGCCAGCGCCACGCCGATGCGGGTGTCGAACAGTCCGACCGCGTAATAGAGCTGCAGGAAGGGCAGGGCGAAGACCGCCGCCGGCGCCATGCGGTTGGTGAACAGCCAGAAGAACAGGTGCTTGTCGCCGACGAAGCGGTAGCGCGAGAAGGCGTAGGCGGCCGGCAGCGCGGCGGCGACCGAGATCAGCGTGTTGATCGACACGTAGGCGATCGAGTTGATGTAGCCCGAATACCAGGTCGGGTCGGTGAAGATGGTGCGGTAGCTGGCGGTGGTCCAGACCTGGGGCCAGAGCGAGAAGCCGCCGAGGATCTCGTTGGTGGTCTTGAACGACATCACGACCAGCCAGTAGATCGGCAACATCAGGAACAGGATGTAGACGATCAGGGCAATGGGGCGCAGGCTTTTCATGGCGGCCTCAGCTCGGCTCGTCGCGCGTCATCACGGTGTAGAAGACCCATGAGACGAGCAGGGTTATGACGAAGTAGATCAGCGACATCGCCGCGGCGAGCCCGAGGTCGAACTGACCGAGCGCGATCTTGACGAGGTCGATCGACAGCAGCGTGGTGGAGTTGCCCGGGCCGCCGCCGGTCAGGACCGAGATCTCGGTGTAGATGTTGAAGCTGTCGATGAAGCGCAGCAGGAGCGCGATGGTCAGCACCCGCTTCATCTTTGGCAGCTGGATGTGGCGAAAGACCGCCCAGCCCCGGGCGCCGTCGATCTTGGCGGCCTGGTAGTAGGCGTCGGGGATCGAAACGAGGCCGGCATAGGCCAGGAGCACGACAAGAGAGGTCCAGTGCCAGACATCCATCAGAACGATGGTGAACCAGGCGCTGATCGGCTGCTGGGTGTAGTTGTAGTCGATGCCGATGGCGTTGAGGCTGTAGCCGAGCAGGCCGATATCCGGGAGCGCGAAGATGTTCCACATCGCGCCAACGACGTTCCACGGGATCAGCAGTGGCAGCGCCATCAAGACCAGGCAGACCGAGACCCACGGCCCCTTGCGCGGCATGGCCAGCGCGATGGCGACACCGAGCGGGATCTCGATCACCAGGATGATGAAGGTGAACATGAGCTGGCGACCGAGCGCGGCGTGGAAGCGTTCGGAACGCAGCACGTCCTCGAACCAGCCCACCCCGTGCCAGAAGAAGACGTTGTCGCCGAAGGTCTCCTGCACCGAATAGTTGACCACCGTCATCAGCGGCACCAGCGCGTTGAAGGCGACCAGCAGCAGGACCGGCAGGACGAAGAACCACGCCTTCTGGTTTTCGGTCTTCATCGCGGCGCTCCCTTGCAGGGTCGGAGGGTCGGCGCGGGAGGTACCGGGTCAAGCCCGGGACGGGGCAGTGCGGGGCGATGCGTCGCGCTCATTCCGTCCCTCCCACCAGCCAGCCGTCGGCATAGAGCCGGGTCTGGTCGGGATCGAAGACCAGAAAGGTGCTGCCTTCGGGAACCGGCGCGTCCTCGGGCAGGATGGCGTTGACCTTGATGTCGCCCACCCGCGCCTCGACGATGCGGTTACGGCCCACGTCGGCGACGCGGGCGACGGTCGCCGGCAGCCCCTCGGTGCCGAAGCTGACGAATTCCGGCCTGACGCCGATCTCGTGGCGCGCGGTGCCGCCGGCCTGCGTGTAGATGATCGGCAGCCCGGCGATCCAGGCGGTGCCGTCCCTGACCTCGCAGGGCAGTACGTTCATGCCTGGGCTGCCGATGAAATGGCCCACGAAGGTATGCTGGGGCCGTTCGAACAGCTCTACCGGGGTGCCGATCTGGACCACCTCGCCTTCGGACATCACCACCACCTGATCGGCGAAAGTGAGCGCCTCGGTCTGGTCGTGGGTGACGTAGATCATCGTCCGCGCCACGCGCTGGTGCAGCTCTTTGAGCTTGGAGCGCAGCTTCCATTTCAGGTGCGGGTCGATCACCGTCAGCGGCTCGTCGAACATGATGACGTTGACGTCGTCCCTGACCAGTCCGCGGCCCATGGAGATCTTCTGCTTGGCGTCCGGCGTCAGCCCCGCCGCGCGCTGGCGAAGCTGCGGCGTCAGTTCCAGCATCTCGGCGATCTCGCGCACCCGGGCATCGACCCGCGCCGCATCCACGTTCCGGTTCCTGAGCGGGAAGGCCAGATTGTCGTAGACGGTCATGGTGTCGTAGATCACCGGGAACTGGAACACCTGGGCGATGTTGCGTTCCGCCGGTGCGAGCCGGGTGACGTCGCGGCCGTCGAAGGTGACCCGTCCCTCGGACGGGGTCAGCAGGCCCGAGATGATGTTGAGAAGCGTGGACTTGCCGCAGCCCGAGGGACCGAGCAGCGCGTAGGCGCCGCCGTCCTGCCAGTCAAGGTCGATGGCCTTGAGCGCATAGTCGTCGGGGCCCTTCGGGTCGGGCATGTAGCTGTGGCGCAGCTTCTCCAGTCCGATCCGGGCCATCAGGCGACGCGCCTCCCGTCCTGGTCGAAATAGAGGCAGTGGCGGGAATCCATGCGGAACTCGTGCTCCTCGCCCAGCCGATAGGGGTGGACGCCGTCCGACTGCGCCACCCAGGTCCGCTCGCCGAGGCTGAAATGCGCGACACTCTCGGAGCCCGACAGTTCGGTGATCTGCACCCGGCCCTTCAGTGCCACGCCCTCGGTGCCGAAGGGGCGCACGAATTGCGGTCGGATCGCCACGGTGTAGCGGCCGTCGGGCATTCCGGCCGCCGGCCCTTCGGCCTGCCACTGCACGCCATCGGCCAGACGCACCACCTTGCCGGTCTTGGCGACGGTGGCGGTATTGATGGGCGGATCGGAGAACACTTCGGCGGCGATGAGGTTCGACGGCTGGCGATAGGTCTCGGCAGTCGGCCCGAACTGGGTCACGCGCCCCTCGTGCAGGGCGGCGGTGAAACCGCTCAACAGCAG
Source organism: Paracoccaceae bacterium (assembly GCA_050299555.1). GTDB lineage: Bacteria > Pseudomonadota > Alphaproteobacteria > Rhodobacterales > Rhodobacteraceae > JBNKWA01. Next base: position 107,751 of record JBNKWA010000008.1, on the reverse strand, counting down.
CGCCTCGGACGGCTCGGAGGTGGCATAGACCACGGTGGCACCGCGCCCGGCAAAGAGTGCGGGCAACTGGTCGCGCAGCTCCTCGCGCAGCTTGTAGTCGAGATTGGCCAGCGGCTCGTCGAGCAGCACCAGCTCGGAGTCCTTGACGATGGCGCGGGCCAGCGCGGTGCGCTGCTGCTGCCCGCCCGAGAGCTCCGACGGCCGGCGCTTCAGCATCGGCGTCAGCCTCAGAAGCTCGGCCGCCTCGCCGACGCGGCGGGTTATCTCGGCCTTCGACATCCCCGCGACGCGCAGGGGCGAGGCGATGTTGTCGAAGACCGACATGGTCGGGTAGTTGATGAAGAACTGGTGCACCAGGCTGATATTGCGCTTCTGCGGGCTGACGTCGGTGACATCCTTGCCGCCCATGATCACCCGGCCCGCGGTGGGCCGCTCGAGCCCGGCCATGATCTTGATCAGCGTCGTCTTGCCGGCGCCGGTGGCGCCGAGCAGCACGTTGAACACATTGGGCTGCAGCGCCAGGTCGGTCGGGTGGATATGCGTCTCGGCACCCACACGCTTGGCCACGGCCTTCAGTTCGACGGTCATTTGTGTCCCTTGGGCAAGGCGACGCAGGCCGGGGGACGGCATCCCCCGGCCTGCGACGTGGTCACATGGTTACTGCGAGGCCCAGCGGGCGACGAGGTCATCGTAGTTGACGGTCTCGCCCTGGGGCTTCTCGTTGTCGAGCTTGGCGTGCGGTCCGCCTTCCTTGCCGAGCCACTCGGCCGGATCGACCTCGGGGTTCAGCCGCGGGCCGCAGCCGCCATAGACGTTGCCGGCCTTGTCGGCTTCCTCCATGCGCGCCATGGTCAGGTCCATCTCGCCAGCGAGGCGGTCCATGGCCTCCTGCGGCGTGAAGGCGCCGGAGTTCACGTCACCGATCTGCTGCCACCAGATCTGGGCCAGCTTGGGATAGTCGGGCACGTTGATGCCGGTGGGCGACCAGCGCACGCGGTCGGGCGAGCGGTAGAATTCCACCAGGCCGCCGAGCTTGGGCGCCCGCTCGGTGAAGCTCTCGTGCCGCACGGTCGAGTCGCGGATGAAGGTCAGACCGACATGGCTCTTGCGGGTGTCCACGGTCTTGGAGACGGCGAACTGAGCGTAGAGCCAGGCAGCCTTGGCGCGGTCGGCCGGCGTCGACTTCAGGAACGTCCACGATCCCACGTCCTGGTAGCCGATCTTCTGGCCTTCCTTCCAGTACGGTCCGTGCGGGCTGGGCGCCATCCGCCACAGCGGGTTGCCCTCGTCGTCGACGGTGTTGTTGCCCTCGGACTTCGGCTTCACCATGTCGGCGGTGAAGGCGGTGTACCAGAAGATCTGCTGGGCGACGTTGCCCTGGCTGAGCGCCGGCAGCGACTGGTAGAAGTCGTAGGAGGCGGCACCCGGAGGTGCGTACTTGCGCAGCCACTCATCCCACTTGGCGATGGCGTAGACTGCAGCCGGGCCGTTCGCTTCGCCGCCGCGGCTGACGCTGGCACCGGCCGGGTTGCACGATCCGGCTTCCATGCGGATGCCCCATTCGTCGATCGGCACGCCATTCGGCTCGCCAGGCGATCCGGCACCGGCCATCGACAGCCAGGCGTCGGTCATGCGCCAGCCCAGATCGGGCGCGCGCTTGCCGTAGTCCATGTGGCCGTAGATCTGGACGCCGTCGATCTCTTTCACGTCGTTGGTGAAGAACTCGGCGATGTCCTCGTAGGCGGACCAGTTCACCGGCACGCCAAGGTCATAGCCGTACTTGGCCTTGAAGGCGTCCTTCAGGTCCTGCCGGTCGAACCAGTCCTTGCGGAACCAGTAGAGGTTGGCGAACTGCTGGTCGGGAAGCTGGTAGACCTTGCCGTCGGGGCCGGTGGTGAAGCTGATGCCCATGAAGTCGGCAAGGTCGAGACCGGGGTTGGTCACGTCGGCCCAGTCGCCGCCCATGGCGTCGGACAGGTTGTAGGCGAGCTGAAGGCGCGCGTGGGTGCCGATCAGGTCGCTGTCGTTGACATAGCCGTCATAGAGGTTGCGGCCGGTCTGCATCTGGGTCTGCACCGCCTGCACCACCTCACCCTCGCCGAGGATCTGGTGATTGACCTTGATGCCGGTGATCTCCTCGAAGGCCTTGGTCAGGACCGACGATTCGTAGCTGTGGGTGGGGATACCCTCCGACAGCACGTTGATCTCCATGCCCGCATAGGGCGCGGCGGCGTCGATGAACCACTGCATTTCGGCTTTTTGCTCGTCGACCGAGAGGACCGAGGGCTGGAACTCGTCGTTGATCCATTTCTCGGCCGCTGCCATGTCAGCGAATGCGGCTGGCGCGCTGGCAATGATTGCAAGCGCAGCGCCGGCCGACATGAGAGTGCGTCTCATATCTACCCTCCCTGGGTGTTGTTATCCTGGCGACACGGACTTTCGTTTGAAACCACGCCGCGCGTCAAGCGAAAACAAAACTCTTTTGCGGATTGGCGGTGTCGTCTATTAGTGTCGCGCTGGGCGGAGCGATGGAGGCGGCGTGAACCAGCCGGGATTGAGTGAGCGGCAGAGCCTGATTCTGGCCGAGGCCGCGAAGGGTGAGAAAGTGGCCGTCGACGCTCTGGCGGAGCTGTTCGGGGTCAGCCCGCAGACCGTGCGCAAGGATCTGAACGTGCTGAGTGCCCGGGGTCTGCTGGCGCGGGTCCATGGCGGTGCCACCGTCGCCAACAGCGTGTCCAACACCGGCTACGAGGAACGCCGCAACCTTGCCTTCGATGCCAAGCAGGCGATCGCCAACCTCGCCGCCGAGCTGATCCCTGACAATTCCAGCCTGATCCTCAACATCGGCACCACCACCGAGCAGGTTGCGCGCGCGCTTTATGCCCGCACCGACCTTGTGGTGGTGACCAACAACATCAACGTGGTCAACATCCTGTCGGGCAGCCCGCGCAAGGAGATCCGGCTGGCTGGCGGGGTGGTACGGCAGTCCGATGGCGCCATCGTCGGCGAGGCGACGGTGGCCTTCATCAACCAGTTCAAGGTCGATGCCGCCATCATCGGCGCCTCGGCGCTGGACGAGGATGGGGCGGTGCTGGACTACGACGACCGCGAGGTGGCGGTGGCGCGGGCGATCATCGCCAATGCCCGGCGCACGATCCTGGTCGCCCATGGCGCAAAGTTCGAGCGCAGCGCCCCGGTGCGCATCTGCCATGTGGGCCAGCTCGACTATTTCGTCACCGACGAGGAGCCGCCGGCACGCTTTCTGGAAGCCTGCGAGGCTGCCGGGACAGAGGTGCTGACGCCGGCCCGGCAGGCACGGGCGGTGGCGGAATGAAGGATCCGGGAAGGGACGGCGCCGGCCGGGTTTGAAGCGATACCGCCGATTCGGGGGTGCCTCGGGGAGCGGGACCGCGATGCAGCCGCGGCAGGGATGGTTCGGCTGCGCCTGCCCGACTTCGCAGGACTCAGCTCGCCACCGGCACCTGAAGGCCGGTCTTTACGCGATCCACGACCACGGATGTTGCGAATCGCCGGATATTGGGGTTCTCGACGAAGACCTGGCGCGAAGGTCTGGGCCGGCATGGGGCACCTGAGAGTCGATGTTCATCGGCGGTTTAGTGTGAATGCCGGTAGGGTGGAAGCAGTGTCTGTGCTTCGCGCCCTCACCGCCGCACCACGCGGCATATGCCGATCCGGCAATTGACCATCCAGCCGAAACGAAGTCATTTTCCCGAACGCGGCTGCGTTGCGGGTGGCAAGCCGGGCAAATCGGCCAAGAATGAAATTGGAGTGATGTTGTGATTTTGCGCAAGTTATTTGGCGGCAGGCCCGAAGCCGACGAAGGCGATACCGCGGAGAATTCCGAGAAGGCGCAGCACCCGGTCGGGACCGCCTGGACGATCTGGTTGAACGCGCCAGCCGCCAGTGGCCAGGATTTCGGCCTGGCCTTCTTCAAGGACAGCGCCGCATTCACCTGCGACGACAAGCAGATGATGCAGGCGCAAATGGGCATGATCGACGAAGTTTCGTTTCTGCCCGACCGCGCTCATGTCATTTACGCCCATGCCGGCGACACACCGGAAAACCCGCATCCCGTCAGCAAGGCGGATGCGCCGACCCTGCACGGGTTTCTCGACAAGGGCGGCTTTCTGGTTTCCGAGGCGGTCGCGCAGGTGCTTGGCGCACACGATCTGGGCACCGGAGAAATGCGGCCGATCGACATACTTGGCGAGGACGGGGAAGCCCCGCTTGGGCGCTATCATTGGCTGGTAATCCGGGCCAAGAAGAACACGCTATTGCCGGAGGCAGGAGCGCAGCCGCTTAGGCGGATTTGGGAAAAGCCGCCGCGCTACGGCATCCCCGGCATCGTGGGGGACGATACCTTCGCGCTTGGCCCGGCGGCGCTGGATGGTCCGGATATCTGGCAAGAGCAAGCCGTTTCCCGCCAGCTTTTCATGTCCGACAGGCTCGTTTCGGCCATCCGCGATGCGGGGCTGGAGGACTTGGCGCTTCATTTCCTGCGCGTTCCGGTATTCGGATCGGATAGAAACACGCAGACATAGTGGTCTTCCGGGGGCGGCGTGATGCCGGTCACGCGGCTTGACGGGCGGCCGGTGAAGGATGGCGCGATCGGCCCGATCACAGAGCTGATCCAGAAAAGCTACTGGCGCCGGCACGAGGATGCGCGCTTCATCGACAGGGTGAGCTATCCGGCCTGAATATCGGCCAGGGTTCGGCGTCGGGCCGGGGCCAGGCCGGGTCGACCCGGTGCGGGCCGAGCGCCGGTCCGATCGCGCCCGGACGCGCGGGTGGGCGGGTGGGGCGCGGCCGGGCGCGATCCCGGAGTGCCCCGCCTCAGGCGGCGAGGAAGGCCCGGACCGGCTCGGTCGCCTTCTGCCACGAGGGCCGCGCCTCCAGCCGCGCCATCCAGGCGGCGACATTTGCCGGCAACTCGATCCCGGCCGGGGCCCGGAGATGGAAGGTCGAGCCAAGGGCGAAGTCGGCCAGCGACAGCTCGCCCGCGATCCAGTCCCTCCCGGTCAGCCAGCCCTCGAGCACGGCCATCAGCGGCACCATGTCCTTGAGGCCGGCCTCGACCGCCGCTGGGTCCGGCTCGCCCATGCCGAAGGCCGGCTTGATGACCCGCTCGAACACCACCTTCTGCACCGTCGGGCTGAGGTGGACGGCGTGCCAGTAGCTCCACTGGTCGACGATGGCGCGGGCCTTCGGTTCTGCCGGACAAAGCCGGCCATCGCCATGCGCTGCCGCAAGATAAGCGTTGATGGCCCGCGATTCCCACAAGGTGAGGTCGCCGTCGACCAGCACCGGCACCTTGCCGTTGGGGTTCAGCGCCAGGAATTCGGGCGTGCGGTTTTCGCCGGCCCGCATGTCGATATCGACGATCTCGACGTCGAGGCCGAGTTCGAAGATCACCGCCCGGCTGCGCAGGGCATTGGGCGACAGGCCCATGCTGAAGAGTTTCATCCTGATCCCCCTCAGGTTGAGGTGCCATCAACCGCTTCGGGAGAAGAAAGGTCAAGCGCGAACGGATCGGCCGGATATTCCACCCCGGTCAGGCACAGGCCCTGGGGCGGGGCCACCGGCCCGCAGCGGCGGCGGTCGCGGGCGGCCAGCGCTGCGGTGACGTCATCGGGCGTCCAGGCACCGGCGCCCACCCGCTCCAGCGTGCCGGCGAAGCTGCGTACCTGGTTGTGCAGGAAGCTGCGAGCGGCGAGGTGCAGGCGGATCTCGGCGCCGCCGTCGCGGGGCATGGCCTCGACCTCGAACCGGTCCAGGGTCTTGACCGGGCTGTCGGCCTGGCACTGGGTGGAGCGGAAGGTGGTGAAGTCGTGCCGGCCGGTCAGCCGCGCTGCCGCCTCGGCCATGGCGCCGGCATCGAGGGGATGGCGAAGGTGCCACACCCGGCCGGCGTCAAGCACCGGCGGAGCCCGGCGGCAGAGGATGCGGAACGTGTAGCGCCGGCCAATGGCCGAGAAGCGGGCGTGGAAGTCGCCCTCCACCCGGGCCGCCTTGAGCACCGCCACCGGAGCGGGTCTGAGATGCGCGTTCAGCGCCTCGGCGAGGCGGAACGGATCCCAGTCGCGGGATAGGTCGAGATGCGCCACCTGGCCGCAGGCATGGACCCCGGCATCGGTGCGGCCGGCGCCCTGCACGAGATGCGGCCCCGGCGCCAGCCGCGCCAGTGCCGCTTCGAGCGCGCCCTGGACCGAGGGCTCGGACGCCTGCCGCTGCCAGCCCGCGAAGGGGCCGCCGTCATATTCCAGCTTCAGGGCATAGCGCGGCATCGGCCACGCCTAGCCCGGTGGGGCCGGGCAGGCAAGCGCCGCTGCCTTGGGGGGTAGTGCGGCCCCGGCCGAGCGCTTATATCGCGAGGGATCGGGCGGGGGGCGCATGGCAGGCATCAAACCGGGCGGAGGCGGTCTTTCGGGAGGCATCCCGGGGCTGGGCGACATCGCCGATGGTGTCTGGCGCGCGCTGGAAGGCGCCCAGGACGGGGTCAGCGAGCTTCTGTTCGAGCCGGTTGTGCGGCTGGGCGTCACCGGGCTGGCGCGGGCCGGCAAGACGGTGTTCATCACCGCCCTGGTGGCGAACCTGCTGAATCGCGGGCGGATGCCGCAGCTTGCCGCGGCGGCCGAGGGGCGGATCGCGGCGGCTTTCCTGCAGCCCCAGCCTGACGACGCGGTGCCGCGTTTCGACTATGAGGCGCATCTGGCGGACCTGTCGGGGCCCGAGCCGCACTGGCCCGAGAGCACCCGCTCGATCAGCCAGCTTCGCCTGTCGCTGAGGGTGCGGCCGGCGGGCCTCTTGTCGGGGATGACCGGGCCGCGCACCGTGCATCTCGACATCGTGGACTATCCCGGCGAGTGGCTGCTGGACCTGCCGCTAATGGGGCAGGACTATGCCGCCTGGTCGGAGGCGACGCGGGCCGCGGCGCGGGCGCCGGCACGGGCGGAGGCGGCGGCGCCATGGCTGGCGGCGACCGAAGCGGCGGATCCCGGCGCGGCGCTCGACGAGGTGGAGGCGAAAGGGCTGGCTGCGGCCTTCACCGGATATCTCGCCCATTGCCGCGACGCCGGGCTTTCGGCCATGGCGCCGGGGCGATTCCTGATGCCGGGCGATCTGGCGGGTTCGCCGGCGCTGACCTTTGCGCCCCTGCCAACGCCGGCCCGCGCACGCTCGGGCTCGCTCCATGCCGCTTTCGCGCGGCGTTTCGAAGCCTACAAGCGGGTGGTTGTCAGGCCGTTCTTCCGCGATCATTTCGCCCGCATCGACCGGCAGGTCGTGCTGCTGGACGTGCTTGGCGCGCTGCATGCGGGACCGCGCGCGGTGGAAGACCTGCGCGGCGCGATGAGCGACATCCTGGCGTGTTTCCGCCACGGAAGCAGCGGCTGGCTGTGGCCGGTCACCGGGCGCAAGGTCAGCCGGATCCTGTTCGCCGCCACCAAGGCGGACCATCTGCACCACGGCCAGCATCAGGCGCTGGCGGCGATCACCACGGCACTTCTGGCGGACGCCCGGGCGCGGGCGGACTATCGCGGCGCCGAGACCGCGGCGATGGCGATCGCGGCCTTGCGGGCAACGGTGGAGCAGACCGTGGAGCATGGCGGGGAGCCGGTGGACCTGGTGCGCGGGCGGCTGCTGGAGACCGGGCGCGAGGCGGCGATGTATGCGGGCGAATTGCCGCGCGATCCGCAGCACCTTCTGGCGCCGGCAAAGAAGGGCGAGGCGGCCTGGCTCGACGGCGATTTCTCGGTGATGCGCTTCGCGCCGCCAGCGCTCAGCCTGCGACCCGGCGAGGGGCCGCCGCATATCCGGCTGGACAAGGCGCTGGAGTTCCTGATCGGGGACCGGCTGCGGTGAGCGGTGTGCGGATCATCACGCTGCGGCCGGGCGCCCCCGAGGACGCCGATGCCTGTGCAGTGATCCTGTCGGACTGGATCACCGAGACGCCGTGGTTTCCCGACCTGCACGGCCGGGTCCAGGATCGTGCCTTCGTCGCCGGCAAGATCGACGGCGGCGAGGTGATCGTGGCCGAAACCGGCGGTGCGGTGGCGGGATTTCTGGCGCGCGATGGCGACTGGGTCGGCTGTCTCTACGTTGCGGCGGCGGCGCGCGGGCGGGGCGTCGGCAGGGCGCTGCTCGACGCCGCCAAGGCAGCGCATCCCGAAGGGCTGCGCCTGTGGACCTTTCAGGCCAATGCCGGTGCGCGGCGCTTCTACGCCCGTGAGGGGTTCGTAGAGACGGCCGAGACCGAGGGCGACAATGAGGAAGGGCTGCCGGACGTGGAACTGAGATGGAAGGGCGCGCCATGAGCGAGACGGGCGAGACGGGCCGCCGGCGCGGGCCGATCCTGATCGAGGATGAGGCGACGGGTGCGGGCGCCCGCGAGGGAGCCGCGAAGGGTTCCGCATCGGCGCCGTCTTCCGGGTCCTCGTCGGGGCAGGCGCTGGGCGGGCGCCTCGGCCCGGCGCCAAGCCCCGCGGATGTCCCGCCGGTACCGGACGAGGACGACGGCCCCCCAGCGCCCTCGGCGGTGGCCCAGGCCGCGCGCCTGGCAACCTGGAAGCCGTCGCGACTGGCGGGGCTGTTCTGGTCGGCGCTGGGCGGGCTGATCGTCATGATGATCACTGTCGCCGCCTGGGATTTCGTCGCCGGGCTTCTAGCCCGCAACCTGTGGCTCGGCCGGGCGGCGATGATCCTCGCCGCGCTGGTGGCGCTGATCCTGGTGCTGTGGCTCTTGCGCGAGTTCGCCGCCATGGCGCGGCTGGCGCGCATCGACCGGCTGCAGGCGAGGGCGCGAAAGGCGATGACCGATCGGCCCGAGGCGCTGACGGTGACCGATGCGCTGGCCCGGCTTTATGCCGGGCGGGGTGAGCTGGCCTGGGGGCTGCGCGACCTTGCCGAGCGCCGCGACGAGGTACTGGACGCCGACGGACTGATGGCGCTGGCCGAGCGGCGGCTGATGCAGCCGCTGGATGTCATGGCGGTCGCCGAGGTGGAGCGGGCCGCGCGGCAGGTGGCGACGGTGACGGCGGTGGTGCCGCTGGCGCTGGCCGACGTGGTTACGGCGCTGGTCGCCAATACCCGCATGGTGCGCCGGATCGCCGTGGTTTATGGCGGGCGGGCCGGGCTGTTCGGCTCGTGGCGGCTGTTTCGCGCCGTGGCCGCGCATCTGGTGGCCACCGGCGCCGTGGCGGTGGGCGACGACCTGATCTCGTCGGTGGCCGGCGGCGGGGTGCTGTCGAAGCTGTCGCGGCGCTTCGGCGAAGGTGTGGTCAACGGTGCCCTGACTGCGCGCGTGGGGATCGCCGCCATCGAGGTCTGCCGGCCGCTGCCGTTTTCCGCGCTGCCGCGGCCCCGGGTGACGGCACTGGTGCGACGGGCACTGGCCGGGTTGTTCTCGGGCTGAGCCGGGTGGCCCCCGCTGCACGGATCGCGGCCTGCGCCGTGCTTTTGCTACATAAGGCCGAAAATACTCCGGGGTGAATTGGCCGAAGGCCAAGAGGGGCGGAGCCCCCGAGAGCTGGCCGTGCAGCGGGGATTTCGGCGCTGGACCGCCCCTGCCCGGCGGTCTATAACGCGCCGCATGATGTCGTTATCCACAGCGATCATCCGAATTAGCGGCCCGGCTCTCAGCCTCTGAGACGCCGGGACTTGGCGTATGGACCCTGCCGCGCCGCCTTTCAGCCGACACCGACAGCCCGAATGACGGAGGGCACCTGAATGTGCGCCGATGTGACCGAGACGCTGCCCGACTATCGCGACACCGTCTTTCTGCCCAAGACCGACTTTCCCATGCGTGCCGGGCTGCCGGCCCGCGAGCCGGAATGGCTGGCCCGCTGGGAACGGATCGGCATCTACGACCGACTGCGCGAGAAGACTGGCCGCGAGGGCTTCGTGCTGCATGACGGCCCGCCCTATGCCAACGGGCATCTGCATATCGGCCACGCGCTGAACAAGATCCTGAAGGACATGGTGGTGCGCAGCCGGCAGATGCTGGGGCATGACAGCCGCTATGTGCCGGGCTGGGACTGCCACGGCCTGCCGATCGAGTGGAAGATCGAGGAGGAATACCGCGCCAGGGGGCGGAGCAAGGACGAAGTGCCGGTGCTCGACCTGCGGGCCGAGTGCCGCCGGTTCGCCGAGCGCTGGATCGACGTGCAGCGCGACGAGTTCAAGCGGCTGGGCGTCACCGGCAAGTGGGACGATCCGTACCTGACCATGGCCCATCACGCCGAGGCGGTGATCGCCGACGAGTTCATGAAGTTCGTCATGAACGGCACGCTCTATCAGGGCTCGAAGCCGGTGATGTGGTCGGTGGTGGAAAAGACCGCGCTGGCCGAGGCGGAGGTGGAGTACCACGACCACAAGAGCCACGCGATCTGGGTGAAGTTCCCGGTGATCGTGGCCCATACCGCGCTGCCGCCGCTGGACGAGCCGACCGAGTTCGAGGGCTTCGGGCAGGAGCTGCTGGCCGACCAGCTGCGCGCGGCGAGCGTGGTGATCTGGACGACGACGCCCTGGACGATCCCGCAGAACCGCGCGGTGTGCTTCAACCCCGACATCGCCTATGGGCTTTACGAGGTGACCGAGGCGCCGGCGGAGAACTGGGCAAAGGTGGGCGAGACCTATCTGCTGGCCGATGCGCTGGCCGAGGAGGTTCTGGGCGCGGCCCGCGTGACCGGCTTCAGGCGGCTGCACGATGTGGGTGCGCAGGAACTGGAGGGGTTGGCGCTGGCCCATCCGCTCAGGGGTGCCGAGGGCAGCGGCGGCGAGTGGGATTTCGACGTGCCGGTGCTGCCGGGCGAGCACGTGACCGACGAGGCTGGTACCGGCTTCGTGCACACGGCCCCGAGCCACGGCGCCGACGATTTCGAGATCGGCCAGAAGCACGGCCTGCCGATGACCTACAACGTGCTGGAGGACGGTTCGTTCCGGGCCGACCTGCCGTTCTTCGGCGGCGCGGTGATCTTCGACGAGAAGGGCCGCGAGAAGGATGCCAACACCCGGGTGATCGACAAGCTGGCCGAGGCGGGCGCGATGATCGCGCGGGGCCGGATCACCCATTCCTATCCGCATTCCTGGCGGTCGAAGGCGCCGCTGATCTACCGCAACACGCCGCAATGGTTTGCTGCCATCGACAGGCCGCTGAACGACGGCATGGGCGATTATGGCAGCACCATCCGCGAGCGGGCGCTGGCCTCGATCGACCGGCTGGTGAAGTTCACGCCGCCCGCCGGGCGCAACCGGCTGCACGCGATGATCGAGACACGCCCCGACTGGGTATTGTCGCGCCAGCGCGCCTGGGGCGTGCCGCTGACCTGCTTCGTCCGCAAGGGCGCCAAGCCCGACGACGAGGGGTTCCTGCTGCGCGACCCGGCCGTCAATGCCCGCATCCGCGAGGCTTTCGAGGCGGAAGGCGCCGATGCCTGGTACAAGCCCGGGGCCAAGGCGCGGTTCCTCGGCAACGATCACGATGCCGAGGCATGGGAGCAGGTCTTCGACATCCTTGACGTGTGGTTCGACTCAGGTTCCACCCACCGCTTCGTGCTGGACGACCGTGCCGACGGCACCGAGGACGGGCTCGCGGATCTCTACCTGGAAGGTACCGACCAGCATCGCGGCTGGTTCCATTCCTCGCTGCTGCAGGCCTGCGCGACCAAGGGCCGGGCGCCCTATCGCGGTGTGCTGACCCATGGGTTCACGCTCGACGAGAAGGGCGAGAAGATGTCCAAATCCAAGGGCAACACGGTGGCGCCCGAGGATGTGGTCAAGCAGTACGGCGCCGATATCCTGCGGCTCTGGGTGGTGCAGTCGGACTATACCGCCGACCAGCGCATCGGGCCTGAGATCCTGAAGGGCACCGCCGACAGCTATCGCCGGCTGCGCAACACGCTGCGTTTCATGCTGGGCAATCTGGCCGATTACGACGCGGCCGAGGCGGTGGAGCCGGCCGAGATGCCGGAGCTGGAACGCTGGGTTCTGCACCGGCTGGCCGAGCTCGACGGTGTGGTGCGCAAGGGCTACACGGCCTACGACTTCCAGGGCGTGTTCCAGTCGTTGTTCCAGTTCTGCACCGTGGATCTGTCCTCGGTCTATTTCGATATCCGCAAGGACGCGCTTTATTGCGATGCGGCCGGCAGCGCCCGGAGGCGGGCCTGCCGCACGGTGCTGGATCTGCTGTTTCACCGGCTGACCACCTGGCTGGCGCCGATGCTGGTCTTCACCATGGAAGACGTCTGGCTGTCGCGGTTCCCGGGCGACGACGCCTCGGTGCACCTGCAGGACTTCCCCGACACGCCGGCCGCGTGGCTCGATGCCTCGCTGGCGGCCAAGTGGGACCGCATCCGCCGGGTGCGCCGGGTGGTGACCGGCGCGCTTGAGGAGCAGCGGCAGGCCAAGGCGATCGGCGCCTCGCTGGAGGCGGCGCCGGTGGTCCATGTTAGCGACGAGGGGCTGGCGGCGGTACTGCGCGAGGTCGATTTCGCCGAGATCTGCATCACCTCGGACATCACCGTGATGGCCGGGCCGCTGCCGGGCGGCGGCTTTGTGCTGCCGGAAGTGCCTGGTGTCGAGGTGGAGTTCCGCCAGGCCGACGGTGCCAAGTGCCAGCGCTGCTGGCGGATCCTGCCCGATGTCGGCAGCCATGCCCATGCCGGGACCTGCGGACGCTGCGACACCGTACTTGCCGGCCTGCAGAATTGAACTGCGCCACCGTTGACGGCCTGTTCGGGGCCCTGACGGTGACCGAGGAGGACGGACGGATCACCCGGGTGAAATGGGGTGGGTCCGAGCCGGTGGGGCATTCCGCCGTGCTCGACGAGGCGGCGCGGCAGCTTGGTGAATATTTCGACCGCGGGCGGACCGCGTTCGACCTGCCGCTGGCGCTGGGCGAGGGGCTGCAGGGCGACTTCTCGCGCGCGCTGCTGGCCATTCCCTTCGGAGAGACCCGGCGTTATGGCGAGCTTGCCCGCGACCTCGGCGTCAGCGCCCAGGCCATCGGCCAGGCCTGCGGCGCCAATCCGATCCCGATCATCATCCCCTGCCACCGGGTGCTGGCCGCCGACGGGCTGGGCGGGTTTTCGGCGCCGGGCGGCATCGAGACCAAGGTTGCGCTACTGAAGCATGAGGGCGCCGCCTCGCTGCTGCTGTAGCAAGGCGGCTTTGGTCGGAAAGTCCGAATCGCGGACGGCGCCCATCTTGAGACGCCCCGGCTTCGGGCACCGCTGGCGGCCGCCGGCCCCGTCGGCTATTCGGCGCTCATCGGGGTGCGGCGGAGTCTGAAAGCACATGAGTCCGGCGGTGTTCTTCGCGGTCCTGGCGGCGGCAATGATGCATGCCGGCTGGAATGCGCTTCTGAAGCTTGGCGGCGACCGCTTCCAGGGGATGATGCTGATCAGCATCTGTCAGGGGCTGTTCGGCGCGGCGCTGGTATCGGTCGAGGGCCTGCCGGCCTCGGTCGCCTGGCCCTGGCTTGCCGCCTCGGTCGCCATTCACACCGGCTATAACCTGTTTCTCGTCGGTGCCTACAACCGGGGCGACCTTTCCCGGGTCTATCCCATTGCCAGGGGAGCAGCGCCGTTGATGGTGGCGGTGGCGGGGCTGGTGGTGCTGACCGACCGGGTCAGTGGACCGGAGTTCGTCGGCATCGCGCTGGTGGGTGTCGGCGTGATGCTGATGGCACGCGGTGTCCGGTCGGCCGGCGAAGCGATGACCCTGGTCCCTTTCGCGCTGGGCTCGGCCGCCTGCACCGCGGCTTATTCCATCGTCGACGGCATCGGCGGACGAGCCTCGGGCAATCCGTCGAGCTATACCGGCTGGCTGTTCCTGATCGACGGCATGGTCATGGCGGGCATCGGGCTGGGCTGGCGGGGCGCGGCGGCGATGCCGCGGCAGGGGCGGTTGTGGCGCAACGGGCTGGCGGCGGGGTTCCTGAGCTTCTCGGCCTACTGGATCGTCATCTGGGCGATGACCAGGGCGCCGATACAGCTGGTCACCGCGCTGCGCGAGACCTCCGTCCTGTTCGCGGTCCTGATCGGCGTGGTGTTCCTGGGTGAGCGGGCGCATCCGTCCAAGCTGCTGGCCGGTGCAGTGATTGCCGCCGGCGTCGTGGCGATGAAACTCTGAAAGAGGCCCCCCGTCGGCGGTGACGGTCGCAAGAGGCCAGGCGGAGAACGATTGGCGGAGGCCATCGCGCGGCGGCGTGGTCAGCCGGTCGCGGTGACCTCGGTCGGTTCGCGCCGGTACTGGCGTTCGATCTCGATCAGCCGCTGCTTGCGCCACAGCCCGCCACCGTAGCCGGTCAGCGATCCGTCGGCGCCGATGACCCGGTGACAGGGGATCACCAGCGCGATCGGGTTCGCCCCGTTGGCGCGGGCCACCGCCCGGGTGGCCGTGGGGCGGCCGATGCGGCGGGCTATTTCCGAGTAGCTGCAGGTGGTGCCGGCCGGAATGCGGCGCAGCTCGTCCCAGACCTGCCGGGAAAATGCACTGCCATGGGGCGCGAGCGGCGTGCTAAACGTTGCCGACCGGCCGTCGAAGAAGGCGGCAAGTTCCGCCTCCACCTGCGCGGTCGGCGGGTGGCGGCCGATGCCGAGATCGCCCCTGGCGGCCACGCGCAGCGTCTTCAGTTCCGCCGGCAGGGCCTTGCGGTCGATATATTCCAGAAGGTGGAGATGCGTGGCACTGCTGACGGCGATCATGTCGCCGAGCGGTGTCGCGATCCAGTCGGCGAGCAAGGTCGCACCCCCCGCAAGGGCCTTGGGCGGGCAGCCCAGAAGCCGAGCGAAGGCGGCACGAAAGGCGCTGGCCGACTCGAAGCTCGCATCATGTTGGGCGGTGATAACCTTGGCGCCGCCGGACAGGCTTTCGAAGCCTTCGCGCAGCCGTCGTTGCCGGGCCATCTCAAGAAAGGTCATGCCGAACTGGCGCTTGAAGCTGCGCCGCACGGTGGAAAGATCGAAGCCCATCTGGGTGATGTGCCCTTCTGACCAGCGCAGGTCGGGACGCTCGTCGAGGGCGGCAAGCAGGGCGCCGATTGTGGGATCGGCCGATGCCGGCGGTTGCATGGGATGGCACTTCCTGCAGGGCCGGTACCCGGCCTCGATGCACTCGCCGATCGTGGCGTAGAAAGTGCAGTTCTGGGCCTTCGGCTTGCGCGCGGGGCAGGTCAGCCGACAGAAGATGCCGGTGGAGGAGACGCAGACATAGGCCTGACCGTCGTAGCGGTCATCCCGCCGCAGCAGAGCCTGATAGAGTGCGTCATGGTCTGGCAGATCGAACAGCATGGGCGCCAATCTAGCAGCCGCGCCCGGCGTTGCCGCCGGATATCGGGCATCCATTTCGGATTTCCGCGCGGCTCAGCCGCGATCTCGCTCGGGGATCAGTTGCTGGGTGATGCCGGCACCGAGCAGATAGAGGCTGGCCACGATCAGCCCGGCCTTGACCAGGAGCGGTCCCTGGAAGGACAGCCAGGTGTCCAGCGCCGCGAAGCTGGCCCAGGCGATCATGGCGGTGATGTTGACGTGATACCAGCGGTCGGTCCTGACCGGGTGGACGAATTTCAGCGAGAAGAACTGGGTCAGCGCGATGACCACGATCAGGATCATCGCCGCCCAGGAACCGATATCCACCGAAAACAGCACCAGGATGACCATGTTCCAGCAGGCCGGAAAGCCCGAGAAGGAATAGTCCGCAGTCTTCATCCGTGTGTCGGCGAAATAGACCGCGCCGGTTGCGCAGATCAACAGCGCTGCCGCCAGGCTCCAGCCCGGACCGATGAGCTTCGCCTCGGCCAGCGCATAGGCCGGAATGATGACATAGGTCAGATAGTCGATGACGAGGTCGAGCAGGACGCCGTCCCATTGCGGGGCGTGGCGGCGCACGTCGACCCGGCGCGCCAGGGGCCCGTCGATGCCGTCGACCAGGAGCGCGAAAAGCAGCCACAGGAACATCATCGGCCAGTCCGACCGCCCTGCGGCCAGCATCGCCATCAGTGCCAGAGGCGCACCTGTCGCGGTGAAAAGATGGACTGCGAAGGCCTTTACGAACGGCGACATTGGCACCCCTTAACCAGAAATCCGTCGCCTTTGAAAGGCAAGCCGGCGGCCAGCACAAGCCCGGATGATGGCCGCGATTACGGCTCGCCCGGGTGCGCGCCGGCCCGATTGAGTCGCCTCTCCAGCGCCCTCAGCAATAGCGACAGGCCGATGGTCAGCACCAGATAGACCAAGGTCACGACGTTGTAGGTCTCAAGATAGCGGAACGAGCCCGAGGCATAGAGTTTGCCGAGCTGGGTGATGTCGGCGACTCCGAGGACCGAGACCAGGGCGCTGTCCTTGATCAGCGCGATGAAGAAGTTGCCGAGCGGCGGGGCCATGATCTTGACCGCCTGAGGCAGCACGATCAGGCGGAAGCGCTGGCCGGGGCGGAGGCCGAGTGCCTTGGCGGCCTCGATCTGGCCCTTGTCCACCGCCTCGAAGCCGGCACGGAAGACCTCGGCGATGTAGGGCGCATAGCCGATCATCAGCGCGATGATCGCGCGCCACATCAGCGACAGATCGCGAGGGCGGATCGGTTCGGCGCCGAAAAGGCCGCCGCACCAGTTCCAGAGGGCAACCAGCGCCGGGCCGCCGACGAAGGCGACGTAGAGAAGGAGCACGATGATCGGGATGCCGCGCACCACCTCGATCACGAAGCGGGCCGTCTGACGGATCGCCACATGGGGCGCCATCAGACCCAGCGCCAGAACCAGGCCGAGGCCGGTGGCGAGCGCGAAGGCTGCCACCGAGACGAAGACGGTGATGCCGAGACCCTTCCACACCGCTGCCAGGATGGCGGCATAAAGCGGGCTCGCCCAGATGCCGGCGAAGGCGGCAGCGAACATCGCGCCGCAGGCGACGAGCCACCACGGGAAGTCCTGACCCGGGGTCGCCGCCGGGCGCGTCACGCGGGCGCCTTATTCGCCGAGCTTGTAGTCGAGGAACCACTTCTTGTTCAGCGCATCCAGCGTTCCGTCCTCGCGCATCGAGGCGATGGCGGCGTTGATCGGTTCCACCAGGTCCGAGCCCTTGGGGAAGATGAAGCCAAACTCCTCGGTCCCGAGCGGCTCGCCGATGATCTTGAGCCCGCCGTCGGAGGCGGCGACGTAGCCGTTGGCGGCGGTGCTGTCCGACAGCGTCAGGTCGACGTCGCCGGACCGCAGCGCCTCCAGCGAGGCACCGAAGGTCTCGAACGTCTTGATCCGGGGGTTGGCCTCGTCACCGTCCAGCACCTCGTAGACGCCGACATAGAAGGGCGTGGTGCCCGGCTGGGCCGACATCAGAAGGTCGGGATCGGCGGCAAAGCCGGCGGCATCGGCGAAGCGTTCCTCGTCGCCGCGCACGATCATCATCATCTGCGAGACCATGTAGGGGTCGGAGAAATCCACCTTCTCCTTGCGGTCGTCGCGGATGGTGATGCCGGTCATGCCGACATCGTACTGGCCTTCGCTGACCGCCGGGATCATCGCGTCCCAACTTGTGTTGAGGTAGCTGACCGTCATGTTCAGCCGCTTGGCGATTTCGGCCATGGCGTCGTATTCCCAGCCGATCGCATCGCCGGACTTGGGATCGACGAACTGCAGCGGCGGATAGGCGTTCTCGGTCACCACCGCGACCTCGCGGCCGGC
Organism: Paracoccaceae bacterium; assembly: GCA_050299555.1. Lineage (GTDB taxonomy): Bacteria > Pseudomonadota > Alphaproteobacteria > Rhodobacterales > Rhodobacteraceae > JBNKWA01. The sequence continues at coordinate 90,062 of JBNKWA010000008.1, read as the reverse complement.
AAGGTCCGGCAGGTCGACGGCCAGCGCCGGACCGGCCGCGGCAAGCAGGGCGATGGCGGCGAGGACAGGGCGGATGGGGCGGACGGTCATGGCGGCACTCCCTCGGATCGGCGTTGTTTCCCGGTTGCGGAGGATGTGGCAAAGCGGCCATTGCGGCAAGCCCCTGCCCGGGCGGCCCGATCAGGTGGCAGACTGATCTGCAATCGGTCCGTCCGGCGTGGCAGCGCCGGCCACCCTGCGCTGGGCGGCTGCACACCGACCGCCATGGGGCGACGATTGGGCCCGCCGAGCGTCAGGCGTTGGGGAACGGCTTGACGTTGCGCGGGCATGCAGCCTGTGCGCCAGCCGCAGCGCCGGCAGCCACGCCGGCCGCGGTCATCAGGTTTCCGCCCGTACCCTTGCCGAACTGGTCGCCGATGATTCCGCCGACGGCCGCACCGCCCAGCACGGCGCCGGCGCAGTTCGCGTCGACGCCGGATTGGGGTTGAGTGCATCCGCCCAGCGCAACCGCCGTGCCGAATGCCGTCGCAATTGCCAGCACCTTCATCCCTGCCTCCGTCTGCACCTGGTATGTGGTCAGGCGAACGAGGCTAGCGGGCAAATGCAGCGCGCGCAATCGGCAGCGATGTCCCGGGCCGGCAGCGGCGGCCACTGGCCTGACCGGCGCATCCCGGGGGCCGACAGGCGGGAGCCGCGGGGCTCTGCCCCTTTTGGCCTGACGGTCTATGGACGCCGGAGGGCTTGAGCCGGGAAGACGGGCGCGCCGGCGTTGTTGCGGGGCCGGGTCACGAGAGGAGCCGGTGGCGGGCGAAAGGGCCGCCTGGAGCGCGGCGGCGTCGCCGGGGAATGGTGTTCCGCTCAATCCTGATGCCGGGCGCGGGGATGGGCGCGGGCATAGACCTCCAGCAGCCGGGCCTCGTCGACACCGGTATAGCCCTGGGTGGTGGCCAGCGAGGCGTGACCGAGAAGCTCCTGGATGGTTCGCAGATCGCCTCCGGCCGCCAGCAGATGGGTGGCGAAGGAATGCCTGAGCGCATGTGGCGTTGCGCTTTCGGGTAGGCCGAGGCGCGCCCGGGCGCGGGCAACGACCGCCTGCACCTGGCGTGGGTTCAGCGCCCCCCCGCGGGCACCGACAAAGAGCGGCCCCTCGGCAGGCACCCCATGGGGGCAGAGCTTCAGATAGGCGTCCACTGCCTCGCGCGCCGCAGGCAGGACCGGCACCAGCCGCTCCTTGCCGCCCTTGCCACGGACGTTCAGCATCTCGGGCAGCGGCGCAGAAGCCCGGGTCAGCCCCAGTGCCTCGGAGATGCGAAGGCCCGAGCCGTAGAGCAGCGTTGCCACAGCCACGTCGCGGGCGGCGATCCAGGGCTCGGGGTGGTCAAGCTCGACGGTGTCGATCAGCGACTTGGCCGCCTCAGCGGTCACCGGTCGGGGCAGGCGCGGCTTCAGCCGGGGACCGCGCATGCCGGCGACCGCGGGCGCCTGGAGCCCGTGCACGCGGCCGAGCCAGGCGAAGAACCCCCGCACCGCCGACTGGGCGCGGGCGACCGAGCGCGGATCGAGACCGCGGCCCCGGAGATGCGCCACCCAGGCGCGCAGATCGGCAGGTGCGATGCCGGAAAGCGCGCCCAGGCCGGCGGGTCCGCCCCAGTGCCGGCCGAGAAACCCCAGGAATTCCTGCAGGTCGCGGCGGTAGGCGGTGACCGTCTTCGGACTGCGGTTCTTGACCGCAGCTTCGGAGGCCAGCCAGGTCTCGACCAGCGAAAGCGCCCCGGCGCTGCCTTCGGCATCGGGAGCGCCGGGCCGGCTCATCCCAGCCAGCGCTTCAGTACCCGCTCGAACACGCCGCCGAAGAATTTCAGCAGGTCCACCCCCTGCTCGGGGTGGAAGCGCTGGGAATCCTCGGCTCCGAAGGCCAGCAACGCCGGCAGCCGCCCCGGCCCGAGGTCGAGCTTGAGCACGGCTTCGGAGCGCACCCAGTCGCGGTCGGCGCCGTAGAGCCCCTCGGCCGCCGGGCCGCATTCGCGCAAGGTCACCCGCGCCGGGGTTCCGCCGCCGCCGATGTAGCCGCGCACGCCGTGGCGGGGCAGGGCGACGACGATCTCGTGCAATTCGCCCTTGGGGCCGAGAAAGCTGCCGGCTTCGGCATGGGCGGTCTCGATGGCCAGCTTGATGACGTCGATCGACAGGATGTTCGACACGTCATGGGCCAGCACCTTCAGGAAGCCCTCGAAGTCGGTCGGCTCGAGGATCGCCAGCGCGGCCCTGTGGACCTGATTGGTGCCAGCGAGATTCTCGTAGGCCGCGGCGATCACCGAACGGTGGGTCTCCTCCAGCCGGTCGAGCCGCTCCTCCAGCCGCTCCACCAGCCGGCCGCGCAGATCGACCACGTTGCGATTGTCAGGCAGGCCGTCGGCCTCGACCAGCGCCCGCATCACGTCACGATCCCCGAGGATCAGCCCAGGGTTGTCGATGATGCGGCGCTTCAGCACCTCGATCGCCGCGTTCTTCTCACCGGGCTCGCTCACGGTGGCGGGGCTCCCCTCAGACAATCGACTGCCCGGTCTTGGCCCAGTCCTTGAGGAACTGCTCGAGGCCCTTGTCGGTCAGCGGGTGGTCGGCCAGTTTCTTCATCACGCCGGCGGGCATGGTGGCCACGTCGGCGCCGATCCTGGCTGCTTCGGAGACATGGTTCACGGTGCGGATCGACGCGGCGAGGATCTGGGTCTTGAAGTCGTAGTTGTCGTAGATCTCGCGAATGTCGGAGATCAGTTCCATGCCGTCGAGGTGGATGTCGTCCAGCCGGCCCACGAAGGGGCTGATGAAGGTGGCCCCGGCCTTGGCCGCCAGCAGCGCCTGGTTGGCGGAGAAGCACAGCGTGACATTGACCATGCGGCCTTCGCCGGACAGCACCTTGCAGGCCTTCAGCCCGGCCCAGGTCAGGGGGACCTTGATGGTGATGTTGTCGGCGATCTTGGCAAGCTTGTGGCCTTCGGCGATCATGCCTTCGGCGTCGGTGGCCACGGTCTCGGCGCTGACCGGGCCCTTGACGATGTCGCAGATCTGCTTTGTGACTTCGGCGATGTCGCGGCCGGATTTCAGGATCAGCGAGGGGTTGGTGGTTACGCCGTCGACCATGCCCATCTCGTGCAGTTCGGCGATCTCGTCCACATTGGCTGTATCGAGGAAGAATTTCATGGCGTCGGGGTCCGTTTTTCTTGTGGTTGCGGATGCGTTGGCGGGCGCGTTTGCTGCGTCTGTGCCGTCTGGCCCAGAGTAATGCAAGCCCAGGGGGGAGGAAACCGTACAATCGAAGGTGGCGCGGATGTTCCGCGTGCCTTTTCCGCGGGTGCACTGATTTCGGTGGTCACGACAGAGCCGCTGGGCCCGCTGGATTATCGTGCGCCCGAGGGCGGGGTTCGCCGCGGTGCCTTCGTCGCGGTGCCGCTGGGGCCGCGGCAGGTCTTGGGTGTTGTCTGGGGGCCGGGTGAAGGCGGACTGGACCCCAGCAAGATCAAGGCAGTGAGTGCGGTGCTGGACGTCCCGCTCATGCGGCCGGCGATGCAGGCCTTCCTCGACCGCGCCGCCGACTACACGCTGACGCCGATTGCCGCTATGCTGCGGCTGGCCACAAGGGTGCCGGGATTGGGCGAGCCACCGGGCATGCGCAAGGTCTATCGGCCCGGGTCCGGCGAGCCGGAGCGGATGACACCGGCCCGGCGGCGGGTGCTGGAGGTGCTGGCCGAGCATGGCGGCGCCGGCCTGACGCTGACCGAGCTGTCGGCGGCGGCCTCGGTTTCGACCGGGGTGGTCCGGGGCCTGGTGGAACACGGCGCGGTGAGCGAGGCCGCCGCCCCGCGCGAGATGCCGATGCCACGCCTCGATGCTGCCCGTGCGGGCAAGGCGTTGTCGGCGGACCAGGGGCAGGCGGCCTCGGTGCTCATGAGCGCGGTCAGGGCCGGCGGCTATGGCACCACGCTCTTGAAGGGCGTTACCGGCTCGGGCAAGACCGAGGTCTATCTCGAGGCTGTGGCGGAAGCGCTGAAGGCCGGACGGCAGGCACTGGTTCTACTGCCGGAAATTGCACTGACTGCCGGCTTCATCGCCCGGGTCGAGGCTCGGTTCGGCGCCCGGCCGGCGGAGTGGCACTCCGGCGTCGGCCCCGGCGAGCGTCGGCGGAACTGGGCCGCCGTGGCTTCGGGCGAGGCACAGCTTGTGGTCGGTGCCCGGTCGGCGCTGTTCCTGCCCTATGCGCGGCTGGGGCTGATCGTCGTCGACGAGGAACACGACCCATCCTACAAGCAGGAGGACGGCGCGCTTTACAACGCCCGCGATCTGGCGGTGCTGCGCGCCTCCATTGAAGGCGCGGCGGTGGTACTGGCCTCGGCCACGCCGTCGCTGGAAAGCTGGGCCAATGCCGAGGCCGGGAAATATGCCCGGCTCGATCTGCCCGAGCGGTTCGGCGTCGCCCGCATGCCCCAGATGCGCGCCATCGATCTGCGCGCCGACCCTCCGGAGCATGGGCGCTGGTTGTCGCCGACGCTTCTGGCCGAGATCCGCCAGCGGCTTGCGGCGGGCGAGCAGTCGCTCTTGTTCCTTAACCGGCGCGGCTATGCGCCCCTGACACTGTGCCGGGCCTGCGGCCACCAGATCGGCTGCGAGGATTGCGATGCGCGGATGGTGGAGCATCGTTTCCGCCAGCGGCTGGTCTGCCACCAGTGCGGACGCGAGCGGGCGATCCCCACCGCCTGTCCGTCCTGCGGTGAGGAAGGCACGCTGATGGCGCTCGGCCCCGGGGTGGAGCGGCTGGCTGAGGAGGTGGTATCGCTTTTCCCCGAGGCGCGGGTGGCGGTCCTGTCCTCGGACATGGCGATGAGCGCACGGGCGCTGAAGGAGCGGATCGAGGCCATTGCCGAGGGCGCTGCGGACATCGTCATCGGCACCCAGCTTGTGGCCAAGGGGCACAACTTTCCGCTTCTGACGCTGGTTGGGGTGATCGATGCCGACCTGGGGCTGCAGGGCGGCGATCTGCGGGCGGCCGAGCGCACCTTTCAGCTTGTCCACCAGGTGGCGGGGCGGGCCGGCCGCGCCGACCGTGCCGGGCTGGCGCTGATCCAGACCCACGTGCCGGGGCATCCGGTGATGCAGGCGATCCTGAAGGGCACCGACGAGGATTTCTGGCGCGCCGAGGCGGCTGCCCGCGCCCGCGCCGGGGCGCCGCCATACGGCCGCATGGCCGGGGTGATCGTCAGCGGCGCCGACGGCAACCGGGTGAGCGCGGCCGCCAAGGCGCTGGCTGCCACGGCGCCGGTCCTGACCCGGGCCGGCGCCCAGGTCTTCGGCCCTGCACCGGCGCCGATCGCCCGCATCCGCGGCCAGCATCGCATGCGGCTTCTGGTCAAGGCGCCGAAGGGGGTTGCGATACAGGGGCCGCTGGCGGCCTGGCGGGCCGGGGTGAAGCTGCCCCCCAATGTCCGCGTTGCCATAGATATCGACCCGCAGAGCTTCTTCTGACCGGCGGCATCGAGCCCGGGCGGCACCCGTGCCACGTCAATCGGCGCGCAGATGCCGGGCTGCCCTCGCATCCCTCCGCGAGGGGGGGACCGGCGAGCGGCCTCGGGCGCGGCCCGTTTTGGGGGTGTTCCCTTCCCCACCCGCTGCCGCTAGAAGGGCGCGGTTCGCCAGCCGCCGGAATCCCCGACATGCCATCCGCTCCCTCTCCGCAACCGGGCATCCTCGACATCGCGCCCTACGTCGGTGGCGAAAGCCGGATTGCGGGCCGGGAGCAGGTGCTCAAGCTCAGTTCCAACGAGAACCCTTTCGGCACCGGCCCGGCGGCCCATGCCGCCTATCGCGCGGCGGCGGCATCGCTGCACATCTATCCGTCGTCCGGGCACGAGGCGCTGCGTGCCGCCATCGCCGAGGTCGAGGGGCTTGACCCCGACCGCATCATCTGCGGCGACGGATCGGACGAGATCATCACCTTTCTCTGCCAGGTCTATGCCGGACCGGGCACCGAGGTGGTCTATACCGAGCACGGCTTTTCCATGTACCGCATCTCGGCCCTGGCGGCGGGGGCGACCCCGGTCATGGCGGCGGAGCGTGAGCGGCGCGTCGTGGTCGAGCCGGTTCTGGGCGCGGTGACCGAACGGACGCGGCTGGTGTTCATCACCAACCCCGGCAACCCCACCGGCACGCTGATGCCGGCGGACCAGGTGGCGCGGCTGGCGGACGGGCTGCCCGAAGGGTGCCTGCTGGTGCTCGACGGCGCCTATGCCGAGTATGTGACCGACCCCGACTACGATGCCGGCAAGGCCTTGTCGGGCAGCCGGCCCAACGTTGTCATGACCAGGACCTTCTCCAAGGTCTACGGGCTCGGCGGGCTGAGGATTGGCTGGGGTTATGGCCCGGCGCCGGTGATCGATGCGCTGAACCGGGTGCGCGGCCCGTTCAACCTTTCCACCACCGCGCAGGTGACGGCGGAGGCAGCGATGCGTGACCGCGCCTGGGTGAAACGCTGCGCCAGCCACAACGCGGAATGGCGGGACCGGCTGGCGGCCGAACTGGCGGCGGTGGGCATCCCCTCGGACCCGTCCCAGGGCAACTACATCCTCGCCCGCTTTGCGTCCGAGGCCGAGGCGGTGGCCGCTGACGCCGCGCTTCGCGATGCCGGCATCATAGTGCGGCGTGTCAAGGGGTACGGCTTTCCGGAGGCCCTGCGCATCACCATTGGGGACGAGGCCGGCTGCGGTCGGGTCGCGGCAGTGTTGAAAGATTTCATGGCGGGGCGGCAATGAACGGCGAGTTCCGCCATATCGCACTGATCGGGCTGGGGCTGATCGCCTCGTCCATCGCGCTGGCGGCGCGGCGGGCGGGGTTTTCCGGCCGCATCACCGGCACTGCCCGCAGCGCCGCGACGCGCGACACGGCGCTGAGGCTCGGCCTTTGCGACGCGGTCTTCGAGACCCCGGCCGAGGCGGTCGCGGGCGCCGATCTGGTGATCCTCTGCGTTCCCGTGGGCGCCATGGGCGCGCTGGCGGCCGCCATGGCGCCGGCGCTTTCGCCGGGCGCCATCGTCTCCGACGTGGGCTCGGTCAAGCGGGCGGTGTTCGACGCGGTGGCGCCGCATGTTCCCAAGGGGGTGCACTTCGTGGCGGCGCACCCTATGGCTGGCACCGAGCATTCCGGGCCGGAGGCGGGCTTTGCCGAGCTTTTCGACAACCGCTGGTGCCTGATCGTCCCGCCCGAGGACGCCGAGAGCGCCGCCGTCGAGCGGTTGGAGCGTTTCTGGCGGGGGCTCGGCTCCCATACCGAGCGGATGGAGGTCGAGCACCACGACCTTGTCTGCGCCGTGGTGAGCCATGTGCCGCACCTCATTGCCTACACGATGGTGGGCGTCGCAGACGACTTCCGGCGCGTCTCGGAGCAGGAGGTGATCAAGTTCTCCGCCGCCGGTTTCCGCGACTTCACCCGGATCGCCGCCTCGGACCCGACCATGTGGCGCGACGTCTTCCTCAACAACAAGGATGCGACGCTGGAGATCCTGGGCCGGTTCACCGAGGAGCTGTTCGCCCTGCAGCGGGCGATCCGGACCGGCGACGGCGATCTGCTATTCGACTATTTTACCCGCACCAGGGCCATCCGGCGCGGGATCCTGGAAGCCGGGCAGGATACCAACCTGCCCAATTTCGGCCGCGCCGCGGGCCATGACGGCGCCGAGGGGGAGGGCGAGCAATGATCGAGGCACGGCACGGGCTTTTGGTGTTGGGTACGCTTCTGGCCATGTCCTGTGGACAGGCCAGCCGCAGCGTCGACGAGGTGATCGCCCGCCTGTCGCTGTCGCCCGAAGCCGGACCGGTCTGCGGCAGTCCCGACATGCTCGGTGCCGAGATCGCGCCCATCGACGGAGCCGGGGCTTGTGGCATCGCCGATCCGGTGCGGCTGGAGGCGGTGGCGGGTGTCCGCCTGTCGCAACCGGTCAAGGTCACTTGCGGCACCGCGCGGGCCCTGTCGGCATGGGTGAACGACGCCGCGCGGCCGGTGGCGCGCGACCTTGGCTCGGAACTGGTCGAGCTGAGCGTCCTGGCCGGCTATGCCTGCCGCAGCCGCAACAACGTCCGCGGCGCCCGGCTGAGCGAGCATGCAAACGGCCGGGCCATAGACATCGGTGGGCTCGGCCTCGCAGACGGCCAGCGGCTGGATGTGCTCAACGACTGGGCAGGCAAGCGCTATGGCCCCGCGCTGCAAAGCCTGCACGCGGCCGCCTGCGGGACTTTCGGCACCGTGCTTGGCCCCGAGAGCGACCGCTTCCACCGCAACCATTTCCACTTTGATACCGCCGGATACCGCAGCGGCCCCTACTGTCGATAATGGCGCGCCCGACCGCGGTTCAGAACCGCCAGGCCCGTGCCACGGGCACCGGCCCGATGCGGACATAGCCGCCGGAAAGGTACATGGGCATGGTGATGGTCTTGCCGTCGCCGGTCAGTTGCGCCGCCACCGCCATCACCGCCTCGATGTCGTCGGCGATAGCGCCCGGCAGCAGGTGGCCGTCGACCGCCAGCCGCAGCATTTCACGCCAGTTGCGCGCGGTGATGTCGATCTGGCCTTCGGGATAGCCCTCCGGTCCGATGGTGAACCGCCCCCGCGCCTTGAGCGCCATTTCGCCCCATTCCGCGTCGAAGCGCCGGATGCTCGCGGCGGTCAGCCGCGGCTTTTGGCCTTCGATTGCGTGCCGGTCCCAGGGGCCGTCGAATGAGGCGGTTAGGTCGATATCGGCGCTGTCGAAGACGGTTGGCAGAACCTCGCTGCGTTCCAGCAGGCGGCGCAGCGTGTCGGGAAGGGTAAGGTCGCGGGCGTTGAAGCTGATGTCATGGGCAAAGCCGGGTGCGGTTCCCGGCTCGGCCTGGCGAGTGCTGAGCTGGGCGTGGCTGAGGCCGGCGGTCCAGCCGGTGTTCGAAACCAACTTCAGATCTTCGATCTCGATCACCGAACGGTCGAGTTCCAGGCTGGTGGTCGGGCGGAACACGACGCTGCCGCGCATCGTCTTGCTGGTCACCTCGGCCCTGTCCCAGGGTGAGGCCACGGTCTGGGTTCCGGGCCAGACGACGATGACGTGGTTGGGCTTGTAGGACAGCATCAGGATCTGGAAGGCGTCTGCCGTCCATGCCCAGCCCGAACGCGGATCGGCGATGGCCAGGTTGGTCACGGTAGTGTCGAAGCGGCCGGGATAGCCGGCGACGGTCAGGGCGTCGCGTTCGGCCAGCCAGCCATCGTTCTGGCGCGCCACCAGCCAGTCGTCGAGGGCCCGCTTGTGCGCGGTCGCGCCAACCCACCAGTAGCCGCTCCAGCCGGCAATGACGATGATCACAAGGAAGAACAGCCTGCGCATGATGTGGCAGCCTACAGGCTTGCCGGGGCGGAGAGAATGCCTTTGCTGTGGGGGCCTCCAGCGGTTGCGGCCGGGCGCGATCGGCCCGGCAGGGAAGTTTGGCGGCCATGGCTGTCCCAGGGGCGGTTCCGTCGGCGGCCGATCTGTCCTAATCCTCGGCCCGGGCTTGGACCGGCGGAGTGGAGAGCGGGGCGGCATGCAGGAATTCTGGGTCTTCGCTTACGGCTCGCTGATCTGGAAGCCCGGCTTCACCGCCGCTGAAACCCGGGTGGCGACGCTGGAGGGCTTTCATCGCGCCTTCTGTCTGCGCTCCATTCACTATCGCGGTACGCCCGAGGCTCCCGGGCTGGTCCTCGGCCTCGACGCGCGCGAAGGGAGCGCCTGTGCCGGGCTGGCCTACCGGGTTGCGGCGGCGGATGCAAAGACCGTGCTCGACTATCTCCGCGAACGCGAGCTGGTCTCCTATGCCTATGCCGAAGAGACCCATCCGGTTCTGCTGGACGACGGGCGCCGGGTGGATGCGCTCTGCTATGTGCTCGACCCGTCGCACCCTCAATACTGGCAGGGGCTGAGCCTGGAGGACCAGGCTGCGGTGATCGCCAGGGCTGAGGGACCGGCGGGGCGGAATGCGGACTATCTTTACCGGACGCTCGACAGTCTGGCGGAACTCGGGATCGTCGATCCCGAGATGGTCAGGCTTGCCGCGCGGGTGCGGGCCCTGACCGGCGACGCCTGAGAGTCGGGCGGCATGCCGGGACTCGGGCTCGACGGTGCCCGGGGTTGCCGCCCAGCCCCGCTGCCCAGGACCGGGGACGCTTCGGTTAGTAGAAGGAGTCGGCGATGCGCAGGTCGCCGCCACCGCCCGGGGTTCGGCTCGGTGCTGCCGCCTCGGGTGCCGGTGAGCCGCCCGCATGTGCCATGATCTCCGAACCTGGCGCACCCGGTCGGAAGGGTGCCAGATAGCCGCCGTCGCCCTCGGGCTCTTTTTCGGTTCGACCGGGGCGGATGGCCGGCACGAGAATGGCAACGCCGCCGCGGCCCGCCGGCACGGCAATCTGCGGCAGGTTGCCTTCCCCATCCCCATCGCTGGGCGCTTCGGCGGCCGAGGTATCTGCAACTGGCGCCAGCTCTGCCAGAATGTCCTGCAGTACCGGGTCGCCGGCGTTGCTTGCCGGGGTCGCAGCTGCGAAACGCTCTTCGGCCAGCTGGGCCGCAGCGCGCACCGCCGCCGCCCGCTCCTCCGCTGGGTCCAAGCCGTCATCGAACGCGGAATGGGCGTCCTCGCCGGCGGAACCGTGACCGGCACCGGTCTCGCCCGCAGGCGGCGTGGCGCCATGCCCGCCGACTTCCGCGCCGTGGCCTTCCATGGCGTTGGGAATCGCCGCCTCGCCGCCATGCCCGGCACCTTGGGTTGGATTGTCATGGGTCGGGTCGGCCGCCGTCTCGTGCGTCTCGCCGTGGCTGGCCAGGCCCGGCGTTTCGCCATGGTCCGCGCCCATCGGCGTGCCGGGCTCGTCAGCCCCCGGATCGCTGACCGCCTGGCCGCCCGCATCGAGGTGGCGCTGCACGATGTCGAACCAGGCGCCGCTGTCGCCGATCCGTTGCAGGCCCAGATCGAGGCGCGCCAGCCCAGCCCGGCCCCGGGCGCTGCCCTTGGGGGCGATGGCATGCAGCGTTTCGACCACGGTCAGTCCGTCAAGCACCAGAAGCGGGGTGGCGAGGGTCATGTCCTGAGCCAGCGCGCGGGTGGCGCTGGCGTCCATCGAGGCCAGATCGACGGTGCCGGCATCGAGCAGTTCCAGGCAGGCACGCGGGTCGGGCGCACGGCGAAGCTCGATCTTTCCGGGCAAAAGCCCGCGCGAGATCAGATCGTCGACCGGATAGCCCTCGGGTCGGCACATCACCGCACCGGTGAGGTCGGCGGGGAACCGGGCCGCGGCGAAACGGCCATCGGCGCGCGCATAGACCTCGATGGCGAACTCGTAGAAGGGCGCCGAGGCGACGTAGCCGTCACAGAGCCGTTGCTGGTTCGGGGTCAGGGCGGCCGCGGCGCAGTCGGGCCAGACCCAGGGAAAGCCGACATCGAAGGCACCACGGGGAAAGAGGCTGTCGAGATGCGATTCGGGATCGTTGACGAAGGCGATGTCCGCGGCGGGTTCGCCGTCCTTTTGGGGGGCGGCGTCCAGTGCTGCCCGGATCAGTGCCGTGAACATACCCTGTTCGGGAAGCGTGCTGCCGGAAAACGGGCTGAAGGGGCCGTAGCTGACCAGGGCCAGTCCGGCTTCTTCTGAAACGGCCGGCCTGGATGTGCCGGTCTCGACGACCGTCTGTGCGCCATGGCCCTGGCCGCCGGCATGGGCATCGCCCTCGGCCATGTCATGGGCCGGCGCGGCTGCGTGCCCAGCTGCGCCCATCTCGTGGGTGTCGCCATCCTGCGGGCCAACATGGTCCGGACCGTCGCCGCCTTGCATGCCATGGTCGGCCATATCCTCGCCGTGGTCCGCCCCCTGCTGGAGGTTGTGTCTCTGATCGGTGCCGCTTGCCATGTCGGCGCCGGAGTCGTGCGTGTTGGTGTCGTGGGTGGCGGCGGTGGTCTCGTCCGGCGCCAACGCCGACGTGGCGCCATCCCCGGCCGCCGGGATCAGCCCGCCGCAGGGCAGCCGCAAGACGATGCCCTTCTCGATAATGTCGGGATTGCCCCCGATCAGGCCGCTGTTGAGGTCGTAAATGCGCCATGCGGCTTCACGGTCGCCATAGCGGGCGATGGCGATGTCATGGAGGCTGTCACCGGGCTGCACAACGTAGCGGCCGCAATCCTGGGCCGACGCCTGGCCGGCCGCCGCGCAGGCCGCGGCCATTGAGATCGCTGCCAGCAAACACTGAGCCCGGGTCATCGCCATCTCCCCCTGGATTGCTGTCCAAAGGGGTAGGGGCGTCGATTTCAGATTCGGTTAACAGCGCCGGTCACCGGGCTCAGCCGTTGCGGGAAACCTGCAGCACCATGCCTTCGGTGCCGACGACCCGGACCTGCGCACCCTCGAGGATGATCGCGTCAGGCGGCTCGGCCTTGGCCCGCCACGGGATGCCGTCGATCTCCACCGTGCCTTCGCCGTGTTCGAAGCGCACCGCCGTGCCGCGGCGGCCGACCATCTGGGCGCCGCGGCGGTTGAGGCCGCTATCCTGGGCGCCGCCATCGCCGAAACGGGTGATGAGTGAGCGGCCGGCGAACGTGAGAAGGATGCTGAGCGCGGCGAAGACGCCGATGCGAATTTCGCCAGGCATCGAGGGCAGGAGCGCGGTCAGCACAGCCATGAGCACTGCCGCCAGGGCCGGCCATATGAGATAGAAAGACATGGTCGCCATCTCGATGGCGCCGAGTCCGAGTGCGAAGGCCACCCACCACCAGGGCGAAATGGTCTCGAGAAGGTCGAACATTTCAGCCACGCTTCAACGCTCCTGATGCCTGGCGGTGGTGCCTCGTGACGGCCGCGGGTGCCGGGCCGGGCGCGGCTGACGGAAGGCTCGCGCAGCGACGGGCGGGAAGCACGGCATCGGCACCGCCACCGCCTAGCCCTCGCGGCCGGCTGCCGCCGCGCGCGCTAGCTCGGATATGCCGGCGACCGAGCCGATCAGGCTCGAAGCCTCGAGCGGCATCATGATGGTCTTGGAATTGGGTGAGGCGGCCATCTCCTTCAGGGCCTTGGTATATTCCTGGGCGACGAAGTAGTTCACCGCCTGAATGCTGCCGGCGGCGATCGCCTCGGAGACCACCTTGGTGGCCTGCGCTTCGGCCTGGGCCGAGCGCTCGCGCGCCTCGGCGTCGAGGAAAGCCGCCTGACGACGGCCCTCGGCCTCGCGGATCTGGGCTTCGCGCTGGCCCTCGGCCTTCAGGATCGCCGACTGCTTCTGGCCCTCGGCGGTCAGGATCTCGGCGCGGCGGTCGCGCTCGGCCTTCATCTGCCGGCCCATCGCCTCGGTGATGTCGGTGGGCGGCGCCAGGTCCTTGATCTCCACCCGGGTGACCTTGACGCCCCAGGGATGCGCCGCCTCGTCGATGACCGCCAGAAGCTTGGTGTTGATGATATCGCGGTTGGACAGGCTTTCGTCGAGATCCATGGCACCGATCACCGCACGGATGTTGGTCTGCGCCAGGTTGGTCAGCGCCCGTTCCAGGTCGCGCACCTCGTAGGCCGCCTTGGCCGCGTCGATGATCTGGTAGAAGGCAACGGCGTCGGCCTGGACCATGGCATTGTCCTTGCTGATCACCTCCTGGCTGTCGATGTCGAGCACCGTTTCCATCATGTTGATCCGGGCCCCGACCTTGTCCATCAGCGGAATGAGAAAGCGCAGACCCGGCGTCAGCGTGCGGGTGTAGCGACCGAAGCGTTCCACCGTCCATTCCTCGCCCTGTGGCACCGACTTCACCATCAGGTAGACGAGGATCACCGCGAAGACGAGAATCGCGATTGCCGATCCGCCGAGTGCCTCGAACATGGTACCTTCCTTTCCTTCTCGCACTGCCGACCACGGCGGGCCGCGGTTGCCGGCAGGCGCGCCGGCGGCGCGATATTGGCTGAAGCCGCCGCGAAAACAAACCGTCATTTCACCGCTGAAGTGACCTTGCCGCATCGTCGGTGGGGCGACCGACCCTTAGCGGCTTGGAATGCGTGCACTTCGCGCATAGACTGCGGCCGCCCCGGGGGCAGGGGTCGAAAAACAGCGAGACGGACGCGGGATGGCGGTTCGGGCAGGCTTGACGTCAAAACGCGAACAGGAACCACAGTTCTCGCGGCCGACGCGACAGTTCGTCACCATGTTGGTGGTGCTGGCTGCGGTCGCCGCCGGGGCCTTTGTCGCCTTTCCCGCGATCAAGCCGATTATCGTCGCCAAGCCGCTTCTGAACGCGTTGATCGGCATCGTCTTCGTGATCGGCGTGCTGGCCTGTTTCTGGCAGGTGGTGACGCTGCGTGCCTCGGTGAACTGGATCGAGGGCTTCGCGCTCGACCGGCCGGGCTATGAATTCATCCGCCCGCCGCAGCTTCTGCTGCCCTTGTCGAACCTTCTAGCCGACCGGGGCGCACGCAAGTCGCTGACCTCGTCCTCGACCCGTTCGATCCTCGATTCCGTTGGCCAGAGGCTGGACGAAGCGCGCGACATCACCCGATATATCGTCAGCCTGCTGATATTTCTCGGCCTGCTCGGCACATTCTATGGCCTGGCCACGACGGTGCCGGCCGTGGTCGACACCATCCGTCAGCTCGCCCCGCAGGATGGGCAAGAGCAGGACGCGATGTCGGTGTTTGACAACCTGATGGGCGGGCTGGAAAGCCAGCTCGGTGGCATGGGTACGGCGTTTTCCTCATCGCTGCTCGGGCTGGCCGGATCGCTTGTGGTGGGCCTCTTGGAGCTCTTCGCCGGCCACGGCCAGAACCGGTTCTATCGTGAACTCGAGGAATGGCTGAGCTCGATCACCCGTATCAGCCTGGTCTCTGGCGAAGGTGACCTCGCCGGCGGCGGGGGGGCCTCGACCCTGGTGGCGGGGCTTCTTGAACAGACGGCCATGCAGATCGACAGCCTAAAGGACATCATGCTGGCCTCGGAGCAGAAGCGCCAGGCCACGGAGGACCGCCTGGGCAAGCTTGCCGATGCCATCGACGGCTTTTCCAACCAGATGAAGGTGCAGCCGATGGTTCAGGCCAGCGGCGGCACGTTCAGTGGCGACGCCTCGGTCTTCGAGCGCATCGCGGAGGGGCAGATGCGCCTGGCGCAGGCGCTGGAAGCGGTGGAGGACGGCGGCGGGGCCACCGGTGGCGGCAGCGATCCCGAGACCCGGATGCGGCTGCGCAACATCGATCTGCAACTGCTGCGCATCCTTGAGGAGATGGCGGCCGGACGGCAGGATGCCGTGGCCGAGCTGCGCCAGGATCTTGCCGCCATGACCGACAGCATCCGGGCGGCGGCGAGGGACTGACAGGGTGGCCTTTGCAAGACGCAGCGGAGCCCGGTTCGAGGCCAATATCTGGCCCGGCTTCGTGGACGGGCTGACCGGGCTTCTGCTGATCCTGATGTTCGTGCTGACGATCTTCATGATCGTGCAGTTCGTCCTGCGCGACACGGTCAGTCAGCAGGCGGGCGAACTCGACGAGTTCTCGGCCCAGATCGCCGAACTGGCCGATGCCTTGGGGCTGGAGCAACAGTCCAGCGACCGGCTGGAGAGCCAGGTTGGGCTGCTGTCGGGGCAACTGGAGCAGGCGACGACCGAGGCAGACCGTCAGGCGGCCTTGGTCGCCAATCTGACCGGCGAGCGCGACGCCGCGAACGCACGCATCGCCAGCTTCGAGGCGCAGGTAGCCTCGCTTCTGGCATCGAATCGGGATCTGTCGGCCGATCTGGAGCAAAGCCGTACGCAGGTGGATTCGCTGACGGCGGAAAACGCCCGCCAGGTCAGCGAGGCCGAGGCGCTGAACCTAGCCCTCGCCGGGGCTCGGAGCGAGATCGATGCTGAAACCGAAAACGCCCGACTGGCAGCGGCCCGGGCCGAGGCCCTGGAGGCCCTGACGGCGCAGCTTCGAGCCGAGGCGTCAGCGAAAGAGCAGGAACTGGCGGCAGCGCGGGATGAATCCACCCGCCGGGCGTCGGCGTTGACCGAGGCGGAGCAGGCGCGGCTGGCCGAGGCCGCCGCGGCGGAAGCGCTGAGGACCAGACTGGAAGGTGCGCAGGACGAACTGACCGCGATGACGCTCGCCCTGGAAGAGGAACGGCGCAAGGCGGAGGAGACGCTCACGTTGCTGGCAGCGGCGCGCACCGCCCAGAAACAGCTTGAGGAGGCCAAAGCGGCGCTCGAGGCCAAGCAGGCCGAGCTCGATCAGGCGCGGCTGGCGGCGCTCAGCGATGCGGAACAGGAGGCCGCCAAGGTGCTGGCGGCACAGTCCGACATCGGCGATCTGCGGGCCGATCTGGAGGAGCTCAGTGCCGAGCGCGATCGACTGCGTGCCGAGAGCGCCCGGGCCGCCAACGAAGCCGAACGTCAGAAGGCCCTTTTGGCCGAGGCCAACCGGGTGCTGTCGCAAGAGCAGGCGCTGTCGGCGGAGAGCCAGCGGCGGGTAGCGCTTCTGAACCAGCAGACCGCTGCCCTGCGCCAGCAGCTGGAAGGGCTGCAAGGGATGCTTGATGCCTCTGCGGCACGCGACCAGGCCTCGAAGGTGGAGCTGCAGACCCTTGGCACCCAGCTCAACGCGGCGCTGGCCCAGGCCGCCGCCGAGCAGAAGCGGCGGGCCGATCTTGAGGAGGCCGAGCGGCAGCGGATCGAGGCCGAGTCGAAAAACCTCGAAAACTACCGCTCGGAGTTCTTCGGGAGGGTTCGCGAGATCCTCGGCGACCGCCAGGATGTGCAGATCGTCGGTGACCGCTTCGTGTTTTCATCCGAGGTGCTGTTCCAGACCGGCTCGGCCCGGCTGGGCTTTGGCGGCCGCCAGCAACTGGCGCGCGTGGCGGCGGTGATCCGCGAGATCGAGCCCGAGATTCCGAAGGAAATCAACTGGATCCTGCAGGTCAACGGCCATACCGACAATGCGCCGGGGGTTGATAACTGGGCGCTGAGCCAGGCCAGGGCATTGTCAGTGGTGCGCTACCTGATCGATGTCGAGGGAATACCGCCGGAGCGGCTTTCGGCTAACGGGTTCGGCGAGTTTCAGCCGTTGGACACTGCGAACACGCCTGCCGCGCGGGCCAAGAACCGGCGCATCGAGCTGAAGCTGACGGAACGCTGAAAGGCGGCTCTTCCGCGGGGCATGGCTCGGAACCGCCCTTGATGATGGCAAGTAGGGCCGCCGCCACGGGCTGGGGCGCCAGGTACCCGGCCCTGCGGTGAACCCCGGGATCGACGTGGCGCCGATGTGATCCGTCGGGCGGCCGATGTCGAATACGCGCCCCGGTCCATTCACCCTTTCAGGCCGAAACCGATCCTCGCCTGGCCGCCCGCCGCTCTCGACGGGCGGAATCAGTCCGCTGTCAGCAGTGGCGGTCGCTTGGAGCTGATGCGTGGTGCCGACGGCTCTTCGATCCGCAGGTCGATCTTGCCATCCTTGACGCCCACCTTGACCAGACCGCCCTTGGTGAGCTTTCCGAACAGCAATTCCTCGGCCAAGGGTTTCTTGATCGTTTCCTGGATCACCCTGGCCAGGGGTCGCGCACCCATCTGTTCATCATAGCCCCTCTCGGCCAGCCATTCCGCCGCCGGCCGGGTGAGCTCAATGTGCACGTTGCGGTCCATCAGCTGCGCTTCGAGCTGCAGGACGAATTTCTCCACGACCTGCAAGATCACCGGTTGTGGCAGCGCTGCGAAACTTATGATGGCATCGAGCCGGTTGCGGAACTCGGGCGTGAACTGGCGCTCGATGGCGGCCATGTCCTCGCCTTCTCGGGTCGACTTTCCGAAGCCGATTGCGAACTTGGCCAGCTCGGTGGCGCCAGCGTTCGAGGTCATGATCAGAACCACGTTGCGGAAATCCACCTGACGACCGTTGTGGTCCGTCAGCTTGCCGTGGTCCATCACCTGCAAGAGGATATTGTAGATATCCGGATGCGCCTTTTCGATCTCGTCGAGCAGAAGCACGCAGTGCGGGTGCTGGTCGATCTTGTCGGTCAGAAGTCCGCCCTGATCGAAGCCGACATAACCCGGCGGCGCACCGATCAGGCGTGAAACCGCATGCTTCTCCATGTACTCGGACATGTCGAAACGGTGGAACTCCACGCCCATAACCGATGCGAGCTGTTTGGCGATTTCGGTCTTGCCGACGCCGGTCGGGCCGGCAAAAAGGTAGTTGCCGATGGGTTTTTCCGGCTCACGCAGACCGGCGCGTGCCAGCTTGATCGCGGCCGAAAGCGCCTCGATCGCCGCGTCCTGGCCGAACACCACGCGCTTCAGCGAGACTTCGAGGTCCTTAAGTACCGCAGCGTCATTCTTGGAGACGCTCTTCGGCGGAATCCGGGCGATCTTGGCCACCACCGCTTCAATCTCCTTGGCGCCGATGGTCTTGCGGCGCCGGCTTTCGGGCAGAAGCATCTGCGCCGCGCCGGCCTCGTCGATCACGTCTATGGCCTTGTCCGGCAGCTTGCGGTCATGGATGTAACGCGCACTGAGATCGACCGCCGAGCGGATCGCGTCGCCGGTATAGCGGATGGAATGATGCTCTTCGAAATACGGCTTGAGGCCGAGGAGGATCTTCACCGCGTCGTCCACGGTCGGTTCGTTGACGTCGATCTTCTGGAAACGGCGGCTGAGTGCCCGGTCCTTCTCGAAATGCTGCCGATATTCCTTGTAGGTGGTCGAGCCCATGCAGCGCAGCCGGCCACCCTGCAGCGCCGGCTTGAGCAGGTTCGACGCATCCATGGCGCCGCCAGACGTGGCGCCGGCACCGATCACGGTATGGATCTCGTCTATGAAGAGGATCGAGTCCGGGTGATCCTCCAGTTCCTTGATCACCGCCTTCAGGCGTTCCTCGAAGTCGCCGCGATAGCGCGTTCCGGCCAATAGTGCGCCCATGTCGAGCGAGAAGATCGTCGATCCCGCAAGGATCGCCGGTGTTTCGCCGTCCACGACCTTGCGGGCCAGCCCCTCGGCAATGGCGGTCTTGCCAACGCCGGGATCGCCAACCAGAAGCGGGTTGTTCTTGCGCCGGCGGCAC
This sequence comes from Paracoccaceae bacterium, assembly GCA_050299555.1. Classification (GTDB taxonomy): domain Bacteria; phylum Pseudomonadota; class Alphaproteobacteria; order Rhodobacterales; family Rhodobacteraceae; genus JBNKWA01. The sequence continues at coordinate 70,985 of JBNKWA010000008.1, read as the reverse complement.
AGCACCTGAATGCAACGCTCCAACTCGGCATTTCGACCGATGAGCGGATCGACATCGCCTTTGCGAGCCTTGGCGTTGAGGTCGACGCAGTACTTCTGCAGCGCGGTCTCTTCCTTGTCCTTGGGCGGGCTCGTCTCCGCTTGTTCGTTGGACTCGTCAGCACCCTTGACCGGTCGGGATTCGCCAAAGGCGGGGTTCTTGGCGACACCGTGGCTGATGAAGTTGACCGCGTCGTAGCGGGTCATCTCCTGCTCCTGCAGGAAGTAGGCGGCATGGCTTTCGCGCTCGGCAAAGATCGCGACCAGCACGTTGGCACCGGTCACCTCATTGCGCCCCGAGCTTTGAACATGAATCGCCGCGCGCTGGATAACGCGCTGGAAGCTGGTGGTCGGAGCAGCTTCGGAACCGTCGATGTCCGAAATCAGGCTCTCCAGCTCATCATCGAGGAACTTGACCACCTCTTCGCGCAACTCGGCCAGGTCGACGCCGCAGGCGTTCATCACCCTCGCCGCGTCCGGCTCATCGATCAATGCCAAGAGCAGGTGCTCAAGGGTGGCAAGGTCGTGCTTGCGCTCATTGGCGTAGCCGAGAGCCTTGTGAATGGCGCTTTCTAGCGTGCTCGAAAAGGTTGGCATGAACGCTCGTCCCTTTGCGTTAGCCGCGAGGGGGATACCCGGCGGCCAGTCCAGCCTAGGACCATGATGGATAATTTCGGGTTATTTGCGGCAGCTTCAAGTGCATTTTCCGGGACCGTTCGGTGCAAAGTCACTTCAGCAACGCGATTGTGCAGTGTCCGTATGAGGTTGCCGCAGCCAAGGCATTACGCAAAGCAACCACCACTGGTAGAGCAGGTCTTTTCCGAACAGCCGCTGGTTGACCAATTCTGAACCGGTAACGCTAGAAATGGTCCTTGCGGGTGCGAACTTCACCGAAGACCGCCGCGTCGTTTGCATCCTGCATGCCAATCGCCGCCTTGAGATCCGGCGAAGAAGCCCTGAGGAATGGATTGGTCGCCAGTTCTACGGATAGCCGCACGGGAACCGTAGGTCGTCCCGCGGCCCGCGCAGCGGCGATTTCCTCGGCCCGCTCCCGAAGCGCGGTGTTGCCGGGTTCGATGGTCAGCGCGAAGCGGGCGTTGGCCGCAGTGTACTCGTGACCGGAATAGACCAGCGTCTCGGGCGGCAAGGCGGCAAGCTTGGACAGGCTCGCCCACATCTGCGGCATCGTGCCTTCGAAGACCCGGCCACACCCGAGCGCCATCAGGCTATCGGCAGTAAAGACGGCGCCGGCATCGGCAAAGTGGTAAGCGATGTGCCCGACAGTGTGGCCGGACACGTCGATGACCTTGGCCATGCTTTCGCCCAGAGCCACGGCGTCGCCTTCTTTCACCGCCTGATCGAGCTTCGGCAAGCGGTGGGCGTCCGCCGCCGCCCCCACCACTCTGGCGTTGAAGGCTCTCACCAATGCCGGCACGCCGTCGATGTGGTCGCCGTGATGGTGGGTGATCAGGATGAAGTCGAGCCCCCAGCCGCGCTCTTGAAGTGCTTTCGAGATGGGTGTTGCCTCGGGCGCATCCACGACCGCTGTCTTACCGGTTGCCTCGTCACGCAGCAGGTAGGCATAGTTGTCCGAGAGGCATGGGACGATGATAACCTCGATGCTCATGCGGTGGCGGCTCCGGCTGGAAGGCTGATGCATCAGGATGTAGTGGACCTGCGCGCGTTTTACTACCGAACCCGGCTGGGGCGGTCGACGCAGCGTGCCCTGCAGGCGGCTATTGGTGCGATCTGGCCAAGCGCCAAGGACCTGACCGTGGTGGGGTACGGCTTTGCCGCGCCGCTGCTGCGGCCGTTTCTGGCCGATGCGCGGCGGGTCCTGTGCCTGATGCCCGACCGGCAGGGAGTGATGCCCTGGCCTGCGGGAGAGCCCAACTGCGCCGTTCTGGTGCAGGAGACCTTGTGGCCGCTGCCGGCGGGCATGGCGGACCGCCTGATCGTCGCACACGGACTTGAGACCGGTGATCGCCCGGACGCATTGCTGGAAGAGATCTGGCGCGTGCTTGCACCCGAGGGAAGGGTGATCTTTGTCCTGCCGAACCGTACCGGCGCCTGGGCCCGGCGCGAGATCACGCCGTTCGGCCATGGTCGGCCCTACACGGCGAGCCAGGCCGAGACGTTACTGCGCCGGCACCGCTTTGTGATCGAGGCTCAGGCCGCGGCTCTTTATGCGCCGCCTAGTCAGCGGGATTTCTGGCTCAGGACCTCAGGCTTCTGGGAGCGGTTTGGCCGGCGGCTCGATGCCTACATGCTGGCCGGCGCGCTGCTGGTGGAGGCTTCCAAGCAGGTCTACGCTACGCCCGGTCCCGGGCCGAAGATTGCCGTTCGCGGCCCACTCGAAGTGCTGGGCGATCTGACCACACCACGGCCGGAGCCCGCTGGCAATCGGGGCTGACGCGCGCCAGATTCGCCCCAGGGGTTCGCCAACCAACGGTCGGACGGCGCGGAAAGGGAAGCGAATGGACGTTGCGTTGCGACGCACAATCCGTCGTACTACCCCCAAATTTCGGCCCTAACAATTGAAATTATTGAGGAAACGTCGCTCTCAGTTCCGACCTGCATCGACTTGCCACACCGGAAGTGCTCTGCTACACCCACGCCGGATTTAGGGGTCTCTCAAACATTCGTGACCCGGCCTGCCCGGGATCTGCGGGTGGGTTCTCAGCCAGATCATGAGGTGTTCGTGTCCAACTCCGCATCGTTTTCGGCCGGGATCGCAGGCCGCTACGCGACGGCGCTGTTCGAACTGGCCAAGGATGCCAAGGCTCTGAACGAGGTCGAAGGCAACCTCGATGCTCTGGCCGAGGCGTTGAATGACAGTCCCGAACTGAGGGATGTCATCGCCTCGCCGGTTTATTCGCGCGACGACCAGGCCAAGGCCATAGGCGCTGTCGGGGCAAAGATGGGGCTGTCGGGGCTGGTGGCGAACACGCTGGCGCTGATGGCGACCAAGCGGCGCCTGTTCGTGCTGCCGCATCTGATCCGCGAAGTAAAAGAGAGGATCGCGGCCGATCGCGGCGAAGTGACCGCCGAGGTGCGGTCCGCCGCCGCGCTGACCCCGGCACAATCCGAGGCGCTTTCCGCCACGCTGAAGGCACAGGTCGGCAAGGATGTCGTGATCAAGGAAACAGTGGACGAGAGCCTGATCGGTGGACTCGTCGTCAAAGTGGGCTCGACGATGATCGACACATCGATCCGTGCCAAGCTCAACGCACTCCAGAATGCTATGAAAGAGGTCGGATAATGGCGATCCAGGCAGCCGAGATTTCTGCAATCCTGAAGGAGCAGATCAAGAACTTCGGTCAGGATGCGCAGGTGGCCGAGGTTGGCCGCGTGCTCAGTGTCGGCGACGGTATCGCCCGCGTCTACGGTCTGGACAGCGTCCAGGCCGGTGAGATGGTCGAGTTTCCGGGCGGCATCAAGGGCATGGCGCTGAACCTCGAGACCGACAATGTCGGCATCGTGATCTTCGGCTCCGACCGCGACATCAAGGAAGGCGACACCGTCAAGCGCACCAAGTCGATCGTGTCCGTGCCGGTGGGCAAGGAACTGCTCGGCCGCGTGGTCGACGGCCTGGGCAATCCGATTGACGGTAAGGGTGCCCTCGGTGCTACCGAGACCCGCGTTGCCGACGTCAAGGCGCCGGGCATCATCCCGCGACGCTCGGTGCACGAGCCCATGGCGACTGGCCTCAAGGCACTTGATGCGCTGGTGCCCATCGGCCGCGGCCAGCGCGAGCTGATCATCGGCGACCGCCAGACCGGCAAGACCGCGGTGGCGCTGGACACAATCCTCAACCAGAAAAGCTACAACGCCGCTGCCGGCAACGACGAGTCGAAGAAGCTCTACTGCGTCTACGTCGCGGTGGGCCAGAAGCGCTCCACCGTTGCCCAGCTCGTGCGCAAGCTCGAGGAAAGCGGTGCCATGGACTACTCGATCGTGGTCGCCGCCACTGCCTCCGAGCCGGCACCGATGCAGTATCTCGCGCCCTACTCGGCCTGCGCCATGGCCGAGTATTTCCGCGACAACGGCATGCATGCGCTGATCATCTACGACGACCTCTCCAAGCAGGCCGTTTCCTACCGCCAGATGTCTCTGCTGCTGCGCCGTCCGCCGGGCCGCGAGGCGTTCCCGGGCGATGTGTTCTATCTGCACTCGCGGCTGCTGGAGCGCGCGGCGAAGCTGAATTCCGACCACGGTGCCGGGTCGCTGACCGCTCTGCCGGTGATCGAGACCCAGGCCGGCGACATCTCTGCCTACATCCCGACCAACGTGATCTCGATCACCGACGGCCAGATCTTCCTCGAGACCGAGCTTTTCTACCAGGGCATCCGACCGGCCATCAACGTCGGCTTCTCTGTGTCGCGCGTCGGTTCCTCGGCGCAGACCAAGGCGAAGAAGTCGGTGGCCGGTTCGATCAAGCTGGAGCTCGCCCAGTACCGCGAGATGGCTGCCTTCGCGCAGTTCGGCTCCGATCTCGATGCCGCGACGCAGCGGCTTCTGAACCGCGGCGCTCGCCTGACCGAGCTTCTCAAGCAGGCTCAGTATTCGCCGCTGACCAATGCCGAGCAGGTCGTGGTCATCTACGCCGGCACGCACGGCTATCTCGACAAGTTGCCCGTCAGCGCGGTCGGCCGGTTCGAGAAGGACTTGCTACACCACATGCGCAGCAACGCCAGCGACGTCCTCGACGACATCACCGCCAATGACCGAAAGGTCGATGGCGACCTCGAGGAGAAGATCAAGGGGGCGATCGAAGCCTTCGCGAAGAATTTCGCCTGATCTGAGCGGGTACGGGAGGAGAGGGGCCCATGCCGAGCCTCAAGGACCTGAAGATCAGGATCAACTCGGTCAAATCGACCCGGAAGATCACCAAGGCGATGCAGATGGTGGCTGCGGCCAAGCTGCGCCGAGCCGAGGAGAATGCGCGCGCCGCCCGGCCCTTTGCCGAGCGGATGAGCGCAGTGCTGGCGAACCTCGCCCGCGCCGCCAAGGATAACCCGACGGCGCCGACGCTGTTCCGGGGTACCGGCTCGGACAAGACGCATCTTCTGATCGTCGCCACTGCCGAGCGCGGCCTCTGCGGCGGCTTCAACTCGTCGATCGTCAGGCTTGCCCGCCAACACGCCCAAAAGCTGCTGGCCGAGGGCAAGACGGTGAAGATCCTGACCGTCGGCAAGAAGGGGCGCGAGCAGATGCGTCGCGACTTGTCGAGCCACTTCATCGGCCACGTGGACCTGAGCCAGGTCAAGACCGTCCACTACGACAACGCGGCCAGCATCGCCCAAGACGTGCTGAAGCGGTTCTCTGGTGGCGAGTTCGACGTGGCGACGATCTTTTTCAATCGCTTCCAGTCGGTGATCAGCCAGATACCGACCGCTCAGCAGCTTATCCCCGCCCAGGTTGACGAGGGCGACGCAGACGAAGGGCCGGCGACGTTCTACGAATACGAGCCCGATGAAGAGTTGATCCTCGCCGACCTTCTGCCGCGGTCCATCGCCACCCAGATCTTCGGTGCGCTGCTGGAGAACGCCGCTTCCGAGCAAGGCGCCCGGATGTCGGCCATGGACAATGCAACCCGCAATGCCGGCGAGATGATCGACAAACTCACGATCGTCTACAACCGGTCGCGGCAGGCGGCGATCACCAAGGAACTCATCGAGATCATTTCGGGCGCCGATGCGCTCTGAGACAACGGAGACACGAACCATGGCCAAGAAGCCCGAAGGCAAGGTCGGCAAGGTACTGCAGGTGATCGGCGCCGTCGTGGACGTGCAGTTCGACGGCGAGTTGCCCGAAATTCTCAACGCGCTTGAGACCGACAACAACGGTAACCGTCTGGTGCTGGAGGTGGCGCAGCACCTGGGCGAGTCCGCGGTTCGCACCATCGCCATGGACGCGACCGAGGGTCTGGTGCGGGGGCAGGTTGTCAAGGACACCGGCGGGCCCATCGCCGTGCCGGTGGGCAACGCCACGCTGGGCCGCATCATGAACGTCGTCGGCGAGCCGGTGGACGAGAAGGGCCCGGTCGCCTCGACCGAGCTTCGCGGTATCCACCAGCCGGCCCCGGAATTTGCCGAACAGGCCACCGAGACCGAGATTCTCGTCACCGGCATCAAGGTCATCGACCTGCTGGCGCCCTATTCCAAGGGCGGCAAGATCGGCCTGTTCGGTGGCGCCGGCGTGGGCAAGACGGTGCTGATCCAGGAGCTGATCAACAACATCGCCAAGGTGCACTCGGGCTTCTCTGTGTTCGCCGGCGTGGGCGAGCGCACCCGCGAGGGCAACGACCTCTACCATGAGTTCATCGAATCGGGCGTCATCAACATCGATGATCTCGAGAAGTCGAAGGTGGCTCTGGTCTACGGCCAGATGCACGAGCCGCCGGGCGCCCGTGCGCGCGTCGCCCTGACCGGCCTGACGCTGGCCGAGCAGTTCCGCGACCAGTCGGGTACCGACGTGCTGTTCTTCGTCGACAACATCTTCCGTTTCACCCAGGCGGGCTCCGAGGTGTCGGCGCTTCTGGGGCGCATCCCCTCGGCGGTGGGCTATCAGCCGACACTGGCCACCGACATGGGCCAGCTGCAGGAGCGGATCACCTCGACCCGCGGCGGCTCGATCACGTCGGTGCAGGCCATCTACGTCCCTGCGGACGACCTCACCGATCCGGCGCCGGCGACGTCGTTCGCCCACCTCGACGCCACCACCGTGCTGTCTCGGGCGATCTCCGAGCTCGGCATCTACCCGGCAGTGGACCCGCTCGACTCCACCAGCCGGATCCTCGATCCCCAGGTCGTGGGCGAGGAGCACTATCAGGTGGCCCGCGACGTGCAGGGGATGCTGCAGCGCTACAAGTCGCTGCAGGACATCATCGCCATCCTCGGCATGGACGAGCTTTCCGAAGAGGACAAGCTGGTGGTGGCGCGCGCGCGCAAGATCCAGCGCTTCCTCAGCCAGCCCTTCGACGTGGCCCAGGTCTTCACCGGCTCGCCCGGCGTGCAGGTGCCGATCGAGAAGACCATCGCCTCCTTCAAGGCGGTGGTGGCCGGCGAGTACGACCACCTGCCCGAGGCCGCCTTCTACATGGTTGGCGACATCGACGAGGCGGTGGCCAAGGCCGAGAAACTGGCGGCCGAGGCCGCCTAAGGAGAGGCTCCATGGCCGAAACTCTGAAGTTCGAGCTGGTCTCGCCCGAGAAGCGGCTGCTGGCGGTCGACGCCACGGCGGTGCAGTTGCCGGGCATGGAAGGCGACATGACGGCGATGCCGGACCATGCGCCGCTCATCACCGGTCTGCGTCCCGGCGTGGTCAGTGTGAGCACCGGCGGCGTGACGCAGGATTTCGTGGTCACCGGTGGCTTTGCCGAGATCAACGCCGAGGCGACCACGGTGCTGGCCGAGCAGGCGGTGCCGAAGGCCGAGGTGAAGCGCGAGCTTCTGGATCACGCGCTGGCCACGGCTGAGGCGGCGCTGGAATCGGCAACCGATGACGGCGGCAAGACCGCCGCTGCCCAGCGGATCAACGACATCAACACGCTGGTCGGCGAACTCGGCCTCTGAGTCGTGGCGAGGGCGTCCCCATGGGGACGCCCGGCAAACGACCGATCCCGCAGAACAACTTCGTTGGGCCGGCGTGGGGACACGCGGCGGACAAATCCCGCGTGCGGACCCGGGCTAATCCCTGATCCAGGGCGTCCCCATGGGGACGGGGGGTCAAGGCCCTGATTTCCCGGCATTTCCCGTGGGGACATGTTTGGGGACGCCTTCGCGGCCACCGGGCGGGTTCGGCGCCGGCCAACCAGCGTCCCCATGGGGACGGGGGGTCAAGCACCTGATTTCCTGACATTTCCGGTGGGGACGCATCTGGGGACGACTGGCCGGTCATCGGGTGAGATCGAAGCCGGTCACCAGCGTCCCCATGGGGACGGGGTGTCAAGGTATTGGAATCCCTATAAATCCCGTGGGGACGCATCCGGGGACGCGCGAATCGCGCCCGGGGCGCGAGGGTGGGAGGGCGGGGAGCGGCCCGGGCGCGATTTTCGGCGGGAAGTGGTGTTTCGGAGCGGCGTCCCTATGGGGACGCACTGTTAACGAATTGAATTCATTAGATTTACAAGAACGCGCGGCCTCGGTGCGATCGGTCCCGGCGCCGGTCGCCCTTAGCCGGCCCACTGCTGGCAGGACGCCTCGTTTGTGGGCACGAGCAGCCAGCCGGCGCTTTTCAGCGCCCCCCAGTTGGCGCCGTGGATGGTCACATAGGCCGCGTTTCCCTGCGGCACGAAGGCAAAGGAAATCCAGTCGCCGGGCTCGATCCGACCGATGGCCGGAGCGCCGGGACTGACACCGGCGAAAAGCGGTACCGTCGCGCCGGTCCAGCCAAGGCAACCGCTTTCGAATTCGTCCCTGATCGGCAGGTCGATCAGCACCCGGCGGAACGCCATGTCGTCCATGTCGAGCCAGGTCCGGCTGGTATCCACCTTGCAGCCGAACTGGGCCTCGATGGCCAGGATCTGGTCCACCACCCGTTTTGCGGCCGGCGCCAGGGTCACGTCCTTGCCGGTGCAGTCACCGTTGTCGAACAGGGCCTGGCCAAGCGGCGAGCCGAAGCAGTAGCCGGCGCGGTCGAAGATAAGGTTGCGCGTGAACCAGACGTCCTCGCATCCGTCCAGTGCCAGGGCCGGCCCGGCGAGAAGCAGCAAAAAGGGCAGGAGCAAGCGGTGCATCCCGGAATTTAGGAAGATCCCCGCTCGGCCGTCAACGCCTGGGCGGGCGGATTCCAGCCTACGTTAACGCCCGTTAACCATTTCTTCCGCCATCTCGGGCAGGACCCACGCTCAGATTTCGTGGCCAGGGAAATGACGCGTGAAACCTTCCAAGCGGAGCAGCTCTTCCTCTGCCTTCCTGCCTTTCGTGTCCGATGCGGCGCCGGTGCCGGGCGGTCCCGTACTGTCCGAAGACGCACCTTTTGGCGGTGACAAGAGCCGAGGAACGGCCGATCGGCAACCGGGCGGCTGGCCTGCGGACGGACCCGGTTCCCCGGCCGTCGCCGGTCTGCTGTGCGACGAATTCGAGTTCGCCGGCTAGACCGGGTAGTAACGCTCGTAAAGTGGGCCCAGCTTGGTGTCGTCGAAAAGCGACGATACCGAGGTGCCGTTGGCGATGTTGAGAATCGCCTGAGCAAAAAGCGGCCCGGTGGGTACGCTTCTGATCCGGCTGCAGGCCTTGATCGCCTCGGTCGGCGCGATGGTGTCGGTGATGACCATGGACTTCATCGCGGAGGCCTCGATTCGCTCTACCGCCGGTCCCGACAACACCCCGTGACTGATATAGGCGTGCACCTCGCGCGCGCCGGAATCCTTCAGGAGTTCTGCCGCCTTGCAGAGCGTGCCGGCGGTGTCGGCGATGTCGTCGATGATCAGGCAGATGCGGTCCCTGACCTCGCCGATTACCGTCATCGAGGCCACCTCGCCCGGCGCGGCGCGGCGCTTGTCGACGATGGCGAGGTCGGCGCCGATGCGCTCGGCCAGTTCGCGCGCCCTGCCTACGCCGCCTACGTCCGGCGACACCACGGTGATGGCGCTGAGATCCTTGAAATTGTGCCGCACATCGAGGGCGAAGACCGGCGAACCGTAGAGGTTGTCGACCGGGATGTCGAAGAAGCCCTGGATCTGCGCCGCGTGCAGGTCCATCGTCAGCACCCGTTCGATGCCGGACTGGGTGACCAGGTTGGCCACCAGCTTGGCCGAGATCGGTGTGCGGGCCTTGGTGCGGCGATCCTGGCGCGCATAGCCGAAATACGGGATCACGGCGGTGATCCGCGCCGCCGACGACCGGCGCAGGGCGTCGGTCATGATCAGCAGTTCCATCAGGTTGTCGTTGGCCGGGTTCGAGGTCGACTGGATGATGAACATGTCCTCGCCGCGGACATTCTCGTAGACCTCGACGAAGATCTCGCCGTCGTTGAAGCGCTCGACCCGGGCCTCGATCAGCTTCACGGCCTCGCCGCGATGAAAGCTGATGCGCCGGGCGATGGCCTTTGCCAGGGGTTGGTTCGAGTTGCCGGCGATCAGTTTCGGCGACGTCGTACTCATTGGACCATCCCACAGCTTCGTGATGTCGCGCGGCACTTAGCATCCGGCGGCCGGCTTGCAAAGACGCCGCGGCCGGGCAAGATGACATGAGCCGCAAAGATGATGGGGAAGGGCGCAGCCATGGCCGAGATCGACTATTTCTTCACGCCGATCTCGCCTTTCGTCTACCTCGCAGGCACGCGGATGGAGGATGTCGCGCGAAAGCACGGGGCGACCGTCAACTACAAGCCGATGGCCCTGGGCAAGGTGTTCGAGAAGGGCGGCACGCTGCCGCTGTCCGAGCGCCCCGATTCGCGCAAGCGGTACCGTCTGCAGGAACTGGCACGCGTGGCGGCGTTCAACGGCATGAAGATCAACAGCCAGCCGATGTACTGGCCGGCGAACCCGGTGCCGGCATCGGCGGCGATCATCCTGGCGCAGCGCGAGGGGCATGACGATGTCGGCAGCCTCGCCCATGCCTTTGCCCGGGCCTGCTGGGCCGAGGAGACGGACATCGCCGACGACGAGGTGGTGAAGTCGATCGCGGTGGCGCATGGCGTCGAGGCGGGGCTGCTCGACAGGGGCATGCTCGACGCCGTCGAGATCTTCGAGAGGAACACCCAGGAAGCGATCAACCGCCACGTCTTCGGCGCGCCCAGCTATCTGGTGGGCGAGGAGGTGTTCTGGGGTCAGGACCGCATCGCCTACCTCGATGTGCATCTGGCCGGATAGACCAGCCGCTCGCGGCTACCTGAACAGCTTGTCGAACTCTGCCGACACGCCGTCGCCACGGCGCATCTTGGCCGCCTCGCCCTTGTAGTAGCCGTTCTTCGTGTCGGCGGGCGTCTTGTCGAAATGCCTCGACCACAGCGTCCACGGCTCGCCCTGCGAATCGACGTACCATTTCCAGCAGTCCTCGGGCACCGTCCCGGCCTCGCCCGTGGTGACGTTGCGCCACTCGTTCCTCATGCAGATCTCGTTGCCGGCCACGGACCAGCTGCCCCAGAACAGAGTCGTTCCGTTCCGCGTGCTGATGCCCTTCACCTTGCCGTCCTTGGTGAAGAGGGCCCGCGACTTGCCCCAGTCCACCGTGGTGCCGGCATAGATGCCGGCGACCGAGCCGGTGCCGAGCGGCTGTGCATCCCGCGGCAGCGGATCGGCCGGCGCGGTTGCGGTGATCGCTGCAAGGGCGATCGCGGTTGTGATTGGCGTCTTCATGGCGGCCTCCGTTGTTTTGGCCGGAGCTGCCGCTCGCCCCGACCCTACGCCTCCATCCACCCCTCCCCGCCGCGGCCCCGGCCGGAGCCGGTGCGGGGCATGGGAAAGGCATAGAGGGTGCGCCGCCGCCCCGCCCGAACGGGGTCGGCCGGGGCCCGGTTTTCACGGCTTTTTCACGCAAGGCGCCCGGGATCACCCGGCGAGAAGGTCGATGAAGCCGTCGATTTCTTCGGTGGTGGTCGACCACGAGGCGACGAGACGCGCCGTCAGCGATTCGTCCGCAGGGCCAGTCGGGGCCGGGTCCTTGGGCCAGTAGTAATAGCGCGCGCCGGCGGCCAGCGCCCGTTCGTGCCGGTCGCGCGACCAGGACGCGAAGACCATGTTGGCGTCGGTCGGGTGCACCAGCCTGGCCCCCGGCACCCGCGCCAGCCCCTGCGCAAGCGCCCCGCCCATGGTGTTGGCAGTCCGGGCCAGCTCCAGCCACAGGCCGTCGGTCAGATAGGCCTCCATCTGCGCCGACAGGTAGCGGTGTTTGGAGAACAGGTGGCCGCCGCGCTTGCGCCGCAGCTCGAACTCCCAGGCGCGGGCCGGGTCGAACAGCACCACCGCCTCGACCCCCATCAGCCCGTTCTTGGTGCCGCCGAAGGACAGCACGTCGATGCCGGCCCGCCAGGTCATCTCGGCCGGCGTGCAGCCGGCGGCGACGATGGCATTGGCAAAGCGCGCGCCGTCCATGTGCACCGGAATGCCGTGCTCACGGGCGATCGCGGTCAGGGCCGCCACCTGGGCGACGGAATAGAGCGCGCCCTGTTCGGTGATGTTGGTGATCGACAGCGCACCCTTCTGGACATTGTGCACGCCCACCCGCACCGCGTCGGCCAGAGTGGCCTCAAGCGACGCCGGTGCGATCCTGGCGTCGGCGCCATCGAGGAGCGCCAGCTTGGCGCCGCCGGTGTAGAATTCCGGCGCGCCGCATTCGTCCTCTTCGATGTGGGAATGGCGATGACAGTAGACGGCGCCCCATGGCGGGCAGAGGCAGGCCAGCGCCAGGGCGTTGGCGGCGGTGCCGGTGGGGACCAGATAGACCGCCGCCTCGGGCGCTTCGAAGAGATCGCGGATCGCCGCGGTGACGCGAGCCATGATCGCGTCCGCGCCATAGGAGGCTGCGTGGCCATCGTTGGCCCGGGCCAGCGCAGCCAGGACCGCCGGATGCGCAGGGCTGGCATTGTCCGAAGCGAAATGCATCAGACCAGTCCCTCCACGATGTAATCTTCCAGATCGTCCTCGTCGATGTCCCTTTCCGAGGTCATCGCCCCGATCAGCGAGACGCCGGCGCGATGGACCGACGCGGGGTCGCCGGAAATCAGCGGGTGCCAGTCGGCCAGGGGATTGCCCTGCCAGAGGAGCTTGTAGGCGCAGGTGTCGGGCAGCCAGTAGGCGATCTCGGGCAGCGTCCTGGGGCTGATCACGACGCAATCGGGCACGATGCGGTGCCGGTTGGCATAGTCGCTGCAGCGGCAGGTCCCGGTGTCGAGCAGGTGACAACTGACGCTGGTGTAGAATACCTCGCCGCTGTCGGCATCCTCGAGCTTCCTGAGGCAGCATTTGCCGCAGCCGTCGCACAGCGCCTCCCACTCCGCGCCGTTCATCTCGGTCAGCGGTACGGTTTCCCAGAAGCGGGGCCGGCATGGTGGGGTCTGTTGATTCATGGGCCGGGACCTTGGCCGAGCCGGCGCCGAAAGGAAAGGGGGTCAGAGCGCCAGCCGCATCAGCGGCCGCCCGGGTTTCTGTCGCGCGACTTCCCGAAACCCCGCCTTCGCGAACACGCTGGTGGAGCCGACGTAAAGCCCCACCGATTTGGACTGCTTCGCCCGGTCCATGGGGCAGGCCTCGAGCAACCGGGCGCCGTTCTCTCTGGCGTGATCAATGCCCGCGGCGACCATGGCGTGGGAGAGGCCCTGGCCGCGCTCACGCGGCGCGAAGAAGAAGCACGAGATCGCCCAGATGTCGGGGTCGTCCGCCGGCGCGTCGGGCAGGGGCGTGGTGGCGCGGCGCGGGTTGTTCCATTGCGGCACGTCGGCGCGCGGGCCGATCTGCAACCAGCCGATGGGATCGTCGCCCCGCCAGGCCAGCAGACCGGGTGGCGGACCGCGCCTGATCCGATCCTCCATGTGCGCCCGTTTCCCGGCCGCGCCCATGGCCTGCCGCACCTTCGGCGCGAGGCGGAAATAGGTGCACCAGCAGCCGTAGCAGGCACCCGAAGGGCCGAAAAGGGTGGCGAAATCGTCCAGGGCGGCCGGCGTCAGCGGCGCAATGCGGATACCGTCCGGCAGTGGCATGGGCGTGACCCGTTGTTCATGTTCCGCAATTGTTCACGCCGTGGGGTCGATGTCAACGCTGCGGGTCGAGATGCGGCAGCAGCCTGCGCGCGGCGGCGATGTCCTCCTTCATCTGCACCATCAGCGCCTCGACCGAGTCGAATTTCAGTTCCGGCCGCAGGTATTCCACCAGTGCCACCGACAGCTCCTGGCCATAAAGGTCGCCGTCGAAATCCAGCAGGAACACCTCCAGATTTGGCCGGTTCTCGCCAAAGGTCGGCCGGGTCCCGATGGAGGCGGCGCCGCCGTAGCGGCCTGCGTGCGGCCCGGTCAACACGTCCACCGTCACGGCGTAGACTCCGAACTTCGGCAGGTGCAGCTCGCCCAGCGGAAGGTTGGCGGTGGGAACGCCCATGGCGCGGCCGCGTTGCTCTCCGCGCTGCACCTCGGCCTCGATGCGGTGCAGGTGGCCGAGCATGCGCGCCGCGTCCTGCGGCCGCCCCTCGCTCAGCGCTGTGCGAATGGCGGTCGAGGACAGGTCCTCGCCGCCGTCGGAGACCAGCGGCGCCACCGTCACGCCAAAGCCGTGCTCGGGCCCCAATGCCTGCAGCAGCCCGGCGTCGCCGGCGCGACCCTTACCGAAGCGGAAGTCGGCGCCGATGACCAGGTGGCAGATGCCAAGCCCCCTGGCGAGCACGGTCTCGACGAAGCCCTCGGCGGTCATGGCCGCCAGGCTGGCGTCGAACGGGATCTCGTAGAGCTGGCGCACCCCCAGCTTTCCGAACCGGTGCGCCCGCGCCTCGGCGTTCATCAGCCGGAACGCCGGCGCCGATGGGGCGAAGAAGCTGCGCGGATGCGGCTCGAAGGTCACGACGCCAAGCGGAGCGTCACGCTCGGCCGCGGCGGCGCGGGCCAGCGCCAGCACCGACTGGTGGCCGAGGTGCACACCGTCGAAATTGCCCAGGGCCACGGCGGCGCCGCGGTCCTCAGGGCTCAGGTCGATATAGTGCTGGTGGCGTCGCATCGGTCCCGTGCGCCGGGACCGTATGCCCGGTCAGTCGAACTTGCGGCTCGGCGCCAGAACCAGCGCCTCGCCCTTGAGCACAACCGTATCGCCGACCGTACAGCGGCAATCAAGGGTCACGCGTCGCTTCGAGTGGTCGATGGTGAGCACGCTGACCGTGGCGTCGACCCGGTCGCCGGGCCGCACGGGCGCCATGAACTTCAGGGACTGGCCGAGATAGACCGAGCCATGGCCGGGAAGCTGCTCGCCGATCACCGCCGAGATCAGCGCGGCGGTCAGCATGCCATGGGCGATCCGGCCGCCGAAAATGGTGTCCTGGGCGTAGTCCTCGTCGAGATGCACCGGGTTGTGATCGAGCGATATCCGCGCAAAGGCGCGGATATCGTCGTCGGTGATGATCTTGGAGACCGAGCGGGCCATCCCGATCTCCAGATCTTCGATGCATATGGTTCCGGTCGGCACGTGATACTGACTGGAATCCAACATGCTCTCCTCCCCAAACCTGGTAGCGCTGCTATTGCAGTGCAGCAGACCATAATCGAGCCGGCCGCCGCGCGCAACAAAGTTGCGCAACAAAGTTGCGCGACCTTGGTATGGTGCGACAGGTTGTTTCACCCCGCTGCCGGGGTGGCGGCTGGAAACCTGTCAGCGGAAGACGTCGTGAAGGTCATGGTGGCGGCCACCCTGCTCGGCGCCGGTCAGCCGGTCGTAGATGACCAGCGTCAAGAGCAGGCTGATGGCATTGACCGCCGCAAACGGCAGTCCGGTCAGTGCCGAGCGCAGCAGCACCGGGCCGCCCTGCTCGACAGTGCCGACCAGCGAGCCGAACAGGACCGACAGCACCACGGCCGCCACGATCGCCGGAACAAGCCAGGCGGCCCAGACGACCAGCAGGCTGGGGAAGTGCGGCGCCACCAGGCGAAGGTTGCGGCCCAGGGCGGACAGTCCCCGGCGCTCGATCAGGATCGCCGGAACGACGGCACAGGTGGCCGCGGCGAGCACGGCGATCAGCGGCATGAAGAGCCAGATCAGCGCCAGCCCGGCAAGGTCGATGGCGAACTGGATCAGGATCAGCGGAAGCAGCACTGGCTTCAGCGCGGACAGGGCCGCCGCGCCGCCGGGGTCGGCACTTTCGCGGGCCGTCCAGATGCGCAGAAAGGCGAGGCCCGACCATGCGGTTACGGTGGCGCTGCTGAGGCCGACATAGATGACCGAAGGGGCCGTGAAGAACCCGTCCGCGGAATCGCCGGCGACAAGACGCACGAACGCCGGCCCGGCCAGCGTCGCCAGCGCATCGGCGGCCAGCGCGGCCGCCGCCAGTTCCAGTGCCAGCCAGACGCCATAGCGGCGGCTGAGTTCGGCGGTTTCGCCGGCGAGGCTTCGAAGCGTCAGGTCCACCTCAGGCGAAGACCTGTGCCAGGTCCTCGACGCTGGTGCCTTCCTTGATCTCGCGCAGGCGGGCGTAGAGCAGTGCGGTGAAGATGGCCAGGAGGCCGTATGTCAACGCGCCGCCGATCGCCTGCAGAACCGCGGAGATGATCATGGCGCCGCCCGATGGGGCCAGAAGCTCCGCCGAGTTCTCGGGCGAGAGGGCGCCGGTCATGGAGCCGAACAGCAACAAGCCGGCGACGGCGTTTATGATCAGCGACAGGATGATGAGCATGATCACGATCACGATGAGTGCGCCGACCATGGGCCAGCGATAGCCCTTGGACAACCGCGAGGCCCGGCCGAGCGCACCCCAGCCGGCGGGTTCGACCAGCATCGCAGGCACCATCACCCAGAAACGCGCCGCGATGTAGAGCCCCGGCACGACGAGAAGCAGGAACCCGACATAGAAGGCGATGGTGAAGATGATCCCCAGAACCACCATCGGGATCAGGTAGCGCAGCGTGATCCCGAGATAGGCGCCGATCCGGGCCGGGCGATTGGTGGCGGCATCGTAGGCGGCCAGGGTCAGGAGGCCCATGATGAAGAACCCCGACAGCATCGCCAGTCCGATGACCACGAAATAGGTGGGGGTGAATATGGCGAACTCACTGGGTCCGCTCGCCGCCTGCTCGACGACGCCGCGCATGGCCACGGCCGAGATGACGTTGACGATGAGCGCGGGCACGAAGGCAATGCCGGCAAACAGCGGCAGGCGGCGGAAGAACAGACCGAAGCTGTCGCCGATCAGGTTGCCGATGCCAAGAGGCTGGCGGGTGGTCTCGACCATTGTCACGGGGAATGCTCCCTTCGATTCAATTTGCGGGCGAAGCTAGCAAGTCTGGCAATGCGGCGAAAGCGAGGCTGGCCGCTGCCGGAAGCGCGTTTCCGGCCGGCAGGTGCGATAAGTGTGACATTGCCGGCCGGACATGCAAGGCGGGCAACCCCGCCAGTGGCGTAGGGCGTCAGGTGAAGATCATGTCGTCGACGACCCGGTCGAAGGCGAAGGCGGTGACGTCAAAGGCGGTGTCGCCCTCGGCCTCAAGCGTCACAAGATCGAAGGTCTCGCCGAAGTACTCCACCTCCAGGGCGCCGCCCGAGATGTCGGCCATGAGCGTCTCGACCAGTTCGCCGTCGTCATAGAAGCTGACCAGAACCTCGGCGGCACCCTCGACAGTGCCGAAGACAAATGCCGCACCGGCACCGTCGCCAAGATCGCCGCCGAGCTTGAACCGCAACTCTTCACCGGCGTCGACCAGTGTGCCGTCGCCCCGATGCGGCAACTCGCCCTTGGAGCGGATGCCCAGGCTGCCCGCCTCGAAGGTCAGCAGGTCAAGGCCCGGCCCCCTGGCGCCGACGCGAATGCCGGCATCGTCGAAGCGCTGGAACAGCGCCACAAGCGGCAGTCGCTCTTCGTCGGTGCTGGTGCCGTCCACGAACGCGGTGGCCTCGGTGAACTTGCGGCCCAGCGGCGACAGCTCGATGCCGGCGAGGATGCTTTCGGGCGCGGCTTCGCCGATGGCGATCTGCGCCAGAAGCGGGTCGTGGTCCGAGGCGCGGGTGCTGGTCTCGGCGAATTCGGCGTTCAGGTGCACGGCATCGAACTGGCTGCCCGCCGCGAGGCCATCGCTGACCAGGATGTGGTCGAGCGCCTGGCTGTTGCCATCGAAGATGTAGCTGTAGCGCTCATCCTCGGGCAGGGTTTCGGTCAGGTTCGTCAGGCTCGTGGCCAGCGTCTGAAGCGGCGGGGCGAACTCGAACTCGTTGAAATCGCCGGTGACGACGATGTTGGCGTCGGGATCCGCCGCCAGCAGGCCGTCGACATAGGCCTTGACCGCTTCGGCCTGTGCCAGCCGCTCGTCGACGCTGCCATTGACGCTGGGATCGTCCTGGCGCTCCTCGAACGGCTGCTCGACGCCGAGGATGGGCGAACTGCCACCCTTCGACGAGAAATGGTTGTCGATCAGCGTCACCTCCTCGCCATTGAAGAGGAACGTGGCCACCAGCGGCAGGCGCGCGCCCTCGAAGGCCTCGCCGGTACCCTGGCCGCCGATGGTGCCGACCGACCCCGCCACCAGCTCTACCCTGTCGGTGCGGTAGAGGAACGCGGTGCGGATGTTCGCCCCGGGCTGACCGCCCGAGGTGTTGTCGGCGATGAAGGTGTTGTCGATCCAGGCATAGCCGGAATTGCCGTTCAAGACGCCGTCATTGGCCATGTCGATGGCGTCGACCAGCGTCTGCAACGTCAGCGCCGCCGAGACCGTGCCGTCGTCGGTGCTGCCCGAGCCGTCCTGCACCTCCTGCAGCCCGATGATGTCGGGCGCGTTGAGGTTGTTCAGGATCTGCTCTGCGATCAGGTCGAAGCGGCCGTCGGCGATGTCGGTGTCGCCGTCGGCATCGTTCGGGTCGATGTTGAGCAGGTTGTAGCTCGCCACCAGAAGCTGGTTGCTGTCGCCGGCGAGGGTCGAGGTCTCGAGCGCGAGCGTGCCCGGATCGAGCACCGTGATCGGTTCGGTCGGCACCAGTTCGTAGTTGCCGAAATTGTACGAGATGACGCCGGTCACGTCGCCGAACTGGGAGCCGACGTCGACCATCGGCAGAGAGAAGCCGGAGATCGTCGAATCGGGGTCGATCTGCAGCCGCTCGGGGTTGAAGTCGTCGGGCGAGATGTTGAGCGTGCCGCGGGTGGACAGACCGGTGGCGCCGCCGACGGTGGTGTAGATCTCGCCGAAGCGGTTGGTGCCCGAGATCGCCGTCGGCTCGACCAGCGTGACCAGCATGCCCTCGATCGATTCGAAGAAGTCGATACCGTCGCCGGCCGGGTCGAAGCTGGTGAAGGCGTCGTCGTCGATGCTTTCGGTCGGCGGCATCAGCCCGCCCGGACCGATCAGCGTGGCCGCCGGCAGGGCATTGCCGCTGGACAGCACGGTGACCGTGGCCGAGGTCAGCTCGGTCGTCGGCAGGTTCCCGGTCGACTGGCCGCCGGGGTAGAACTCGGCCACCGTCGCCTCGACCTCGACCGCATCGCCGGTGGCGACGGTCGGAGCCGCGCCGGTGAAGACGAAGATGGCGTCGGATGTGGCGGTGTCGCCATCGCCGGCGGGGTCCTGCATGTAGAAGCCGTTGCTGCCAACGGCGGTGACGATGCCGCCGGTCAGCACCAACGCGCCCACGCCGGCGCCGCTTGTGGGATCGAGCGGGGTTGCGCTGACGAAGCCCGAAACGTGCCCGGCGCCCTGGATTTCCATGATGGTGGCGACGGCGGGCATCGTGGTGACGACGTTGGTCGCGCCTGGGGTCGGTGCCTGGGCGACGATGGTGGCGGCGCCGTCGGGCGTGCGGCTGAGGGACTGGCCGGCGCTGTCGCCGTTGGCGGCCTCGTCATGCTGGGTCGTCTGGCCGAGGGCGGCGAGCAGGTCGGTGTCGTCCGCATCCGCGGTGTCGTAGACGACAGCGTCGATCAGGTTCACCGTCGTTGCCGCGGTGCCAACCGGGAAGTCCGACGCCTCGCCCTGATAGAGCGCCACGGCGTCGGCGCCGTTCTGAAGCGTGTTGCCGGCGAAGGTGATCTGGGCGCCGGCGACGCCAGCATTGCCGAGCACGAAGAACCCGTCGGCGTCGGTGGAAAAACCGTCGAGGTCGAAGGCCGCATAGGCGGTGTCGCCGTTGCCGTTGAAGAACACAACCACGTAGCCGTCCAGCGCCGTGTTGCCGGCGCCGCCGTCATAAAGCTCCACGAATTCGGCGGCATCGCTGCCGGGCGTGTCGGCGTCGATCTCGTTGATGGTCAGCGTGGCATCGCCGCCACCATTGCCACCGCCGCCGCCCTCGGCGTCGTAGCTGGCGACCGGGAACGGCGTGGCCGCACCAGCATTGCTGGTTTCGCCGTCAAGCGCGTTGATGCCGGAAAAGGTCCACTCGGCGGGATCGAAGACCGGCGTCGCCGTGGCGCCGTCGTTGCGATAGGCCCAGCCGTCGAGGTATTCCCAGGCGGTTCCGGTGCCGTCCTCGCCGACGACGCCGAAGCCGTCGATCACCGCGCCATTGTCGAACAGTTCCAGCGCGTCGTCTCCATTGAAGGCGGCGACGCTGCTGACGAAGTCCGGGGCGAAGCCGAAAAAGGCCTCGAAGCCGGTGCTCTCGGTGGCGACGTAGAGGCGCTGGCCGGCGGTGGCGGAGCCGCTGAGCGTGAAATCGGCGCCATCCGACGCGCCGCCGTTGGAGGCAAGGCCGATCCCGTAAGCCGAGAGGTCCGCAATGTCGTGGAGTACGGTCAGTTCGATGGCTTTGGGAAGGCCGCCGGACAGCGGGCCGTCGATCACGCCGGTGATGATCAGGGACATGGGGGGCTCTCCTCGGTCTGTTGGCATCGGTGCCCGGCGCAGGCGGGGGGCCGGCCGGTTCTTGTTTGTGGGTGGGGCCCGCCGGCACCTTGCGGCGAACCTGGGACAAGCTTGCGCCCGGTGCGGGGTGAGGGCAAGCCGATGTTCCCTCGCAGGCCCCGCACGCGCCACGCAGCGCCCAAGTGCCGCGCCGACCATGACAGCCCGGCGACAGATTGATGACCATTCGTGCAACCGGAGCCCGATCGACCCTCGCCGGGACGGGGGGTGTGGCGGGATGTGAGACGCCAGCCAATGGCAGGATTGGGCGCCGTGACCGGGACGCGAGGCCGGTCCGGTGTGCCGGTGCCGGCGCATCCTCGAGCGGCTCTGACGGAAGATCGCGCCCGGGCCGCTCCCCGCCCACCCACCCTCGCGCCCCGTGCGCGATCGGGGGGCGCGCGATTGGGGGCGCACCCGGGCGGCAACGGCTGCGTTCCCGGCCCCGGCCTAGCGGATCATTGTCGTCGGCAACAGCAGCGAGATCTGGGGGAAGGCGACAAGCAGCACCAGGCACAGGCACATGGCCAGCCAGAATGGCGCCACCCCGGCGAAGATCTGCGCGAGGGACACACCCGGCGCCACCGACTTGACGATGAAGACATTCACGCCCACCGGCGGCGAGATCAGCCCCATCTCGAGCGTCAGCACGACCAGAACGCCGAACCAGATCGGATCGAAGCCAAGCCCGGTGACCACCGGGAAGAACACCGGCATGGTCAGAACCAGCATGGCGAAGCCTTCGAGGAAGCAGCCAAGCACTAGGTAGCACATCAGGATCAGCACCAGCACCGTCAGCGGCGCAGCATCGAGCCCGGTCAAAAAGTTGCCCACCATGGCGGGGATGTGACTGAGGGCCAGGAAGGGGTTGATCATGTGCGCGGCGATCAGGATCAGCATGACCGTGGCTGTCGTCACGACCGAGTCCCGCGCTGCCCGCCACAGGCTGGCAAGACCGACGCTGCGCTCGAAGACACCGATGGCGATGACCAGCCCGGCGCCGGCGGCTGCCGCCTCGACCGGCGAGAACAGGCCGCCGTAGATGCCGCCGATGGTGGTGACGATCACGAACAGAACCGGTGTTGCCCCACCCAGCGCCCTGAGCTTTTGCGGCAGGCTGGTGGCCGGCCCCGCCGGCCCGAAACCGGGCCTCAGCCAGCACAGAAGCGTGATGGTCAGGATGAAGATCAGCAGCAGCAGCAGGCCCGGCAGCACCCCGGCAAGAAAAAGCTGCCCGATCGATTGCTGGGTCAGGATCGCGTAGATCACGAAGCCGGTCGATGGCGGGATCAGGATGCCGAGGGTGCCGCCGGCCGCCACCACGCCGGTGGACAGCCGCGGGTCGTAGTCAAAGCGGTCCATCTCTTTCAGCGACACCTTGCCCATGGTCAGTGCCGAGGCCACCGACGAGCCCGACAGCGCGGCGAAGCCGCCGCATCCGATCACCGTCGCCGTGGCGAGCCCGCCGCGGACCGGCCCGACGATGGCATAGGCCGCGTCGTAGAGCCGCCGGCTCATGCCCGAGATCGTGGCGACATTGCCCATCAGGATGAAGAGCGGCACGACCACCAGTTCGGACGAGGAGGCCAGCGTGAAGGATTCCGAGGCCAGCAGGCTCATCGCCGCCGACCAGCCGTTCAGGGCGGCAATACCGGCAAAGCCGACCGCGAACATGGCAAAGGCCACCGGCACGCGCAGCGCCAGCAACAGGAAAAGGGCGGCAACGCCGAGGGCGCCGACACCGGCGTCACTCATGGCGCGTCGCCGGACAGCGGCCGGTAGCGGCCAAGCGCCGTCTCGACGCCGCGCAGGACAAGGCCGAGCGCGGTAGTCACCGACATTGCGCACATGGCGTACTGAAAATGCGCCTTGGGCAGGTAGAGGATGTTGGTGGCCAGGTTCAGCATCCGCGAGAGGGCGGCCGATTCCCAAAGCGCCCAGGCGATGCCGAGGAAGATCGTGGCGCCGAGAAAGGCCGACAGGACGTCCGAGGCGCGATTGACCCACCGGGGCAGTGTCGGCTCGAGCACGTCGACGGCGATGTGACCGCCGATCCGGTCGCACAGCGCCATGCCACCGAAGACCACCAGCACCATGGCCATCTGGGTCAGGTCCTGCGCCCCGGTCAGCGGAGCGCCGAAGTTGCGGCCGACGACGTCGATCAGGATCACCACCATCTGGGCGATCAGGCCGGCGGCGCCGACGGTGGCGGACAGGCTGATCAGCCTGTCCGCCCAGAGCCTGAGCGCGGCGTGCATTGCGCGGATTTACTCGCCCTTCATCGCCGCGAGCACGTCCTCGGCGCCGAGTTCGCCGACGATGCGGTCGGTCACCGGCAGGGTCAGCTCGCCGAAGACGGCGGCTTGCTCGGGCGTCAGCTCGATCACCGTGTTGTCGCCGGATGCCTTCAACGCCTCGATGGTGGCGTCGGCCTTGGCGTTCCAGCCATCTTCGGCGCTTTTCGACAGCCCCTCGCGGCTGTGCGCGTCGATGGCGGCGCGCTCAGCCTCGGGCAGGCCGTCGTACCGGGCCTTGTTCATCACCAGGTAGAACGAGATGCGGCCAAGCGGTGCGCCGATGGTGTAGCTGTTGGCGACCTCGTCCAGCTTGAAGTCGGCGATGGCGCTGGAACCGGTGATGACGCCATCGATCAGCCCGGTCTGCAGCGCGTTGTAGATCTCGCCGGCAGGCATCTGCACCGGCGTCGCCCCGAGCGCCTCCATCACCGCCGCCGCGGCCGAGCCCGAGACGCGGATCTTCAGCCCGGCGACGTCCGCCGGCGTGTGCACGTCGTGGTCCTTCATGATGAAGACGTTGGGTTCGGACAACCAAAGCGCCAGCGGCACGGTGCCGGGGAACTCGTCGGTCAGGTACTGGTCATACACCTTCCAGAACAGCTGGTAACCGCCCTCGCCCTCGGGCAGCACGCCCGGCAGTTCGGCGATCATGGTCTTGGGGAACTGCGACGAGGTGTAGCCCGGCAGGCCCCAGGTGATGTCGGCGACGCCCTGCACGGCGCGCACGTACTGCTCCAGCGGTCCGGCGCCCAGCTCGCCGCCGGGATAGACCTGGATGGTCAACTCGCCATTGGTGTCGGCGGCCACGCCTTCGGCCAGCGGCTCGATGGTCGATGCGGTCAGCGTGTGCGCCGGCGGTACCCAGTGGGCGAGCTTCAGCGTGTCGGCGGCGTTGGCGCCGGTCGCGGCGAAGGCGACGGCCAAGCCCAGCGAAGCGCCGCGCAGCATGGTGAACGTCATGGCGGTAGTCCTCCCTTATGATGCCGCTTTCTGCGGCCTTGTCTGCAAGTGTTACGCCGGGCGGGCGGCGCCGCCAACGGGATCGTGCGCCGCCCTCCGGATTGTCACGCGGGCTGCTTCTCGCGCCAGCCGCCGCCGGCATAGGTCTCGCGCGCGTCGTGCGAATAAGGCGTCGGTGACACCCGCACACGGATCTCGGCCTGGACATGCCTTTCTGTCGAGGTCTTCTCCGAACCGCCGTCCGGCTCGCCCCAGACCAGAACCAGCTCGTCGCCGACTTCCACCTCGGGCGCCACGACGCCAAGCGAGAGCATGCAGCGCTCGTTGTAGGAGTAGCCGTTGAACATCGACATGCCGACCATCTTCGATCCCTTCATCACCCTGTCGGCCGATGTCGAGGCATAGTTCGGCTGTGGGAAGTCGATCCACTTGCAGGGCGCCTCGCCCCGCTGGAAGGCCGAGGCGATGACCTTGACCACGTCCTCGGAATTCCACTCGAAGGTGGCCTTCTTGCGGTTCGGCCCGTCCTTCATCCCGGTCAGAGCTTCTTTGCCGATGAAGTCCGACTTCCAGTCGATGTAGAAGCCGTAGCCAAGCTCGAACGGGTTCACGTAGTAGTCGGCGATGTCCTCTGACACGAAGCTGCCGCCGATCGAACCCACAGCCTCGTAGCTGTCCGCGCCAAGCCAGTCGCGATAGTCGGCCAGCATGCCGTCGCCCGAATAGATGCCGGGCAGGGGCGAGGGAATCCAGCCCGACTCCAGGGTGTTGGTGGAGTAGGCGCGGCAGCCCACCTGGCGCATGTCGACGCCGGCGTCGCGGGCTGCCTGCAGGATCACCGACTGGACGTAGCTCTTGTCGGCATAGGAGCCCCAGATCTCAAGGCCCGGCTCGCCGGCCATGCCGTGGCGCAGCGCCTGCACCCGCTTGGAGCCGACATTGATCCAGGCGGTGTGGAAGAACTTCACCTCCGGCACCGGGCCGCCATTCATCTTCTCGAAGATCTTGTCCGCCTCCGGGCCCTGGATCTGGAAGCGGTAGTGGGTGCGGTAGATCGCCCTGCCGTCGGGGCGCGAATCCGAGCGCGGGTCGCGATGCACGCGGATGTTCCACTTGCCGATGGCCTGCTGGAACTGCACCCAGTCGGCCGTCGGAGCGCGGCCGACCAGCACGAACTTGTCCTCGCGTTCGCGGAAGATGATCATGTCGCCGATCACATGCCCGGCCGGCGTCACCGGCACGAAGTGCTTGGCGCGATTGAGGTCGAAATTGCGGAAGTTGTTGATGCCTACATGGTCGAGGAAGGCCGCCGCGTCGGGGCCTTCGACGGTGACCTCGTCCATGTGGTGGCTTTGGTCGTAGAGCACGGCCGATTCGCGCCAGGCGCGCTGCTCGTCGCGCCAGTTTGTGAACTCTGCCGCCACCACAGGGTATACATACATCCCGATTTTCGAGTTGCGGAGCATGTTTACCGCGTTGCCGTTTTCCTTAATTAGACTGCTAAGGTTGCTTGATGCCATTTTCGGCTCCTCCCTTTTCGATGCCTTTGTGTATACATCACGCCCGATTCGGCAAATTTGCAAGAGTCTCGTCCCAGGTGGGCCGGGCGCCGCTTGCCGATCCTAGTCGACGACCAGAGCCAGACCCGGCAGGCGGCCCATCAGCCCTGGCTGCTCGTTGATCAGGTAGTCGAGGTTGCGCCGTGCCAGCCGGGCGTGCTCGCGCGCCAGCGCCTCGGCCCGGGCGCCTTCGCGGTTGCGGATCGCCTGCACGATGGTCCGGTGCTGGTCCTGGGCCACGAAGAGCGAGCGCCGGAAGGCGTCGATGTCGGCCTTGTCGGGCAGGAAGGCGGACGGCGAGGCGAAGGGCAGGCGGGTCACCCGTTCCACCTCGCGGCGGATGACGTCGCTGCCGGCAAGGCCCGCCAGCGCGGCATGGAAACGGGCGTTTAGCTCGGAATAGCGGTCGAAGTCGATCTCGGCGGCGGTGGCGCCGAAACAGGCGTCGAGTTCGGCAACCAGCGCCTCGATGCCGGCCATCGGCTCGGCCGCGACGCCGCGCTCGGCCGCAAGCCGCGCCGCCGCCCCTTCGAGGACGCCCCTCAGCTCGATGGCGTCGTTGACGTCGCTGAGCCCGAAGCGGCGGACCACGTAGCCGCCGCCGGAGACCCGCTCCAGCAGCCCCTCCTCCACAAGCCGCGACATCGCCTCGCGGACCGGGGTGCGGGAGATTTGCAGGGCTTCGGCCGTGGAGACTTCCAGCAGCCGACTGCCGGCGGCGAGTCGGCCCGAGACGATCCGCTCGCGCAGCTCGATCTGGGCCCGCATGGTCTGGGTCTTGGCCTCGGGGATGTCCATGCGGGGACTATAGCCGATCGAGGGCCGGGAGCCATGCCTGGTGAGACGCGAAAAAGCGTCCCCTTCCGTGCGTCCGGATCAGACGATCAGATCGCCGGCTGAAAGCTCGTCCGTCGATATCCCGCGCAGCACGATGGTCGTGCCGTCGTCGCGGAAGACTGCGTGCCCCTGCCCGTTGTCGCCAAACTCGGCCAGCGCCGCGGCGGCAGAGGCATAGCCGAAGGCCGTCAGGTCGATCCGGTCCTGACCGGTGACGAAGTCGGTGCCGACATAGCCTGGATTGCTTCCGCTGAGGACGAACCTGGTGATGGTGTCGCGGCCCTGGTCCGGCGCGAAGACGAAGACGTCGGCATCGGAACCGCCCATCAGCCAGTCATCGCCGACCCCGCCCTCGATCGTGTCATTGCCTGCGTCACCGAAGATGAAGTCGCCGGCGCCGCCCGAACTGGCGCCGCCGTCGCCGAACAGCTTGTCGTTGCCGTCGCCGCCTTCGATGGTGTCCTCGCCCGAGCCGCCGAGCAGCTTGTCGCGGCCGGCGCCGCCGTCGAGCAGGTTGCTGCCGACCAGGTCCACGATCCGGTCGTTGCCCGCGCCACCGTGGTGCTGATCGTTGCCGCCGTTGTCGCGAATGAAGTCATTACCGCCGCCGCCATCGGTCGAGTCGTTGCCGTGGCCGCTCTTGATGGTGTCGTTCTGGTCGCCGCCGAAGAAGCGGTCGTTGCCGCCCTTCAGCATGACGACGTAGGGAATGTAGGCAAACGACAGGTCCAGCGTATCGGCAGATCCGGTGCCGAGGCGAAGGATTGCCGCGCCGGAGGCCGCGCCATAGATCGTCTGGGCGCCGGTCACGTCGCCAGACGCCAACTCAGAAACGCCATTGTAGTAGGGATACATCACTTCCGTGATGGCATCGGTGTGGTCGAGGCCGATCGCGTGGCCGATCTCGTGAAGGGCGGTGGCAAAGAAGTCGATGCTGGCGCCCGGATAGTCGGCGTTGTCGAATTCGATGAAGGCTTCATCCATTCGGTCGAACGCGCCGCTGCGCGCCGACGAGGACCACATGGCTTGTCCGAGGCTTCCGCCGACACCGTCGATCCGGGTCAGGTCGAGAGTGATGTCTGCCGCCGATGAGTCGACCTCAACGAAATCGATGTCGGCATAGTATTCCCAGGCATCGAAGGCTGCCCGGACATGGGCCAGGTAGGCGCGCTGGGTCGAACTGAGATAGGCCACGTCGTAGAACATCGACCAGCTCACCGTACCCCCGGTGCTGCCAGTCGTCGCGTCGCCCCATTTCGGCCCGAGAAACGCGAAGTCGTTGCTGGCGGCTGCCGTCCCGGTAGCGCTTGCTGCAGCCACGCCCGCCGCCCCACCGGCGGAACGGTCATTGTAGGTCATCAGCCATCCTTCGCAGGGATTCGGTATTTCGCGCCCGCATGCCAAAATTGCCCTCGTTAGACAATCAAACCGGCAATTGCCGATTTGAGCGGGATGCTATGGCACCGGTAGCAGGCTTAGACAATCGGAGGGGCGCGAACATGGGAAAATCGGCTGTCGAGCGCCGTTTCGGCCAGGCCGCAGGAGGGTACGCCCCAGGGTTCGAGTCAGCTCCCACCACACTCGGCGTCGACCGAGGCGGGAATCACCTGGCCGGCGCTGTCTGTCTCGTACCAGACCTCCCATTGCCGGGAGCCGCAGCGTTGATCGAGGTATTCGGCGGTCAGGCCAACAACGACGCCTTCGGCGTCACCGAGGTCGCCGCGCAAACCAACCAGCACCGAGCCGACCATGCCCGACGACGCGGCTGAATCGAGGCTCGCATTGAGCATGGTCGGCTCGTTTGCCAGTGCCGGCGGCTCCATGACAGACAGCGCGCCAACCACCACCGCAGCAACGACAAGGAACACATTTTCACGCACGAACAACATCCAAAACCCCCATACGGCACTCGGCGGGGAAACCCGCAACACAAGACATTTCGGAGGCATGCGACTGGTGAGTCTGTCCACCGATGGCGCGCCCCCGCTTCGCCATGGTGCATTTGACTAAACCACGACCAATCAACACATGGTTAATATGGCGCCACTGTGGCGAACGGCACGAAAATGCCACGCAGCAGTCTCAATCTGATGCCATTTCGCCACAGGCGGGCATGCATTCATTCGAGCTTCGCCACCGGTTGTCCTTGTTTGATGCGGCAGCGGCAACGCACTGCCGCGCGGCCCTGTGGAGGTCAGGCGAAAAGGGTCGCGATTGGCGGTTGGATCAAAAGATGAATGCGTCGTCTTCCAGCATCGCGCTCTTGATTCCCTCGATCGTGATCGTCGTCCCTTCGGCGGAAAAGACCGCGTTGCCACCCTTGTCAGAGAGCGCGGCGCGGACGTCACTTACGGAGTGAAGATCGAAGCCAACCAGTTTGATCCGATCTGCGCCGAGTTCGAAGTCGATGCCCATCACGGTCGCTTCCGTCGCCGTGTTGCCCCCTTCGTCGATGTTGAAGGCGGCGATACGGTCGGCCCCGTCCCGAGGCCGGAACACAAAGACGTCGGGGCCGAGGCCGCCCATCAGCAAGTCGTTTCCGCGCCCGCCGATGATGTGGTCGCATCCCCCGACCATCGCCGCGGCGGCATCGCCAACGATGAGGTCATGGCCGCCACCTCCACTGAGCCGATCATTGCCATAACCGCCCAGCAGGACGTCTTGCCCCCTTTCGCCGAAGATGCGGTTCTCTCCGGAGAACACGAAGATCATGTCGTCACCGCTACCGCCCGAGATGGTGTCGTTGCCTTCGGGATCGGTGATGTGGTCATCTCCGCCGCCGCCGTCGATCCTGTCGTTGCCTCGCCCGCCGTTGACGTCGTCGTCGTTTGCTCCACCGAAGATCATGTCGTCGCCACCAAAGGCGTCGATTAGCAGTCGCTGCCCAATGCCGGAGAAATCCAGCGCATCGGCGGATCCGGTTCCGGACCGCTCGAGGACTCCGTCCGGAGCGCCGTAAAGATATTGTGCGCCGGTCACGTCTCCGTCTTGCGGGCTGTCGATGCTGCCAATGTACGCATACATGATCTGTGATGGATTATCGATGTGGCCCAGGCCGATGGCGTGGCCAACTTCGTGCACAGCGGTCGCATAGAAGTTGTCCGATGACAGGTCGGTCGCCGCACGATCGAAGTCGGCAGTGTCAAAACGGATCTTGGCGTCGATCATCGTGTTGAATGAGGCCGACGTGATAGTGTAGTTCCAGTCGGTCACCCCGACAAAGCCGTTGGGGCCGTCGATGTCGTCCCAGGCAACCACAATCGATGCCTGGGATGCGGTGGTCTCGACGAATTCGATATCGGCGACGGCCTCCCAGGCGTCAAAAGCCGCCCTGACGGCGTTCAGGTACGCGGCTTCCTTCATGTTCAGTGCGCCGAGGCCGCGGCCGAATGCCCAATAGACCAGTCCGCCCTCGGCATTGGGGTCCGGGGCGCCCCACTTGGCGCCGTGCAGGACGAATGACGTGGACAATGCTGATGTCGCACTGGTTACGGCTGGTGTGAAAGCGGCCGCGCTGTGCGCGGCGCAGCAATCACAGCCGCAGTCTGCACTGTGCGTGCCGGCTGGTAGCATAGGTATCTAACCCCGGTAGTCTTTCCCTCGTCCCCACCCTAGGGCTGCGGTCGCGCGCAGTCTATGAGGCGCGTCAAGGTCGCGGCTCCGGATCGAAAAAAAATCGGCGTCGATGGTGCGGATCAGCGCCCGAAGACAGGGCCGCGCACGCCACGGTTGCGACCCTTGGGGATCAGCACGGAGTATTCGCCCCCCTGACCGGCCATCATCGTGGCCCGGAAGAGTTGCTCGGTCGCCAGAACCGGGTCCTTGGGCAGGGCCCCGCCGTCCAGTGGGCGATCGATGCGTATCGCGAACCGGTGATCGGCCTTGTTGATCACCTCGTGGAACAGCGTGACGTCCCTGAGCGTCGCGTGGATCGCATCGAAGAGGTAGAACAGCGCCGAGTTGCGGGCGGTAATGTGCATTGGCACGACGGGCAGTTCGTACTTGCGCGCAAGCATCGCCGCGGACGGCATCCACGGGCGTTCGTAAAGCTTCAAGCCGCGGCGCTTGGCCAAACGGCCGGAGGGAAACAGTACTGCCAGGCGGTTCTCGCGGAACGCCTGGGCCGCATACATCAGGGTTTCCTTGTTTGATCCGTGGGTTCGTTTGTCCTTGCGCCATTCCACCGGCGCGATGATGTCCGACAGTTGCGGCATCACGCGGATCGCGTCGCGATTGGCGAAGAAGAACAGGTCCGGGCGGCGGTGTCTGAGGATCGACCACAGGATGATCCCGTCGGCAATGCCTGTCGGGTGATTGCAAACGACCATTGCCGGCCCGCTTGGGGGGACGTGCTCGACCCCCTGGGCCTCGACATTGAGTGCGATCATCTCGGCCAGGCGGTCCATCAGCTCGGGTGCGGGCAGTGGATCGAGGCCTTCGGCGATCCGAATCGTCCTGTCGTAGCCGAGCATGAGATGCAGCAGACCGCGGATGCTGCGCACTCCCGGGAGGCGGCGGTAGAGCCACGGCGCCCGCTCGGCGATCAGCGGATCAACCCTTTCACGCATGGCCGGAACTTCCTATCCCCTGGCCGAGGTGCCGTTTCAGCGGCAGCCCGGCCTGCTGTTTTGCCATCAATCATATAATACCACGGCGTGACAATGCAGCGACGGATCAGCGCGCCGAGCGGTTTGGCAAAGGATCGCCGATCCTCTCCGAGCGGTGGCACGGAACTTCAGGCGTGCCCTGTCCACCGAGCCGATGGGGAACACAAGAAATGTTGAATTGCTTCGCGGCGAGGGGCAGTTAAGGTCGCGCGGCGAAAGAGCATTCTTCACGCTCGTTCGAGCAAGTTCAGCCAAAAAAGACGGGGACCGAGATGAAACACGCGACGGTAGCTCTGATCGTCGGCCTGACGCTGGCCGCTGGAATGGCAACGGCCCAGGACGAGCCCTACAAGCAGCGGCAAGCGGTCATGAAGGTCAACGGCAAGGCTGCCAAGACCATGGGCGACATGCTCAAGGGCACCACTGCCTTCGACGCTGCCGCCGTGAATGCCGTCCTGCTGGAGATGCAGGCGGCCGATGCCGATCTTCCGAACCTGTTCCCGGAGGGCTCGGCGGACCCGGAAAGCCAGGCCGCGCCGGCGATCTGGGAGAACAGGGCTGATTTCGACGCCAGAGTGGCGAAGTTCATCGCCGACATCGATGCCGCCGTGGCCGCCAACCCTCAGGACGAGGCAGGCGTTCAGACGGTGCTCGCGCAGCTTGGTGAAAACTGCAAGGGCTGCCACGAGAACTATCGGCTGAAGAAGGAATAGGCGCTGCGCTACCGACGCCTATTGGCCTGGCTGACCGCCGCCGCCGTGGTGGCGGCGTCGGTGGGCCTTTACCTCACGCAACCCGAGCGCGTGTCCGCAGCGGAACTGCCGACGCGCGCCCCGGACCTGGCCAATGGAGAGTTGGTATTTCACGCCGGTGGCTGCGCAGGCTGCCATGCCGCGCCGGGTGCCAAGGATGAGGCGCGCCTCGTGCTGGCGGGCGGGCTGCAGCTTGCGACGCCCTTCGGGACCTTCACCGTTCCGAACATTTCTCCGTCTGAAGAGGGGATCGGGGGTTGGTCGCAGGCCGACTTCGTGACAGCGCTCAAGCACGGCACGAGCCCGGAGGGGCAGCACTATTACCCGGCCTTCCCCTACACGTCCTATGCCCGAATGACGGACGAGGACCTGCTGGACCTGCAGGGCTACATCATGACCCTGCCGCCGAGCGACAGCCAGCCGCCCGGACATGCGCTTGGGTTTCCGTTCAATATCCGGCGCGGCCTTGGTCTGTGGAAGCTCTTGTATCTCGATCCCGGCCCGGTGATGGTGGTGGGCGATGATCCCCAGCTCTTGCGTGGGCGCTATCTGGTTGAAGGTCCGGGCCACTGCGCCGAGTGCCACACGCCGCGCGACATGATCGGTGGCCTCAAGACCGGCCAGTGGCTGGGTGGGGCGCCGAATCCCGAGGGACCCGGCGTCATTCCTAACATCACCCCCGGAGGCAAGAACGTCGGCAGTTGGGCGGCCGCCGACATTGCGTATTTCCTCGAGACCGGATTCACGCCGGATTTCGACTCCGTGGGTGGGAGCATGGTGGAGGTGGTCGCCAATATCTCGCAACTGCCGCCCGGCGACCGTGACGCCATAGCCGCGTACCTTCAGGCCATACCGGCAATCGATACCCAGCCCGCCGCGACCGCGCCCGCCGCCAAGTAGCGACAGCCTCAGCGCTTGTCGAACCGGACCCGCACATAGTCGCCCGGCGCGTCGGCGAGCCTCCCCAGACGTGCTCCCGGCTCACGCGCCGGCACCTGACGGCCGTGCTGGGCCTTCAGCCAAGCATCCCAATCGGGCCACCAGCTTCCGGCGGTCTCGGTCGCTCCGGCCAGCCAGCCCTCGAGCGTTTCAGGGGCCAGGTCTTCGTTGGTCCAGAACTGGTACTTGCCGAGATCCGGCGGGTTGATGACGCCGGCGATATGGCCGGACCCTGACAGAATGTAGCGCACCTTGGCGCCAGTCATCATCCGTGCACCACGATAGACCGAAGGTGCCGGGGCAATGTGATCCTCACGCGTTGCGACGTGGTACACCGGAGTGCGGATGTCGGACAGTTTCACCGGCGTATCGAGCACGCTCAGGCTGCCTTCGGCGAAGCGGTTCTTGTCGTAGAAATTATCGAGATAGAAGTGATGCACGTTGGCCGGCATCGCCGTGGAATCGGCGTTCCAGTAGAGCAGGTCGAAGGGGAATGGTTCCTTGCCCAGGAGGTAGTTCGAGACCACGTATGACCAGATCAGGTCGTTGGAACGGAGCAGGTTGAAGGCCGCCGCCATCTTTCGTGCCGGCAGGTAGCCCTTTTCCATCTCTTCGCCGACCGCCCGAATGGTCTGGTCGTCGACGAAGACCTGCAACTCACCCGCGTCGGCGAAGTCGAGCTGCGCCGTGAAGAAGGTGGCCGAGGCAACCCGCTTGTCCCTGGTCTTTCCAAGATAGGCCAGAAGCGTGCCCGCAAGAGTTCCGCCGATGCAGTAGGAGGCCAGGTCGAGGCTTTTCTCGCCGGTTTCCTCAAGCACCTTGTCGATGGCCGTCAGCGCACCCTTGGTCAGGTAGCTGTCCCATGTCTCGCTGGCCTGACGTTCATCCGGATTGACCCAGGAGACAACGAAGACGGTATGCCCCTGGGCCACCAGCCATCGCATCATGCTTTTCTTCTGGTTCAGGTCCATGACGTAGTACTTGTTGATCCAGGGCGGAATGATCAGCAGCGGGCGTGCACGGACCTTCTCGGTGGACGGCGCATACTGGATCAGCTCGAACAGATCGTTGCGGAAGATGACCGCGCCCGGGGTGACGGCCATGTTGCGACCGACCTCGAAGGCATCCATGTCGGTCTGCCGGATCAAGAGCTCGCCCTTGCCCCGTTCCATGTCCTCGAGCATCATTCGCATGCCCCGGACCAGGTTGGCGCCGCGTTCGTGCTGGGTCGCCTCAAGGACCTCGGGGTTCAGTGCGAAGAAGTTCGCCGGGTTCATCGCCTCGACGAAGGCGCGGGTATAGAATTCTGCCTTCCGGCGAGCCCGGGGATCCATCTTGCCGACGCTGCTTACCAGGTTGTTCATCCAGCCGGCGTTGAGCAGGTAGGCCTGCTTCACGTAATCGTAGAGGGCGTTGTCGGTCCATTCGTGGTGCTGGAAACGCTTGCCCGGCTTTTCCATGAAGGGCGGCGGCGGTGCGTCATTGGGCTCCTTTCCGCCTCCCAGCCACTTCAGTGCGGATTTTTGCCACAGGGCGTTTTGTGCGTCCCAGAGTGCCAGCGTGGCGTCAGCCACCTCGCGCGGGTGATCGAGCAGCGTGCGTGCCAGGCCCGAGAAGGCTGGCAAGGTGTTCAACGGATCGACCGAGGTCGGGATCGGCTGCTCGGCCTGCCTGGCAAGATAGAGCGCCCAGATCTTGTGGCCGAGGTCCATGGCTTCGACGAGGTTCTGGGCCACCTCCTGCCCCTGTTCCACGAGGGTAGCATTGTCTTCACCTGACTTGGTGGCCTCCCGTGCGTCTGTCATGTGAATCGCCTCGCTCCTCCGTTGCCGACGGTCGTTGCCGTCACTATCGTAACCCGGTCCCGTCAGCCGATACGTGTCGGCGCGGCGGCGGTTGTCCGACCGACGCGAGAGACTTGCAAGATGGTAGCGCGAATTCTCAGTGGGATCACCACTACCTTGTGGCGACTTCCCACGCTTTTCCTGGCGGCGACGCTTGCGGCGACAGGCTGCACCCCGGTTGCCGATGAGGCGGGCGCGCAGGCGGCTTCCTCGAGTGCCGGACCTGGGGCTGCCTGGCCGGAGTTGGTACCGGCCGGTGCCTTTGCCGAGCCACCGCCGGACGGCCCGAACGAAGCCGAGGGTGCCGATGCCCTGCTTGCCCGCGCGGCGTCACTGAGAGCCCGGGCAGCAGCGCTGGGCGATGGTAGCTGATCGACGGCTGGTCTGCGATCGCAAGCCGCCCTATAAGCCCGCACGTCAAGACCTGCCGGGGCCGCCATGTCAGAAGAATTCTACCGAATCAAACGCCTTCCACCCTACGTCTTTGCCGAGGTGAATCGGCTGAAGGCCAAGTACCGTGCCGAGGGCATGGACATCATCGACTTCGGCATGGGCAACCCGGACATGGACACGCCCGAGCACATTGTCGAGAAGCTGGTCGAAACCGTGCGGCGGGCCCGAACGCATCGCTACTCTGCATCGAAGGGTATTGGCGGCCTTCGCCGTGCGCAGGCCGGCTATTACCAGCGTCGGTTCGGCGTGACGCTGGATCCCGAGACCGAGGTGATTGCGACGCTCGGGTCCAAGGAAGGGCTCGCCAACCTTGCGATGGCGATTACCGCACCGGGCGACGTGGTACTGGTGCCGAACCCGAGCTATCCGATCCATCCCTACGGCTTCATGATTGCGGGCGGCACGTTGCGTCACGTGGCCGCGCTGGAGGATGGCCGGTTCAACCCCGAGGCCTTTCTGCGCGCGCTCGAGCGCGCCGTGATCCATTCGGTGCCGAAGCCGGTCGCGGTCGTGGTCAATTTCCCGTCCAACCCCACCGCGCAGGTCTGCGACCTCGACTTCTATCGCGATCTGGTGGCGTTCGCGAAGAAGCACCATGTCTGGGTGCTGTCGGATCTCGCCTATGCCGAGATCTATTTCGACGATAATCCGCCGCCTTCCCTTCTTCAGATCGAAGGGGCCAAGGATGTGGCGGTGGAGTTCACCTCGCTGTCGAAGACCTATTCGATGCCCGGCTGGCGGATGGGCTTTGCGGTCGGCAACCAGCGGCTGATCGGTGCGCTTACAAGGATCAAGAGCTACCTCGACTATGGTGCGTTCACCCCGGTTCAGGTGGCCGCCGCGGCGGCGCTGAACGGGCCGCAGGACTGCGTCGGCAAGATCCGCTCGGTCTACAAGTCGCGGCGCGATGTGCTGATCGAATCGATGTCGCGCGCCGGTTGGCAGATTCCGGCCCCGCCAGCGACCATGTTCGCCTGGGCCCCGGTCCCGCCGGCGTTCTCGGCGCTTGGCTCGATGGGCTTCTCGAAGATGCTGCTGACCGAGGCGGAGGTGGCGGTTGCGCCGGGTGTCGGCTTTGGCGAATACGGCGAGGGTTTCGTTCGCATCGGCCTGGTCGAGAACGAGCAGCGCATCCGCCAGGCGGCACGCAACGTGAAGCGGCTTTTCCAGAATTCGCAGGAGCTGCTGGCGAAGTACAACCCCGCCAACGCGGTCGAGCCGTGAGCGGGCTGCGTGTTGCATGGGCGGACGCGGGCTGCGACCGCTGGCGGGAAGTGCCTGCACTGCTGCCGTGCCGGGACGCGGCGTCGCCGCCGCCGGGATTCGGATCGGTGCGGGCGACATCCCCATGGGCGCCGGAGAGGACCAGCCGATGATCCACCGGCGGACCACGATTTTCCCGAGGCGCTGATCCCGCTGGGGGTCTCGACCTTCGCCAATGTCGCGCGCGAACTTCCGGGCGTTTCCTGAGGCATTCAACCCGGTCGCTGACCGTGCTATTCGTGCCGGCATGGACACCGTCGAAACATCGCCCCGCCATTTGACCCGCGCCGAGCTTGAGGCCGGGTTGCCGCACATCCTGGCCGCGCCGAAGGACGTTGGGAGACTGGACATGATCGTCCGCCGTCCCGAACACGACCTGCGCGAAACGCCGCAGTCCGTTCGCATCAGTCTTGCAAACGGCATTCCGGGCGATCACTGGAACCGCGGCTGCCATATATCGACCGAGGACGGCCGGCCGCACCCGGACGTGCAGATCTGCATCATGAATGCGCGTGCCATCGAGCTTATTGCCGGTGACCGGGCGCACTGGGCGCTGGCCGGCGACAACCTGATGATCGACATGGACCTGTCGGCGGACAACCTGCCGCCGGGCACGCGGCTTGCCATTGGCGAGGCCGAGCTCGAGATCACCGCCGAGCCGCATAACGGCTGTCAGAAGTTCATCGACCGCTTTGGTCGAGATGCCTGCATCTTCGTCAATACCGGGCCCGGAAAGGCCAACCGCCTGCGGGGGATATATGGCCGCGTGGTGCGCGATGGCACCATCAGTATCGGCGATACGGTGCGAAAGCTCTCGGTGGCCTGACACGCCACGCCAATTGGTCAGCGCCGGTCGTAGTAGAAGCCGACCACGTGTTCGGCCTCGGCGAAGAACAACCAGCGCAGGACAAGGGCACCCGCGACATGTGAGGCCACGGCGGGCACCGCGACCCAGTAGCCGAGGCCGAGCGAAAGCAACCCCATTGGGACAACGACGGCCAGGGCGACGCCGATGACCCGCAGCTTGCTCGCGTGTTTGCGGCCGATGACGAAGACCATCTCGCGGAGGAGATAGTTCGGCCCGGTATGCGGCGGCTCCAACAGCCTGACCCGACCGAGCGCGTCCAGTCCGGTGGCGGTTCCGATGCTGCTGCCGGACCTGGCCAGCGCCCTGTCGCCGCGGTGGAAGGCTGCAAGCTGCAAAAGACCCCAAAGGGCCAACAGGATCAGGGCTGCGCCAACGCGACCCGACAGGAGTGCACCGCCGCAAAGCGCGTGGCCAAGAAAGAGCGGCGGCACCAGGCCGCGGTGCCACCGCGGGACGGCGCGCAACTGGGCGTAAATCATCGACGTTGCAAAGACCGTGGCGAAGGCCAGACCGGCTGCCAGCCAGCCCAAGGCAACCACCCGCGCCCCCGCCAGCACCCACAGGCCGGCATACGTGGCGAAGAAGGCGATCGCGAGCGCCGCCAGGACGGCCTCGCGGCTGAGCCAGGACGAGCGCCACTGGCTGAAGGCAAGCAGTGCGCGCTGCGGATTGCGAAGATGGAACGTCGAGGCAAGGAGCCCGGCACACGCCAGCCCCAGCGCGAGCACCGCGGACAGGGCTGCCGTGCCCCTCTCTTCAGGCAGCGGCGCAAGCCCAAGCCAGATCATCAACCCGAAGCCGAGGCCGGTCAGGACGGTGAAAAGAATGATCGAAGGTGCCGGGTGCACGTCAGAGCCGCTCCAGCGCGCGGTCGAGCCAGCCCCAGAAGCCGCCGACGCCGTCGGTTGCGTCGCTCGAAAGCGGCCCTGGGCTTTCGAGCTTTGCGTCTCGGTCCCGCGGGGGAAGGTAGCGGTTGACCGGCTGCGTCTGCTGTTCGGGCATGAGGTCGATGCCGCCGCGTGTCCTTGCCAGCCGGGACACCTCGGATTCGGGGTCGGCGAAGTTGCCGAAATGCCTTGCGCCGGTTGGGCAGGCGCGGACGCAGGCGGGCACCCGATCCTTTTCCGGCAAGGTCTCGTTGTAGATGCGGTCGACGCAGAGGGTGCACTTCTTCATCACGCCCGCTGCCTGATCCATCTCGCGTGCGCCATAGGGGCAGGCCCAGGCGCAAAGGCCGCAGCCGATGCAGGCGTCCTCGTTCACCAGGACGATCCCGTCTTCGCTGCGCTTGTAGCTGGCGCCGGTGGGGCAGACGGTGACGCAGGGCGCATCGACGCAATGCAGGCAGGAACGGGGGAAATGAACCACCATGGGCGGCGCATTCGCCCGCACCACTTCGAAACTGTGGACACGATTGAGAAAGGTCCCCGAGGGCTCGGCGCCATAGGCATTCTGGTCGCTGAGCGGAGCGCCGTAGCCCTGGTCATTCCAGCCCTTGCAGGCAGTGACGCAGGCGTGGCAGCCGACGCAGGTGTCGAGATCGATGGCCAGGCCCAGGGCCCGGTCGGTACGCACGGGCAGGCTGGTCATCGGTCGCCCGCCACTGGAAGGCGCCCCTGCGCGGGCAGCGCCGGTTCGGTCGCCTGCCGTGGGTCCACACGGTCCAGGCGCACCTTCAGGTCGTACCAAGCGGCCTGCCCGGTCACCGGATCGGAGCGCGCCCAGCGCAGCCCGTCGCCCCGTGGCGGCAGCAACTCGTGGATGAGGTGGTTGAGAAGGAACCCGCGCGTGGCTTCGCTGGCGTCGTCGTCCAGGGCCCAGGCGCCCCGGCGCTTGCCGATGGCGTTCCACGTCCAGACGGTGCCGTCGTTGAGCGCTTCCATCGGCGCCACCGGTACGACGATCTCGCCGTGGGCGCTGGTCACCCGCGCCCAGTCGCCGTCCCTGAAGCCTTCCTTCTCCCAGACGGCGCGCGGCACATAAAGTGGGTTCCGGCCGTGGATCTGCCGGAGCCAGGCGTTCTGGCTGCCCCAGGAATGGTACATGGCCGCGGGCCGCTGGGTCAGCGCATGCAGAGGGTAGTCGGCCGATGCCGCCTCTGGCGGGTACCAGAATGGCAGCGGGTCCATCGCCAGAGCCAGGCGCTCCCGCAGGTGTGGCGGCGGTGCCTGCAGGGCCACGCCCTCGCCAGCGGCGTCGCCCGCGCCCTCGGCGGCCATCTGGAAACGCCTGAGCGGTTCCGACCAGAGCTGGAAGAGATAGGGTTCGGGCTTGTCGAACAGCCCCTTTTCCACCGCCCAGTCCTGGTAGGCCTGATTGGCCTGCTTGTAGTATTCGGCATTCTCCGGGACATGCGCCATCCAGAAACCGCCATTGGCGACGTAGGCGTCGATCTGTCGATCATTCGGCGCTCCGCGGCCCTCGCCGGTGCCGTCATCGCCGCGGAAGCCGGCGAGCGAGCCTACGCCGGGCCGGCGCTGGTGGCGCTGGATGTAGTCGGCGTAGTCGCGATAGATCGGCGCACCATCGGGCTGAACCATGCCCGGCAGGCCGAGCCGTGCGCCAATGTCCAGAAGCACCGTCTGGAAGGGCCGCACATCCCGGTCCGGCTCGACGACAGGCCAGCGGATGGCGTCGGCCATGGCGTCCGCCTCGGAAATCGGCCGGTCCAGCAGGCTGATGCAGTCGTGACGCTCAAGGTAGGTCGTATCGGGCAGCACCAGGTCGGCGTAGGCAACCATCTCCGAGGCATAGGCGTCGGAGTAGATGAGATGCGGGATGCGGTACTCGCCGTCGGCACCCCTCGCCGCCAGCATTCCATGGTGCCGCGCGTGTTCATCGATGAATTCCAGGCCATGTTGGCCATGTAGAGCAGCAGCGTGTCGACAGGGTAGGGATCGCCCGCAACTGCGTTCGAGATCGCCATATGCATCATGCCATGCGCGGCCAGCGGCGCTTCCCACGAGAACGCCTTGTCGATCCGTTTCGGCCGGCCGTACGCGTCCACCGCCAGGTCTTCCGGCCCGCGCGGATAGCCCAGGATCGGCCCGTCCAAAGGCTTTCCCGGTGTCACCTTGTGATGCGGTCGGGGGTGCGCCGTGAACGGCTTGGGGTAGGGCGGCTTCAGGCGGAAGCCGCCCGGGACCTCTACGGTTCCGAGCACGAGCTGCAGGAGGTGCAGGGCGCGACAGGTCTGGAAACCGTTGGCGTGGGCGCTGATGCCGCGCATCGCGTGCATCGATACCGGTCGGCCCACCATCGTCTCGTGCCGCTCGCCGCGAAAGTCGGTCCAGGGCCGGTCAAGCGTGATCGCCCGC
Organism: Paracoccaceae bacterium; assembly: GCA_050299555.1. Lineage (GTDB taxonomy): Bacteria > Pseudomonadota > Alphaproteobacteria > Rhodobacterales > Rhodobacteraceae > JBNKWA01. The sequence continues at coordinate 30,794 of JBNKWA010000008.1, read as the reverse complement.
TCGAAGGCAGCATGTGCCAGTTCCAAAGCAATACGGCGGATGGTGGTCGCCGGGATGCCGCATCGCACCGCTACGGTCTCGGGCGCGTACTGGTCGTCGAGGTACTTTTCGGCGAGCTTCTGAAAGACCGGCACGGCGCCCTTGTAGGCGCCGTGCAGCGCCGGCCTGACGCCCGGTACGTCGAAGGCGTGAAGTGCGCCCGTCGACCGATCGCGCACCAGTGGCTTGCCGGCGTCGTCGCGCTGGAACAGCCCGTCGGAATTTACCAGCACCGCGGCATTGGTGTACCGGGCCAGGTAGTCCAGGTCGATCCGGCCGGCTTTCAGCAGCACGTGCACGAGGCTGAGGACAAACAGACCATCCGTTCCGGGCTTGATCGGCAGCCATTCGTCCGCGATCGCATTGTAGCCGGTGCGGATCGGATTCACGGCGATGATCCTGGTTCCGCGCGCCTTCAGTCGGCCAAGGCCCATCTTGATCGGGTTGGAATCGTGGTCCTCGGCCACGCCGAAGAGAAGCAACAGCTCGGTGCGTTCCCAGTCCGGCGTGCCGAACTCCCAGAATGAGCCGCCGAGCGTGTAGATGCCGGCTGCCGCCATGTTGACAGAGCAGAAGCCACCGTGAGCGGCGTAGTTGGGCGTTCCGAATTGCTGCGCCCACCAGCCAGTGAGCGCCTGGGACTGGTCCCGCCCGGTGAAGAAGGCGAACTTTTGTGGCGCCTTTTCGTGCAAGGGCCGCAGCCATGAGACGGCGGTTTCCAGCGCCTCATCCCAGGATATCTCTCGGAACTGCCCCGAGCCACGCGGCCCGGTGCGCAACAGCGGCGCCTTCAGCCGTGCCGGCGAGTTGTGTTGCTTGATGCCGGCGGCGCCCTTTCCGCAAATTACCCCGCGGTTCTTGGGATGATCGCTGTTGCCCTGGATGTAGGAGACCTTGCCGTCCTTCATCATCACGTCGATGCCACAACGGCAGGCGCACATGTAGCAAGTGGTCTTGCGCACCTCGTCGAACAGGTGCGGCGAAAGGTCGAGGGGCGGTTCCGTCATCGCTGCTGATCCGTGCCTCGCCACCAGCGGGCTTCATTCAACATCAGCGAACCCGCACCTCGGGCTCTGGCAGCCCAGGCACGGAAATATCGGTGCGAAACAGCCCACCGGACAGCGGGAACGCCTCCAGTTTCTCGGCATCCAGACCCTGCCTGGCGGTGGTGAAGTAGAGCGTGTTGAGGTCGCCACCAAAGGCCGGGCAGGTCACATTGGGCACCGGGAAGCGCACCTCATCCACCGCCGTTCCGTCAGGCAGGAACCGGATCGCACGCGACCCGCCGTAGAAGGCCACCCACATCGCCCCCTCACTGTCGATGACGGCGCCGTCGGGCCGGAGGTTCTGGGAAGTGAAGTCGATGAACACCTCGGGGTCGCCTTCCGGCATCCCGTCCTCGTCCAGGTTCCAGCGCCAGATCGTCTTTCGGTTGGTATCGGCGAAATGCGCGACCCGCCCGTCGGGAGAAAAACAGATCGCGTTCGGGATCGAGACCTTTTCGCGCAGGCAGGTCACCCGCTTTCGATCGAAACGGTAAAGCGCGCCGGCCTCGGGCGCTGCATCCTTGCCCATGGTGCCGATCCAGAAGGCTCCATGGCGATCGGCCCGGCCATCGTTCGAGCGGGTCGCCGCGTTGTCGGCTTCGAGATCGGCGAGGATCTCGATGGCACCGGATTGGGTGTCGAACCTGGCGATCTCTCGTTCCGTTGCGATCAGCAGGGATCCTTCGGGGGCCGGTGCAGCGGCCGAGGCCATGAAGGGCAGGTCGCGGCTCTCGCGCTCCTGGCCGTCGCCATCGCAGCTGTGCAGCTTCTTGCCGGTAATGTCGAAGAACCACAGGCGGCCATGCGCCCAGATCGGCCCCTCGCCGAGCGCACAGCCGACATCCCAGATCAACTCCGCCTCGCGCGGCTGTTCGGAATTCATGTTGCCTCCCCGGTTTTCCGCGGTTCTGCCCGATCCTTCCGGTTGCCTGCAAGCGGCCTTGCAGAATGACAATCGCTTGCGTGCCGCCCGTGCGGTGCTAGGCTTGGTGTCCCACGGCATTGTTAGGTATCATGCGTCACAACCCCGGCTTTACCAAGGACGGCCTCGCCTGGCTGAAGGCACGCAGCGACATTGGAAGCCTACGGGTTGCCATTTCCGACCTCAATGGCTGTCTGCGCGGCAAGCGGCTGCCCATCGAGCAGGCCGAGGGAGCCTTCGAGGGTAAGGTCAGGATGCCGCTGTCGCTGTCCGTGCAGGATATCTGGGGCGTCGACGTCGAGGACAATCCCGGCTTGCTCGCGACGGGCGATTCCGATGCCATCTGCCGCCCGACCGGCCGGGCGCCGCTGCTGATGAGCTGGATGGAACCGCGCGCGGCCCTGTTGCCGCTTTGGTTCTACCGCGAGGACGGGAGCCCTTGGCTTGGCGATCCGCGCCATGCCTTGGCCCGGGTTGTCGAGCGCTACCATGCCATCGGACTGAAACCGGTGGTGGCGACCGAGTTGGAATTCTATCTGGTCGACGCCTCTGGCAGCCATCCCGAAGTGCCGACGTCACCGGTCACGAAAAAGCCGCTGCTCGCCGATGGTGTTCTGTCGCTTGACGACATCGATCACTTCGAAAAGCTGCTTTCGGACATCTATGATTCGTGTCGGGAAAACGACATTCCCGTCGAGACGGCAGTGTCTGAAGCGGGCGCCGGCCAATTCGAGTTCAACCTTCGCCACGAGGACGATGCCTTGAAGGCGGCTGACGACGCCACGTTCTTCAAGCGGGTGGTGAAGGGGGTGGCGCGCAAGCACGGGCTGGCGGGGACGTTCATGGCCAAGCCCTTCACCGATCGCTCGGGCTCGGGTTTTCACCTTCACTTCAGCCTGATCGACCGCGAGGGCCGCAACGTCTTCGACAATGGCGGGCCCGAGGGTACCCCGCTCCTGCGGCATGCGGTGGGCGGCATCCTGAAGGCGATGGCAGCCTCGACGCTGATCTTCTTGCCGCACCAGAATTCCTACCGGCGCATGAAGCCGGGCACCCATGCCCCCACCCAGATTTCCTGGGCCTACGAGAACCGCTTTGCGGCGGTCCGCATTCCGGGCGGCCCGAACGCCGCGCGCAGGATCGAGCATCGGGTGGCCGGAGCCGACGCCAACCCCTATCTCGTGCTGACCGCGGTGCTCGGCGCAGCGCTTGACGGTATCGAGAAAGGCATCGAGCCGCCGGCTCCGGTGAGCGGCAATGCCTACGAGCTCGACCTGCCGGAACTGCCCGACAGCTGGGAAAGCGCCATCTACGCCTTCGAGGAAAACTCCGACATCTTCGCGAGCTTCCTGGTGCCGGAATTCATCCATCTCTTCGCAGCCTGCAAGTGGCAGGAGCTATCGGTCTTTCGCAGCCGAATGGGCGAGTTCGAGGTTGCCACCTACCTGGAGACCGTATGAGCCGCTACCCGGGCGACGGTGCCCATCCGGGCTCCTACTATGCCGCCTCTGCCAACCCCGCGCCCGAGCGTCCGGCCCTTTCCGGCGCTGTCGAGGCGGAGGTGTGCGTTGTCGGCGGCGGCTATTCGGGCCTGTCGGCTGCGCTCGAACTGGCCGAGGCCGGCCTTCAGGTGACGCTGCTCGAGGGCGCCCGTATCGGCTGGGGCGCCTCGGGACGCAATGGCGGACAGATCGTCAACGGATTGAACGCATCGCTCGAGAAGATCGCCCGGCAATATGGCGACGATGTGCAGGCCTTCGTCGGCGGGCTGGTGACCGAGGGCAACCGGATCATCCGCGACCGCATTGCGCGCTATGACATCCGATGCGACCTGAAGGACGGCAACCTTTTTGCGGCAACCAACGCGCAGCACATGCGCGGGTTCGAGGCCAAGGCAACGCTTTGGCGGCGCTTCGGGATGGACGATCACGTCATGGTGTCGGCAGCCGAGATGCGCGACCACGTTGCCAGCGACGTCTATGCCGGCGGCATGATCGATCGCTCGGGCGGGCATCTGCATCCGCTCAACCTGGCCCTGGGCGAGGCGGCGGCACTCGAGGCGAACGGCGGCGTGATCCACGAGCATTCGCCGGTTACTTCAGTGGACTGGCAGGCGGACAGGCCGGTCATCCGAACGGAGGGTGGCGAGGTGCGTGCGCGGACGGCGGTGATCTGCGGCAACGCCTATCTCGGGGATGCGCTGCCGGAGCTGTCGCGGCGCATCCTTCCCGCCTCGACCCAGATCATCGCGACCGAGCCGCTGGGTGAGCGCGCAGCCGCCCTCCTGCCCACCGACCTTTGCGTGGAGGATGCGCGCTATATCCTCGACTATTATCGCCTTTCGGCTGATGGGCGGCTTCTGTTCGGGGGTGGCACCGTCTATGGTGGCACCGATCCGGCCGACATACGCGCCAAGCTGCTGCCCAACCTGCTGAAGGTTTTTCCCCAGCTTGCGGGTGTGCGGATCGATCATGCCTGGTCCGGCAACTTTGCCCTTTCCTTTACCCGTGTCCCGCAAATGGGCAGATTGGGGCGGAGTGTCTATTTCGCACACGGCTATTCCGGTCACGGCGTCACTGGCAGCCACCTGTTCGGCCGTATTCTGGCGGACGCGATAAAAGGTGACTTGTCGCGCTTCGATACATTTGCAAACCTCAAGTGGATGCCCTTCCCAGGGGGAAGACTGCTGCGCGTGCCCTATTCGGTGGTGGGTTCCTGGTGGTACGGGCTGCGAGACAAGATGGGTGTGTGACCTCACAGGGAGAAAGAGATGAGCCTCAGGTTCGTGCTGACCGCGGCTGCCGCCAGCGTCGCGGTGTCGGCGGCGGCGGAAGATCTGCATGTCTACAACTGGTCCGACTACATCGCTGACGACACCATCGCCAAGTTCGAGGAGGAGACCGGTATCGACGTCACCTACGACGTCTACGATTCCAACGAGGTGCTGGAGGCCAAGATGCTGACCGGCAGCTCGGGATACGACATCGTGGTGCCGACATCGGACTTTCTGCGCCGTCAGGTCGCCGCCGGGGTCTACATGGAGCTGGACAAGTCAAAGCTTCCGAACCTCGCCAACATGGACCCGCAACTGATGGCCAATGCGTCGGTGTATGACGAGGGCAACGCCCATTCGGTCATCTACATGTGGGGAACCACCGGCATCGGCTACAATGTCGGCAAGGTCGAGGAGGCGCTGGGCGCCGACGCTCCGACCGACAGCTGGGCCCTGGTCTTCGATCCCGCCAACGCCGAGAAGCTGGCAGACTGCGGCATCACGCTTCTCGATGCGCCGACGGAAGTCCTGCCGGCCGCGATGAACTATCTCGGGCTTGACCCCCGTTCGACCGCCCCTGAGGACTTCGAGAAGGGGACGGAACTCATCAACAGCATCCGGCCCTACATCCGCTACTTCCACTCCTCGCAATACATCAACGACCTTGCCAACGGCGAGGTCTGCGTGTCGGTCGGCTGGTCGGGCGATGTGTTCCAGGCGCAGGCGCGCGCCGAGGAGGCGGGCAACGGTGTCGAGATCGCCTACGTGATCCCCAAGGAAGGGGCGCTGCAGTGGTTCGATCTTCTGGCGATCCCGAAAGATGCGCCGAATCCCGATGCCGCGCACAAGTTCATCAACTTCCTGATGGATCCCCAGGTCACCGCGGATATCACCAACTACGTCTGGTACGCCAACGGCAACGCCGCCTCGATGCCTCTGGTGGATCCAGAGATCACGTCCGATCCGGGCATCTTTCCGACCGAGGAGGCCAAGGCGCGGCTTTGGGGTGCCGCTGTCTATGACGGCCGAACCGACCGGGTGGTGACGCGACTCTGGACACAGCTAAAGACCGGCCAGTAATCCTTGTGGCCGGGGCCATCGCCCCGGCCCGCTTCGAGGGGCTCAAGCATGGCCGATCACTACTCAGCCGCACACAGCAAACCGTGGCGCGATGCGATCGGCGCGCCTTTCGTGCGGATCGCGGGCGTCACCAAGCAGTTCGGCGACTTTACGGCGGTCGACGACGTTTCTCTGGACATCTATCGCGGTGAGTTGTTCTGCCTGCTCGGCGGCTCGGGCTGCGGAAAGACGACGCTGCTGCGCATGCTGGCCGGCTTCGAGATACCGACCGCTGGCCGCATCGAGATCGATGGCCAGGACATGAGCCGGGTGCCGCCCTACCAGCGGCCCACCAACATGATGTTCCAGTCCTACGCATTGTTCCCGCACATGACGGTCGAGAAGAACGTCGCCTACGGGCTTTTGCGCGAGGGGGTTCCCAGGACCGAGGCCATGGACCGTGTCGCGGACATGCTGAAGCTGGTGCAGCTCGGGTCGTTCGCGCAGCGTCGCCCGCATCAGCTTTCGGGTGGCCAGCGCCAGCGGGTGGCGCTGGCGCGCAGCCTGATCAAGCGACCGAAGCTCTTGCTGCTGGACGAGCCGCTGGGCGCGCTGGACAAGAAGCTGCGCGAGGAAACCCAGTTCGAGCTGATGAACATCCAGGACCAGCTCGGCGTTACCTTCATCGTCGTCACCCACGATCAGGAAGAGGCGATGACGCTGTCGACCCGGATCGGCGTCATGGATGCCGGCCGCATCGTGCAGGTGGGCGAGCCGCGCGAGATCTACGAACGTCCCGACAACAAGTTCGTCGCCGACTTCATCGGCACGGTGAACCTGTTTGCAGGCAAGGTCGACGCCGGCGCGCCGGACCTGATGCGGATCACCAGTGCCGGAGCGGGTCCGATCCTCGTTCGGCCCTCCGGCGGCCTGACGGCGGGGCAGGACGTCTGGGTAGCGGTGCGGCCGGAAAAGATCAGCCTGTCGCGGGACCGGCCTGACGATGACAACGTGGTGCCCGCCACGGTCCAGGACTACGCCTACATGGGCGACATGACGATCTTCAAGGTGAAGCTGGACAGCGGCGAAACCGTGAAGGTCACCCAGACCAACCTCGAGCATGACAAACGGCCCATCGTCTGGGACGAAAAGGTCTGGCTCGGCTGGGATGCGGGTGCCGGCGTGGTGCTGACGCAATGAGCCGCGGGCGTGCGATGGTCATCGCCGTGCCGATGCTGTGGCTGCTGGTCTTCTTTCTTGTCCCGTTCCTGGTGGTGGCCGGTATCAGCCTGCGCGATCCGCAGATCGCGCAGCCTCCCTACACGGCGCTGTTCGGTGCGGGCGGTTTCGCCGGCGACATCGAGAACTACCAGTTCCTGCTGGAGGATCCGCTCTATATCAACGCCTATATCTCTTCGATTGGTACGGCGTTCATTTCGACCGTCGTCGCGCTTCTCATCGGCTATCCGATGGCCTATTTCATCGCCCGATCGGACGACCGCTGGCGGAACCTGCTTCTGTTTCTCGTCATCCTGCCGTTCTGGACCTCGTTCCTTCTGCGCGTCTACGCTTGGCTGGGTCTTCTCCGCGGTAACGGCATCATCAACAGCTTTCTGATCTGGACCGGCATCATCGATCAGCCGCTGGTCATGCTGCAGACCGATTTCGCCGTCTATGTTGGCATCGTCTACACCTACCTTCCGTTCATGATCCTGCCGCTTTACGCCAACCTGGTGAAGCTCGACGGCGCGCTGCTGGAGGCGTCAAGCGACCTTGGCGCCTCGCCCGCCTCGACGTTTCTCAGGATCACGCTGCCGCTGAGTCTTCCGGGCATGATCGCCGGTTGCATGCTTGTCTTCATCCCGGCCATCGGCGAGTTCGTGATCCCGGCGCTTCTTGGCGGCCCCGATACGCTGATGATCGGGCAGGTCCTGTGGAACGAGTTCTTCTCGGCGCGGGACTGGACGCTCGCCTCCTCGGTGGCCATTGCCATGCTGGTGCTGGTGGTGCTGCCGATCTTCCTGGTGCAGCGCGCGCAGGAGAGGATGTGATGCGCCGGGGCATCTTTCTTCCCGTCGCGGCGTTCCTCGGGTTCGTCTTCCTTTACGTGCCGATCCTGTCGCTGATTGTCTATTCCTTCAACGATTCCAAGCTGGTGACGGTATGGGGCGGCTTCACCACGCGCTGGTATGGAGAATTGTTCCGCGACCCCAAGATCCTCGGTGCAGCCTGGATCAGCCTGAAGATCGCGCTGATCTCGGCCACTCTTGCCGTAATCCTGGGCACGTTGGCGGCATATGTCCTTGTGCGGTTCAAGGCCTTCGGCGGAAAGGCGTTGCTGCGCGGCATGACCACGGCGCCCCTGGTCATGCCCGAGGTCATAACCGGGCTGTCGCTGCTGCTGCTCTTCGTGTCCATGGAGCAGCTCATCGGCTGGCCGGCCGGGCGCGGCATGCTGACCATCATCATCGCCCACACGACGTTCTGCCTGGCCTATGTCGCCGTCGTCGTGCAGTCGCGGCTGGTGGACATGGACGAAAGCCTCGAAGAAGCGGCGCTCGACCTCGGCGCCCGCCCGGTCCGGGTGTTCTTCGACGTCACCATTCCAGTGATTGCCCCTGCACTCGTCTCGGGTTGGCTGCTCTCCTTCACGCTCAGCCTGGATGATCTCGTGGTCGCCAGCTTCACCTCGGGCCCCGGCTCTTCAACCCTGCCGATGGTGATCTTCTCCAAGGCGCGGCTGGGCGTAAGCCCTGACATCAACGCTCTGGCAACGCTCATCATCGTGGTGGTTGCGGTCGGCGTGGGGTTGGCCGGCTACCTGATGCGGAGGCGTTCATGACCGCCGGCGATCAGGCGTTCCGCGCCAGGGCGCTGACCGGGCGAGACGCCGAGATGACCTATGGCGGCGCGGTCAGTTTCCTGCGCCGCAAGTACACCCGCGACATTGAAGGTGCCGACGTGGTGGTCAGCGGCGTTCCCTTTGACAGCGCCGTCACCTACCGGCCCGGCTGCCGACTGGGTCCACGGGCGATCCGAGCGGCCTCGGTGCAGCTGGCGGAGCTCAAGGCGTTTCCCTGGGGCTTCGATCCCTTCGATGCGCTGGCGGTTGCGGATTGGGGGGACGTGATGCTCGATCCGCATCACCCCGACACCATCGCACCCACCATCGAGGCACACGCGGCAGGCATCATCGCAAGCGGCGCCAAGCTGCTCACCCTCGGCGGCGACCACTTCATTGCCTGGCCGCTGCTGCGTGCGCATGCGGCGCATCACGGACCGCTCGCGCTGATCCAGTTCGATGCGCACGGGGATCTCTGGCCGGATGACGCCAGTCGCCTCGACCACGGCTCGATGATGGGGCGGGCGATCCGTGAGGGTGTGGTTGACGCCGCGCACTCGGTTCAGGTCGGTATCCGCACCTTTCACGAGAGCGACGAAGGGCTGGATATCCTCACCGCGCCGTGGGTGCATCGGGAGGGTACCGCCGCCACGCTTGCCGCCATCTTGGACCGGGTCGGCGATGCGCCGGCATATATCAGCTTCGACATCGACGTCCTCGACCCGGCCTTCGCCCCGGGGACGGGTACGCCCGTGGCTGGCGGACTGACCACCTGGCAGGTGCTGGAGGTGATGCGTGGGCTTGGCGGGCTGAACCTGGTCGGGCTCGATGTGGTTGAAGTGTCTCCTGCCTATGACGTATCCGAGATCACGGCGATCGCGGCAGCGACCGTCGCCCACGACTGGCTCTGCCTTCTCGCCGAAAAGAAGGGCGCGAGGCGGCACGCGGTGGGCCGGCTCTGACAGGTGACCCATGACGGATAGACCGAACGACTGGATCGGGAAGCTGCCCGAGCCTGTGCGCGAGTGGCTGGGCCACCGCCGCGTGGAGGAGGTCGAGTGCGTGATCCCCGACATCGCCGGCATCAGCCGGGGCAAGGCGATGCCGTCGGCCAAGTTCGCCCGGCAGGATCGCATCTTTCTGCCGAACTCGATCTTCTACCAGACCATCGACGGTGCCTATGTCGATCTCAACGACGAGGATCAGTGGACTGAATCCGACATCGTGCTGAAGCCCGCATTCGGCTCGGCGGTGGCGAGCCCCTGGGCACCGGACGTGACCATCCAGGTCGTGCATGACTGCGTCGACATTCGCGGCAACCCGATCTCGCTGGCGCCACGCAACGTGCTTCAGCGGGTTCTGGCGCTTTACGCCAAGGAAGGTTGGCGTCCCGTCGTGGCGCCCGAGATGGAGTTCTACCTCACCAAGCCCAATACCGATCCCGACCTGCCCATCGAGCCGCCCATCGGCCGCACCGGGCGCATTGCCGCCTCGCGGCAGTCCTACTCCATGTCGGCGGTGGATGAATACGGGCAGGTGATCGACGACATATACGACTTCGCCGAGGCGCAGGGCTTCGAGATCGACACGATCATTCAGGAAGGCGGCGCCGGCCAGATCGAAATCAACTTCTTTCACGGCGATCCGCTGGCGCTGGCGGATCAGGTCTTTTTCTTCAAGCGGACCATCCGCGAGGCGGCCTATCGGCACAACTGCTTTGCCACATTCATGGCCAAGCCCATGCAGCACGAGCCCGGCTCGGCCATGCATATCCATCAGTCGGTGGAGGACGTGAAGACCGGCCGCAACATCTTCAATGGCGAGGATGACAAGGAGACGGCCGAGTTTCTTGGCTTTGTTGCCGGCCAGCAGAAGTTTCTGCCCCACGTGATCCCGATGCTTGCACCCTACGTGAATTCCTACCGCCGCTACGTTGCCGGTAACTCGGCGCCGATCAATCTTGAGTGGGGCCACGACAACCGGACAACCGGCCTGCGGGTGCCGATCTCGGACCCGCGCGCCCGGCGGATCGAGAACCGTATCGTCGGCATGGACGCCAACCCTTATCTGGCCTTCGCTGCCTCACTGGCCTGCGGCTACCTCGGCATGAAGAAAAAGCTCCGGCCGCGTCGCGCGATGAAGGGCGAGGCCTATGGCCACGACTACGCGCTGCCGCGGGGTCTGCTCGAGGCCCTGGATGCCTTCGAGGAGAACGATGAGCTGAACCAGATTCTCGGGCAAAAGTTCTGCGACCTGTTCAAGGCGCTGAAGCGGCACGAGGCGGAAAGTTTCCTGGCGGTCATCAGCCCTTGGGAGCGAGAGCATCTGTTGCTGAACGTATGACCGACCTGCTCACCGCCAACGACCGGCCGGGGGAGTATCCCGCCAGCCTCTACCGTGCCACGGCCAACCCGTACCCGGCCACCGAGGCTTTGGCGGGCACGACGAAGGCCGATGTTACCATCATCGGCGGCGGCTATACCGGCCTTTCGGCAGCGATCCATCTGGCCAGGCGCGGAGTGGACGTCGCCGTCATCGAGGCAAATCGTGTGGGCTGGGGTGCATCGGGACGCAATGGCGGCCAGATCGGCTCGGGCCTGCGCGCCGACCAGTTCAAGCTCGAAAGGATGGTCGGGCAGGACCGCGCCCGGGCCCTGTGGGATCTGTCGGTGGAGGCAAAGGCGACCCTGCGCGGGCTGATCGCCGAGCATGGCATCGCCTGTGACCTCAAGCGAGGGCAGCTCCACGCCGACCACAAGCCGCAATTCGTTGGGGAAAGCCACCGCTACGCCGAGCATCTGGCGACGGCCTACGGCTATTCCGAGGCGGAACCCGCCAGCCGGGACGACGTTCGCGCGATGCTGTCATCGGACGCCTATTTTGGCGGCCTGATGGATTGGGGCGCGGGTCACCTGCATCCGCTGAACTATGCGCTTGGCCTTGCCCACGCGGCGCAGGGCCTGGGCGTGCGCATCTTCGAACGTTCAAGGGTCGTGAGCGTCAGCGAAGGGACCGAGGTGACTGTTCGCACCGACAACGGCGCTGTTGTGGCTGACAAAGTGCTCTACGCCCTGAACGGCTATCACTGCGACCTTGAGAACGGCGTGGCTGGCAAGGTGATGCCGATAAACAACTACCTCGTCGCCACCGAACCCCTGGGCGAGGCGAAAGCCCGCGAGTTGAACCGCGACGACGTCTGCATCGCGGATAGCCGCTTTGTGGTGAACTACTTCCGCATGTCCGCTGACAACCGGCTGGTCTTCGGCGGTGGCGAAAGCTACGGCTACCGCTTTCCGGCGGATATCGACGGATTGGTCATGCCCAACCTGCTGTCGGTCTATCCCCAGCTCAAGGGTGTCCGGATCGACTATCGCTGGGGAGGCACGCTCGGGATCACCTCCAGCCGGATGCCGCATTTCGCCACGCTGTCGCCTCGCCGGATCTCGGCGGCCGGGTTCTCGGGCCATGGAGTGCCGATCGCCACACTGGCCGGCAGGCTTGCGGCCGAAAAGCTGGTGGGCGAGGATGCACGCTTCGATCTGATGGCGTCGGTCCGCAACCTGGACTTCCCCGGAGGGCGGTATCTTCGCCATCCGCTCCTGGTTCTGGCAATGACGTGGTATGCGATCCGGGACAGGTTGTGAGGGAGATTGAATCATGCGGCTGCTGCGATACGGACCGAAGGGCGAAGAGAAGACCGGCATCCTGGATGCCGACGGTGCGGTCCGCGACCTCAGCGCCCATTGCCCGGTACTGGCCGGCGACGCGGTGTCGGTGGACGCGCTGGCCCGGCTGAAGGAGATCGACCCGGCCAGCCTGCCCAGGATCGATGGCAGCCCGCGTATCGGCCAGGCCCTTGCATGGGTCGGCAACTTTCACTGCATCGGCCTGAACTATGCGCGCCACGCTGCCGAGACCGGGGCCGAGAAGCCTGCCGAGCCGGTGCTGTTCACCAAGGCAACGACCTGTCTGACCGGACCCAACGACCCGGTGCGGATTCCGCCCGGCAGCACGGCGACCGACTGGGAGGTCGAGTTGGGCGTCGTCATCGGAAAGCGCTGCTATCGCGTTTCCGCGGACGAGGCGTTGTCCTTCGTCGCCGGCTACATGACGATCAACGATCTCAGCGAGCGTCACTACCAGGCCAAGCGCGGCGGACAGTGGGTGAAGGGCAAGTCGTCCCCGACCTTCGGCCCGATCGGTCCTTATCTGGTCACGGCCGATGAAGTGCCTGACCCGCAGAACCTGCCCTTGTGGCTTACTGTGAACAACGAGATGCGCCAGAACTCCTCGACCGCGGACATGATATTCACCGTGGCCGAGTGCATCGCGGCCGTCAGCGAGTTCTTGGATCTGGCACCGGGAGACGTCATCACCACCGGTACGCCGGAGGGCGTCGGCCTTGGCATGAAGCCGCCCGTCTACCTGAAGCCCGGCGATGTGATCGAGCTTGAGGTCGCGGACTTCGGCCGGCAGCGCCAGGAGGTCGTGGGCGGGTGAGCGATGCGATCACAGACTGGGATGACGCCTATGCCAATCGCGACCACATAGCGGGCGCGGACGCGATCATCGCCCGCTGGCCGGTCGAGGCGGAGGCCTTTCGCACCTCGCTGGGCGCCCGGGCCGAGACCGGCCTTGAATACGGACCCGACCCACGCAACCGGTTCGATCTTTTCCAGCCCGAGGGCAGCGCCGAGGGCCTGGTGATCTACGTCCATGGCGGCTACTGGCGGATGTTCGACCGCTCGGACTGGTCCCACCTTGCGGCCGGGGCCTTGGCGCGCGGCTGGGCGGTCGCCATGCCGTCCTACACCCTGGCGCCGGCGATCCATATCGCGGGGATCACCAACGAGGTGGCACAGGCCATTGCCGCTGCAGCCGAGCGAGTGTCGGGCCCGGTGAGGCTGATAGGCCATTCTGCGGGCGGGCACCTGGTCACGAGGCAGGTCTGTGAGGATACCCGCCTTCCCGACGGGGTGCTGGCCCGCGTCGCCCGTGTGGTATCGGTGAGCGGCGTTCACGACCTTCGCCCACTGCTTCTGACCGCCACCAACGACGATCTACGGCTGAACGAGACCGAAGCCAGGGCCGAGAGCCCGGCGCTCCACCGGCCCGTACCCGGCGCGCGAGTGACCGTCTGGGTCGGCGACGACGAACGCCCCGAGTTCGTCCGGCAGTCCACGCTCCTGGCGAATATCTGGCACGGGCTCGGCGCCGAAATGACACAGGTCGTCGAGGCTGGGCGGCACCATTTCGACGTTATCGAGTCGCTCGCCCTGCCGGACGGTGCCCTGACGGAAGCGCTCTTCACCTGATCTGCGGTCCCACGGGCGTCGCAAACAGGCAAGCGCACGGCAAACATTCGTGCCGGAAAGCAGGAAAGCAGGGAGATCCGGTGAATGCAGGCCCATGCCCGTGCGGTTGTGATCGGCGGCGGTGTCGTTGGTTGTTCGGTGTTGTTCCACCTTGCGAAGGCAGGATGGACCGACGTTCTCTTGATCGAGCGCTCGGAACTGACCAGCGGTTCGTCCTGGCACGCGGCGGGCGGCTTTCACACGCTGAACGGCGATCCGAATGTGGCCAAGCTGCAGGCCTACACCGTTGGCCTCTACAAGGAGCTCGAGGAGCTCTCGGGGCAGTCCTGTGGCCTGCACCTGTCCGGCGGCTTCATGATGGCCGATACCGATGAGCGCATGGACTTTCTTCGCGCTACCCACGCCAAATGCCGATACCTGGGCATGGAGACCGAGCTGGTCACGCCCTCCGAGGCCAAAGCGATGTTCCCGATGCTTGATCCGACCCGTTTCGTCGGCGGGCTCTGGGATGGCGTGGAGGGCAACCTCGATCCTTCCGGCACGACCCATGCCTATGCCAAGGCGGCGCAGAAGCTCGGGGCCCGGATCGAGCTGCGCAATCGTGTGGTGGAGCTCACCCAGGATGTCGACGGCACCTGGAACGTGGTGACCGAAAACGGGACGGTCCGCGCCGAGCACGTGGTCAATGCCGGTGGGCTGTGGGCGCGCGAGGTCGGCCGCATGGTCGGGCTTGAGTTGCCGCTCCTGGCCATGGAGCACATGTACCTTCTGACCGAAGACGTGCCCGAGGTCGTTGCCTACAACGAGGCGACGGGACGCGAGGTCAGCCATGTCATCGACTTCGGGGGCGAAATCTACACCCGACAGGAACGGCGAGGGCTGCTGGTCGGCACATACGAAAAGGCCTGCGTCCCCTGGTCTCCGGTCGAAACCCCCTGGGATTTCGGCCACGAGCTCCTGAAGAACGATCTGGATCGAATTGCACCGTCACTTGAAGTCGGTTTTCGCCACTTTCCGGCGCTGGAACAGGCCGGCATCAAGCAGATCATCAACGGGCCTTTCACGTTCGCGCCCGACGCCAATCCCCTGGTCGGCCCGGTGCCCGGCCGGACGAATTTCTGGTGCGCCTGCGCAGTGATGGCCGGATTCAGCCAGGGCGGCGGCGTTGGTCTGGCGCTGGCCAACTGGATGGTGCACGGCGATCCCGGCCACGACATCTTCGGCATGGATGTCGCCCGTTTCGGCGAATGGGCAAGCTTGCGCTACACCAATGCCAAGGTGCGCGAGACCTATTCCAAGCGCTTCTCGATCAGCTTTCCGAACGAGGAACGCCCTGCCGGCCGCCCGGTCCAGGTAACCCCGCTCTATGATATCATGACCCGCGATCGGAACGCGGTCATGGGATCGTCCTGGGGGCTGGAGACGCCGCTCTGGTTCGCGCCGAAGGGGGAAAAGGCCGCAGACGTCCTCAGCTTCCACCGCTCCAACGATTTCGCCAACGTGGCGGCCGAGGTCGAGGCGGTCCGAACCGGCGCAGGGATCACCGAGATCTCCAACTTCGCCAAGTATCGGGTGACCGGTTCCGGGGCCGAGGCATGGCTGAGTCACATGCTGACCAACACGATGCCAAGACCCGGCCGCATCGTGCTGTCACCGATGCTGAACCCCGAGGGCAAGCTGATCGGCGACTTTGCCGTGGCCAATGCCGGCGGCGACCGGTTCATGCTCTGGGGATCGTCCGCCGCCCAGCGCTATCACATGCGCTGGTTCAATGCCCATTTGCCACCTGACGGCAGCGTCGCCATCCATCGCTACGACCAGACGCTGATGGGGCTTGGCCTGGCAGGGCCCAGGTCCCGCGAGGTGTTGCAGGCCCTCGTTGAGCGCGACCTTTCCACGGCGGCGTTTCCGTTCATGTCGTTTGGCGAGTTCGCCGTTGCCGGCTGCCCGGCCATGGTCAACCGACTGAGCTACACCGGTGATCTCGGCTACGAGATCTGGGTTGAGCCGGCCTATCTGCGGCGCCTCTACGAAAGCATCATCCAGGCAGGCGAGGCGTTCGGCATTCGCGACTTCGGCATGCGGGCGCTGCTCAGCATGCGGCTCGAAAAGAACTTTCCGACCTGGTTTGCCGAACTGCGGCCCATCTACGGCCCCTTCGAAGCCGCCATGGACCGCTTCGTGAAGCTCGCAAAGAACGAATTCGTAGGCCGCGAGGCCGCGGCGCGCGAAAAGGCGGAAGGGCCGAAGCTGCGGCGGGTCTCCTTTGCTGTTGAGGCGGGGACAGCCGATGCCGTGTGCGACGAGCCTGTTTGGGCCAAGATCGGAAACACCGACCATGGCGTGATTCTGCCGGCCCATGGTGCCGGTGTCCCCCGCTACGACGCTGCGAATCGGCGCTGTCCGGTTCCGGACAATCAGCGCGACGGTGACTGGAGGGTGGTCGGCTGGGTCACGTCAGGTGGCTATGCCCATCACGTAAGGCTCTCGATGGCTCAGGGCTATGTGCCCCATGCACTCGCTGCAGACGCCAGCGAGGGGCTTTTCGCGATTGAAATCCTAGGGGAGCGTCGCCCGGCGCGAATCTTGCCCGAGGCGCCCTTCGACCCCGCGGGAACAAGGATGCGTGCTTGACCGGCAATGTTTCTCATCGGCGCCAAATCGCCGGTCACGGGCGTCATGGTTTTCAACAAGAGCGGGATTGAACTGGTGTTTGCTAATCTGAGAATCGTGTACCTATGCGTGTCAATCATGGCTGCTATGTCGGATTTGCACTAGTTAACTGTCGGGAAAACGTCATATTGCAGTGCACACTGCGATAATGAAGAGCAGGGGGATTCACGGTATGTTCGATTTCGTGGACCGCGATGCCTACACCAACGACCAGGGAACTCGCGCTCGGCGTCTGTTTGCCGCCGTTGTACTGGCTGCGCTGGACGACGCAATTGCCGACGACAAGAAGTACGGCAATGGCGAGGATCAGATTGCGCGTTGGGCTCGCTCTCGGGACGGGCGCGAGGTCTTGATGTGTGCCGGCGTCGAACCCAACGAGCGGACGGTGCAGGGATTGATGGCATTTGTCGGCCGTGGCGTCCGGACCTCGGTAGCGCTGAGTCGCGAGGAGAGTGAGCGGCGGCACCAGGCTGAGGCGGCAGAGGCCGCCGGCGCCGAGGCTGCCTGAGGCACGCACCGCTACCAACGATCGACAACCACAGGGGCCGTTCGGCCCCTTTCCTTTTTTCGGATACTAGCCGGTTTCGGGCTGCCAGAGACAGACAGGGGCGCCCGGACCGATGCACTTGGCATGGTTCCGGCGCCCCTGGGTCAACGCAACTGTCTGCCTACTCTATACACAACCTGCCAAACCTAGCATCGATTGTTCCCGACTTGCCCCCGCAGCCGGTTTGGCCCCCATGACTCGCCGTTTCCATCGATCCGGCGCAGCTTTAATAAAAGCCTTCAGTTTGTCCAAAATATGGCGCCACACCCGATATCTTGTGGATAACTGAAATCGCCCTACCAGTTGCTGACTTGCAACAATCTGGCAGGGCGACGGGTGCTCGAAACTCGAAACTGGAGGGACGGTGCCCCGAGGGTGAGGAGCGCCGCGTTGTCAGGAGGCGGGACGGACCAACGCAGCCCGTCCCGCACGCTACTCAACGATCGCAATCGGCACGCAACGCGCACAAATGGGGAAGAACTGCATAGTCGGCTGACTTTCAGCCTTGATTGCCCCCAATCCCGTCCGGCTATGCTTGCCCGGCGGTAGGATCACGTTGGTCCCGCACTTTGTCGAAATTGCGGCTCCGATTGTGGCGAATTGTGGCAGGCGTCAGGGAGGAGCCGTCAGTACCGGATCAAGCGGTCGTCCATCAGTGCCGTGATCGACAGCCCACCGTAGAAGAAGGCGTGGATTCGGCATCCATGCGGCCCGGACTGGCTGACGCGCACCACAAAGGCCTCGTCCCCGGGCACCCGGCCGGTGATCTGATAGCGGCCGCGAGGCCGGATTTCCTTGATCGACCCAGGGTCGAGATTCAACTGGGTCGAACCGGCATAGTAGTAGAGGTTTTCCCCCAATTCGCGCTCGATCACGCCGGCTGCATGCTCCATCAACGCCGCCTTGTTGCTGGCCCGGTTGAAATTCCGCCCGCCGTACTTCTGGGCAGCGACCGAGGCGAGGTCGAAATACTCGCGCACCATCTTCGACAGACTTGCGGGCGTTGCATCGGGCCCCGTGGCTTTCAGGAATCCCTCGGTCAAGCAGGGTGCCAGCTCCTGGTAGACTGCATCTGCGGCACGACCTCCCGCATGGGCAGCCGACCCGCAGGCGACAAGGGTGATGCAACACAGGATACGGAACATTTTCGACCTCATCTGACTCAACCGGCAACGAACAAAACAAATCAGGTGAAACCTTGGCAACACCGGGTTAGCGATTCGGCAAGCCCACCGTTGCATAAAGGCCCGCGGACCGGAGGCTACGCCATGAATCTGTATCATTGCTTCATCGATCTGAAGGACACCGCCAATCCGTTGGCCTTTGCCATGGCGATCGAATCCTGGATGGAACACCTCAGGGCCAATGGCAGGATACAGTCCTGGCGGCTGCTCAGGCGAAAGCTGGGGCTGGCGTCGGGCGGGCGGGACTTCCTGCTGGAGATAGAGGTTGAGGGGCTGGCCCAACTGGACGAGGCATTCCGCCTGGTCAGTGGCCGGTCGGAGGAGGTGGAGCGCCTGTACGGTCAGATCCACCCGATGATCCAGGCCGCCGACTATGGCCTCTGGCGGCCCTTCCCGGACCCCGAGCGGGCCGAGCGCGTGGCACTGCTGTAGCGTCCGCATGCGGCCGCGGACTTAGGGCCGACTTAACCAATACAACTCAAGTTTGAAGCAATTTCACCGCGAAACCGCTAGAACGGTAATCGCCGGACGGGAGCGGGGCTGCTCGGGTCCGGCGGGTAGCGTAGCGTGAAAGGCGGTGGCCCCAGTGTCGATCAAAGCATTCCTCTCCGATCAGTCAGGAGCCGTGACGACGGATTGGTTCGTGCTGACCGCGGCCATCACCGCGTTGGCTTCCGGTCTGGCGGCGGCGGTGGGTGGGGGCACCGCCGCCGTCGCCGGCCAGGTCCAGACCACGGCGGTGGCGGAGCCGGGCGTTCCGGCGTCCGCACGCGGCAAGACCTGGGCCACCATGGAGTCCGGGGTGGAGCCGGACTGGATGATGACCTGGCAGCTCGTAGAGAACTGATCCCCTACTCGATCCCGAGAATTCCCATCGCCTCGCCGAGGGACTCGACGGCGGCGTCATGGTCGCCGGCGACGTGCTCTTCCTCGCCCTTGGCGCGGAGCTCCTGCACGCGGGCGAGATCCTCGGCCGAGAGGCTGGCGGTCTGCAGCGCCTCGTCGATGGCGGCCATGTCGGCCGGGCAGTGATAGGCCAGCGCCGGGGTTGCGGCGAGCGCCAGGGCAACAGCGAGAATCAGACGAGTCATTTTCTCCTCCCTTGGTTGGGAGGCCAGCCTAGCACGGCGCGGGCCGGAATCGAGGCGTCCCCATGGGGACACGCGGGAACTTGCCAGCGGGCCCGGCTTTGTGGCCTTATCCGCCGAAACAACCGCCACCAGAGGTAATGCGATGAACCGAGTGCTGCCCGCCCTGATCCTGCTTGCCGCGATGGGCCTGTCCGCCTGCGAGACAATGCAGGGCTTCGGCCGCGACCTGCAAAACGCCGGCGAAACCATCGAGGACGAGGCCTCGTAGACGCGAGGAAAAGACGGGATTGGGGCCCGGAAGACCCCTCCCGACCCGGGCGTCCCCAAGTGTCCCCACGGGGACGGGGGTTCAAGTGACTGATATCGCACGACAAAAGTGTTAACGTGCGTGGGGACACCCGTGGGGACACGCCAAAATCGCCTTTGGAAGGGCCCGGAGAGGGCCGCGAACCGGCCTAGCCGGCGAGGCGCTTACCGATCATCAGCGAGACCGGAATCGCCGCCGCACCGCCGATGACGGCGGCCAGGATGATCGGCCGGGCGGTGTCAAAACCCAAGGTCAGCGCGACGATGATGCAGGTGCCGGCCAGGCTGGTGCCGATGACACCGTAAAGAAGCAGCGCAAGACGGATCATGAAAAGCCTCTCCATTTGAACACGCATTCAGTTAAGCGAATGCGTCAGCGGTGGCTTTGATCTGGAGCAAAGGGGCGGCTATGCGGGCGGCGGCGTTGCAGTGGGCGTAAACACGCATCCTTGCTGTCATGTGCAAACAAAGTTGAGACGGGTGCAATAGTCAACCTACACTACATATATACACGCAATGTTGATCAATTCTTGAGACGATTCGAATCTAGATGCATTTTTAGCACCTTATGGAGTATAATGTTAATGTCAATATTGACGGTTTTCGGTGTAAGGTCCTTCAATCGAGCCCTGATTGCCAATCTTAGCTTTGGGTCAGAAAGTCTATACGAGTTGTCGTTCGGATTCTTCACAAGAATCGGATTGGAGCCCTCCGCAAGACCAGATAATATCTGATCGACACCAAGCTGCGCGGCACCCGCCTTGTCGGGGAACAACTTGCGAATCATCGCATCGACCTGGGTTGCTCGTATTCTGCTCGAATCGTCGGCGCCCAGACAAAAGAGGACCTGGTTCCTTCTTTGAATCTTCGTCTCGCGCCTGTTCATCCGTGCCTCGACCCAAGCGGTTAGCTGGCCAAGGGAGGTATCTACCCAGTCCCGTTCCGCACTATCTACGCCCGTCGAGCTCAGCCGCCACCCGTTTTCTTCGGCTTCGCAAGCAATCTGATAACAAAGCTCGTGTATTTGTTGTGCATTTCTATTCGTTACAAAGGATATTCTTCTGAGAAGTTCTTTGAATTCTCCATCATACTCGATCTTTAGCTTGTCTAGGAGCCCCCGTTCAATAAGCTTGTGAGACTCACTTTCGGACAGCGATCCGACTTCCGGAATTTCTGTCAGCCGGTTCGCAATTGTACCCGCGTGATCGTATCTTGCAATGATCTCGCGCATATCGCTAATGACACCGACAAAAAGAAACCGAACACCGTATCTTGCAAATTGTTCATTATCCAGACGCACAATCAGACTGGCCACATCAACCACCAGACTATTATTTCTAGTTATTTGCTCAAAGTTGTCGAATACAAGAAATTTTCTCGATCCACGCAACTTTTCAAAACTGGAAAGCGCGACTTCCAAGGCCGCGGCACTGCTGCGTTGGTATTCAATTGTCCTTTCTTCGTTCGCCTTCGCTACGAGGATGCTTGCATCTAGGCCCCCCGTTTCCGTCTTTTTGATCTCCTGCCACTCGGGTTGAGGCAATGACTTTAGAAGCGCATTGTCCAATCCCTCGAGGACGGCCACCGCAAGATCAACAGTTCGGTACTGGATTCCATTAGATTCAAAATACTCTTTATAAAGCCAAGTCTTACCGCACCCGCTATCCCCAAATACAATAATATTCTGCGTGCCATTGACAGCGCGCCTTAGCTTCCTCTCAAGGTCTCGCCTCTCGATGTACATGTCAGAATTCACGTCCGACTTCCTCGGCGTAAATACCTGGCCCGGAGAAAGGCGCTTTCCCATCCACATGGCAATAACCTCTCATCAAACATTTTTCTTAGCAGGTGAGCTAGATCGGCAGCCGAGCGTCACCCATCCATCTTCAACGCATTAATAAACGCTTCCTGCGGGATATCCACCTTGCCGAACTGGCGCATCTTCTTCTTGCCGGCCTTCTGCTTCTCCAGCAGCTTCCGTTTCCGCGTGATGTCGCCGCCATAGCATTTCGCGGTCACGTCTTTCCGTAAAGCGGAAATCGTCTCGCGCGCGATGATGCGGCCGCCGAGCGCTGCCTGGATCGGGATCTTGAAGAGGTGCTGGGGGATCAGCTCTTTGAGCTTCTCGCACATGGCGCGGCCGCGGGCCTCGGCCCGGTCGCGGTGGACCATGACCGAAAGCGCGTCCACCGGCTCGTCGTTGACGAGGATCTGCATCTTGACCAGCGTGTCCTCGCGGTAGCCGGTGATCTGGTAGTCGAAGCTGGCATAGCCCTTGGTGACCGATTTCAGCCGGTCGTAGAAGTCGAAGACCACCTCGTTCAGCGGCAGGTCGTAGACCACCATGGCGCGCGAGCCGGCATAGGTGAGGTCGAGCTGGATGCCGCGGCGGTCCTGGCAGAGCTTGAGCACATCGCCGAGGTAGTCGTCCGGCACCAGGATGGTGGCCTTGATGCGCGGCTCCTCGATATGGTCGATGCGCACCATGTCGGGCATGTCGGCGGGGTTGTGCAGCTCCAGCAGGGAGCCGTCGGTGAGGTGGATCTGGTAGATCACCGAGGGCGCGGTGGTGATCAGGTCGAGGTCGTACTCGCGCTCGAGCCGGTCGCGGATCACCTCGAGGTGGAGAAGGCCGAGAAAGCCGCAGCGAAAGCCGAAGCCGAGGGCGGCGGAGGTCTCCATCTCGAAGGTGAAGGAGGCGTCGTTGAGGGCCAGCTTCTCGATGGCGTCGCGCATGTCCTCGAAATCCGCCGCGTCGACCGGGAAGAGCCCGCAGAAGACCACCGGCTGGGCGGGCTGGAAGCCGGGGAGCGGCTTGTCGGCGAGGCGTTTCTCGTGGGTGATGGTGTCGCCGACGCGGGTGTCGCGGACCTGCTTGATCGAGGCGGTGATGAAGCCGATCTCGCCGGGGGTGAGTTCGTCCACGGGCAGCATGCCGGGCTTGAAGACGCCGATGCGGTCGACCTGGTAGGTCGCCTTGGTGTTCATCATCCGGATGCGGTCGTTCTTGCGCAGGGTGCCGTCGACGATGCGGACGAGGACGACGACGCCGAGATAGGGGTCGTACCAGCTATCGACCAGCATCGCCTTCAGGGGCGCGGCGGCGTCGCCCTTTGGCGGCGGCAGGCGGTGGACAATGGCCTCGAGCACGTCCTCGATGCCGAGGCCGGTCTTGGCGGAGATCAGCACCGCGTCGGCGGCGTCGAGGCCGATGACGTCCTCGATCTGCGCCCGCACGGCGTCGGGTTCGGCCGCGGGCAGGTCGATCTTGTTGAGGACCGGGACGATCTCGTGGTTGGCGTCGATGGCCTGGTAGACGTTGGCCAGGGTCTGCGCCTCGACCCCTTGCGAGGCGTCGACAACCAGCAGCGAGCCCTCGACCGCGCGCATGGAGCGGCTGACCTCGTAGGCGAAGTCGACATGGCCGGGGGTGTCGATGAGGTTCAGGACATAGGCCTCGCCGTTCCGCGCGGTGTAGTCGAGGCGCACGGTCTGGGCCTTGATGGTGATGCCGCGCTCGCGCTCGATATCCATGGAGTCGAGGAGCTGCTCCTTCATGTCGCGGCTCTGCACGGTGCCGGTCATCTGGATCAGCCGGTCGGCAAGCGTGGACTTGCCGTGGTCGATATGGGCGACGATGGAGAAGTTGCGGATATGGGCGAGGTCGGTCATGGCCCGGCGATATGCTGTGGAATGCCGGGGTCGGTCAATGGTGATTTGATGGGGTGATTTGCCCGCAGCCATGGCAGGATCGGGCGGGAGGCGGACGACATGGCCGAGATCGCAAGGCGGGTACGGGTGACGGGCCGGGTGCAGGGCGTCTCGTTCCGCTGGTGGACGCAAGGCGAGGCCGAGCGGCTGGGGCTGACCGGCTGGGTCAGGAACGAGGCCGACGGGTCGGTCACGGCGATGATCCGGGGCCCGGAGGCGGTGGTGGCCGAGATGCTGGAGCGGCTGAAGTCGGGCCCCCGGGCGGCGAAGGTAACCGGGGTGGAGGCGGAACCGGTCGACGCGCAAGGCGCCGCGCCGGGGTTCCATATCGTCGGCTGAGCTTGATCGGGGACCGAAGCCGGGGCAGGCTGCGCCGATGGCGGAGGAATGGGATCGGGAACGGCTGGAGGCGTGGCTTTACGGCAAGTCACGGGAGGTGACGATCGCCATCGCCGCGCGGGCGGCGATCCGTACCCTGCCGCTGCTGGAAACCGCTTTTCGGTTCGAGCCATTGGAAGAGTGGCAGATGCTGCAGACCTTTGCCGCGTTCAGGTGTAGCCTGATATCGGCTGTTGCCGCGGTTGGACCAACAGCCGATCTCGCCGCCGCCGCCGAAGCCGCCGAAGCCGCCGCCTCATTCGCTACCGGCTCTGCTGAAGCCGCCGCCCCTCACGCCGTCGACGCCGCCTGCACCGCCGTCGCCGACGCCGCCGCCGACGCTGCCGAAGCGACCTACACCGCCGCCGCCGCCGACGCCGACGCCGCCGCCGCCAACGCCGCCAGTGCCGCCGCCCGCGACGCCGACGCCGCCGATGTCTGGGCGGCGATTGGCGCCGATGTGGAGCGCATAGGGGCGGGCATGGCTGTCCGCGCCCTGTTCCTTGAACCGCTCTGGCCGGGCGGCCGCCGGCCGGACTGGACCTCCGAGGCCGAGACACGACTGTTCGGTTGGCTCAACGATCCCGAATGGGCATTCTGGCGGCGCTGGTACCGGTCGATGCGGGACGGCCAGCCCATGGACTGGGACATGCAGCGCGAGATCGCCCTGATCCCGGACGAGGACTGGAAAAAGGGGCCGGAGCACATCGCCGGCCTGATCGCCGAGATCGAGGCGCGGTATCTGACAGACTCGACGCCTCTGGCGGAACAGGTGGTGTGGACGGCGGAGGATCGGCTGGCCGTCGAGCCGATTCCGCTGGGCGACGCGGCGCTTTACGACACCGTTCTCATGAAGGTGTGGGATGCGCTGGCGGATATCGGCTGGCCGGATGGTCTGGCCCAGCATCACGAGGGGCTGCGCGATACCCTGAAGAGGATCGACCGCGCCCTGGCGCGATATGGCGACAATCCGCAGCGGGTCCATGACGATTTCGTTCTGTCGGCCGCGTCGATCGGTCGGCTGATGAAGTCCGGCGAAATCGCCGAGGACGAGACGGTGCTCGCGCTTCGTCAGGTGCTGGACACCGGCGCGCTGGATGTTCGGCGCAGCATCCCCGAAGTCGATCAGGCATTTCGGGGACGGGCCATACAGCGGCTGGCAGAGCTAAGCCCAGAACAGGCAGACCGGATCGAGGCTGCCGGAGAGGCGATTGCGGAAGTCGCGAGCGAGGAGTTCGCCGGCGACGTGCGTGCAGACATCGCGGCAGCGCTCGGGCGCGAGGATGCGAATGACCCGAACGTCCTGAGAGCAAATCCCGAGGAACGGCTCGATGCGGCGTGGCGAACCCGGCGCCGGGTGCCGCTATCCTACACCCGGATCAGGGAGCGCATGATCGACGGTACGACGCGCGCGACCAAGGGCCTGACGGTTGGAAGTTCGCTCGGCACGCTGGCCACGAAGATCAAGCCGGCCATCGATGTGCTGTGGGACCTGCTGTCGGGATTGTAGGCGCGCGTGAAGTAATTCAGAGGATAGTCTCGAAATTTGGTTGTCAGGTAGGGCGAAAATCCTTGGAGTGGCTGAGGCGCCGCATTTCGCGGTGCGTTTTTGGCCCGAGGTGACCGGCCGAGGGCCGCGCCCGACCCGACCGGAGGTCGGGCGCATTGCGACCACTCACGGAAAGATTGCGGCGGGCGGCAGGGTTCCGAAGCGCCCTCCCCGGGTCGGGCGGACCCTCTCGGCGAGGGCGGTGCCCGGTGCAGGGATGTCCCGGGTCAGCCCCGGGACGGGTGGTGTCAGCTCGCCAGGATGTTGCGGAACTGCCAGGGGTCGCTCTCGTCGAGCTCCTCGTCGAACTGTTCCCACCGGGTCGAAAGCGGCGTCCAGTCGGTGTAGTGGCCCTCGACCGGGCCGAGATAGGGGCGCTGGACCTCGAGGCAGCGGGCGAAATCCATCTCGTCGGGCTCGACGATGCCGGCCTCGGGGTTTTCCAGCCCCCAGACCATGCCGGCGAGGATGGCGGAGGTCACCTGCAGGCCGGTGGCGTTCTGGAACGGCGCCAGCTCGCGGGTCTCGGCGTTCGACAGCCGCGAGCCGTACCAGTAGGCGTTCCTTGCATGGCCGTAGAGCAGCACGCCCAGCTCGTCGATGCCCTCGACGATCTCGTTCTCGTCGAGGATCTTCTTGCGGTCCTGGAAGCGGCCCGAGCCGAAGCATTCGTGGAGCGACAGCACGGCGGCGTTGGACGGGTGGTAGGCATAGTGGCAGGTGGGCCGGTATTCCGGCCGCGCTCCCTCGCCGACGGTGAAGTAGTCGGAGATCGAGATCGCCTCGTCATGGGTGACGAGAAAGCCGTATTGCGGCCCCGGGGTCGGGCACCAGGAGTGCACCTTGGTCAGCGCGCCCGGATAGTCGATGTAGATCGCCGCCTGGCAGCCGCTGGCATGGGTCCCGGCCTTCTCGGGCATCCATTTCTCGTGGGTGCCCCAGCCGAGTTCGGCCGGCTGGAACGCCTCGGACAGGAACCCGTCCACCGACCAGGTGTTGATGAAGGTGCCCATGGGCTTGGGGAAGGCGGCGGCCTGGGTGTCGCGCTCGGCGATGTGGATGCCCTTGACGCCGAGCGACTGCATCAGCCGGGCCCAGCCCTGGCGGTTGGCGGGCGGCGTGGCGTCGGCGCCGGTGTCGCGGGCGATGTTCAGCAGCGCCTCCTTGACGAACCACGAGACCATGCCGGGATTGGCGCCGCAGCAGGAGATCGCGGTGGTGCCGCCGGGGTTCCGGCGCTGCTCGGCGCGGACCTGCTCGCGCAGCGCGTAGTTGCTGCGCTCGGCGGCGGTGGCGTCGTGGTTGAAGTAGAAGCCGGGCCAAGGCTCGACCACCGAGTCGATATAGAGCGTGCCGAGGCTGCGGCAGTGGCGCATCAGGTCGAGCGAGCCGGTATCGACGGAGACGTTGACGCAGAAGCCCCGCGGCTGGCCCTTGAAGAAGCCGTCGAGCACGTCGCGGTAGTTGTCGCGGGTGATGGCCATCTGGTGGAAGGCGACGCCGCGCTGGTGCAGGAAGTTGGCGTGGGTGTCGAGCGGGTCGATGACGTGCAGCTTGTGGGCGTCGAAATCGAAATGTCGCTCGATCAGCGGCAGGACGCCGCGGCCGATGGAGCCGAAACCGATGATGACGATGGGGCCGTCGATGCGGGCGTGGACGGGATGCGCGGGCACGGACTTCTCCTTCTCCGGCTTGCGGTGCCGGTCGTTGTTTTCCTTGGGTCCGGCCTGCCTGTCAGGTTTGCACCGGAAAGGGAACCCCCGGGGCTTGGCCCCGGGGGTGTGGTGGGACGTGCAGGCGGTGGCGGGATCGAACGGGGCGCCGATATCCGGCGCCGGGCCTAGATGCAGATCACGTCCAGCGGCGGGAAGCCGTTGAAGCCGACCGAGGAATAGCTCGAGGTGTAGGCGCCACAGGCGCGGATCAGCACCCGGTCGCCGGCCTTCAGGGCCAGCGGAAGCTGCACCGGGCGTTTCTCGTAGAGCACGTCGGCGGAGTCGCAGGACGGGCCGGCAAGGATGCAGGCGCCGGTCTCGCCGCCATCATGGGGCGTGACGAACTGGTAGCGGATCGCCTCGTCCATGGTCTCGGCCAGACCCGAGAACTTGCCGATGTCGAGATAGACCCAGCGGTGCAGGTCGGTGTCGGACTTCTTGGACACCAGCAGCACCTCGGCGGCGATCATGCCGGCCTCGGCGACCATGCCGCGGCCCGGCTCGGCCATGACATAGGGCACGCCGGGGAAGCGGGCGTCGACCTCCTCCATCACCGCGGCGGCATAGGCCTCGGGCGCGGGGATGTCGTCGCCGTAGAAGGCCGGGAAGCCGCCGCCGATGTTGAGGATGGTCAGCCGGTGGCCGGCCACCTCGGCCGCCTGCCAGACGTCGCGGGCGGTATCGAGCGTGCCGCGCCACATCTCGGGCCGGCGGGTCTGCGAGCCGACATGGAAGCTGATGCCGACCGGGCGCAGGCCCTGGTCGCGGGCGAGGTCCATCAGCGCGACGGCCTTTTCCGGCGCGCAACCGAACTTGCGGCTGAGCGGCCAGTCGGCCTCGGTCGAGCCGACCAGCAGCCGGATGTAGACCTGCGCGCCGGGCGCATGCTCGGCGATCTTGAGGATTTCCTCCTCGGCATCGGCGGCGAACAGGCGCACCCCGGCGCGGCTGGCAAACGCGATGTCGGCCGCCCGCTTGATGGTGTTGCCGAAGGAGATGCGCTCGGGCCGGGCGCCCAGCGACAGGCAGAGCTCGATCTCGCCGCGCGAGGCGGCGTCGAAGCGGCAGCCCTCGGCGATCAGCGCCGCGATCACCTCGCGCGCCGGGTTGGCCTTGACGGCATAGTGGATGTGCGCCCGGCCGAGGCCCTGCTTCAGCGCCCGGTACTGGCCTGCCACCGCCTGGGTGTCGACGACCAGCGTCGGGCGGTCGAAATGGCGGCCACGGATATAGGCCTCGACTCGCGGCGTCTGGCGCAGCGGCGCCTCGATGCCGAAGATTTCGGATGCGGACAGGGAATCGTCACGGGCGAACCCGGCTACGTAGGCGTTCATGGCCATCTCCATCAGACCCGGTCCCGCGAGGAACCGACCAGTACCAAAAGAGACGTTACCGTCGCTACATAACCGGCTGGGGGGTTAGAAACCTTGTCCCCGGTAGAGGCGCGTGCGTTGGCGTCACGGGCGCCATATGGGGCAAGGTGTGTGGCAATGCAACGGTGGAATTGGGACGATTGTACGAAATCGCACAATTCCACCATCTGTGGCCGTCATGCATCCCTGCGACCACCACTAATGTGCCGTCGGACGATGGGATACGGGGCGCGAAAGGGGCGCTGGGCGGAGGTTTCGCGCAACGGCGGCGATCGCCGTGGCCGCAGCCTTGATTCGGGGCGGGCGCGGAATAGCCGGTAGACAAGACGGGGTCGGCGCGACAAGAATGCCAAGGTGCCGCGGCGGGCACCTGTCAGGGGTCTTTTCCAAGTTCGGTTCACCATGCGTCTTGCTTGTCTTGTCGTTCTTCTCGCCGCTCCGCAGGCCGCCGCCATGGGCATCACCGAAAGCGCCTGCATGACCGCGCAGCATTCGCCGGGCCCCGAGGTCTGTTCCTGTGCACAGGACATGGCCGACCGGACCCTGACGCCGAAGGACCAGCAGATGGCGGCGCGGATCATCGCCGATCCGGACATGTATCTGGAGTTCAAGAACGGCCGGAACCGGGCGCGCAAAGACTTCATCGACCGCTACATGACCTGGGGCGAGTTGGCGCACCAGCAATGCGGCGAGTCCTGAGCCCATGGAGAACTGAGCCTTTGCAGATCGTCGTCCTGACCGGGGCCGGAGTGTCGGCGGAAAGCGGCCTCGGCACGTTCCGCGACCAGGGCGGGTTGTGGTCGGAATACCGACTTGAGGATGTGGCGACGCCCGAGGGGTTCGCCCGCGATCCGGCCCAGGTGCATGCCTTCTACAATGCGCGGCGCGCGAACATGGTGGCGGCGGCACCCAATGCCGCGCACCTTGCGCTGGCGCGGCTGCAGGCGGCGCGTCCGGGTGAGGTGACGCTGGTCACCCAGAACATCGACGATCTGCACGAGCGGGCCGGGTCTGGCGACGTCATTCACATGCATGGGCGGCTGTCGCGGGCCTTGTGCCATGCCTGCGGCCATCGCTGGGATGCGCCCGCGGCGATGGATGCGACCGATGCCTGCCCGTCCTGCGGCCGGGCGGCGACACGGCCGGACGTGGTCTGGTTCGGCGAGATGCCCTATCACATGGAAAGGGTCGAGGCGGCGCTGACGGAATGCGCGCTGTTCGTGGCCATCGGCACCTCGGGTCAGGTCTATCCGGCGGCGGGGTTCGCGATCGAGGCGGCGCGAGCCGGGGCCGAGACACTGGAGCTGAACCTTGAGCCGTCGGGGCTCGGCTTTGACGACCATGTCTTCGGTCCGGCCGGCACCGTGGTGCCCGACTGGGTGGCCTCGGTGCTTGACGGCTGAGCCGGCAGGGCCGAGACAGGCCGGCATGGAGAAAGAGCAGGAACGGCTGATCGCGGCGCTGACCGCGCCGCTTGTGCACTTCGAGCCGCTGCGGGCGCTGTTTCTTGCCGGCAGCCTCGGCCGCGGCGGAGGCGACGAATTCAGCGATGTCGACCTGGTGGCGGTACTGGACCCGGCGCTGCACGAGGGCTTTGCGGTCCGCTGGCGGGGGATCCTGGGCGCGGTGGCGCCGCCGGTCTACTGGCAGGAGCACCGGCGCGGAGGCCTGCTGATCAACGCGATCGCCGCCGACTGGCAGCGGATCGACCTCTACATGGTCGGCCCGGACGCGCTGGGGCGCAGGGCGAAGACCACCGTCAGGCCGCTGATCGACCGCGACCATATCTATCGCGGCCTGCCCGAGGCGCTGCCGCCGTCGCCGCAGGATCCGGCGCGGGTGGCCGGGTTGATCGAGGAGTTCCTGCGGGTGCTGGGAATGATGCCGGTGGCGCTGGGCCGGGGCGAGCACTTCATCGGCATCTGGGGCGCGAGCATCCTGCGCGACCTTCTGAAGGCGCTGATGCTGGAAGCGGTGGCGGCGCAGGGCAAGGGCGGCGCGCTGCACCTGAGCCTCGTTCTGCCGCCGGCCGAGATGGCGGTGCTCTGTGCGCTGCCTTCGCCGGTGGCCGAGCGGCAGTCGGTACTGGAGGCGAACCTGGCGATCGCGCGGGCATTCCTGCCGCGCGCGCGGGCGCTGGCGGCGCGGCTGGAGCTGGACTGGCCGGAAGCGTTCGAGGCGGCGACGCGGGCGAACCTGGAGCGGCGGCTGGGCATCGCGGCGGAGGCGCTGGGCTGAAGCGGGCCGGTGCGGGAGGGGGTGGCGGGGGCG
>JBNKWA010000007.1:0-49809 GCA_050299555.1 Paracoccaceae bacterium | reverse complement strand
GTAGGCAAAACCGCCCTCGGCAAGCCAGGCATCCGCGAGGGCCCGTTCCACCAGCTCGCGGGCGCGCTCGGGGCCGTCCGCATCCGGACGGCCGGAGAGGTCCCAGTGCTGCAAGACCAGGCGCGCCAGCTCGAACGAATGGCCGGGGGTGCTGCCGGCCGGCCGGAACATCGGGTTGCCGCTGTAGTCGGGATCGACCGTCCAGTTCGCGTCATAGTGCTCGGGCAGCCGCCAGCCATTGTCCGGCGCCATCCGTCCGACGAAGAAGTCGAGGATGCGGCCGGCGCGGTCCAGCCAGTGCGCCTCGCCGGTAGCCTCGTGGGCGGCCAGCATCGCCTCGACCCCGTGCATGTTGGCATTCATGCCGCGATAGTCGGAAAACGGGGTCCAGTCGCGCCGGAACTCGTCGCGAAGAAGGCCGTGGCCGTCGTCCCAGTAGCGGGCGTCGATGATCTCGGCGACGTCGGCGATCAGCCGGTCGGCGTCGGGGTGGCCGACCTGCCGGGCGCTGGCCCCGGCCAGCAGCACGAAGACATGGCCATAGGCGAGCTTGGTGCCGTCGGCGACGGCATCGCCGGAGACCGACCAAAGATAGCCGCCATGGCTGCCGTCGCGATGGCGGCGCCAGAGAAAGTCCATGCCGGCGTCGACCATGGTATCGCAGTCCGGCGCCCCGAAGCCCATGCCGAGGGCATAGGAATGGACCAGCCGGGTGGCGGTGTGCAGCTCCTGTGGGGCGGCCGGCAGCGGCCTGCCGGCCCAGTCGAGGACATCGAAGCCGGCACTGCCGCGCAGGCTGGGCCGGAAGAAGGCAAGCTGGCGCAGCGCCTCGGCCCGGAGCCAGTCCCGGTGGCCGGGATCGCCGAGCCACGGGTCGGCAGTGTCGGGTCCGATGGCGGGGTTCGGGGTCATGCGGGCGCTCCGGTTGCAAGGCAGGGCGACACCCTATCCGGCTCTGCCGCGGCCGCAAGGCCTCCCCGCCGGGCGTCCCCATGGGGACGGGGGGTCAAGGGCTTGAAATCGCGGGAAAACCCGTGGGGACGGTGTGGGGACAGATGGGTTCGGGTGGCAGATCGCGCCCTGATCGCGCCCCGCCTTGGCCGTTGGATCCAGTGCCGGGCGAGAGCGTCCCCACGGGGACGGGTCGTCAAGTATCTGAAATGCAACGATAAAAGTTTTGAGGCGGTGGGGACACGGTGGGGACACGGCATTTCCGACCTTCGGACGCCCAGATCGCGCCCCAGGCTGCGCCCGGGCGCGCGGGGGGGTGGGCGGGGAGCGCCCCGGGCGCGAAACCGTGAGGGCGAGGACCAGGATCACGCCGCATGATCGGGCCAGACGATCAGGCCAGACGATCAGGCCTCTGGTGCCGGGCCCCGATCCTCCAGATGCGCGATGATCCGCATCGAGCGGCGCACCACCGTGGCGATTGTCCCGATGCCGACCAGCACCAGCACCCACCACATCACCCCGGTGCCGAAGCCGGCCAGCGGCGCAAACGCCGTCAGCACCGCGCCGCCGGTGACCGCCGCCATCCGGTGCGGCTTGGCCATCGGCCCGGAATAGTCCGGCGCCATGCCCAGGGCTTGCCCGAAGGCCCGCAGGTACGCCGTCGTCACCGCCAGCCCGCCAAGGGCCCAGCCAAGCGCCGGGCTGCCGGCCGCGGCGCCGGCCCCGGCGAGGATCAAAAGGTCGGCGATCCGGTCCGGCATCTCGTTCCAGAAGGCACCCGAGGCGTCGCCCCGGCCGCCCTCGATCGCCACCATCCCGTCCATCAGGTTGGCAAGCAGCCTCAGCTGCACGAAGGCGGCCGCGACGATCAGCAGCAGGAAGCGCACCACCGCACCGGTATCGCCGGCCATCCAGAACAGCCCGCCGGCGACGGCGGCAAAGGCGATCGACGCCTGCGAGATCTGGTTCGGCGTGATGCCGGCCGAGACCAGGGCGCCGGAAAGCCGCCCCGCCCAGGCCGTGCTGCGGCTTTTCAGCGGCCGCCGCCCCTCGATCTCCATCGCGCGCTAGCGACTGCGGCGCACCGGCACCGCAGCCTTGGCCCGCGCGCGCCACAGCGCGGCGTTGTAGATCCAGCCATAGGACGAGGCGACGGTGAAGGGCAGCGCGATGGTGGCGATGATCTCCGGCGTGCCGGCGAGGCTGTGCAGCGTCACCAGCACCGCGAACGAGCCCGAGCAGGCGATGGTCGGCGGCAGCCACAGCCCGTGCCGGCCCGGGATCCGCGCCCCGATGGCCTCCAGCGCGGTCTTCAGAAAGTAGGTGATCGTGCCTGAGATCGAGGCCTGCAACAGCCCCGCGCTCAGCGCCTCCTCCCAGCCGTGAGACAGGTTGGCATAGGCGGCCCAGCTGCCCATCACCACCGCTGCAACGGTGACGTGGACCCAGGCCTGCTGGGAGAATCGGGCGATCAGTTCTTTCATGTCAGCGACCAGAAATACCGCACAATGTGGAAAAAGATGGGCGCCGAGAACACCACCGAGTCGAGCCGGTCGATGAAACCGCCATGCCCGCCGATCAGGTGCCCCCAATCCTTGACGCCCTTGTCGCGCTTGATCGCCGACATCACCAGGCCGCCGAGGAAGCCCATAACCACGAGGATCAGCGCCATAAGACCCGACTGCAGCACTGTAAAGGGGGTGATCCACCAAAGTCCCATTCCGATCGCCACTGCGGTCAAACCGCCACCAACCAGCCCTTCCACCGTCTTCGACGGCGACAGCGACGGGGCCAGCTTGGTCTTGCCGATCAGCTTGCCCCAGACGTACTGCATCACGTCCGATATCTGCACCACGATCACCAGGTATGCGATCAACAGCACATCCCGGCCCTCAAAGTCGGGGATCTGCAGGTACAGAAGCGCCGGCACGTGGCTGACGCAGAACACCGCGATCATCAGCGCCCATTGCGTCTCGGCGATGCGGGTGAGGAACCCGCCGGTATCGCCGCGGGCCACCGACAGGATCGGCAGGAACAGGAACGCATAGACCGGGATGAAGATCGAATAGAGCCCGTACCAGTCGATCCAGATCAGCCAGTACTGCACCGGCAGCACCACGAAGAACGCCGCCAGCAGCGCCCAGTGATCGGCCCGGCGCTTCACCGTCAGGGTCACGAACTCCCTCAGCGCCGCAAAGGACAGGATGGCGAACAGGATCGTGACGCCCGCCTTGCCGAACAGAAAGGCCAGCGCCAGCGCCACCACCATCACCCACCAGGAATTGATCCGGGCGTTGAGGTTCTCGATCGCCGCATTGCCGCCCTCCGGCGAATACCGCCCGGCAAGCCAGGCGCCCAGCGCGCTGGCGAAGCTGAGCAGGCACAGAATGCCCAGGATCAGGCCCACAAGGCTTCCGGTCGCGGTCATGGGGCATCCTCCGAAAGCGCCAGCAGCGCCGCCGTGGCGCGGGCCAGAAACGCGTCCTTCGCCTCGTCCGGGTCCACCGTCAGCGCCGGCCCGAAGGTGACCGTGCACAGAAGCGGCACCGGGATCACCTCGCCCTTGGGCATCACATGGTTGAGGTTGTCGATCCAGACCGGCACCAGCGCCGTGTCGGGCCGCGCCCGGGCGAGATGATAAAGCCCGCTCTTGAACGGCATCAGCGGCGCGTCGGTCAGGTTGCGGGTGCCCTCGGGGAACAGGAT
Organism: Paracoccaceae bacterium; assembly: GCA_050299555.1. GTDB lineage: Bacteria > Pseudomonadota > Alphaproteobacteria > Rhodobacterales > Rhodobacteraceae > JBNKWA01. The sequence goes on along the minus strand of JBNKWA010000007.1, from coordinate 46,152 downwards.
CAGCGACGCCCCCTCGTCCAGCGCTGCGGCCATCTGGGCGATCGGGTCCTCGGTCCGCCGGTCGGCATCGCGCTCGATCAGCACCGCGTCAAAGACCTCGCGGCCGATGAAACGGCGCAGGGGCGATGTCAGCCAATAGTCGGCGCCGGCCACCGGCCGGGTCAGCCGCCGCAGCGGCTCGGGCAGCGCCGTCCAGATCAGGATGAAGTCGCCATGCGAGCGATGGTTGGCGAAGTAGACCCGCTGCCCGGGGACCGGCTCGCTGCCGGCCCAGACCGCCCGCACCGCGGTGACCAGCCGCGCAAAGCTGCCGATCGCAGTGCCCATCAGTTGCGCCGCCAGCCGCCGCATGGATTGCCGCCCCTCGCCTTTGACCGGAACATCGCCCGACGCCGGCCCAAGCGCAATGGCCACGATCGTTGCCAGATGGCGCCGCTGCGGCCATCATGAGCCATTCGGCCAACGCCTATCGGGTGCCACCCATGCCCGCGCCGCTCGACACCCTCTTCGCCGCCTACGCCGCCTGGGCCTTCGGCGCCGCGGCGGTGTTCTACGGCGCGGTCATGTTCGGCGCCCGGCATCTCTCGGACGATGCCAGGGCACGGCTCTCGCTCTGGCTGCAGGGCGACTACCGAAGCAGCTGGGCCGAACAGTTCTGCATCCTCTTCGACAAGGTCTTCGGCGAGCGCCACCTTTCGTTCAGGTGCTTCCTGCGGTCCGCCATCGCCTCGACGGCCGCCGTCTACGCCATCTGGTTCCTGCTCGACCCGATCCTGGGGGTGCTGGCGGTGCGCGCCACCGACAAGGGGCAGTTCCTGAGCCCGGTGAAGGGCGGCCTCACGCTGACCCCCATGTCCTTCGATGTCTGGGCGCTGGTCCTGGTCGGGGTGCTCATCAACACCATACCCGACTATCTGTCGCTTTATGAAACCCGCTGGGTGCTGCACCGCTTCCGGGCGGTGCGGACGGTCTGGGGACAGGCCCTGGTCCTCGCCCTCGATTTCGTCCTCACCGCGGCGATCATCTGGCTCGGGATCGAGCTCTACCTGCTCGCCACCGGAAAGGGCACGATTTCGCTGGTCGAGATGGTGGCGCTCTATTCGTACTACTCGGTGTTCTTCTACTCCACCTTCCTGACCAGCGTCTGGGCCTGGGCCTACGGGCTGTCCACGCTCTTCGTCGGGCTCTTCACCCGGCTGGGGCTCAGGCGGGTGCTGAATGTCGGCCAGCAGCCGGCGCAGCAGATCGCGCTGGTCGGCGCCGTCCTGGTCTTCACCGGCGGCATGGCGACACGGCCGCTCGTGAGCATGGACGAAAGCGGTGCCGTCCCGCTCGACGCCAAGCTCTGCGCGTGGTTTCCCCGCGATGCCTGCCTCCACGCCGCGCGGCTGACCGCGGACGAGCGCGAGCGGCTGGAGATGCTGTCGGATGCCTGCATCGCGGGCCGGACCGAGATCTGCTCCTTTGCCGCCCAGCAGCACGACCGCCTGGGGATGTTGTACCAGGCAGCGACGCTGCGCGAAAAGGCTTGCGGGGCCGGCCGCGCGCGCGAATGCACCTATCTCGGCTGGATGTACGAGACCGGCAAGGGTGTCGCCACCGACCCGGCGCACTCGGCCGCGCTCTACCAACAGGGCTGCGACGCCGGCGACGAGGTCGGATGCAGCCTGCTCGGCTACATGTTCGCCTCGGGCAAGGGCGTCGAGGCCGACCCAGGGCGCGCCGCCGGGTACTACCTGCGCGGCTGCGAGGCCGGCCACGCCTGGGGCTGCACCCAGCTTGGCGGCCTGTTCGAGACCGGCGATGGCGTCGCCGCCGATCCGGCCCGGGCCGCGACGCTCTACAAGCAGGGCTGCGATGGCCAGAACGGCGCCGGCTGCAGCTACCTCGGCGACATGGTTGCAAACGGCAAGGGGGTCGCGGCCGACCCCCGGGCGGCGACCCCGCTCTACCTGCGCGGCTGCCAACTTGGCGACACATTTGGCTGCGAAGCACTGATCCGGCTCCAGCCTGACGCCCCTCCGCGCAAATGACGCCGCAGGGGATGGGGTCCGCGCAAACGCGCCACCGCCGGCATTGAAACTTTGGGCCATTACCACAGACCATTTCCGGAACCAGCCTTGCCTTCTTCAATTAAAACCTCCACCGCCACCGGCCGTGACCTTGCTGGCGGCCTCGCCCCGGCGCTCCGCCTTCTCCGCGCCGCATGCGGCGCGATGCTCATCGCGCTGCCATTCCTCGCCGGCTGGGCGGCAGCCGACCCGGCACGGCATGCGCCCGACTCGGCGAACCCTGATCCCAGGCTCGATATCCTGTCGGCGGCCTGCCTTTCCCTGGGGCCGGCATGTCCGCCGACGGCCTGGAAGCTGAACAACACCACCGGCGAGAAGGTGCTAGTCACGCTGATCGAACTGGCCTGCAAGGCCGGGTCGGCGGACGACTGCACCGACCTTGGCGCCATGTACTCCACCGGTGACGGCGTAGAACTCGACTTCGACAAGGCGGCGGAATTCCTCGGCCGTGGCTGCGATGGCGGCAGCGCCGAAGGGTGCGCCGGCCTCGGCTATCTCTACGCGTTGGGCCAGGGGGTCGAAATCGACCAGGGCCGGGCCCTGGCGCTCTACCGGCGGTCCTGTGACGGTGGCAGCGGGACGGGCTGCAACAATCTCGGCGGTGCCTACTTGTATGGAAACGGCGTCGAGCGCGACGTCGGCCTGGCCGCGGAACTCTTCCGGCTCGGCTGCGACAGCGATGTGGCGATGGCCTGCTCGAACCTCGGTGGAATGTACAAGGGCGGCCTTGGTGTGGCGCAGGACGCGGGCCGCGCGGTGGAACTCTTCACGCGGGCCTGCGACGACGACCTCGCCGATGGATGCGCCAATCTTGGGCTCATGTACGACGATGGCAACGGAGTCGAGGCCGACCTGGGCCGGGCCGTGGCGCTGTACGAGCGGGCCTGCTACGGCGGCAGTGCGTCGGGCTGCAACAATCTTGGCAGCGCCTATCAGACCGGCGACGGGGTCGAGCGCGACCTAACCGAGGCGGCGGACCTCTACTGGTTGGCCTGCGACTACGGGCTGCCGATCGCTTGTACCAAAACCGCACGCATGTTCGAGCAGGGCGCCGGCGTGAAGACGGACCTCGCCCAGGCTGCCAGGTATTTCCAGCACGGATGCACCGGGGGCGACGCGGAAGCGTGCACACGCCTCGGCTTCATGTACGCCGACGGACGGGGTGTCCCGCCGGACCCGGCCAAGGCAGCCGAGTTCTATCGTGAGGGCTGCGACGGCGGGGACGCGCGGGGCTGCACCAACCTCGGCTTGGCGCACGATAGTGGCAATGGTGTGGAGGCGGACCCGGTGCGGGCGGTTGCGGGCCTTCGCCGTGGCTGCGACGGCGGTGACGCGCTTGGCTGCGCCAGCCTCGGCTTGATGTACCTGAACGGCGTCGGCATTCAGGAAGACGCTGTACAGGCCGCCGGTTTCTTCAGCAAGGCTTGCGATGGCGGGAACGCGTTTGGCTGCAGAAGCCTCGGCTGGATGTATGACACGGGCACCGGCGTCGTCGCGAACCCGGCGCGGGCGGTTGCGCTCTATCGCCAGGCCTGCGATGGCGGAAGCGCGCAGGGCTGCACCAATCTCGGCGTGATGTATGCGAACGGCATCTGGGTCGAGGCGGATGCAGCCCGGGCGGCAACACTCTATCGCCGCGCCTGCACCGGGGGATATGCGCGAGCCTGCCGCTATCTGGGGGACTTGTACGCGCATGGGCAGGGCGTAGAGCAGAACCGGTTCGCGGCGGGCTGGCTCTATCTCCGTGTCTGTCTGGGTGGAGACGATCAGGCTTGCCGCGCATTCGGGCGGCTTGATGAGGTTGGCAAAGCCGATGACGGAGGGTCGTCAGCCGAATCCGGGAATTGAGGCGGTTGTCCGGGGCGCGGCCAAACGTCCCCACAAGAACATAAACAATATCAAGCAGTTACACGGTGTCCCCATGGGGACGCCTCCGCCGGGCCCAAAACGGCCGCGAACACCCCGGTAGCGTCCCCACGGCGTCCCCACCGGCGTTAGCACTTTTGTCGAGCAGGATCAGTGCCTTGACCCCCCGTCCCCGTGGGGACGCTCGCGGGGACGCGCCGGCTGGCCGGTCAGCCAGGGCCAGCAGCCCGCCGCCGCCGCCCTCGGCGCCCCTGCCGCCGCAGCCAGCGCAGCGCCGCATCGGTCTGCCCCAGCATGGCAAGAAGCCGCGCCGGCAGCGCCACCAGCGGGCCTTCGGCCAGCGGCAGCAGCTCGGCCAGCGCCTCGCGCGGACGCCCCGCCATGCCCAGCCCGCGCCCCAGCAGCCGCCGCAGCCGCGGGTTTCCCGGCGCCTTGCCCCGGGCCTCGCCCAGCAGCTCGATCGCCTCCTCGGCCCGGCCGGCCTCCAGAAGCGCCTCGCCGAGCCGGAGCCGCAGCTCGGTCTGCCCCGGATGGGCGGCCAGCGCCTCGCGCAGCAGGTCCAGACGCGCGTCCGGGCCGAGCGGCAGGTCCGGCCCGGTCGCCAGCATGTAATAGGCACTGCCTTTGGCCCCCATGGCCGCCAGCCGTTCGACGATGGACGGCAGCTCGTCCTGCCGGCCTGCCTTGGCCAGCAGGCGGGCCTGCCGCAGCAGGCCGTTCGCGGTCGGCCTCTCCGCCATGACCTGCCCGATCGCCGCAACCGCCGACTTTACCGCCGGATGGTCGCCGTCGAAGCGGAAGTTCGACGGATAGGTGTTCTCGCCCCGGTGGATGGCGACGATGTTGTGATAGCGCTCCATGCCGGCGACGGTGGCTGCCAGCGGATCGGCGCCCCCGCCGGCCGCGGCCGCCTTTTCCACGTGGTCGACGCGGCAGAAGAGGTCGGCGAAATAGGCCAGCAGGTTCGGCGGCCGCAGATCGCCCGAGCCGCCGAAACGCGGCATCCACGCCGTCTGTGCGTCCTCGACCACATAGATCGCCGGCTTCGGCATCAGCGGAAACAGCGTCTCGAAGGTGGCGATGACGTGGTCGTTGCGGTGGCTGCCATCGTCGATGACGATGTCGAAGGGTCCGCGCTCGGCGCTCAACGCCTCGAGGAAGCCGGCATCGGTCTGCGAGCCCTGCCGGATCGCCACCCGCGGCCCCAGATCGAGCGTCTTGCGAGCGATGTCGATGCCGGTGATCTCGGCGTTCGCAAAGAAGTCGCGCCACATGGCCAGCGATTCACCGCCGGCATCGGGCGCGCCGTAGCCGCCGACACCGATCTCGAGCAGCCTCAGCGGCCGGTCGCGCCAGTCACGGAACAACTTCCAGTAGACGGGCATGTAGTCGTGCAGCCCGAACTTGTCGGTGCCGTGGCGGATTGCAAGCTCGGTCAGAGGGTCCATCGGCACGGCCCTGGCAACGCGGCCCCGGCCGCGCGCCCGCCTTATCGCCGCATGGCGGGCGCGGTGTCCAGACCGAAACCGGTGGCCGTCAGTTCACCACCGGCACGATGCCGCGTTCGGCGGCGATCTCGCGCATCTTGTGCTGCAGCTTCTCGAAGGCGCGCACCTCGATCTGCCGGATCCGCTCGCGGCTGACATCGTAGACCTGGCTCAGGTCCTCCAGCGTCATCGGCTCGTCCTTCAGCTTGCGCTCGGTCAGGATGTGCCGCTCACGCTCGGTCAGCGTCTCCATCGCCTCCATCAGAAGGTCGTGGCGCTGGCCCATCTCGTCGCGCTCGGCCAGTGCCGCCGCCTGGTCGGCATCCTCGTCCTCGAGCCAGTCCTGCCATTCCGCAGTGCCGTCGCCGTCGCCCCGGACCTGGGCGTTCAGCGAGGCGTCGCCCCCCGACAGCCGGCGGTTCATCGACACCACGTCGTCCTCGGTGACGTTCAGCTCCTCGGCGATCTTGGTGACGTTCTCGGGGCGCAGGTCGCCCTCCTCCAGCGCGCCGATCTTGTGCTTGGCCTTGCGGAGGTTGAAGAACAGCTTCTTCTGGGCCGCTGTCGTGCCCATCTTCACCAGGCTCCACGAGCGCAGGATGTATTCCTGGATCGAGGCGCGGATCCACCACATCGCATAGGTGGCAAGGCGGAACCCCCGCTCCGGCTCGAAGCGCTTGACCGCCTGCATCAGGCCGACATTGGCCTCCGAGATCACCTCGGCGGTGGGCAGCCCATAACCGCGATAGCCCATGGCGATCTTGGCCGCCAGGCGCAGGTGCGAGGTCACCAGCCGGTGCGCCGATTCGGTGTCGCCATGGTCCACCCAGGCCTTGGCGAGCATGTACTCTTCCTCAGGCTCCAGCATCGGGAACTTGCGGATTTCGGAAAGATAGCGCGACAGACCCTGTTCGGGTGACGGTGCCGGTAATGCTGTATAGCTCAAAACGCCCCCATTCACGGCCCTATGCCGGGTTGCCCAACGCGGGCTCCCTCATGGTCTGCAGACCGCGTCAAACCACATAGTTACCCTCGCGATCCCTGCAAGATCGTTAACAGTGTGTTGAGATCATCGGGCACCGGTGACGAAAACTGTAACAATCGCCCGTCCGCCGGGTGCTCAAAGCCCAGCGTCGCCGCGTGCAGGGCCTGGCGCGGGAAGGCGGCCACCGCCGCGATCGCCTCCGGCGCCAGGGCACCCCCGGCGATCGGCCTTGGCCGGCCATAGACCGGGTCGCCCACCAGCGGATGGCCGACATGGGACAGGTGCACCCTGATCTGATGGGTACGGCCGGTCTCCAGCCGGCATTCCACCAGCGCCAGCGCCGGCCTCTCCGGCGGGCCATAGCGCTCCAGCACCCTGACCCGGGTCACCGCGTGCCGGCCACCCTTCACCACCGCCATGCGCTTGCGGTCGCCTGGATGGCGGCCGATGGGCGCCTGGATCCGGATCACCCCGCCCGCCTCGCCGGTGACGCCGTCCAGCCCCGCCAGTCGCGGATCGGCCATGTCCGGGGCGCCGCGTACCAGCGCCAGATAGCTGCGCTCCACCGCATGGGCGGCAAACAGCGCCGCCAGGGCGTGGTGCGCCCGGTCCGACTTCGCCACCACCAGCAGCCCCGAGGTATCCTTGTCGATGCGGTGCACGATCCCCGGCCGCAGCGCACCGCCGACGCCGGACAGGCCGCCGGCGAAGTGATGCAGAAGCGCGTTCACCAGCGTGCCCTCGGGCGAGCCCGGGGCCGGATGCACCACCATGCCGGCGGGCTTGTCGATCACCGCCACGTCGTCGTCCTCGAAGACGAGGTTCAACGGGATCGCCTCAGCCGCCATGTGCACCCCGCGCGGCGGCGGCACCTGCACGACCCAGACCTCGCCCGGCGACGCCGGAGTGCCCGGATCGGTCACCACCTCGCCCGCCCGCGACACCGCACCGGCGGCGATCAGCGCCTGCAGCCGGGTGCGGCTGAGATGCGCGCTCTCTGGCACCGCCGCTGCCAGTGCCTTATCAAGGCGCCGCGCCACCCCTTCGGGCAGCGTGACCACCAGCGCCTCCGGGCCGGAAGGAACGGAAGGGATCGAAGGATCGTGCAGCATGTCGGACATCGGCCGCGACCATAGCGCAGGCCCGGGGGCAGAGCCAGCCGGGCTCCGCCTGCTGCGCCGGCTGGTGACCGCGCTCCTGGTGGTGATGATCCTCGGCATCGCCGCCATCGTTGTGCTGGTCGCCACCCGGCTGCCGGCGCGGGTCAGCCTGCCGAAACTGCCCGCCGCCTTCAGCGCGCCGGCAGGCGAAAGCGTCACCGGGATCTCGCTCTCGGGCGGCCTGACGCTGGTCGTCACCCGCGACGGCTCGGGCACCCAGCGCATCCACCTGCTCGACCCCGAGACCGGCGCCATCCGCCAGACCACGACCGTCGCACCATGACGTCGCCGGGCGGGGCCGGGGTCGCTGCCCCCGGCGCGCGGCGGGGCGGGCGGGCGGGAGCCGGCGCCGCGGGCAGCGGCCCCGGCCCTGGCGGCACATCCTTGCCAGCACATCCTTGCCAGCGGCCCCGGCGCGCCCGATAGTCGCCCACATGAGTCTCCCGCCCGGCTTTCTCGAAGAGTTGCACAGCCGCGTGCCGGTCAGCCGCATCGTCGGCCGCAAGGTGACCTGGGACCAGCGGCGCTCGCATCCCGGCAAGGGCGACTACTGGGCACCCTGCCCGTTCCACCAGGAAAAGACCGCATCGTTCCACGTCGACGACCGCAAGGGCTTCTACTACTGCTTCGGCTGCCACGAGAAAGGCGACGCCATCGCATTCCTCAAGGCCACCGAGAACCTCACCTTCATCGAGGCGGTCGAGGTCATGGCCCGCGAAGCCGGCATGCCCATGCCGGCCCCCGATCCCCGCCGGCGCGAGGCCGAGGACCGGCGGGCGACGCTGTCCGACCTGGTCGAGCAGGCGGTGCAGTTCTATCGTCTGCAGCTGAAGACCAACACCGCCGCCGGGGCGCGCGACTATCTCGACCGCCGGGGCCTCGACGAGGCTACCCGCGCCCGTTTCGAGCTCGGCTTCGCGCCACCGGCCAACGACGCGCTGATCCGCCAGCTCACCGGCAAGGGCACCGCCGTCGACAAGCTGATCGAGGCCGGGCTTGCGGTCCGCCCCGATGACGGCCGCGCGCCCTACGACCGCTTCCGCAACCGCATCATGTTCCCGATCCGCGACCCGCGCGGCCGCGCCATCGCCTTCGGCGCCCGGGCGCTCGATCCGAACGAGCGGGCGAAATACCTCAACTCCAACGAGACCGCGCTCTTCGACAAGGGCCGGACCGTCTACAATCTCGGCCCGGCGCGCGAGGCGGCGCGCAAGACCGGCCGGGTGATCGTGGTCGAGGGCTACATGGATGTCGTCGCCCTGGCCCAGGCCGGCTTCGACGATGCGGTGGCGCCGCTCGGCACCGCCATCACCGAGGACCAGCTGCGCCGGATCTGGTCGGCCGCCGACGAGCCGGTGGTGGCGCTCGACGGCGACGAGGCGGGCCAGCGCGCGGCACTCAGGCTGGCCGAGCTCGCGCTGCCGCTGCTGGAGCCCGGCAAGTCGCTGCGATTCGCCACCCTGCCGCCGAAGATGGACCCCGACGACGTGATTCGCGACGGCGGCGCGGCGGCCATGGCCAGGCACCTGGACGAGGCGCGCCCGATGCTTTCGCTACTCTGGCAACAGCTCATCGAAGGCAAGGTTTTCGACAGTCCCGAACGCGGCGCCGCGCTCGACAGGGACCTGCGCGACATGCTGGGCCGCATCGCCGATCCCAGCGTCAAGGCGCATTACCGGGCCGCGGTGCAGACGCTCCGGCGCGAGCTTTTCGCGCCGGCCAGACCGGCAGGCCAGGGCTCTCGCGCGGCACGGACCGGCCCTGCGGATCGCGCCACCACACCCGGCCGCGGCGGCCGGTTCCGGGGCCAGTCGCGGTTCGCCCCGCCGCCATTGCCGCTGGCCGAGACCCGCGCCTCGGCGCTGGCCCGCGCCGGCGACGCACCGCAGATTCTCAGCCGCCCGCGCGAAAGCCTGATCCTCTTCGCCTGCCTCCGGTTTCCCCGTATCCTGCACGAAATGGACAGCGAACTTGAGGGTTTGCGGTTTTTCTGCCCCGATCTGGCCGAATTGCGCGATCTGCTCTTGTCCGTGGCCGCCACCTTCCTAGATAGCGATTCGCTATCCGCCGAATCGCTGTCGTCGGCGCTCGCGGCGCGTCTGGGCCACGACCCGGCAGAGCGGCTGCGAGATACGGCACTGGTCCGCCTGCACCGACTGAACGGGCCCGATGCCGACGCCGCGCTGGCGCTGGTGACGGCCCGCGAGGAGATCGCCAAGCAGGCCGCGGCGATCGGGCTCGAGGCCGAGCTTCGCGAGGCGGGAGAAGAGCTCATGGGGCTTGCCGATGAAGGCGTCACCTGGCGCCTGGCCGAAGCCCGCAGGGCAGTGGACGACGCCGCCCGGGCGGCACTCGGCGACGAGGATGACGACGATGCCAGCGACCGGGCCCGTTCCAAGGCTCTGCAGACGATGATCGACCAGCAGGTTTGGTTAAAGAAGAAAAAATAGAATCACATTGCGAATCAGTGATTCGTTCTAGAGATTCCACCAACTTCTCGCGCAGGGCGGCAGACAGGCCGCCCCCGGCCCATGACGAGGGAGACACGCATGGCAGCCAAGGACGCCGAACAACCCGAAGGCGGCGAAGAGCAGACCGAACAGCAAAGCCCGATGCTCGACATGAGCCAGACGGCGGTCCGCAAGATGATCGCCCAGGCAAAGGCGCGTGGCTACATCACCTATGACGAGCTGAACTCCATCATGCCACCCGAGGACTACTCCTCGGAGCAGATCGAGGACATCATGTCGATGCTCAACGAGATGGGCATCAACGTGACCGAGGCCGACGAACCCGACGACGAGGACAAGGCCTCCGGCGAAGGCGCCGAGGCCGATGACGACGACGAGCCGGCCGAGGAAAGCAGCTCGCGCGAGCTGACCACCACCACCTCGGGCAACGAGACGCTGGACCGCACCGACGACCCGGTGCGCATGTACCTGCGCGAGATGGGCTCGGTGGAACTGCTGTCCCGCGAGGGCGAGATCGCCATCGCCAAGCGCATCGAGGCGGGCCGCAACTCGATGATCGCCGGGCTCTGCGAAAGCCCCCTCACCTTCCAGGCCATCACCATCTGGCGCAACGAGCTCCTCGCCGAGGACATCATGCTGCGCGACGTGATCGACCTCGAGACCACCTTCGGCCAGTCGATCGAGGGCGAGGACGAGATATCCGTGCTCGGCTCCATGCCCCAGGCGCCGGGAAGCGTCGCCGCCCGCCGGGTCGCGGAAGCGGCCAGGGCCGCCGCCGCCGGTCAAAGGCCCGATGATGCCGACGGCAAGCCCGCGACGGCGGTCAGGCCCGAACCCGGGCCGGAGCCGAAGCCAGAGCCGAAGCCGGATCCCGCGGCGGCAGCCATGGCCGAACCAGAGGCGAAACCCGCCGACAAGCCCAAGCCGCGCCGGGCCGCGCTCGCCGCCGACGGCGAGGACGGCGACGATGACGTCGTCTTCGAGGACGCCGCGGAAGAGGAACAGGAGTCCGAGACCCAGTCCGGGGCAGATGAAGAGGACGACGAGGAAGAGGATCAGGCCAACGTCTCGCTGGCCGCCATGGAGGCGTCGCTCAAGCCACAGGTACTCGAAACCCTCGACCGCATCGCCGGCGACTATACCCGTCTGGCCGAGATGCAGGACGACCGCATGTCGGCGACGCTCAACGAGGACCAGAGCTTCACCGCCGGGCAGGAACTGGAATACCAGCGCCTGCGGTCCGAGATCGTCGAACTGGTCAACTCCCTGCACCTGCACAACGCGCGTATCGACGCGCTGGTCGACCAGCTCTACGGCCTCAACCGCAAGATCATGTCGCTCGACAGCGCCATGGTGAAGATCGCCGACCAGGCCCGCATCACCCGCCGCGAATTCGTCGAGGAATACAAGGGCGCCGAGCTCGATCCCGGCTGGCTGGAACGGGTCAGCCAGCTCAAGTCCCGCGGCTGGGACCAGCTCTCCACCCGCTTCGGGGCCGAGGTCTCGGACATCCGCCAGGAGATGGCCCAGATTGGCCAGTATGTGGGCGTCGACATCGGCGAGTTCCGCCGCATCGTCTCCCAGGTCCAGAAGGGCGAGAAGGAGGCCCGGCAGGCCAAGCGCGAGATGGTCGAGGCGAACCTGCGCCTGGTGATCTCCATCGCCAAGAAATACACCAACCGCGGCCTGCAGTTCCTCGACCTGATCCAGGAAGGCAACATCGGCCTGATGAAGGCGGTGGACAAGTTCGAGTACCGCCGCGGCTACAAGTTCTCCACCTACGCCACCTGGTGGATCCGCCAGGCGATCACCCGCTCGATCGCCGACCAGGCGCGCACCATCCGCATACCGGTGCACATGATCGAGACCATCAACAAGCTGGTGCGCACCGGCCGGCAGATGCTGCACGAGATCGGCCGCGAGCCGACGCCCGAGGAGCTGGCCGACAAGCTGCAGATGCCGCTCGAGAAGGTCCGCAAGGTGATGAAGATCGCCAAGGAGCCGATCAGCCTCGAGACCCCCATCGGCGACGAGGAGGACAGCCAGCTTGGCGACTTCATCGAGGACAAGAACGCCGTCCTGCCGCTCGACAGCGCCATCCAGTTGAACCTCAAGGAAACCACCACCCGGGTGCTGGCCTCGCTGACCCCACGCGAGGAACGGGTGCTGCGCATGCGCTTCGGCATCGGCATGAACACCGACCACACGCTGGAAGAGGTGGGCCAGCAGTTCAGCGTCACCCGCGAACGCATCCGCCAGATCGAGGCCAAGGCCCTGCGCAAGCTCAAGCACCCCAGCCGGAGCCGGAAGCTCAGGAGCTTCCTGGATCAGTGACGTTCTCGGCGGAAGAAAAACGTCACCTGAAACGATTGCGAGACCGCTTGGAGGCGCCCGGTGCACAAGCCGCTTTCTCGCTTTTGTTCGAATGGTCCTGTGTCGAAGCGCCGCTATTCGCAATGCCGATCAGCCGTGGCGCATTTTCTGCGGTTCATTTGGCCACCCACTCCGATGCGCATCGTTACGCCGATTGCGAGTTTGCGTTCAGTGGCTCTCGACAGTTTGTCAAATGGTACTTTCGCGAACCAGCCTTCAATACGCTTCCGTTCACACCTGGTAGCGTTCGAGAGGCGTTTCCTCAGGCGGACTTCAAGATCAACTCCCGCGAAGTCACCATAGACCTGCATGATCAGGCCGAAGCAACCGCGGTCGTTGATTTCGTGAGCAACGGTCTTTCGACCGCCCCGTAGGGTGTGCATTCATGATGCACCGTCCGTCACCTTGCCGTTACGTACGTAATCGCGTACACTCCCTCCATGCGCACCCTCTCCTCCACCGAACTCCGGGCGAAGCTCTCCTCGGTCATGGACCGGATCAACGACGACCACGAGCCGGTCATCGTCACCCGCGCCAAGGGCAAGCCCGTGGTCATGGTCAGCCTCGAGGACTGGGAAAGCATGGACGAGACGACCTATCTTCTGGCCTCTCCGGCCAACCGTGCCGAGCTGATGCGATCCATCTCTGAAGGCCGCGAAGGCAAGGTCGTCGTCAAGACCATGGAAGAGCTTCGCGCCTACGAGACCGAATGAAGCTCGAATTCCACGGCCGTGGCTGGGAACATTATCAGTACTGGATCGAGCACGACCGGGCCATTCTCAGGAAACTCAACCGCCTGATCGAGGACTGCCTCCGCCATCCCTTCGAAGGCACCGGCAAGCCGGAACCGCTGAAGGGCGACCTTTCGGGGCATTGGTCCCGCCGCATCGACCGCGAGCACCGGCTGGTCTACCGGGTCGAGGGCGGCAGCCTGATCGTGGTGCAGTGCCGCTATCACTACTGAGCGCGATGCCCTTTCCCCTCGGCCCGGCCCCCGCTACCCTTGCCGGGACCAACAGGGAGCCAACCCATGTCCCTTCTCTCGAAACTCTTCGGCGGTGCCGCAAAGCCGCAGCCGGATCCCGAGACCTACAAGGGTTTCACCATCATCCCGACCCCGATCCGGGAAGGGTCCCGCTACCGCATCTCGGCACGGATCGAGAAGGAGGTCGGCGGCGCGATGAAGACCCACACGCTGATCCGGGCCGACACCCTGGACGACCCCGACGCCGCCAATCAGGCATCGCTCGGCAAGGCGCGCCAGATGATCGACGAGCAGGGCGACCGCGTGTTCGACTGAGGGGCCGGCCCTTCGGCGGCTATCGTACCCGCGGCGGCACCACGTCGCTGAACTCGTCGAACCCCTTCCATGCCGGCTCGACCGGGGCAACGCCGGCGCGCGGCGCATAGACCGACGCGCCGTCGGCACCGGGGATGTAGCGCGGGCAGTTCGGAAAGATCGCCCGCGCCTTGACCCGCACCACCTGCTGCGCCCCTTCCATCTCCGCCGCCAGCGGATCGTCACCCGCCACCGTGGCGATGCCGTTCACCCTCAGCCGCTTCGGCGTTTCGCCCATGGCGATGAACAGCATCCCCACCGCCGGGTTGACCAGGATGTTGCCGAGGCTCTTGAACATGCCGTTGCCGTCATAGTCGGGGAAGGCCAGCTCGTCCGGCCCGGTCACCCGCACGAAGCCCGGCAGCCCGCCCTTGAAACTGCAGTCCGGCCGGCCATCGGCATCGGCAGTGGCGAGGAAGAAGAACGGCGATGCGGCGATGAACGCGCGGTCACCGTCGCTGAAGGCCTGACGCAAGGTGACCTGCTCCAGCCGATCGGCAAGCCGGCGGCTGCCGAACGTGTCCTGAAGCTGGCGGTTGCCCTCGTGATACAGGCGGCTCTGGTCCATCACCGGCCCTCGAAGGGCCGATGCTAGCACAGCCGCCCGATGCCCGCCATGGGCGTCGAGGCCGCCGGATGGGGCGGGAAGGGCCGCGAGAGCGGCCCGGAAGGATCACTCTTCGCTGTTGCCCTCGGCGGCAACGCGGGCCTTGTCGGCGGCGCCCTTGGCGGCGGGATCGCGGTCGACGAACTCGATCACCGCCATCGGCGCCATGTCGCCGTGGCGAAAGCCCGCCTTCAGCACCCGGGTATAGCCGCCCGGGCGGTCCTTGTAGCGCGGACCGATGGTCTCGAAGAGCTTCTTGACCGCCTCGTCCTTGGCGATGCGCGACGCCACCAGCCGGCGGGCGTGCAGATCGCCGCGCTTGGCCAGCGTCACCAGCTTCTCGGTGACGCGCTTCAGTTCCTTGGCCTTGGGCAGCGTGGTCTTGATCTGCTCGTGCTCGACGAGGCTGGAAACCATGTTGCCGAACATCGCCTTGCGGTGCTCGTGGGTGCGGTTGAGCTTGCGGTAACCGTGACCGTGACGCATTTTCTCAGTCCTTTTCCGTTTCGTTTTATGGCGTAAGCCCGGTCACATCGCCGGACCACTTGTTGGGGCAACTGCCCGAAATCATCACCGCGCCGCCCGGACCGCCCCATGGGGAACCCGGGCAGCAGTCACGTCAGAAGTGATCCTCGAACTTCTTGGCCAGCTCCTCGATGTTGTCGGGTGGCCAGTCGACGATCTCCATACCAAGGTGCAGCCCCATGCCGGACAGCACTTCCTTGATCTCGTTCAGCGACTTGCGCCCGAAGTTCGGGGTGCGCAGCATCTCCGCCTCGGTCTTCTGGATCAGATCGCCGATATAGACGATGTTGTCGTTCTTCAGGCAGTTGGCCGAACGCACCGACAGCTCCAACTCGTCCACCTTCTTCAGCAGGATCGGGTTGAACTCCAGCTCCTCGGCATCGTCGGAACGGCCGGCCGCCTCGGGCTCGTCGAAGTTGACGAAGACCGACAGCTGGTCCTGCAGGATGCGCGCCGCATAGGCCACCGCGTCCTCGGGCGTCACCGAGCCGTCGGTCTCGATCTGCACCGTCAGCTTGTCATAGTCGAGGATCTGGCCCTCGCGGGTCGGCTCGACCTTGTAGGCGACCTTCTTGACCGGCGAATAGAGCGCGTCCACCGGGATCAGCCCGATCGGCGCGTCCTCGGGACGGTTCTTGTCGGCCGGGACATAGCCCTTGCCGGTGTTGACCGTCAGCTCCATGTAGAGCGAGGCACCCTCGTCGAGATGGCAGATCACGTGATCCTTGTTGAGGATCTCGATCCCGGCGGATTCCGAGATGTCGCCGGCGGTGACCAGGCCCGGGCCGGTCTTGTTGATGGTCAGCCGCTTGGGTCCCTCGACCTCCATCTTCACCGACACGCCCTTGAGGTTCAGCACCACGTCGGTCACGTCCTCGCGGACGCCGGCGACGGACGAGAACTCGTGCAGCACGTTGTCGATCTGGACGCTGGTGATCGCCGCGCCCTGCAGCGAAGACAGCAGCACCCGCCGCACCGCATTGCCCAGCGTCAGCCCAAAGCCCCGCTCCAGCGGCTCGGCGACCAGCGTCGCCTGCCGCTGCGGGTCGCCGCCCGGTTTCACGTCAAGCCCCTGGGGCCGGATGAGTTCCTGCCAGTTCTTATGGATCATGGTTGCCTCCATTCTTGCAGTCCGCAGTGATCCAGACGCATCGCGGTCTGCTCCCGAGGTATTCGAAATCGTCACTGAACAAGGCCGGGCCGCCCGTTCGGGCAGCCCGTGAAACCCATCTCCGTCAGACCCGGCGCCGCTTCGGCGGCCGGCAGCCGTTATGGGGGATCGGCGTCACGTCACGGATCGCGGTGATGGTGAACCCGACCGCCGACAGGGCGCGCAGCGCGCTCTCGCGGCCCGAGCCGGGACCCTGCACCTCGACCTCGAGGGTGCGGACGCCGTGCTCCTGCGCCTTCTTGCCGGCATCCTCGGCGGCCATCTGGGCCGCATAGGGGGTCGACTTGCGCGAGCCCTTGAAGCCCATGGTCCCGGCCGAGGACCAGGCGATGGCGTTGCCCTGGGCATCCGAGATCAGGATCTTGGTGTTGTTGAAGCTGGCGCTCACATGGGCGACGCCGGCGGTGATGTTCTTGCGAACCTTGCGCTTGGTGGCGCGGGTGGTCTTGTCGCGTGCCATACTCTCGCGCTCCCCTTACTTCTTCTTGTCGGCGATCGGCCGGGCAGGGCCCTTGCGGGTGCGCGCGTTGGTGTGCGTGCGCTGGCCGCGGACCGGCAGGTTGCGGCGATGGCGCAGCCCGCGATAGCAGCCGAGGTCCATCAGCCGCTTGATGTTCATCTGCTTCTCACGGCGCAGATCGCCCTCGACCATGAAGTTCTGGTCGATGTGCTCGCGAATCTGCAGCACCTCGGCATCGGTCAGCTCGTTGACGCGGCGCGACGGCTCGACGCCCACCGCCGAGCAGATCTGCTGCGCGGAGGTGCGGCCGATGCCGTGGATATAGGTCAGGGCGACATGCACCTGTTTGGTCGTGGGGATGTTGACGCCAGCGATGCGGGCCAAGTTCAGCCTCCGTTCATTGCGGTTCCGTAGCGCCAGAACCTTTTTTCACAACTACGGGCCACCGGCGCATAGGCGGGCGGCCCGAATCTCCGGGTCGGGGAGAAGGCGCGACTTATAGACGAATGCCGGTGGGCGTCAACAGCCTGTCAAGCATTATTCTGGCAGCGGTTTCACCGGCGCCCGGTCGAGGGGTTACCCGACCGCGACCTGACCGGCAAGGGGCATCACCGCGGCCCCCGGGACTGTCTCTTTTCAGAACCGATGGTCGCAGAAACTTGCGCCGTTTCGCCCGATGGGCAATTATACCGCAAAGGGCAATTCCGGCCCACCCATGGCAGACATGATGATCGAAATGTCGGTTGCGACGCGACTCGGCGAGATGCTCCGAGAAGCCAAGGGCAGCTTGTCGGTAACGACGCTGGCGCGGCGGACGGGAATCAGTCGGCAGCACCTCTACCGCTACCTCGGCGGCGAAGCGGTTCCGCATGCGGATGCCTATATCCGGCTCTGCGCGGCGCTCGACCTCGACCCGTGGGAGCTCATGCCGCAAGAACGGCCGGACCGGACCGGCGACACATCCGAGCACCTGACCATCAACGAGCTTTTCGGCGATGCTGCCAACCCGACCGAGGCGCAGTTTCCCTCGGGATTGTACGACGCCTATTGCGGCGGCTACCCGGACCCCGATGTCCTGATCCGCCGCACGCTCAGGATCGGCCGGGAAGCAGGCAGATGCCGCATCCATTTCAGGCTCCCACTGTCGATCTTCCCCGAGGGAACACACCGCCTGGCCCGCGACTTCCGCGGCGATCTGTTGATCAAGTTCGACCAGACCATCCTCATCGCCTGGCATGGAACAATACCGGACATCACCGAGCGACAGCTCAATGTCGCCATGCTCGGTCCGGTCAACCAGTTCAACGGCGTGCGCGTCGGAATCACCTTCATCCTCAACACCAAACTGACGCGCCTGCCCATCGGCACCAAGATGACCATGGCGCCGTCAAAGGCAGCCAGCCAGGCCGAGGCATTCCGGCACAGCGGGCTGGTGCACATCGCAGACACGCCTGACTATGTCCAGGGCTACTTCCTGGCCGCCCGCGAAGCGCCGCACGTCATCCGCTCCGTCCCTTCGGAACACGCTGCCGGCTGGGCAGACACATTGCGACGCACACCCTATCCGGGTCGCACCACAGTGGCGGTCCGGTGAGCGAGCAGCCGCACCTGGCCCAGGCCATGCAGGCAGCGATGCGCGACGCCGACATCGGCGCTCTGGCATGCCGCACCGGGCTCAGCCGGCAACAGATCCGGCGCTACGCGGGCGGCGAGGCCCTGCCCCGGGCCGACGTCTACCTGAAGATCTGCGCCGCGCTCGACATCGATCCCTGGATGCTGATCCGCACCGCGCCGGGCGGCGGGCAGCCTGGCAGGCCGCCCACCCTCACCGAACTGACCGGCAACGCAACCGTGCCCACCGAGACCCAGCTTCCCTCCGGGATCTACGAGGCCTATATCGGCCTGGTACCGGTGCCGGGCGTGGTCCTGCGCTACTTTCTGCAGATCGGCGGCAGTGCCCGGGGCCGGGTGTCCTTCGCCCGGGTGCCTGCCCGCCTCTACCCCTCCGGCACCGCCAGGATCCAGCGCGAGGTCAACGGCCGGCTGGTGATGAAGTTCGGCCATACCGTAATGATGATTTCCACCGCCACCGCGGTCGAAAGCAACGAACGCAAGGTCTCGGTCGCCCATTTCGGCCCACCGACATGGCAGAACGGCTGGCGCCAGGGCATCTCGATGATGATGGACGACAGTGCGGTGTTCAACCCGCTGGTCACCCGCTCGGCCCTGATCCTCACCAGGCACACCAGCTATGCCCGGGCCTACCGGCGCACCGCGGTGGTGTCGCTCGATCAGGCGCCGGAACCGGTGCAGGACTATTTCCTGTCACCGTCGCTGGCGCCACACACGCTCTGACCGCGGTCAGGCGCCCAGCACCACCTTGATCCGGGCCGCCACCTCGTCGATCTCGCCGAGGCCGTCGATGCTCTTCAGGTTGCCCTTGGCATAGTAGTAGCCGATCAGCGGCGCGGTCTTCTTGTAGTACTCCATCAGCCGCACCTTCAGCGATTCCGCGTTGTCGTCGGCGCGGCGGGTGAAGTCGGTGCCACCGCACTTGTCGCAGACGCCATCCTTGGCCGGCTTCTTGGTGGTGTCGTGATAGACCTCGCCGCAGTTCGAGCAGGTAAAGCGGCCCGAGATGCGCTCGATCAGCTGCTGGTCGTCGACCTGCATCTCGACCACGGCGTCGATGGCGTTGCCGCGACTGCTCAGCAGCTTGTCCAGCGCATCGGCCTGGGGCAGCGTGCGCGGGAAGCCGTCGAAGATGGCACCGGCCGAGGCCGCACCCTTGTCGAACTCCGCATCGATCAGGTCGATGACGATCTCGTCGGTCACCAGGTCGCCGCGGTCCATGATCGCCGCCACCTCGTTGCCCAGCTCGGTGCCGGACGTTCGCGCCGCCCTCAGCATGTCACCGGTGGACAGCTGGACCATCCCCCGCTCCTCGGTGAGGATCCGGGCCTGGGTTCCCTTACCGGCCCCGGGGGGGCCAAACAGAATGATGTTCATCGGCGCGCCTTCGTCGGTTTCCGTCCCTTGCCCCGCAGCCGCGATTTTTCGATCAGCCCCTCATACTGGTGTGCAAGCAGGTGCGACTGGATCTGGGTGATCGTATCCATGGTCACGGACACGACGATAAGCAGCGAGGTCCCCCCGAAATAGAACGGAATGGAAAGCTGCGAAATGAGAAATTCGGGCAATAGACAGACGGCCGCCAAGTATGCTGAGCCGACCACGAGGATTCGCGCCACCACATAGTCGAGATACTCCGCCGTCTTCGCCCCGGGCCGGATTCCCGGCACATAGCCGCCCTGCTTCTTCAGGTTGTCGGCCACGTCATCGGTCTTGAAGGTGACGTTGGCGGTGTAGAAGTAGGTGAAGAACACGATCATCGCCGCGAAGAACAGCAGGAACAGCGGCTGGCCATGGCCGAGATAGGCGGCGATGGTGCTGACGATGCCCGATCCGGTGCTGCCCGAGAACGCCGACAGCGTCGCCGGCAACAGCAGCAGCGCCGAGGCGAAGATCGCCGGGATCACGCCGGCCGGGTTCAGCTTGATCGGCAGGTTCGAGGACTCGCCGCCATACATCTTCATCCCGACCTGGCGCTTGGGATACTGGATGTGAATCTTCCTCAGCGCCCGTTCCATGAACACGATGAAGGTGATGACCACCACCGCCATCACCAGCACCCCAAGGATGATCGGCGTCGAGATCTGGCCCGACTGGCCCTGGCTGAAGAACTGCGCCAGCGCCCGCGGCACCTGGGCGATGATGCCGATGAAGATGATCAGCGAGATGCCGTTGCCGACGCCGCGGGCGGTGATCTGCTCGCCCAGCCACATCAGGAACATGGTGCCGCCGACCAGGGTGATGATGCACGAGATGCGGAAGAACCAGCCCGGATCCGATGCCAGCCCCTGCCCTTCCAGCCCGACGGCGATGCCATAGGCCTGGAAGCTCGCCAGCAGCACCGTGCCATAGCGGGTGTACTGGTTCAGCTTCTTGCGGCCGATCTCGCCTTCCTTCTTCAGCTGCTCCAGCTGCGGCACCATCGAGGCCATCAGCTGCACGATGATCGAGGCCGAGATGTAGGGCATGATCCCCAGCGCAAAGATCGCCATGCGGCTGACGGCGCCGCCGGTGAACATGTTCAGCATGCCGCCGATGCCCTGGCTCGCCCGCTCGAAGAAACGCGCCAGTTCGATGGCGTCGACGCCGGGAACCGGGATGTAGGTACCAAGCCGGTAGACGATCAGCAGCCCGACCGTGAACATGATCCTCTGCTGCAGTTCCTTGGCCTTGCCGAAGGTCCCCCAACTGAGGTTGGACGCCATCAGTTCCGCTGCCGATGCCATACTCATGGCCTCCTTGTAGCTGCGCCGCCCGGCCCCGGTTACTGGGGCCCGCGGCGGCGCGGAACAATCCCGATCTGCGATCTATGGGCGCGGGCGCCCGCCTGCAAGGCTATTCCGCGGCCGCTTCGGCCTTTGGCGCCAGCAGCGTGACCGTACCGCCGGCTTTCTCGACCGCCGCCACCGCCGCGGCCGAGGCCCCGGTGACGGTGATGTCGAGCTTGGCGGTCAGTTCGCCCTTGGCCAGCAGCCTCACGCCGTCGCGCCGGCGCCGCAGGATGCCGGTCTCCACCAGCAGCGCCTCGGTCACCGGCGTCTTGGCGTCCAGCTTCTTGGCATCGACGAACTTCTGCAGGATGCCGAGGTTGATGACCACGTAGTGCTTGGCGTTGGGCTGGAAGAAGCCGCGCTTGGGCAGCCGCCGGTGCAGCGGCATCTGGCCGCCCTCATAGCCGTTGATCGCCACGCCCGAGCGGGACTTCTGGCCCTTGATGCCACGGCCGCCGGTCTTGCCGGTGCCCGAACCCGGGCCGCGACCGACCCGCTTCTTGCGGTGGTTGGCGCCGGGATTGTCCCTGAGTTCATTGAGTTTCATCGTCGCATCTCCTCGCCGGAATTGACCCCTTGCGACACTGGGTCAAACACGGCCTGTCAAAATGTCGGTTCCGGACCGGGTTGGCCCGCCGGGGCGTATATGGCTGCGGGCCAGCGAAATCAAGCCCGATCACCGCACGTTCCGGCCCACTCCCGGTTCCGAGCGTCGCGCCGGGGCGCGTTGACATGCCGGTTTCGGGGGCCATAGGCTTTCCGCACTGTCAGTCGAAATTTTGGGAGAATACTTTCATGCGCAATCTCATTCTGCCGTTCGTCATTGCAGCAGTGACCGGCGGTGCCGCGTGGGCGGCCTGCCCCGCCACCGCGCCGGACCCGGCGCGGTTTGCGACGCAACCGGGCGACCAGAAGGTCAACGCGGCCTGGCTCCAGCAGACCCTGGCGGGCAACAAGCTGGCCTTTCCGGCCGGCGGTACCGAGATCTATCATGCCGATGGCCGGTATTCCTATCAGCAGGATGGCCAGACGTTCGATGCGCCGTCCTACAGGTTCTACGACAGCGGCATGCGCTGCATCGACTATCCCAGTCCGCGGTTCGATCTCTATGTCGTGCACGACAAGACGCTGGTTCTCATAAACGGTCAGGGCGGGCGCTTCGGCGGCAAGCTCACCCAATAGCCTCAGGGGCATCCCCGCAAAGGCTGCCGGCGCGACGGCTGGCCGGGCCGGTTCCGCAAGCGGCGGAACGGATTGATCTGCGCTAACGCGGCGGTGGCGCCCCCGGTCCTACCCTGAGAGCAGGGCAGATCGCAAAAGGGGGGGCCTGCCATGACTTCACTCAGCCGGATTTCACGGACCGCGGCGCTGCTTGCCTTCGGGTTCCTGTTGGCCGCCCGGGATGCCGCGGCCGAGGAAACCTTCGTCGGCTCGACGGCCGACAGCCGGGTCGTTGTACCTGGCGATGAGCGTGGCGCTCGGCAAGCCGACTTCGGGTGAAATGAAGCTGGAGTCGAGCGTGCTGCCCGAACTGGCCGGCATCTTCGACGCGGCCGAACGGGTGGTAGCGCTGATTTCGCGGCCGGTTTACACGCGGGACACCTTCCTGCCCTGACCGGTCATCCGGAAAGCAAGACGCCCCGGGGTTGACCCGGGGCGCGCTTCCTCCGCCCGCCCGGGAGAGATTCCTCAGGCCATCGCCGGCTCGGGCCAGGTAAAGTCGGGCCTCAGGCTGTCATAGACCGGGCGGCCGTCGTCAGGCTTGGCGTAACCCTTGCTGGTGTCCCAGAACGCGTGATAGGTCGCCGCGGGGATGTCGGCATAGCCCATCAGGTTGGGCACCGCGACGCGGATCCGCTTCTGCTTGTCGTCCAGCATGATCGGCGTCCCGCAATCCTTGCAGACGCAGATCTCCAGCGGCCCGTCGGGATTTTCGGCGTTGAACGGCACCCGGTTCAGCTTCTCGGGGTGATCGACCTGCAGGTCGCCATAGTTGAAGAACACCACATGGGTGCTCTGCTGCTTGGTGACGCTCTTGCAGACGTTGCAATGGCAGACATGGTTGTCGATCGGCTCACCCGTGGCCTTGGTGTGCACGTGGTCGCAGCCCCCTGCGTATGGTGCTGACATCGTTTCCTCCATTCCTTTGATGGGGCGGGTCCCCTCGGGACACGCCAACCCCCATCGCACAGGAAAAGCGGTGTCAGGTCGAGATAGACTTCCGGATGCGCCCGGCAACGAAAAACGCCCCGGCGGCGGGCCGGGGCGTCAGCATTTTCGAGACTATATCCCGGGCTGTCCGGCGGCGCCGTCAGCCCTGCTCGTCGACGATCGTGACCAGATGCGGGATCGAGTCGACCATGCCGCGCACCGAGGGAGTATCCTCCAGCACGCGGGTCTTGTGCATCTTGTTCAGCCCCAGCCCCTTCAGCGTCGCGCGCTGGGTCTTGGGGCGGCGGATCGGACTGCCGATCTGCTTCACGGTGATGGTCTTCTTCGCCATGTCGTTCAGGCCCCCGCCGCTTCGACCGCCGCCTCGCCAGCCGGCGCCGCCTGCTTGGGCAGGATGTCGGCAACCTTCTTGCCGCGGCGCTGGGCGACCATGCGCGGGCTGGTCTGCTTGACCAGACCGTCCATGGTGGCACGGATCATGTTGTACGGGTTCTGGCTGCCCAGCGACTTGGCCACCACGTCGTGGATGCCGAGCATCTCGAAGATGGCGCGCATCGGGCCGCCGGCGATGATGCCGGTACCGGCCGGGGCGGTGCGCATCACCACCTTGCCGGCGCCGTGACGGCCCTCGATGTTGTGGTGCAGGGTGCGGCCCTCGCGCAGCGGCACCCGGATCATGCCGCGCTTGGCCTGCTCGGTGGCCTTGCGGATCGCCTCGGGCACTTCCTTGGCCTTGCCCTTGCCGAAGCCGACGCGGCCCTTCTGGTCGCCGACGACGACCAGCGCCGCAAAGCCGAACCGCTTGCCGCCCTTCACCGTCTTGGAGACGCGGTTGATCGCCACAAGCCGGTCGGCGAATTCCGGGTTCTCGTCCCGGTCGCGCCGGTCGCGGCGGTTGTCGTCACGTGCCATTCCTTGTCTCCTCAGAATTTCAGGCCGCCCTCGCGGGCAGCATCGGCCAGGGCCTTGAGCCGGCCGTGGAACAGGAACCCGCCGCGGTCGAAATAGACCTCGCCGATGCCGGCCTTCTTGGCCCGGGCCGCAAGCTCGGTGCCGATGGCCTTGGCGGAATCGACGTTGCACTTGCCGACCAGCCCCAGCGCCTTCTCCAGCGTCGAGGCGGCGACCAGCGTCCGGCCCTCGGCGTCGTTGATGATCTGGGCCGAGATGTTCTTGTTCGACCGGTGCACCGACAGGCGCAGCCGCCCGCCCGCGTTCCGCCTGAGCTGGTTCCGGACGCGCTGGCGGCGCTTCTGGAACAATGCGCGCTTGCTGTTTGCCATGGGTCCGCTCCTACTTCTTCTTGCCTTCCTTGCGGAAGATATACTCGTCGCGATAACGCACACCCTTGCCCTTGTAGGGCTCCGGCTTGCGCCACTCGCGGATCTTGGCCGCGGTCTCGCCGACAAGCTGCTGATCGATGCCCTCGACGATGATCTCCGTGGGCTTCGGGGTGGTGACGGTCACCCCCTCCGGCACCTGAAAGTCGATGTCGTGGGAATAGCCGAGGCTGAGCTTGACCACCTTGCCCTGGGCAGCGGCACGATAGCCGACACCGGTGATGTCCAGCTCCTTCTTGAAGCCGGTGGTGACGCCGGTGACCAGGTTCTGCACCTGGGTACGGCTCATGCCCCACTGCTGGCGCGCCCGCTTCGAGGGGCTGCGCGGCTTCACGGTGATGACGTTGCCGTCCACGGCGAGGTCGATCTCGTCGGTGGCGGTGAAGCTGCGGGTGCCTTTCGGCCCCTTCACCTCGACCGTCTGGCCGTCGAGCTTGGCGCTGACGCCGCTCGGCAGTTCGACGGGCTGTTTTCCGATGCGTGACATGGGCGCCTCCTCAGAACACCGTGCAGAGCACTTCGCCGCCGACATGGGCGGTGCGTGCCTGCGCGTCGGACATCACGCCCTGGGGCGTGGAGACGATGGCGATGCCAAGGCCCTGGCGCACCTGCGGCAGGTCGCCGACGCCGGCATAGACGCGGCGGCCGGGGGTCGAGACCCGCTTCAGCTCGCGGATCACCGGGGTGCCGTTGGCGTATTTCAGGCTGATCTCCAGCGCGCCGAGGCCACGCTCGTCCTTCACCTGCTCATAGCCGCGGATATAGCCTTCGGACTGCAGCACATCCAGCACCCAGGCACGCACCTTCGAGGCCGGCGAGCGCACCTTGGAGTGGCCGCGGGTCTGGGCGTTGCGGATGCGGGTCAGCATGTCGCCGATGGGATCGTTCACGGACATATCTAGCCCCTCCCTACCAGCTCGACTTGACCATGCCCGGGATCTCGCCCTTCGAGGCGAGGTCACGGAGCGCGATGCGCGACATGTTGAGCTTGCGATAATAGCCGCGCGGACGCCCGGTCACCCCGCAGCGGTTGTTCAGCCGCGACGGCGAGGAGTTGCGCGGCAGCTTGGCCAGCTTCAGCCGGGCCTTGAAGCGCTCCTCCATGGGCTTGTCCTTGTCGTTGGCGACATCCTTCAGCGCCTGACGGCGGGCGGCGTACTGGGCGGAGAGCTTCTCGCGCTTCTTCTGCCGCTCGATCATGCTGGTCTTGGCCATCTCTGGTTCTCCTTCGCGATCAGGCCGAGAACGGCATGTTGAACTGCGCCAGAAGGCTCTTGGCCTCGGCGTCGGTCCCTGCGGTGGTGCAGATCACCACGTCCATCCCCCAGACCTCCTCGATCTGGTCGAAGTTGATCTCCGGGAAGACGATGTGCTCCTTCAGGCCCAGCGCAAAGTTGCCGCGCCCGTCAAAGCTCTTGCTGCTGACGCCGCGAAAGTCGCGGACCCGCGGCAGGGCGACGTTGATCAGCCGGTCGAGGAACTCGTACATGCGGTCGCCGCGCAGCGTGACCTTCACGCCCACCGGCATCTGCTCGCGCAGCTTGAAGGCAGCGATCGACAGGCGCGCCTTGGTGATTACCGGCTTCTGGCCGGCGATCAGCGCCAGGTCGTCATGGGCAGCCTTGATCTTCTTGGAATCGGCCACGGCCTCGCCGACCCCCATGTTCAGCACGATCTTGTCGAGCCGCGGGATCTGCATGTCGTTCTTGTAGCCGAATTCCTGCTTCAGGGCCGGACGCACCTTTTCGCGGAACAGCGCCTTCAGGCGCGGCGTATAGCTGGCAGTATCAAGCATCGATCGTGGCCCCCGACTTCTTGGCGAACCGCACCTTCTTGCCGTCCTCGACGCGGAAGCCGACCCGGGTCGGGCCGCCCTCCTTGGGATCGACCAGCGCCAGGTTGGACAGCTCGATCGGCATGTCCTTGGCCAGCTTGCCGCCCTGGCTCTGCGCCGACTGGCGGGTGTGGCGGATGGCGGTGTTGACGCCCGACACCACGGCCTTGCCGTCCTTCGGCATGACCTGGGTGATCTCGCCCTGGCGGCCCTTGTCGCGGCCGGTGAGCACGACGACCTTGTCGCCCTTCTTCAGCTTGGCAGCCATCACAGCACCTCCGGCGCCAGCGAAATGATCTTCATGAAGCTCTTGGAGCGCAGCTCGCGCACCACCGGTCCGAAGATGCGGGTGCCGATCGGCTCGTTCTGGTTGTTGATCAGCACCGCCGCGTTGGAATCGAAGCGGATCGCGGTGCCGTCGTCGCGGCGTACTTCCTTGGCGGTGCGCACCACCACGGCCCGGCGGACGTCGCCCTTCTTGACGCGGCCGCGCGGGATCGCCTCTTTCACCGAGACCACGATGATGTCGCCGACGCTCGCGTACTTGCGCTTCGACCCGCCCAGCACCTTGATGCACTGAACACGCCGTGCGCCCGAGTTGTCGGCCACATCCAGATTGGTCTGCATCTGGATCATTTGGTTTCTCCCGACCTGCGGACACGACGCCCGCGGTTTCGATCAAACCGGGTGTCGCGTGCCTACTCGGCCACGACCTCCCAGCGCTTGGTTTTCGACACCGGCGCGCATTCGCGGATGCGCACGATGTCACCGACCTTGAACTGCTCGGCCGCGTCGTGCGCCCGGTACTTCTTGGTCCGGCGGATGGTCTTCTTCATCACCGGGTGCATGAAGCGGCGCTCCACCAGCACGGTGACGGTCTGGGCGTTCTGGTCGGAAACCACGGTGCCCTGCAGGATTCGCTTCGGCATGGTCGCTTACCCTTCCTGGGCGGCAGCGGCCGCCTTCTCGTTCAGCACCGTCTTCACCCGGGCCGCATCGCGGCGGACCGAACGCATGCGGGCGACGTTCTCCAGCTGGCCGGTGGCCTGCTGGAAGCGGAGGTTGAAGGCCTCCTTCTTGAGGGTCTCGAGCTCCTGCCGGAGCTGGTCCGGCGTCTTCTCGCGCAGTTCGGCAGCATCCATGGCTGCACTCCTTCTCTCAACATCACCGGAGGGCCCCATGCGGGTGACCCCGATTCCGGTGGAGTCCGTTGTCGGAAGGCGCCCCTATAGAGGCGCGCCCTGCCCTTGGCAACCCCTTCCCGCAAAAATGCGCTGGCCCATCCCGGGCCCGGGCGCGACGGGCGCGGGCACGGTTGGCGCCCGCCGCCTGTCGGTCAGTTCGCCGCCCGCTCCATCATCATCTCGTGGACCGCCGCCATGCCGCGCTCGGCCATGGCCGAGACCTCGCCGGCATGCACGTGCAGCGCCTCGACCAGCGCCGGGTCCTTGGATGTCTGCACGACCACGATGCCCTCGTCGGTCACCTCGATCTCGGTATCGATGGCGTCGCCACGCGCGAAGAAGATGTCCAGCGTCGGCGACTGGATGAAGATCTGCGGATCGCGGCCTTCCTGAACGCGGCCGATCATGCCGGTGACATGGTTGACCAGCGTCGCCATCACCTCCTCGTCGGCCGAGTAGGTGACCGTGCGGATACCGTCCGGCAATTCCTCCACCCTCCGCTCGATCTGGGTGTAATTGCGGAACATGGTCGCCAGTTCGGCGCTTTCCCCGGGGCTCGCGTCGAGCCCGCGCAGGCCCGGCATCGTCACCTCGTCATGGCCGTGACGCATCATTCCGGCGCCCATCCCCCGACCCTCGCCGGGGCCGTGGTGTCGCCCCATCATCTGGGCAACGGCGCCTTGTCCGGTCAGGGCGAAGCCTGCCGCCAACACCGCCGCCATCCCGGCAGCCACAGCCGCCAGCCTCAAGAAACCAGGTCGTCTCATCGGCGTCCTCCTCCAAGCATATTCACTTCATACGTTGTGAATGCGGATTTCCGTCTCTGCCGATAAGGGCTGCGCCGTTTTACCCCGGTTCATTGCCCCGAAACGAAAGACGCCCCCGGCCGGGTCAACGGACGGGGGCGTCAATGCCTGCGCGCAGGACCCGGTTAGGTTACCAGTCCTCGCGCTCGACGAAGCGGCAGCGCACCGGCAGCTTCATCGCCGCCAGGCGCAGGCCCTCGCGGGCCACCTCCTCGGACACGCCATCGACCTCGAACAGCATCCGCCCGGGCTTCACCTTGGCGGCCCAGAACTCGACGCTGCCCTTGCCCTTGCCCATGCGGACCTCGGTGGGCTTCTTGGTCACCGGCACGTCGGGGAAGATCCGGATCCAGACCCGGCCCTGGCGCTTCATGTGCCTGGTCAGCGCCCGCCGCGCCGCCTCGATCTGGCGCGCGGTGATGCGCTCGGGCTCTACCGTCTTCAGCCCGTAATGGCCAAAGTCGACCCCGAAGCCGCCCTTGGCATCGCCATGAATGCGACCCTTGAACTGCTTGCGAAACTTGGTGCGCTTGGGTGACAGCATCTCTTAACTCCTTCGCAGGCGCGCCGGCGCGTTTTCCGTCAGCGACGGGGCCGGCCTGCGCCTCCCTCCTGCAGTTCACTCTGGCGCCGGTCACGGGCCTGCGGATCGTGCTCCATGATCTCGCCCTTGTAGATCCAGACCTTGACGCCGATGATCCCGTACGGGGTCTTGGCCTCGTGGATCGCATAGTCGATGTCGGCGCGCAGCGTGTGCAGCGGCACCCGGCCCTCGCGATACCACTCGGTCCGCGCGATCTCGGCGCCGCCCAGACGGCCGGCCACGTTCACCCGGATCCCCAGGGCGCCCATGCGCATGGCATTCTGCACCGCCCGCTTCATGGCGCGGCGGAACGACACCCGGCGCTCAAGCTGCTGGGCGATGTTCTCGGCCACCAGCTGGGCGTCGATCTCGGGCTTCCTGACCTCGACGATGTTGAGATGCAGCTCCGAGGCGGTCTGCTTGGCCAGCGCCCGGCGCAGGTTCTCGATATCGGCGCCCTTCTTGCCGATGATCACGCCCGGACGGGCGGCGTGGATGGTCACCCGGCACTTCTTGTGCGGCCGCTCGATCACCACCCGGCTGACACCGGCCTGGCCGGCGTTCTTGCGGACATAGTCGCGGATCGCCAGGTCCTCGTGCAGAAGCTCGCTGTATTCCTTGCCGTCGGCGAACCAGCGGCTGTCCCAGGTGCGGTTGACCTGAAGGCGCAGACCGATCGGATTGATCTTTTGTCCCATTATGCCTGCTCCTCTGCGGCCACCACCTGGCGCACCTTGATCGTGATCTGGCTGAACGGCTTCAGGATCTTGCCATAGCGGCCGCGCGCCCGCGGCTGGCCGCGCTTCAACACCAGGTTCTTGCCGACATAGGCCTCGGCCACAACCAGTTCGTCCACGTCCAGGCCGTGGTTGTTCTCGGCATTGGCGACCGCCGACTGCAACGTCTTCCTGACGTCATCGGCGATCCGCTTCTTCGAGAAGGTCAGATCGGTGATCGCCTTGCCCACCGGCTTGTGCCGGATAAGCTGCGCGACGAGGTTCAGCTTGCGCGGGCTGGTCCGCAACATGCGGCTGACCGCCATCGCTTCGTTTTCCGCCACGCGGCGGGGGTTCTTTTCCTTGCCCATGGCTTATTTCCGCTTCGCTCGCTTGTCGGCAGCATGCCCGTAGTAGGTACGGGTCGGGCTGTACTCGCCGAATTTCTGGCCGATCATCTCTTCGGTGACCGCCACCGGGATATGCTTGTGGCCGTTGTAGACGCCGAAGGTCAGGCCAACGAACTGCGGCAGGATGGTCGAACGCCGCGACCAGATCTTGATCACCTCGTTGCGACCCGACTCGCGCGACTTCTCGGCCTTCTTCAGGACGCTCGGTTCGACGAACGGACCCTTCCAGACTGAACGTGCCATGGCTTACTTCGCCTTCCGTGCGTGACGCGAGCGCAGGATGTACTTCTGCGTCGCCTTGTTCTTTCTCGTGCGGGCACCCTTGGTGGGCTTGCCCCAGGGGGTGACCGGATGGCGGCCGCCCGAGGTCCGGCCCTCGCCGCCGCCATGGGGGTGGTCGATGGGGTTCATCGCCACGCCGCGCACGCTCGGCCGCTTGCCGTAATGGCGGTTGCGCCCCGCCTTGCCGAGGTTCTGGTTCGAGTTGTCGGGGTTCGACACCGCGCCGACCGTGGCCATGCACTCCTGCCGCACCAGGCGCAGCTCGCCCGACTGCAGGCGGATCTGCGCATGGCCGCCATCGCGGCCCACGAACTGGGCGTAGGTGCCGGCCGAGCGGGCGATCTGGCCGCCCTTGCCGGGCTTCATCTCGACATTGTGCACGATGGTGCCGATGGGCATGCCCGAGAACGGCATCGCGTTGCCCGGCTTCACGTCCACCTTGGCGCCGGCGATCACGCTGTCGCCCACCGCCAGGCGCTGCGGCGCCAGGATATAGGCGCGCTCGCCGTCCTCATATTCGATCAGGGCGATGAACGCGGTGCGGTTGGGATCGTATTCGATCCGCTCCACCTTGCCCGCGACATCGAACTTGCGGCGCTTGAAATCGACGATGCGGTAAAGCCGCTTGGCCCCGCCGCCACGCCGGCGCGCGGTGATCCGCCCGGTGTTGTTGCGCCCGCCCTTCTTGGTCAGGCCCTCGGTGAGGGTCTTCTCGGGGCGGCCCTTCCAAAGTCCGGAACGGTCGATCAGAACCAGCCCGCGCTGGCCTGGCGTTGTCGGCTTGTACGACTTGAGTGCCATCTTGCTGTCTTCCGTCTGTCTTGCGTCAGAGACCGGTGGTGACGTCGATGGTGTTGCCTTCCACCAGCGTCACATAGGCCTTCTTGACGTCGTCGCGCTTGCCGGGACGGCCCCGGAAGCGCTTCACCTTGCCCTTGGCGACGACGGTGTTGACCGCCTTCACCTTCACGCCGAAGAGCGACTCCACCGCTTCCTTGATCAGCGGCTTGCTCGCGCTCCTGGCGACTTCGAACACCACCGCGCCGTGCTCCGACGCCATGGTGGCCTTCTCGGTGATCACCGGACGGCGGATCACGTCGTAAAGTTCAGCCTTCGTGGTCATTTCAGCCGCGCCTCCAGCGCTTCCACCCCGGCCTTGGTCAGGACCAGCTTGTCCTGGCGCAGGATGTCATAGACGTTGGCGCCGACACTCGGCAGGACGTCGAAACCGTCGATATTGCGGGCCGCACGGGCAAAGTTCTGGTCCAGCTCCGGCCCGTCGATGAACAGCGCCCGGGTCAGCCCCAGCTTCTTCAGTGCCTGGGCCAGAAGCTTGGTCTTGCCCTCGGCCAGCGCGGCGCTGTCGATCACGATCAGATCGCCGGTCCCGGCCTTGGCGCTCAGCGCATGGCGCAGTCCCAGGGCCCGCACCTTCTTGGGCAGGTCGTGCTCGTGGCTGCGCGGGGTCGGGCCCTTGTAGACGCCGCCCTTGCGGAAGATCGGCGCCTTGCGCGAGCCGTGGCGGGCGCCGCCGGTGCCCTTCTGGCGATAGATCTTCTTGGTCGAATAGCTGACCTCGGTGCGGGTCTTGACGCTGTGGGTACCGGCCTGGGCACGGGCACGCTGCCATCGTACCACCCGGTGCAGGATGTCGGCGCGCGGCTCCAGCCCGAAGATCGCATCGTCGAGATCGATCGTTCCGGCCTTCCCGGCGTCCAGGTTCAGGACGTCCGCTTTCATTCCTTGTCTCCCTCGGGCGTCTCGCCCGCATCGTCGTCGGCCTTCTCCGCGGCCGCGGCCGCTTCCGCCGCCGCCTGCTGGGCCGCCTCGGCCTCGGCGGCCGCCTTTGCCGCCGCTTCGGCTTCCGCCGCCGCCTGGGCCGCCGCTTCCTCGGCCAGGCGCTTGGCCTCGGCCGCTGCCGACCGCAGCGCCGCCGGCAGGATCACGTTCTCGGGCTGCGGCTTCTTGGCCGCGTCCTTGATGGTGACATAGCCGCCCTTGGCGCCCGGCACCGCGCCCTTGACCATGATCAGGCCGCGCTCGGCATCGGTCCGGACCACTTCCAGGTTCTGGGTGGTGACCCGCACCTGGCCCATGTGGCCGGCCATCTTCTTGCCCTTGAACACCCGGCCCGGATCCTGGTTCTGACCGGTCGAGCCGTGGCTGCGGTGGCTGATCGACACGCCGTGCGAGGCGCGCAGGCCGCCGAAATTGTGCCGCTTCATGGCGCCGGCGAAACCCTTGCCGATGGAAACCCCGGCCACGTCCACGTACTGACCCGCGAAATAGTGGTCGGCGGTGATTTCCTCGCCCACCGGGATCAGGTTGTCCGGGCTGACGCGGAACTCGGCCAGCTCACGCTTGGGTTCCACCTTGGCGATGGCGAAATGCCCGCGCATCGGCTGGCTGACATTCTTCGCCTTGACCGTGCCGACGCCAAGCTGGACGGCGGTGTAGCCATCCTTCTCGGCGGTGCGCTGCGCCACCACCTGGCAGTTTTCCATGTGCAGGACGGTCACCGGCACCTGCCGTCCATCCTCCAGGAACAGCCGGGTCATGCCCAGCTTCTTTGCTATGACTCCCGAACGCATGGGTTCTTCCCTCAGAGCTTGATCTCGACGTCCACACCGGCGGCGAGGTCGAGCTTCATCAGCGCGTCCACGGTCTGCGGGGTGGGGTCGACGATGTCCAAAAGCCGCTTGTGAGTGCGGATCTCGAACTGTTCGCGAGACTTCTTGTCGATGTGCGGGCCGCGCAGCACCGTGAACTTCTCGATCTGGTTCGGCAGCGGAATGGGTCCGCGGACGCGGGCGCCGGTGCGCTTGGCCGTATTCACGATCTCCGCCGTCGAGGCGTCCAGAACGCGGTAGTCGAAGGCCTTGAGCCGGATGCGGATGTTCTGCGACTGCATGTCAGTGCCTTTCGCGGGAGACGGCGGAGGCCTTGCCTCCGCCTGCCCTGTCCTTCGGTTACTCGATGATTTTCGACACGACGCCGGCGCCGACGGTACGGCCGCCTTCGCGGATGGCGAAGCGCAGGCGTTCCTCCATGGCGATGGGGGCGATCAGCTGCACGTCCATCTTCACGTTGTCGCCGGGCATCACCATCTCGGTGCCCTCGGGCAGTGCCACCGTGCCGGTCACGTCCGTGGTGCGGAAGTAGAACTGCGGCCGGTAGTTGGTGAAGAACGGCGTGTGCCGGCCGCCCTCTTCCTTGGTCAGGATATAGGCCTCGGCCTCGAACTTGGTGTGCGGCTTGACCGAGCCGGGCTTGCACAGCACCTGGCCGCGCTCGACCCCGTCGCGGTCGATGCCGCGCAGCAGCGCGCCGATATTGTCGCCGGCCTCGCCGCGGTCCAGAAGCTTGCGGAACATCTCCACCCCGGTGCAGGTGGTCTTCCTGGTGTCGCGGATGCCGACGATCTCGATCTCGTCGCCGACATTGATCACCCCGCGCTCGACCCGCCCGGTCACCACCGTGCCGCGGCCCGAGATCGAGAACACGTCCTCGATCGGCATCAGGAACGGCTGGTCCACCGGACGCTCGGGCGTCGGGATGTACTCGTCCACCGCCGCCATCAGCGCCGCGATCGACTTGGCCCCGATCTCCTCGTTGGTGTCCTCCAGCGCCGCCAGCGCCGAGCCCTTGACGATCGGGATGTCGTCGCCGGGGAACTCGTACTTCGACAGAAGCTCGCGCACCTCCATCTCCACCAGCTCCAGAAGCTCCTCGTCGTCCACCTGGTCGACCTTGTTGAGGTAGACCACCAGCGCCGGGACGCCCACCTGGCGGGCCAGAAGGATGTGCTCGCGGGTCTGCGGCATCGGGCCGTCGGCGGCCGAGACCACCAGGATCGCGCCGTCCATCTGCGCCGCGCCGGTGATCATGTTCTTGACGTAGTCGGCGTGGCCCGGGCAGTCGACATGGGCATAGTGCCGCGCCGGGGTCTCGTATTCCACATGCGCCGTCGAGATGGTGATCCCGCGCGCCTTCTCCTCCGGCGCCGCGTCGATCTGGTCATAGGCCCTGAACTCGCCGAACTGCTTGGTGATCGCAGCCGTCAGCGTCGTCTTGCCATGATCCACGTGACCGATCGTGCCTACGTTCACATGCGGCTTCGTCCGCTCAAACTTCGCCTTCGCCATGCTCGCTTCCCCTGGGAGCTTCGGCCCTCGTCTCGTGGGCCCGGATTGAGATTCGCGTTCCCCTATTCGGTCGACGGCGAAAACTCAAGACGCAATAGGGGATGGCCATCAGGATGGGCTGCCGGCAGCCCTTGCGAGCACCTGGAGGCGGGTTGCGCGGCCAGGGCCGCGCGACGGGCTTGCCGCCGCCTGCGGGACGGTTAGGATGGGCGCGTGACCCCACGGATTCTCACCCCCGCCACGTTCGCCTGCGCCGTCCTTTGCGGCATGCCGGCCGCCGCCCAGTCAATCGGCTGCGGCAGCTACCACGTCATGGCACCGAACGAGACCCTGAGCCGTCTCGCCGGCGAAGCCTATGGCGATGTGCGGCGCTATCCGGTGATCCACGACGCCAACCGCGACGTCATCGGCGGCGACCCGTCGGTGGTGCCGCTTGGCGCACCTGTCTACATCCCCTGTCTCGATGCGGCCGGGAACCCGCTGCCGCGCGATCCGTCGCTGCGCCGGCCCGCCGCCGCCGCATCGGGCGGGTCGCCGGTGCTGACGCTGGGGCCGCTGATCGAGGCCGAGGCGCTCGACGCGGCCCGGGGCGCCGGGCCGGTGCAGGTGCTGGACGTGCGGGCGACGCCCTCGCTGGCCAGCGGGGTCATCCCCGGCGCGCTGAGCGTGCCGGCGTCGCTGTGGCTGAACGACCCGACGCCCGGCGCGGCGGCGGTTGTGGCGGCCGGCAACGGTATCGACATGGGACGGCCGGTGGTGGTGGCCGCCGGCGAAGGCCCCGAGGGGCTGGCCGAGGCGGCACTGGTCTACTGGCTGCTCCGGTCGCTCGGCGCCGATGCGGCGATCCTGCCCGACGCGGTCGCCACCTGGGGTGGCGCCGGGCTGCCGCTCGATGCCGAACCGGCCCCGCAGCCGCCGGCGGTGGCCCCCGCGCGGCCGCAAGCCGGCTTTGCCGCCGACCCGGCCGAGGCACCGACGGTCGCCTGTCCGCCCGCCTTCACCGTGCCCGAGACGACGCTCCGGGCGCTGGACCTGGCCGGTTCGGGGGCGACACCGGCAGTGCTGGCGGAGCTGTTCGGCGAGGACGGGGACAGCCCGGTGGCCGAAAGGCTGGCCGCAGCGCAGGCAAAGGCGCGCGGCGGCGGCGCGGCCGAGCCGCTGGTCATCCACTGCGCCCGGGTCCAGGACGCGGCGCTGGGCTGGCTGGTGCTGGCCGATCTCGCCGGCCTGCCGGGAGTATCGGTTCAGCCCTGAGCCCTGAGCCCCGAGGCCCGGACGCGGGCCCGATCGATCCGACCCGATCAGCCCAGGCCAATCAATCCAGCCCGGTCAGGCCCAGCTTCGGCCGCCCCAGAAGCCTGAGAGTTGCGTTGCGCCCCGCCCGCAGCACCGGATAGAGCAGCCGCGACAGGGTGGCGGAGCGGAACACCGCCGCGTTGAGGCGGTTGAAGAGCCCGCTGCCCGTCGACATCAGCGCCAGCCGGTGGATGCAGTCGGCGCCGTGGTAGACGCGGCCGCCGATCACCAGCGCCATGCCCTCGTCGAGGTCCCACTCGGCGGCGATGCGGGCCACCTCGGGCCCGCCCTGGCGCGCGTCCACCAGCGCCAGCCCGCCCAGCGCCTCGCGCAGCTTCAGCAACCGCACATAGCGCGAGCAGAACGGGCAGTCGCCGTCATAGAACAGGGTTGCGTCGGGGGCGCTCATCCGGCGCCCATCGGGATCGGCAACCGCTTGAGCTGCAGCGTGCGGATGTCGCGCATCGACCTGCCGTCGAACCAGCTTGTCACCTCGGTCACGATCACCTCGCGCACCCTTTCCTGCCCGGCATATGCCTCGGCCTCACCCTCGCGGTGGAAGCTCCAGAACTGCGGCGGCGGCCGCAGCGCCTGCCACCAGGCCGGCCGGCAGCAGCGGGCGTTCCAGTCTGTCATGTAGGTGGTGACGAAGTCGTAGAAAACCGCCGCCCGCTCCGGCGCGCCGGCCGGTGGTGTCGCAGCCTCGAGCGCGAAGACCGCCGGCGCGGCGGTCACGGTGTCGGCGGCCTCGGCATTGGCGCGGCTGGAGGCGCCGTAGGGGCCGGCCAGAACCGCGTGCGGGCTGAGATAGGCAAAGAAGGAAAACGTCATCCGGTCGCCATAAGGCGCGAAGAAGCGCGGCGAGACCGCATAGTGGCGGCCGCTTTCGCCCACCACCTCGTAACGGGTGGTGTAGCTGAGGGTGGAGTCGAACCAGGCCAGCCGCGGCGGGTCGTTCCAAAAGACCGCCAGCGCGATCAGCGGAATCGACAGCGCCACATGCGCCGGCCGGTGGATGGCGGCATCGGCCGGAACCCGGCGCAGGGCCAGGATCAGCCCGATCAGCGCCAGATCGACGACCATCCAGGTCCAGAACAGGAATCCCATCAGGACGAAGACGCCAAGATGGAAGATCACCGCGGCGCCGAGGATCGCAAATGGCGTCCAGCGCCGCACGAGGATCATGAGCGCCCCCAGCTCGAGCGCCAGAACCGGCCAGCCGAGGACGCCGTCGAGCCGCCCGATCAGCGCCGCGAGATGCTCGACGCTGGCGCGCGGCAGGAAAGCCAGCCAGCCATGGGCATAGGCCGAATAGAGCTCGCGCTCGATATGCCCGTAGGTGATCCATCCGGCGCTGAGCTTGGCATAGCCCGCCTCCCAGTAGCGGCCGGCCATCAGGCAGACGCTGACAAAGAGAAGATCGCCGACCTGGAGCGGCGCCCGCGCCGCCCGCGCCAGCAGCCAGACGGCGAAGACGGTCAGCATCTGCAGGACGATCAGCTTGTGGGCGAAGATCGGCCCGCCCAGCGGCGGCACGTCGATCTGCCACATGATCGCGTGGGCGAGCAGCAGGAACGGCCAGACGAAGACCGGGCGCCAGAGGACCAGAAGCAGCAGCGCCAGGAGCAGCAGCCGGTCGGCGGCGTGGGCCTGGCCCAGGAAGTGGTTGTAGCCGTAGGTGGTGAACGGCCAGGCCAGCGCAACCGCCAGCACCATGACGAAACCCCGTAGCGCCCTGCCCCGCGGCAATTCGCGCCACGGCGCAAGGCTGGCACGCGGCCGGAGCAGCACCACCGCCAGGACCGCGGCGACGCCAAGCCACAGCAGGGGATTGCCGGCGGCGAACAGTGCCTCGGTGATCGACCATTGCCGGTAGTCGGCCAGGCCCAGATGCGCGACGACCAGCAGCCAGCGGTCGGCGGCGACGAAGGCGACGACCAGACCCCCGACCCGCAGCGCCAGCCGCGCCGCGGCCCGCATCTGCCCGGACAGCGCGCCGCCCGCCGTCGCCGTGCGCATCGCGTCCTCAAAGGCCGGCATGGTCGCACCCCACCGGTTGGCCACCCGCCCGCGAGCCTAGCCGCAATCGCCGTTTCGCGCCAGCGCGGCACCTCTGGCCTTGGCTGGCGGCATCCGTTAAGACCGCCCCGGCCACAGACCCGGAACCTGCCATGGCCCGCATCCTCATCACCTCGGCCCTGCCCTACATCAACGGCGTCAAGCATCTTGGCAACCTGGTGGGAAGCCAGCTTCCCTCGGATGTCTACGCCCGCTACGCCCGCGCCCGCGGCCACGAGGTGATGTATATCTGCGCCACCGACGAACACGGCACCCCGGCCGAGCTGGCCGCCGCCAAGGCCGGCAAGCCGGTGGCCGAGTACTGCGCCGAGATGTGGCAGGTGCAGAAGGACCTCGCCGACGGGTTTCGGCTGTCCTTCGACCATTTCGGCCGCTCGTCGAGTGCCCGCAACCACGCCCTGACCCAGCATCTGGCCGGCCGGCTGGCCGAGGCCGGGCTGATCGAGGAGGTGGTGGAGCGGCAGGTCTATTCCCATGCCGACGGCCGCTTCCTGCCCGACCGCTACATCGAGGGCACCTGCCCCAACTGCGGCTATGACCGCGCCCGCGGCGATCAGTGCGAGAACTGTACCAAGCAGCTCGACCCCACCGACCTGATCGAGCCGCGCTCGGCGATCTCCGGCTCGACCGATCTGGAGGTGCGCGAGACCCGGCATCTCTACCTGCGGCAGTCGGCACTGCGCGCGGAGCTTGAGCGCTGGATCGATTCCAAGACCGACTGGCCGGTCCTGTCGACCTCGATCGCGAAGAAGTGGCTGCGCGACGGCGACGGGCTGCAGGACCGTTCGATCACCCGCGACCTCGACTGGGGCATTCCGGTCAGGAAGGGCGATGCCGACTGGCCGGGGATGGAGGAGAAGGTCTTCTACGTCTGGTTCGACGCGCCCATCGAATACATCGCCGCCACCGCCGAATGGGCCGACGCCCATGGCCGGCCGGAGGCCGACTGGCGGCGCTGGTGGCGCACCGACGAGGGCGCCGGCGACGTGCGCTACGTGCAGTTCATGGGCAAGGACAACGTGCCCTTCCACACGCTCAGCTTCCCGGCGACGCTTCTGGGCTCGGGCGAGCCGTGGAAGCTGGTCGACTACATCAAGTCGTTCAACTGGCTGAACTATGAAGGCGGCAAGTTCTCGACCAGCCAGGGGCGCGGCGTCTTCATGGACCAGGCGCTGGCGGTGCTGCCATCCGACTACTGGCGCTGGTGGCTCTTGTCGAACTGCCCCGAATCGAACGACGCCAACTTCACCTGGGCAGGCCTGCAGGCGGGCGTCAACAAGGACCTCGCCGACGTTCTGGGCAACTTCGTCAGCCGGGTGACCAAGTTCTGCAATGCCCGCTTCGGCGCGTCCGTGCCCGAGGGCGGCGACTACGGCCCGGCCGAGCGGGCGGTGATCGAGGAACTGGAGAAGCGGGTGCGCGCCTACGAGGCGCAGATGGAGGCGATCGAGATTCGCCGCGCCGCGGCCGAACTCCGGGCGATCTGGGTGGCGGGGAACGAATACCTGCAGGCCGCCGCGCCCTGGACGGCGATCAAGACCGATCCCGAAAGGGCGGCGGCGATCACCCGCTTCGCGCTGAACCTGATCCCGCTTTATGCGGTCCTGTCCGAGCCCTTCATCCCCGATGCCGCCGCCGCGATGCTGGCGGCGATGGGCGCCGAGACGACGCCCTGGCCGGGAGCCGCGTCCGAGGCGCTGGCGGCACTGCCCCCCGGCCATGGCTTCACCGTGCCCGAGGTTCTGTTCGCCAAGATCGAGGATGCCCGCCGCGAGGCGCTGGAGGCGCAGTTTGCCGGGGCGGGATGACAAGAACCTCAGCAGGTTCCTGAGCCTGGTGCTGCGGCACAAGCCCGAAACCATCGGGCTTGCCCTTGACCCTCAGGGCTGGGCGGAGGTGGCAGAAATCGTCGCGCGCGCCGATTTCGCGGTGACCGCCGCGGATATCGCCCGGGTCGTGGCCGAAAGCGACAAGCAGCGCTTCGCCCTGTCGCCGGACGGCAGTCGCATCCGGGCAAACCAGGGCCATTCGCTCGATGTCAATCTGGGATTGTCGCCGGTCGCGCCGCCGCCCAGCCTGTGGCATGGCACGGGTGAGGCCGCTATCGCGGCAATTCGCACCGAGGGGCTGGTCAAGGGCCAGCGGCGACACGTGCACCTCTCCGGCGACCCGGAAACGGCGCACAAGGTCGGGCAGCGGCACGGCCGACCGGTGGTTCTCGGTGTCGACTCTGCTGCAATGGCAGCCGAGGGGCTCCATTTCTTCCTGTCGGCAAACGGGGTGTGGCTGACCGAAGCGGTCCCGCCGCGGTTCCTGACATTCCCGCGAGGTGCTTGACAGAAGCGGCGCCGCGTCCTCAGCATCGGCTCATGCGACTTCTTGCGATCGCCCTTCTCGTGCCTGCGGCAGCCTTTGCCGGGTGCCCTTCGGTGCCCGACACCGCCGATGCCCAGGCCGCAGCCCACACGATCCTGCTGAATGCCGAGTCGGAGGCCGAGGCCCGCGCCGCCGAGACGACGCTGTGGCAGATCTACTTCACCGCGCCGGACAAGACCGCGCAGGACCTGCTCGATGCCGGCATCGCGCGCCGCGAGGCCTATGACCTTGCCGGCGCCGAGGAATTCTTCGACACGCTGATCGAGTACTGCCCGGACTATCCCGAAGGCTACAACCAGCGCGCCTTCGCCCGCTTCCTGCGCGAGGACTATGACGGCGCGCTGGAGGATATCGACCTGGTGCTCAAGGACATGCCGCTGCATTTCGGGGCGCTTTCGGGCCGCGCCCTGACGCTGATGCAGGCGGGCCGGTTCGAGCTTGGCCAAGAGGCGCTGCGCGAGGCGCTGGAGGTCGACCCCTGGCTGCGCGAGCGGGCCATGCTGGTGGTACCTCTCGACCCGCCGGGCGACGAGCTCTGATCCTCGCGACCGGCCGGCGTTTCTTGCCCGGGGCCATGGCGCCCGGCCGGTGACACGCTGGGTCAGCTGTGCCCTATCGCGCTCGACGTCGCCATCTGCCGCGCCACAGGTCCGTTTTTCTTCAAACCCGCGGACCTCCCGGGCGCCCTGGCGACGATCCGGCTTAGCGGCATCATTTCCGGGCGGCCCAGCGCTGAAAGGCGGCGGCCGGAGTGACTTTTCTCACAGTCTGGGGTGGCCCGGGTGGCTAGTGTGGCCTGGTGAAGGCGGTGGGCCGGCGATGAGTGTGGGGACCCGAGGTAAGCAGGCGACGCCGTTGTGCGGATGACGGGCCGGTGCAAGGGGGTGCACCGGCCGGATTTGAGTAGGTGGGGTCACAGGCGCCCGATGCGTTGTGTCATGACGGGCGCGAGACAGCGATGGCAGGAGCGGAGGCTCCTTGGGGGTTGATCCGCCGCACCTGCCTCCTCGCCCGGGGCGGCAAGCAGGGGGCGCTGCCCGCCCCGGGCGAGGCTTTCCACTTTTCCGTTGGACGCGGGGTCCGCCGGCGCGAGGCC
The DNA here is from genome assembly GCA_050299555.1 of Paracoccaceae bacterium. Classification (GTDB taxonomy): domain Bacteria; phylum Pseudomonadota; class Alphaproteobacteria; order Rhodobacterales; family Rhodobacteraceae; genus JBNKWA01. Next base: position 4,914 of record JBNKWA010000007.1, on the reverse strand, counting down.
GCGCGGCCTTGTCGCACCCGAACCTCGGAACGGACTATCGCTGGCTGGCGCTGGCTGATCCCGAGGCCCGGCCTAGGTGCCGGCCGCAATCATGGACGAGGCCGGGTTCGGCGTGCCCCCCGCCCGCTTCACCTCACCAACACCATCGAGCGGCGTGTCGATGACGCCTTCCCGGACCTGCTGGAACGCTGCCGGCCCAATGCGGCCGCGAATGGGCCCCTCGACACCCGTTCCAAGGCCCTGAAGACCACCGCCTTGATGGGCAATGATCCGGTGATCGGCCTGCCCGCCCTGCGGTCCTGCGGTCCTGCCAGGCAGGCCGGCACCGAGCATCGCGCGACTATCGGAGCCGGCTGCAAGCCGGCGAGGGGCCGCATCCGGCCAAGGGCGACCAGGGGGAAGATGCCGCGCCGGGATCGTCACTGCGTTCGAACGGGTGCGTGTCTGCCGCGGCGGGGAAGGATCCACCCGACTTCCGGTCCGGGGGCCTTACGGTGCGAACTGGCCGCCGAGGCCAATGGGACCCGGGTTCCCGGGGCGCCGGATCCGGGCCGGGCGGACCCGCCGGATGTCGCCACCTGACCGGGGCGGAAAGGATCACCGCCATACGAGCCGGACCGGGATGTCGTTTTGGCCGGAGCGCGCGAAACCGGATCGGCTTGCGACCGTCCGGCCCCCTGGATTTCGCCTGCATGCAGAAGCGCGACCGGAACCCCGATCCAACCCGGGTTGAAGCCGATCCTGATCTAACCGTTGACGCAGCGGTTGCGCCCGCCGTCCTTGGCATCGGCCAGAAGCCGTGCGGCGCGGTCGACCAGCGCCGACTTGTCCTCGCCGCTTGCCAATGTGGTGGCGCCGAAGGAAACCGTCAGTTCGCCGATATCCTCGCCCGACTCGCCGGATACCCAGTCGAAACGTGCGAAGCCGCTGCGCAACTCCTCGCTGATCTGGGTCGCCTCGGCCAGCGACGTCTCCGGCAGGAGCAGCGCAAACTTGGCCGATGCAAAGCGCGCCGGCACCGCAGCACCGCGCAGCGCCTTGCGCAACTCGTTGGCGAATGTCTTCAGCACGTTGTCGCCCGCCGAGTGGCCCCAGCCATCGTTCACCCGCTTCAGCCCGTCGATATCGGCCAGAACGAAGCTGAGCGGTGTGCCGCGCTGCCTGGCCGCGAAGACCGCCTGGTCGAGCAGGTCGTCGAGCCGCCGACGGTTGGCGAGCCCGGTCAGGTAGTCGGTGTTGGCGGTGCGCCGCAGATCGTGCAACTCGCGCTCCAGCCGGCTGACCTGACCGCGGTTCTTCTCCAGTTGCACGGTCAGCTTCTGCGACGAGGCGATCTGTTCCTGGTTGATCCTGTGCAGCTTGGTGATCGCCTCGGCCACATCGCGTTTCGACGAGCCGGTGACCAGCGACTGCTTCATCGAGCGCAGCGACAGCGAGAAGGTGCTGGCATCCTTGAGCCCGCCCTCCATGGCCTCGCCCACCTCGCCCATGGCGCCCTGCAGGACCTTGCTGATCTCGCCGAGATCGTCCGACATGGCACGGGGCGACAGGTGCTGGTGCCAGAATTCGGTCAGCGACGCCTCGGTGATCGGCTCGCCGATGTTCATGGCCTTGTCCAGCGTCTCGTTCAAGAGCGCGTGACTGCGGCGGGCATAGGTGAACCAGACCTCGAACACCTGCGGCGTCAGCGTGGTGCGATGCTTGCGCGCAAAATCGAGCGCCCGGTTGGCGACGTCGTCGAAACCGTCCTGCTGATCGGCCGGCTTGTCGAACTGCATGAGTTGCGTCATCGTCCCTCCAGCGAACGGCCCGCGCTTTCCCCTGCTAGCGTGCGGGACGTTACATTCCCGTAAAGTCACGACGATGATGCGGGCTGATTCTTTCGCCAATGCGCCGGGACAGACCGAAGGCCAGTCCGAAGGCGCGGCTGAAGGCCGGCCAGATCGAGGCCGGCGCGGCTTCGTTCAAGGCGATGGCGCCGCGGCTGGCGGCGATCTCCGGCGAGCTGCCGTGGAACGCCGAGCAGGCAGCTCCGCTGATGCGGACCTTCCGCGATACCCGGTTCTCGAATGCCGTCCCCACATGGACGTATTTCATCTCGACCCTTGGTTTCGGCGCGGGCCGCGCCGGGGCCAGGGCCAGGGGAGCCCGGAACCTGATCGGCGCGTCGGGGGCGAGATGAGGAACGGCAGGGCACTCCCGCCCGCCGCCTCGGATCGCCTTCGGCGATCCTCGCCGCCGGTTTGGGCCGAAGGCGGCCCGTCCTCCCCCTTGCGGGTCGGCCGGCCCGTTGCGTCGTTGCATGGGGCCGCAATGCCGCTTTCGGGTGGAGTCGCCCGGCGCGAGGCCGCGCTCAAATCCGGCAACCGGTCGCCGCCGCACCGGTCTCGGCTGGACCGCAAACCCGCACCCTTGCGGGCGTCCCCACCCACGTTAACACTTTTATCTTTACATATCAGATGGTTGGACATCCGTCCGCGTGGGGACGCTTGGGCAGGCGCCGCGAATCGGGCCGTCGCGGCGCACAACGGCCGGCGTCACACCCCGAGGCACCAGCGCATGATCGCCTTTTGCACGTGCAGCCGGTTCTCGGCCTCGTCGAAGATCACCGAATGCGCCCCGTCCATCACCTCGGAGGTCGCCTCCTCGCCGCGATGCGCCGGCAGGCAGTGCATGAACAGGGAGTCGGGCTTGGCCCCGGCCATCAGCGCCGCGTTGACCTGATAGGGGCGGAGCTGGTTGTGGCGGCGTTCCTTGGCGGTCTGGCTGTCATGCATCGAGACCCAGGTGTCGGCGATCACCAGGTCGGCGCCCTGCACCGCCTTGGCCGGGTCGCGCTCGATGGTGATCGACGCACCCTTGCCGCGCGCGAAGCCGATCGCCTCGGCCGCCGGGTCCAGTGTCTCTGGCCCGGTGAAGGTCAGGTCGAACCCGAACTGGCCGGCAGCATGCAGAAAGCTGGCGCAGACATTGTTGCCATCCCCGGTCCAGACCACCTTGCGGCCGGCGATGGGGCCGCGATGCTCCTCGAAGGTCATCACGTCGGCCATGATCTGGCAGGGGTGGCTGGCATTGGTCAGCCCGTTGACCACCGGCACGGTGGCGTTGTCGGCCATCTCCTGCAGCGTCGCGTCCTCGTAGGTGCGGATCATGATCAGATCGACATAGCGCGACAGCACCCGGGCGGTGTCGGCGATGGTCTCGCCGTGGCCGAGCTGCATTTCCGAGCCAGTCAGCACCATGGTCTCGCCGCCCATCTGGCGGACGCCCACGTCGAAGCTGACCCGGGTCCGGGTCGAGGGCTTCTCGAAGATCAGCGCCACCATGTGGCCTGCGAGGGGCTGGACATCATCCCTGGTGCCCCTGGGACGGCCGCCGCGGGCGTCCTTCATCGCCCGGGCGGTGTCGATGATCCCCCTGAGCTCGCCAGCCTCGGTCTTGTGGATGTCGAGGAAGTGCCTCATGCCGCCGCCTCCAGCGCCGTGGCCGCGGCGTCGAGGCGGCGCAGCCCCTCGTCGATCTCGGCGTCGGTGATGTTCAGCGGCGGCAGGATGCGGACCACATTGTCGGCGGCAGCCAAGGTCAGCACCCCGGCATCGTAGCCCGCCGCAACCACGGCGGTGTTGGCCGCCGCGCAGGCCAGGCCGAGCATCAGCCCCTCGCCCCGGACCCCGGTGAAGACCGTCGGGTGCGACGCCACCAACCCCTCGAGCCCCTGGCGGAAGCGGCCGCCGGCACGGCCGACGGCGTCGAGAAAGGCGGGCTCGGCGACGAGGTCCACGACCGCCTTGCCCACGGCGCAGGCCAGCGGATTGCCGCCATAGGTGGAGCCGTGGGTGCCGGCAACCATGGCGCCGGCCGCCGCCTCGGTGGCCAGCACGGCGCCGAGCGGAAAGCCGCCGCCGATCCCCTTGGCCACCATCATGATGTCAGGCGTGATGCCAGCCCATTCATGGGCGAAGAGGCGCCCGGTGCGGCCCATACCGCACTGCACCTCGTCGAGGATCAGGAGAATCCCGTGCCGGTCACAGAGCTCGCGCAGCGCCTCGAGGAACCCGTCCGGCAGGGTGCGGATGCCGCCCTCGCCCTGGATCGGCTCGATCAGCACCGCGGCGGTAGCCTCGCCGATCGCCGCCTCGACGGCGGCAAGATCGGCCCAGGGCAGGTGCACGAAGCCGGGCAGGAGCGGCGCGAAGCCCTTGACCATCTTCTCGGCCCCCGAGGCGGCGATCGCCGCCGAGGAGCGGCCGTGGAAGCAGCCGTCGAAGGTCAGGATCTCGACCCGCTCGGGGTGCCCGGCGTCGTGGAAATGCTTGCGGGCCATCTTCACCGCCAGCTCGCAGGTCTCGGTGCCCGAGTTGGTGAAGAACACCGTGTCGGCGAAGGTCAGTTCCACCAGCCGCTCGGCCAGCGCCTCCTGCTCGGGGATGCGGTAGAGGTTGGAGACGTGCCACAGCCGTCGCGCCTGGCGCTCCAGCGCCGCCACCAGGGCGGGATGGGCGTGGCCGAGGGCATTCACCGCGATGCCGGCGCCGAGATCGAGGTACTGCCGCCCGTCCTGGGCGGTCAGCCACGAACCCTGGCCTTCCGATACGGCGATGGGTGCCCGATTGTAGGTCGGCAATACGGGCGCGATCACGTCGTTTCTCCTCCTGGGCCGCGATTGTCGGGTATCCGGAACGAAAAGCCCCGCCGGCGGCCGCGCGGCGGGGAGCGATTTTCTTGCCTCAAGGCGGGTGCGAAGTCAATCCAAACGGCCTGCCCGGAAGGCGTCCCCATGGGGACGGGTGGTCAAGGGGTTGGAATCGCAAGAAAACCCGTGGGGACGGTCCGGGGACAGCCCCTGATCGCGACCTGATCGCCCCCGGGGCGCTCCCCGCCCACCCACCCTCGCGCCCCGGGGGCGATCAGGTC
>JBNKWA010000006.1:0-47963 GCA_050299555.1 Paracoccaceae bacterium | reverse complement strand
CGATCGTGCACCGACCGGGCCACGGGGCGCGAGGGTGGGCGGGCGGGGAGCGTCCCGGGGCGCGGTCGGCGCACGATCGGAATGCCGTCACGGGCAGGGGCGTCCCTGCCGGAGCGCCCCATCGGACCCGCACTACCGGGCCTGCATCACCCCGCCCCACAACAGGGGCGCGGGCGCCGTCAGCCGTGCATGGCGTGGGCGACCTTCTCGCGCTGCACGAAAAGCTTGTTGAGCGCGTTGATATAGGCCTTGGCCGACGAGACCACGGTGTCGGTATCGGCCGCCTGCCCGGTGACGATGCGGCCGGCCTCCTCCATGCGCACGCTGACCGTGGCCTGGGCGTCGGTGCCCTCGGTCACAGCATGGACCTGATACAGTGCCAGCCGCGCCTGGTGCGGCACCAGCGCCTTGAGACAGTTGAAGGTGGCGTCCACCGGCCCGTCCCCGGTCTGGCTGGTGGCCTTCTCGGCGCCGTCGATCACCAGCACCATGTCGGCCGATTGCGGCCCCTCGGTGCCGCAGAGCACCTTCAGCGACTTCAGCTGCACCCGGTCGTGGCCGGCCTGGGTGACGGTATCCTGCATCAGCGCCACCAGGTCGTCGTCGTAGACCTCCTTCTTGCGGTCGGCCAGCGCCTTGAACCGCACGAAGACGTCGTTGAGCTGGTTGTCGCCCAGCTCGAAGCCGAGCTCGGCCAGCTTGGCCCGCAACGCGGCGCGCCCGGAGTGCTTACCCATGACCAGCGCCGACTGGCTGAGCCCCACATCCTCGGGCCGCATGATCTCGAAGGTCTGGGCGTTCTTCAGCATCCCGTCCTGGTGGATGCCGCTTTCATGGGCAAAGGCGTTCTTGCCGACGATGGCCTTGTTGAACTGCACCGGAAAGCCCGAGACGGCGGCGACCCGGCGGCTGATGGTCATGATCCTGGTGGTGTCGATGCCGGTATGCCAGGGCATGATGTCGTGGCGCACCTTCAGCGCCATCACCACCTCCTCCAGCGCGGTGTTGCCGGCGCGCTCGCCAAGGCCGTTGATGGTGCACTCGATCTGCCGCGCGCCCGCCTCGACCGCGGCCAGCGCGTTGGCCGTCGCCATGCCCAGGTCGTTGTGGCAATGGGTGGCGAAGACCACCCCGTCGGCCCCCGGCACCCGCTCGATCAGCATCCGGATCAGCTCGGCGCTTTCGCGCGGGGCGGTATAGCCCACGGTATCGGGAATGTTGATGGTCGTGGCGCCGGCCTTGATGGCGATCTCCACCACCCGGCACAGGTAGTCGTGCTCGGTCCGGGTCGCGTCCATGGGCGACCACTGCACGTTGTCGCAGAGGTTGCGCGCATGGGTCACCGTGTCATGGATGCGCTCGGCCATCTGGTCCATGTCGAGATTCGGGATCGCCCGGTGCAGCGGCGAGGTGCCGATGAAGGTGTGGATGCGCGGCCGCGCCGCGTTCCGCACCGCCTCCCAGCAGCGGTCGATATCCTTGGTATTGGCGCGCGCCAGCCCGCAGACCACGGCCTGCCGGGTCTGGGCGGCGATCTTCGAGACCGCCTCGAAATCGCCCTCGGACGCGATTGGAAACCCGGCCTCGATGATGTCGACGCCCATCTCGTCGAGCATCTGGGCGATCTCGAGCTTTTCCTCCAGCGTCATGGTGGCGCCGGGCGACTGCTCGCCGTCGCGCAGCGTCGTGTCGAAGATCAGGACCCGGTCCTGGGCGGATGTATCTGTCATCGTGATGATCCTTGGATGCTGTCTGGCGTTCGGGCCGGCGCTGACCTCATCCCCTGAGCGCGCGCGCCGACGACCCCGGCACGCTCAGAGGCGGCTAAGGAGCAGAAGCAGGCCGAGGGCCCGGGCCGGGAAGACGGCATCAGACATGGTGGCGGAGTATAGCCATGCGCGGGACGAAGAAAAGCGCTGAATCGCGGCCCCCGGGCCTGTAGCGCCGCCACCACATCCCGCCACATCCCGTCCGGGCGGCACAAGCGGCCCGCGGGCGGTCATATTGCTGCCATGAATCTCGCCTGTTAACGAATCGTTAAGGAAACGAGGGCGGGGCAGTCATGGCAATCTACGACCTGGCGGTATGGAGTCCGCAGGACTTCGGCATCACGTCGCAGAACTATCAGTTTCTCACCACGTCGCTGACCCTGCAACCGGGGGCGGAGCCCACCGTCATCGAGGTCAACGACACCGACAGCCAGGGCACCACCTTCAACGACGGCCAGCCCGGCAACGCGGCGCTGGCGCCCAGCCAGACCTTCAGCGGCACCATCGACGGGCGCACCTACACCAACACGCTCATCAACCCCGAGCGCGGCGCCGACGTCTATGACCAGAACGGCAACCTCGTCGGCCAGATCTACACGCTGACCATCGGCAATTCGGCCAGCTTCAACGACTTCATCGGCTATGCGACCAACTTCGCCATGCAGCCGGGCGTCACCTACACGCTGGACCAGAACGTGGCGGCGCCCAATGTCGCCGCGTCCGAGCTCTACGTCTGCTTCACGCCGGGAACGCTGATCGCGGTGCCGGGCGGCGAGCGCCCGGTGGAAAGCCTGCGCCCCGGCGATCTGGTGCTGACCAAGGACCACGGCGCGCAGCCGCTGTGCTGGGTGGGCCGGCGCGACTTCACCGCCGCCGATCTGGCCGCCAGCCCGGGGCTCAGGCCCATCGTGATCGCCGCCGGCGCCTTCGGCCCCAGCCAGCCGGCGCGCGAGGTCAGGGTTTCGCCGCTGCACCGCATCCTGGTGCGCGACGACAGCGCCAGCCTGCTGTTCGGCACCGCCGAGGTGCTGATCGCCGCGCGCGACATGATCGATGGCGACGCGGTGCGCTGGGCCGGCGCCGACGAGGGCGTCACCTATGTCCACCTGCTCTTCGACGGGCACGAGATCGTCTTCGCCGATGGCTGCGAGGCGGAGAGCTTCCACCCCAACGCCTTCTCACTCCGCACGCTCGAGGATGAGGCCCGGGACGAGCTTCTGGCAATCTTCCCCGAACTGGCGCGGCGCGGTGGCGGCTGGCGCATGGCGCGCCCGGCCCTGAAGGGCCACGAAACCTCGCTGATCGGCGCGCGCGGCCGCATGCAGTAAAAACCACCCCTGACCACTGGATCGGCTTCAAACGCGATCCCGGGTCCAGCTTCGACAGCTTGAGCGAACCTCCGGATCGGATCCACTTTCGATCCCGCCTGGTTCCGGGCGCCGGCGCAACGACGCGCGCCGGCTTCAGGCCGAAAGATGCCGGGGCAGCCCTGCCGGCTTGGGCAGTGCTCGGATCAGGCCTTGCGGCGCGCCGCCACAGCAAGCCCGCCCAGCGCCGACAGCATCATCAGCGCGGTTGCCGGCAGCGGTACCGGCGCCGTCGGGGTCGAGGCCAGCCGCACCCGCAGGCGACCCTCGCGGATGGCGGCCTCGATCGGGACAAAACTGGCGGCTTGCAGCACGCCACCGACGCAGACGCCCTGGGCAAGGCTGCCGCTGCCGAAGCCGACGGTGTCGCAGGACGACCCGCCCGACGAAGTGAACCAGGCCTGCCCGGTGTTGCTGGTGGTGTTGCCGCCGGCCAGGAAGCGCCGCGCAACGGTGTCGAAATTGACCGTGAAGGCGCCCGCAAAGCTGCCGACCCCGTCGGTCAGCAGGCGCCGGGACCCCTGCAGCAGCCCATTCAGGAAGACGCTGATCGACAGGTCGTCGATCTGGGTCTCGTCGATGACCCCGGTACCGGCCAGGGCATCGGCGTGGCTCAGGCTGCCGGTGAGCGAATAGCCGCCCTCGCCCGACCACCAGATGTCATAGGTTGTTGCTGCGGCTGGCGTGACGGTCGCTGCGGCAATCAGGGCCAGGGTTGCAGCCGCGGCGCGCAGCTTCGAGGGGACATCGGCAAGCATCGCTACGTTCTCCACCATTCAAGACGAGTTACAGTCGATGAACGGTACATGAACGAATCCGCTGCGGCAACCGCCGCGGTCCGGTTTCTCGGTTTGTGGATTTGGTACGCCCTACGGGACTCGAACCCGTGTTTTCGCCGTGAGAGGGCGATGTCCTAGACCGCTAGACGAAGGGCGCGGATCAGAGCGGCAGCACATAGACCGTCGCGAGAGATTCATCAAGCCGCCTTGCGCAATTTGCGCATTGGTACGCCCTACGGGACTCGAACCCGTGTTTTCGCCGTGAAAGGGCGATGTCCTAGACCGCTAGACGAAGGGCGCGCTGACGGTGGGCCGTCTGATACTGGTTCGGCTGGCACCGTTCAAGGGCATTTCTCGGCGGCGCGGATCTCAGGCCGGCGCCGCGTCCTCAAGCCTCAGCCTGACCCGGCGGCGGCCCTGCCAGCTGTCGAGGTCGAGCCGTCCGGCGACGTGAAAGGCCATGCCGTCGTGGCGGCGCAGCGCCGCGCCCATCGGCGTCTCGGCGGCGCGGAAGGCGATGGCGTCGATCCGCCCACCGCCGGTGTCGGACAGGCGAAGCTGCAGATGGCCGCTGCCGACCACATCGGCGCGGGCGACGCGCAGGGCAGCGAAGGCAAAGCGCGGCGCCGGGGCGGCGGCACCGAACGGCCCGGCGCGTTCGATCTCCTCGATCAGCTCGGGCGTGGCGGCGCGCGGGTTCAAAAGACCGTCCAGCCGCAGGTCGCGCGGGCCGGCCGCCCCGGCACCCTGGCGCGCCAGCAGCGCGGCGAGCCGTTCCATGGCCGGCTCCACCCGGCCCGCTGCCACCGTCAGCCCGGCTGCCATGCGGTGGCCGCCGCCCTTCTCCAGCAGCCCCTCGGCGGTCAGCCGCTGCACCGCGGCGCCCAGATCGACGCCGGGCATCGAGCGGCCCGAGCCCTTGCCGGTGCCGGCATCGAGGCCGATCACCACGGCGGGGCGGTCCCAGGCCTCCTTCAGCCGCGCCGCGACGATACCGACAACGCCCGGATGCCAACCCTCGCCGGCCGCCCAGACCAGCGGCCCGCCGGCGCCGCGCGCCTCGACTTGGGCCATCGCCTCTTCCAGCACTCCGGCCTCGATCGCCTGGCGTTCGGCGTTCAGGGCATCGAGCCGTGCCGCCAGCTCCGCCGCCTCGGCGGTGTCGGTGGTGGCCAGCAGCCGCGCCCCCAGATCAGCGGCGCCGATGCGGCCGCCGGCATTGATCCGCGGCCCCAGCACGAAGCCGAGATGATAGGCCGCCGGCGCCGTCGACATCCGTGCCGCGTCCGCCAGCGCCGCAAGGCCGGGCCGCGACCGGCGCGCCATCACCGCCAGCCCCTGCCGCACCAGCGCCCGGTTGAGCCCGGTCAGCGGCGCCACGTCCGCCACCGTGGCCAGCGCCACCAGATCGAGCATCGCCATGAGGTCCGGCTCCGGCAGCCCGGCCCTCCGGCGCAGCCGGTTGGCGGCCACCAGCAGCAGGAACACCACCGCCGCCGCACAGAGATGCCCAAGACTGCCGTCCTCGTCGGCGCGGTTCGGGTTCACCACCGCCGTCGCCTCGGGCAGTGTCTCGCCAGCCAGGTGGTGGTCGAGGATCACCACATCCGCCCCCGCCGCTACCGCCGCCGCCACCGGCTCGTGGCTGAGCGTGCCGCAATCGACGCAGACGATCAGCCGATGGTTTGCCGCCAGCGCCGTCATCGCCGGCACGTTGGGCCCATAGCCCTCGTCGATGCGGTCGGGGATATACAGCGTCGCGTCCCGCCCGACCGCGCGCAGCCAGTCCAGCAACAGCGCCGCCGAGGCGCCGCCATCGACGTCGTAATCGGCGAAGACCGCGATGCGCTCGCCCGCCGCGACCGCCCGGACCAGCCGCTCCGCCGCCCGGTCCATGTCGCGCAAGGTCGAGGGGTCGGGCATCAGCCCCCGCAGCGTCGGCGCCAGATACTCGGCCGCCGCCTCGGGCAGGACACCACGCGCCGCCAGCACCCGCGCCAGCGGGTCGGGCAGATCGGCGGTGCGCGCGATGGCCGCGGCCAGCCGGTCCTCCTCGGTGCCGGGTCCGGTCCAGCGGCGGCCGCTCAGCGACTGCTCCACGTCGAGAAAGGCGCGAGGTGACGACATGGCGCCGTCATGCCCGGTTTCGCGCCGCCTGACCAGCGGCAGCCGGCGTTCAGTCGGACGCGTCGGTCCAGCGATGGCGCTCGCCGCCCTTCGGCTTGCGCCGGCCGATGCCGACAATCGCCAGCAGCATCCGCCCCATCATGGTGGCGGCCAGCACGCACCAGACCATCGCAAAGGCGGTGCCCATCAACTCGCCCCGCTGCAGCGTCCGAATCAGCACCGCAAGCCCGATCCCCAGAATGCCCATCGACATCAGCGTCGGCAGGATCAGCTTGCGCGTCGGCCGCCCGGGCTGAAGCGGCGCCTCGGCATCGCCGCCGGGCGCCTCGGGATTGGCCTGGCGGGTGACGGGCACCGCCGCGTCATCGCCGTTGCCGGGTCGCGCGCGCGCCATGGCGGCTACTGGTTCTTCTGGCGGTAGAACAGCCGCCTGACCGAACCGGTCTTCGAGCGCATCAGCAGCGTCTCGGTCTCCAGGTACTCGCCGTCGCGGCGGGCCCCCTGCACGAGGCTGCCATCGGTGACCCCGGTGGCCGAGAAGATCACGTCCTGGGTCACCATGTCGTCGCGGTCATAGATGCGGTCGAGATCGGTGATCCCAGCCTTGCGGGCGCGGCCCCGCTCATCATCGTTGCGGAACATCAGCCGGCCCCACATCTGCCCGCCCATGCATTTCAGCGCCGCGGCGGCCAGCACGCCCTCGGGCGCCCCTCCCGAACCCATGTACATGTCGATGCCGGTCTTGCGGGTCTCCGCGCAATGGATGACGCCGGCCACATCGCCATCGGTGATAAGCCGGATGCGGGCGCCGGTGGCGCGGATTTCACGAACCAGCTCGTTGTGGCGCGGGCGCTCCAGCGCGCAGACCATCAGGTCCGACGGCTTGCAGCCGCGTGCCTTGGCCAGCGCCACGATGCGCTCGGTCGGGGTCATGTCGAGATTGACCACCTCCCTGGGATAGCCCGGGCCGATGGCCAGCTTGTCCATGTAGACATCGGGCGCGTGCAGCATCGAACCCTTCGGACCCATGGCGATCACAGCCAGCGCGTTCGGCATGTCCTTGGCGGTCAGTGTCGTGCCTTCCAGCGGGTCGAGCGCGATGTCCACCTCGGGCCCGTCGCCGTTGCCGACCTCCTCGCCGATATAAAGCATGGGTGCCTCGTCGCGCTCGCCCTCGCCGATGACGATGCGGCCGGCAATGTCGAGGATGTTGAGCTGCCGGCGCATGGCGTCCACCGCCGCCTGATCGGCCGCCTTCTCGTCGCCCGAGCCCACCAGCTTGGCGGCGGCGATTGCGGCGGCTTCCGAGACGCGGGCGAGGCCCAGCGACAACATGCGGTCGGCAAAGATCTGATCGGTGGTGGCCACTGGGTTCCTCCGGTTCGGGCGCGGGCTGGCCGCTTGGCAGGCGCTCTATCGGGCCATCGTGACGGCTTCGCGGCAACGCGCCGGATGACTTCGCGGCCGCGGTCGATCGTCCCGGTCGCACCTGCCGGTGCTTCTAGGGACGCCGCAACCGGCTGGCAAGCGACGCGGGGTCGCGGACGCGCCCCAAGCACACCCCGCGGCTCAGGGCAGCCCGTCGTATTGCGGCAGGTCGTCGGTGATCTCGAACCAGGGCGCCTTGGAGCCGACGAAGATGTGGTGATCGGGCCGGATCGACGGCGTGTCGACCAGCACGCCCAGCGGCACGTGCACCCATTCGCCCTCGCGCACCACCGACCACAGCAACGAGCCGCAGGTGCCGCAATGATAGTCGCCGGCCTCGGGCTCGCCATGGATCAGCAATGCGTCGGCGTCCGGCGTCGGCTGCAGCCGGTCGCGCTCGACGCCGCCCATGGGCTTGAAGGCCGAGCCCGTGGTGCGGCGGCACCGCGAGCAGTGACAGTTCATCGCATAGCGGAAGGCGTCGGCGACGGTGAACCGGCAGGCACCGCACAGGCAACTGCCGTCGAGCCGCCGAGCGGTCACAGCGCCTCGATGCGGATGGCCACCGGCGGTGCGGCCGAGACCGGCAAGGCGGCGATGCCGTCAAGTGCCCGGTCCAGCGCCGCGCGCGGCGCAGCATGGGTGACGATCAGGACCGGCGCGCTGTCGCCGCTGTGCCCCTGCTGGCGCATCCGGTCGATCGAGACGCCGCAATCGCCCAGGACCTTGGCGACCTGCGCCAGCGTGCCCGGCGAATCGGCCAGCTCCAGCCGGATGTAATAGGCGGCCGTGACACCGTCCGCCGCCCGCGGCAGGTTCTGCAGCGCCGTCGCCGGCACACCGAAGGCCGGCCGGCGAAAGCCGCGCGCGATGTCGATCAGATCGGCGACCACGGCCGAGGCGGTGGGCCCTGCCCCGGCGCCGGGCCCGGAATAGATCGTCCGGCCGACGAAATCGCCGTCGATCTCCACCATGTTGGTGACCCCCGACAGTTCGCCGAAGGCCGAGCTCTCGGGGACGAGGCAGGGCTGCATGCGCTGCTCCAGCCCCCCGGCGGTAAACTGTGCCACCCCCAGAAGCTTGATCGAATAGCCCATCAGCCGGGCCTGCTCGATATCGGCCAGGCTGACCCGCTCGATCCCCTCGATGCTCACGCCGTCGAAATCCACCTCGGCACCGAAGGCGCAGGCCGCAAGGATCGCCAGCTTGTGGGCGGCGTCGATGCCGCCGACATCGAAGCTCGGGTCGGCCTCGGCGTAGCCCTTGGCCTGGGCCTCGGCCAGCACGTCCTCATAGGTCGCGTGCCGCGCCTCCATCTCGGTCAGGATGTAGTTGCAGGTGCCGTTCAGCACCCCGATCACCCGCTTGATGGTGTTGGCCGCCAAGCCCTCGCTCAGCGCCTTGACGATGGGGATGCCGCCGGCAACCGCCGCCTCGAAGCGAAGCTCCGCGCCGCCGGCCTCGGCCTGGGCCGACAGCGCGGCGCCATGGGCGGCGATCAGCGCCTTGTTGGCGGTGACCACATGCCGGCCCGCGGCCAGCGCCGCCTCGACGCTCGCCCGTGCGGCGCCTTCGCTGCCGCCCATCACCTCGACCACCAGATCGACATCGTTGCGGCCGGCCAGCGCTGCCGGATCGTCGACCCAGGCCATGCCGGACAGATCGACGCCGCGATCCTTGCTCCGGTCCCGGGCGGATACCGCGGTGACGACGATCGGGCGGCCGGCGCGGGCAGCGACAGTCGCCGCATTGTCGGCCAGCACGCGCACCACCCCGGCGCCCACTGTACCAAGCCCGGCGATAGCGACGCGGAGCGGCTGAACCATGTGCGAATGAACCCCAGATCGCGGGCCGAATGTGGCGCGCGCCCCTGTTAGTGCAGGACGGAACGGGGTGCAAGGAAGGCCGGCCGGCCGCGGCCGGGCGATGGATTGACGGGCCCGATCGCCGCGGGTCACATTCGCCATTGGCGCCGCGCCGCCCCGCCTGCCGCAACATGAGCCATCACCATGACCGCCGGAACCGCCCCCAGCCTGGCCGAGATCGAGGCGCTCGCCGATGCTGCCCGCGCCAGCCTGCCCGAGCCCTTCCGAAGCGCCGTCGCCGGGATCCGCATCCGGGTCGAGGATTTCGCCCCCGAGGAGATTCTCGACGAGATGGGCATCGAGGATCCGTTCGAACTCACCGGCCTCTATGACGGCACGCCGCTCACCGAGGCCAGCGTCATGGACCAGCCGGACGGGCCGCCCACGGTCTGGCTGTTCCGCCGCGCTATCCTCGACGAATGGATCGACCGCGGCGACGTGACTCTCAGGGCGCTTGTCACCCACGTACTCGTGCACGAGATCGCCCACCATCTCGGCTGGTCCGACGAACGCATCGCCGCCATCGACCCCTGGTGGGAATGACCGCAATCACCCAAAGGCCACACGCCCATGCCCCTCGTCGACCCGCTCCCCACCGACAACGACCCCGAGATTGCCGCCCTCGCACGCTTCTTCAACCAGACCCTGGGCTTCCCGCCCAACTCGGTGCTGACCATGCAGCGCCGTCCCGCCATCGCCGCCGCCTTCACCGCGCTCAACCGCGCCGTGATGGAAAACCACGGCCGCGTCACCGCCGAGCAGAAGCGCCTGATCGGCCACCTCGCCTCGACCGTCGCCGGCTGCCGCTACTGCCAGGCCCATACCGCGCTCGCCGCCAACCGCTTCGGTGGCCGCCCCGACCGCATCGAGGCGATCTGGGAGTTCGAGACCTCAAGCCTCTTCACCGATGCCGAACGCGCCGCCTTCCGCTTTTCCATCGCCGCCGCCTCCATCCCCAACGCCGTCGACGAGGCCGTCGCCCAGGACCTCCACGCCCACTGGGACGATGGCGAGATCGTCGAGATCGCCGGCGTGGTGGCGCTGTTCGGCTACCTCAACCGCTGGAACGACAGCATGGCCACCACCATGGAACCCGACGCCGTGGCCACCGGCGAGGCCCACCTCACCCCGCGCGGCTGGACCCGCGGCAAGCACGTCTGATTGTCACACTCCCGCCCCCGCACAACTTGACGGCGAGACCCCGCCCCCCGCATCCTGCCGCCAGCGAGAGGCCGCCATGACACTCAAGGATATCGGCGAGGCCGCCGCCGCACTCGACCCGGGCGGCGCCAACCGCAAGGCAATCGCACAAAGCTGGTTCGGCTCGCTCATGGGCCAGGCCACCACTGCCGTGCTGCTGGTCGCCGGCTACCTCGCCGCCCTGGGGCTTCTGCACCGCTTCGTCGGGCCCGAGCTCGACCGGTTCCGCGACACCAACCCGTGGCTGTTCTGGGCCGCGCTCGCCGTCCCGCTGGTCGCCGTCGCGATCTTCTCGGTGGTCCCGACCATCCTGCGCGGCTTTCGCGAACGGCGGCTGCACGCGCTGATCCGCAACGACGCCCCCGTGGCACCGGGCTATTTCCGCCTCACCCCCTACGAGGAGGGCGAACCCTTCTCGCGCCCCGACGGCGCCACCGATCGGGTGCTGCACTGGATCGAGTCGACCCGCTGCCCGGTCCTCTACCTCTCCGGCGCCTCGGGCTCGGGCAAGACCTCGCTGGTGCAGGCCGGCATCGCCCCCAGCCTCCGCCGCGCCGGCTGGGAGGTGGCGGTCGTCCGCGGCATGGGCCGGCCGCTGCACCGGTTCACCGAACAGACCGTGGTCTTCTATTCCCGGCTTGAGGACAGAACCGACGAGTCGGGCCGCATTCAGTTCCGCTTCGACATCGACGGCGCCCAGCCGATGCTCACCGGGATGCTCGAAAGGATCGGCGCCCGCCGCCAGGCCGAGGGCAAGAAGCCGCTGCTGATGGTGCTCGACCAGTTCGAGGAGTACCTGCTGCACGACGACGACAGCGAAAACCCGGCAGAGGTTTCCCGCGACGCCTACGCCCGCTTCATCACCGAGGTCGACCGGAACCCGATGCCGGGGATCCGCATCCTGCATGTCTTCCGCGAGGACTATCGCGCGCTTCTGTTCAAGTACGACCTGCCCCGCTACATCCCCGGCGAGACCGGGTTCGAGCTCGCCCCCTTCTCGCGCTCCGAGGCACAGGCCTTCCTCGAGGCCGGCCCCAGGACCTTCGACGCCCGCGGCTTCGAGAGGCTGTTTTCCGGGCTCGACCGGATCGAGGAGACCCGCGGCCTCTACCGGCCGATCACGCTCAACATGGTCGGCTTCGTCATGGCCCAGCAGGGGGCGGCCCTCGACACCGACCCGGGCCGGCTGATCGAGACCTACCTCACGCGCGCCATCGCCAGCGGCCCGTCGCGCGACTTCGCCCGCCCGGTGCTCGAGGCGATGATCACCTCCGCCGGCACCAAGGAGGCGCGCTCCGAGGCGGCGCTGGCAGGCGCCACCGGCATCGCCGACTGGCAGGTCAGGGCGACGCTGGCCGATCTGCAGGCCGACGGGCTGGTGCGGCCGCTGTCGGGCGGGCTGTGGGAGATCAGCCACGACTTCCTCGCCCGGCTCATCGGCCAGATCACCGGGCGGCTGCGCCGGCCCTGGCTGACCCGCATCGCCACCCCGATGCTGGCGCTGACCGCCGCCGGCTGGCTGGTGGCCATCGGCCTCGGCCTGCCCGTCTGGACCGGCTGGCAGGAGGCGCGCGCCAGGACCGCCATCCATGCCCTCGGCTTCGCCGAACTCGCCGGCCCCGATGGCGGGATTTCCTATCAGCTCAGCCGCACCGACATGCTGACCGACGCGACCTGGCCGGACTTCGTCGCCAACGCGCGGCTGCTGCCGGTGACCGAGCTGAGCCTTGCCAGCGCCGATGGCATCACCCGCCTCGACGGGCTGGACGGTCTATCCGGCCTGCAGTCGCTCGACCTGTCCGGTGCCGAGCGGATCGGCAGCCTCGACGGGATCGAAAAGCTCGCCGGCCTTGTTCGCCTCGACCTGTCCTGCACAGCCGACTGGCTTGAGGTACAAATCGCCATCTCGAATTGCCGGCATGGCCTCAGCCTGGAGCCGCTGCGAAGCGCACCTGCGCTGTCGAGCCTTGCCCTCGGCGATACTGCCATTTCGGATCTCTCTCCGGTGGATTGCACGCGGCTTAAGATCACCGGCGCCACCCCCGAGCAGCTCGCCACCTGCGACGAGTGACGCGCACGGCAACGTGGAGCGCGCCCTTCAGGTGCTCCCAAGAAGCACCCAAAGACGGTGCCCGCACGCGGTCCCCACCCGCGCCAACGTTTTTTCTTTTTAAATCAAATACTTGACACTGCGTCCCCATGGGGACGCTCCGGCAACCCGTCCGGCCCTCGGGTCGTCCCCAGCCCCGTCCCCATCCGCGTCCCCACGGCTTTTCCTTCGGAATCAAGGTCTTGACCGCCCGTCCCCATGGGGACGCCAGACGGGAAAGGCTTCTCGCGCCCGGGCGCGCCCCGCCCACCCACCCTCGCGCCCGGGCGCGATTTCATGCTGCACCCTGACCGGAGGCCGAAGGATGGCGAGCGGCGTCCCCGGACGTGTCCCCACGAGAAATCCCTTGTATTCAGTCGCTTGACCCCGCGTCCCCATGGGGACGCCCGATTCCGGCCCCTCGTCGCGACCCCGATCGACCCTCGGGGCGCGAGGGTGGGCGGGCGGGGAGCGCCCCGGGGGTCGATCAAATCGCGTCCCCGAACCCGTCCCCACCGGAAATGTCATGAACTCAGCGCGCCAACTCCCCGTCCCCATGGGGACGCCCGTCCCCGGGGCTCGGTTCAGCCCTCGTCGCGCCAGCGGTTGACGATGGGATAGCGGCGGTCGAGCCAGAACGCCTTGCGGCTGATCCGGGGCCCCGGCGCCGACTGGAACCGCTTGTATTCCGAGAGGTACACCAGCCGCTCCACCTTCTTCACCGTCTCGCGGTCGTACCCCTCGGCGACGATCTCGGCGACGCTGGCATCGCCGTCGACCAACAGTTCCAGGATCGCGTCCAGCTCCTCGTAGGGCGGCAGGCTGTCATCGTCGCGCTGGTTGGCCCGAAGCTCCGCCGTCGGCGGCTTGGTCAGGATCCGGTCCGGGATCACCTGCCCCGCCGGGCCCTTCATCCAGTCACGGTGGTTGTGGTTCCGCCACGCCGCGGCGGCGAAGACCCGCATCTTGTAGACGTCCTTGATCGGGTTGTAGCCCCCGGCCATGTCGCCATAGATCGTGGCATAGCCCACCGCCACCTCGGACTTGTTGCCGGTGGTCAGCAGCATCTCGCCGAACTTGTTGGACAGCGCCATCAGCATCAGCCCGCGCAGCCGCGACTGGATGTTCTCCTCGGCGATGTCGGGCGTGGTGCCGGCAAACAGCGGCGCCAGCGCCGCCCCCACCGCATCGCGGGCGCCTTCGATGGGCACCGTGTCAAGCCTGATCCCCAGCGCCTCCGCGACGCCCGCCGCATCGTCGAGCGAGGCCTGGCTGGTATATTCCGACGGCAGCATCACGCCGCGAACGTTCGCAGGGCCCACCGCATCCGCCGCGATGGTCGCCACCAGGGCGCTGTCGATGCCGCCCGACAGCCCCAGCAGCACCCGGGTGAAGCCGGTCTTGCGCAGATAGTCGGCCAGTGCCGCCACCATCACCCGGTAGTCCTGCTCCAGCGTCCCCGGATGGACGGCCTTGTCGCCGTCGACCGCCCGCCAGCCCTCGGCCCCGCGCTCGAAGTCAACATGGGCGATGCCGGTCTCGAAGACCGGCATCAGCATGGCCAGCCGCCCGCCGGGGTTCAGCACGAACGAGCCGCCGTCGAACATCTGGTCGTCCTGCCCGCCCACCAGGTTGACATAGGCCAGCGGCAGCCCGGTCTCGACGGTGCGGGCCACCATCTGGCCCATGCGGATGTC
Organism: Paracoccaceae bacterium; assembly: GCA_050299555.1. Classification (GTDB taxonomy): domain Bacteria; phylum Pseudomonadota; class Alphaproteobacteria; order Rhodobacterales; family Rhodobacteraceae; genus JBNKWA01. Next base: position 33,642 of record JBNKWA010000006.1, on the reverse strand, counting down.
GAACTTGCCGCGGAAATAGGGCGAACCGTTGGGAACCACCAGGAACTCGGCCCCGGTCTCGGCCATGGTCTCGGGCACGTCCTCGTGCCAGGCATCCTCGCAGATCGGCACGCCGATCCGTGCCGCCCCGATCCTCACCGGCCCCGAGATCGGCCCGGAATCGAAGATCCGTATCTCGTCGAAGACGTTGAAGTTCGGCAATTCGTGCTTGCGGAAGGTCGCCGCAATCCGGCCGCCCTGCAGGATGTGATAGGCGTTGTAGAGCCGCCCGCCCTCGGCCAGCGGCGCGCCGACCCCCAGCGCCGGCCCGTCGGCCGCACGTTCCGCCAGCCGCGCCACCTCGGCCATGGCGGCCTCGGTGAAGGCCGGACGCATGACCAGGTCCTGCGCCTGATAGCCGGTGATGACCATCTCGGGACAGGCAACGAGGTCGGCGCCGGCAGCACGCCCCGCCTGCCAGGCCTCCAGCGCCAGCCCGGCATTGGCCGCAAATGCGCCCACCGTGGGATTCACTTGCGCTATGGTCAGGCGGAAGCGGTCGGCCATACTCACTCCAGGGAGGCGATCAGACCGGCATATAGACGAGGCCGCGCGGGGTTCCTAGTCCGAACGCCGCGCCGGACAGCGCCGATACGGGCTCGGCGGTCACATCACGAGCAGGAGTTATGCCATTGGGCAAAAAGCGTTGTATCTCTAGGCCGACCTTCATAACATCCGCGCCGAGTGGGAACATGGCCGGTGGCCCGGTGCAGAACCGGAGTGCCGCGGCACATAGGGAGGCTGAGCGGGTATGACTCGCACCTGTAACGTCGGTTTGTTCACGGCCGCCGGTCTGGCCGGCGCGGCCCTGGCCGCGCAGCTTGTCGCAACGCCGGTTGGCGCCCAGGAAACCGGGGTCCAGACCAAGCAGTACGACACCGGCGGCATCTACACCGGTGAATTCAAGGACGGCAAGCAGCACGGCAAGGGCAAGTACACCCTGCCCAACGGCTACGAGTACGAGGGTGACTGGGTCGAGGGCCGGATCGAGGGCCAGGGGGTTGCGAAGTTCCCCAACGGGTCGGTCTACACCGGCAGTTTCCTCAACGGCAAACCGGATGGCACCGGCTCCATCGTCTTTGCCGATGGCGGTACCTACGAGGGCGAGTGGAAGGACGGCAAGATCGAGGGCAAGGGCATCGCGGTCTATGCCAACGGGGTGCGCTACGAAGGCGACTTCAAGAACGCCGTGCACGATGGCACCGGCACCATGACCTCGGACAACGGCTATGTCTACGCCGGCACCTGGGTGAACGGCGTCAAGGAGGGTAGCGGCAAGATCACCTATCCCGACGGCGCCGTCTACGAGGGCGAAATCCACAACGGCGTCCGTGAAGGCAAGGGAACCCTGACCATGCCGGACGGGCTGACCTATGCCGGCGACTGGCAGGGCGGCCAGATCAACGGCACCGGGCTGCTGGTCCAGGCCAACGGCGACAAGTACGAGGGCACGCTGGTCAACGGCCAGCGCCAGGGCGAAGGCACGGCCACCTATGCTTCGGGTGACGTCTATGTCGGCCAGTTCGAGGCCGACCAGCGCCACGGCAAGGGCACCTTCACCGGCGCCGACGGCTATCGCTACGAGGGCGATTGGGTCGAGGGCCGCATCGAGGGTGTCGGCAAGGTCAACTACCCCGACGGCTCGGTCTACGAAGGCACCTTCAAGAACGGCGTCGCGGACGGTTCCGGCAAGATCACCTATGCCGACGGCTCATCCTATGAAGGCGCGTGGGTCAATGGCGTGATCGAGGGCAAGGGCATCGCCCGCTACGAGAACGGCCTGGTCTACGAGGGCGAGTTCAAGAACGCCCGCAATCATGGCCAGGGCACCATGACCTATGCCGACGGGTTCAAGTATACCGGGGAATGGAAAGACGGTCTGCGCCACGGTCAGGGCGTGGCGACCTATGCCGACGGTACCGTCTACGAGGGCCAATTCGTCGACAGCCAGCGCGAGGGCCAGGGCACCATCCGGACCCAGGACGGCTTCCAGTACACCGGGAACTGGGTCGCCGGCGAGATCGACGGCGAGGGCGTGGCGATCTATCCCAATGGCGACCGCTACGAGGGCTTCTTCTCCAAGGGCCAGCGCCAGGGTCGCGGCAAGATGATCTACGCCTCGGGCGAGGTCTATGACGGGCTGTGGGCCAATGGCCGCCAGACCGAGGAAGAGGGTGCCGGGACCGCGCCGGCCACCGGCGACGACGCGCCAGCGGAACCCGCGGACGATGCGGTGGATGCGGGCGCCGAAGCAGCGGATCAGGGCGACGCCGCCGGGGGCGAGGCGTCCAACTGATCGGCCAGCCTCGTCGAAGGGTGGTCCTGGCCTGGCGGGGTCCGCGGTCGGACTGGATCCGGTCTTCCCGGGGCCGATCCGCTACAACGGAGATTGCCCATGTGCCGCAACATCCGGCCATTGTTCAACTTCGAGCCGCCCGCCACCGATGACGAGGTCCGCGCCGCCGCACTCCAGTTCGTGCGCAAGATCAGCGGCTTCACCAAGCCGTCGATCGCCAACCAGGCAGCCTTTGACCGGGCGGTGGACGAGGTCAGCGCCGCCGCCGGCACGCTGATGGCCTCGCTGGTCACCAATGCGCCGCCACGCGACCGCGAGGTCGAGGCGGCCAAGGCGCGCGAACGCTCGCGCCTGCGCTTTGCCGGTACCGGCTGACGCCCCCTAGTCGCGCAGCCAGCCGGGCCCGAAGACCACCCGGTCGCAGCCGGCGAACCGCGCCACCCGATCAAGTTCGGCCTCAAGCCGGGTCAGGCGTCCCTTGCCCATGCGCACACCCTTTTCCGGCCAGTAGGCGGTCACCGCCAGCGCGCCATCGTCCCGCTTCATGTCGATGCGGCCGATCATCTGCTCGCCCTCGAGCACCGGAAAGACGTAGTAGCCCCAGCGCCGCTTCGCCTCGGGCACGTAGATCTCGATGCGGTAGTGAAAGCCGAAAAGCCGCTCGGCGCGGTTGCGGTCGCGCAGTGCCGGATCGAACGGGCTGAGGATGCCGACGCGCGACGGCGCGGGCGGCAGCGACGCGGCTTGCGCCACCCGCCCGGGCCGGGCCAGCGACAAACGGCGGCTGCCATCCGCATTCTCAACCAACACCTGCTCTAGGCGCCCGTCCGCAAGACCCCGGTTGCACCAGGCCTTGGCCTCGTCCGGTGTCACCAGTCCGAAAAAGGCGGCGAGCTCGCCCGAAGTGGCGAAGCCCAGCCGGTCGAGCGCCGCTCCGCAGGCCCAGTCGATGGTATCGGCCGGTTCAGGGTGCTCCGCCAGCACTTCGGCCGGGATCACCCGCTCGGTCAGGTCATAGACCTTGCGGAACCCCTCCCGCCGCGTGACCATCAGTGCACCGGTGCGCCACAGGTATTCGAGCGCCGTCTTTGACGGGTGCCACTGCCACATTGCCTTGGGGCCGCGGGGCTCATCGCCGCCTGCTTCAGCCGCAGTGGCCGGCCCGTCCCTGTCGATCCGCTCCAGAACCTCGTCCAGCCGGTGCTCGAATTCGTGCCCCTGCCATTCACGGAACTTCTCGCGCAGGCGCTCGGAGTCGCGGACAAAGCGATGCCGCCAGTGTGGAAAGAAGGCGGTGGGGATGATGCTGGCGTCGTGGGTCCAGTGCTCGAAGAGCGTCCGTTGCCGCTCCAGTCGCGGCCCCAGGTGCGGCGGCCGGTAGGCCCGGCGTCGCGAATAGAGGATCATGTCATGGGCCCGGGCCACAGTGCTGATGCTGTCCACCTGCACAAAGCCCAGGCGGGCAATCAAGGCATCAAGCGCGGCGCCGCGGCAGTTGCCGGTCGGCGGCTCGACCAGCCCGTGATGAGCCAGAAACAGTCGCCGCGCCAGCGGGTTGGGCAGGACCGGAAACTCGGTCACGGCTCGGGGCGCGTATGCACAGGCAGGATCATCGGCAGCCGACGACTAGAACCACATATGCGCAACGGTCCGGCCGTCCTGGCCGAGATCGTCGAACGTGTCGAGCCCGTCAAAATGCTCGACCGGCAGATGCGCCACTTCGCCGGGATCCTCTGCCAGGCGCAGGTTCACGGCAATGCGCCGGCGGCCGTCCTGGTCAAGCTCGGCGGCGCGCCAGAACGCAACGCCACCGCAGCCGGGGCAGAAGTGAAATTCGATCGACGGCTTGGCCCGCATGTACGCCACGGTCTTGCCAAGCACCCGGATCCGCTCACCTTCCCAGTCGTAGCCCCACAGCGTGCCGTACCGTCTGCAGATGGTGCAATTGCAGGCAGTGGCAGCCCCGGGGTCGCCTTCGAACTCCCACCCGACCGCACCGCAATGACATCTGCCCTTGATCACAGGCTCCCCTCCCGCTGGTGCAATCAGACTCCGAAGGCGATCATCGTGATCGTCGCTCGGCTGACGTACTTTGCCTAGGCGCGGCGCGAGTTCAAGCGGCGATGCGGCGCGTGCAGAATGCCGCACGGCATGGCCGCGATCGGCACAGTGTTCAGGGCCATTCGAACAAGGTGGCGGACCGAGGAGGATTCGAACCCCCGACCCCTTGATTCGTAGTCAAGTACTCTATCCAACTGAGCTATCGGTCCGTGGGGTGGCGAGATAGCTTCCCGGGCCGGCGATTGCAAGAGGCATGGCCGACCTCTGGCACGGGCGTGGCCTCAGGCGGCCTCCTCGCGGCGCTGCGGCAGGGTGATGCGAAAATGCGTGCCATCACTGCCGCTGGTCACCAGTTCCAGCCTGCCGCCGTGCCCCTTGACCAACTCCGCCGCAATGGCGAGGCCGAGGCCGGTACCGCCGTGCCGCGCCCGCCCTTCGAAGGGCCGGAACAGCTTCTCCAGCGCCTTTTTCGGCAGGCCCGGACCGGTGTCCTCCACCTCCACTGTCACCCGGTCCTCGACCGTTTCGGCGGCAATGCGGATGCGGCCGCCCCCACCGGTCGCCTCGATCGCCTGCCGGGCGTTGCGCACCAGGTTCGACAGCACGCGGTACAACTGCTCCCGGTCACCGTCGATGACAAGCACGGGCGCCACTTCGGCGACAAGTTCCAGCGCCGCATCCTGGAATTGCAGCCGGTCGTGCTCGAAGACTTCCTCGACCAGCGGAAGAAGCGGGAACGGCGCGAAGATCGGAGCCGGCTCGTCGGCGCGGCCATAGGTCAGCGTCCGCTCGCAGAGATTGATCGCGCGGTCGATGGAACCCACAAGTTTCGGTCCCGATCGGGCAATGGCCGGATCGCTGGAGGTTTCGAAACGGTCGGCGAGAATTTGTGCCGTCGTCAGCATGTTGCGCAGATCGTGGCTGACCCGCGAAACTGCCGTGCCCAGCGCCGCCAGCCGCTCCTTCTGCTTCAGCGACTGGGTGAGCTGGGTTTCGAGGTCGGCCAGCGCGGTCTCGGCCTGGCGCAGTTCCTGGATGGTCGCCGTCGGCACGATGATTCGGTGTGCATCCTCAGGGTCGTCGCGGTAGCGCGTCATCTGCTGGATCACGCGGTGGATCGGTTTCACCATCAGCCCCTGCACGGCAAAGAACAAAAGTGCCGCGGTTACCACCGAAATCACGATCGACAGCCAGAAGATGTTGATGCCGTATTCCAGCATCGCCTTGCGCAACGGCGCTTCCTTCAACGTCGCCTCGATCTCGACCCCGCCACCCTTCACAGGCAGGCCGATGACCCGGATGACCCGGTCATGGGTGATGAAGAGTGTGCGTACAGCGTCCCAGATCAGCGCCACGACCGGCTCGGCACGGATGTCGAAGGTTTCGTCAACCGGCTCCGGCATCGGGCTTGCCAGCACCAGCTCGCGCGCCTCGTTGCGCCGCAGCACGATGTTCAGCACCTCGGCATTGCTCAGAAGCTCCGCCTCGAGCTCGGGATCGACCATGTCGTTGGATGTGGCCAACAGCGTCAGCGAGGCGATCTGGCTGAGCTCCAGCCGCTCTTGCAGGTAGTCGAGCCGGAACCGGGCCACCGAGGGGACAAAGATCAGCACTTCCGCAATCATCACGAAGATCACGGTCAGCACGAGGAAACGTCCCGAGAGGGTCCTGAAGACGCGCATGAGCCCCGCTTCGCGGTGTGTGGTATCTCAAGGTTAGGTATTTGGGGTCGGAACCACAAGATATTGGCGTGTCGCAGGGGCGCGGCTTCGGTGCGCTTGCGCAGGCACCGGGCTGCCACCAGCCAATGACGTTCGGATCCTGGACAGCCTGGTTCACGGACCTCCTTGCGGCCCCGTGATCGCCGGCAGGCCGGGCAGCGAAGCCCAATACCTTGGAAAACCGGATAGTGCCGTTGCAGATCGGCAAGGCCGCCGAACGCCAACGCATGCGGTCGACGCCGGAACCACCCAATGGTCCGGGGCGCATTCCCGCCCCGAGACCCCCATTGTGACCGCCCTTTCGCCGCAACGCCCCGGATCACCGAAGTATCCCCGGGCCAATACGGGATTTCCCCGTTTGCGACGTCCAATTCCCGATGCGCCATTCTAGCGCAGGGCGTGACACAGCCCGATCACTAGCCTGCCAAGGTTAACGGGCTTCTAACGCCAACGCGCTCGGGTGCAGGATTGGCCGATAGCCGGTGGCGAGCGCCCGACACGTTCCGGGTGGGGTTCGCAGCACCGCAGGCGCGGCCGGCATCGGCGCCGCCACATATCCTTGCGGCGTCCAGAGCGCAAAGCGACCCAGCCCCAGGGCCAGCCAGAAGTCGCTGCCGGTCGAGGCCATGGCACCGCGCGGCAGCGAACCCGGGTCGCAGGTCACCGGCGCTGCCGATCGCTCCGCCGCCAGAAGCCGGTCGATGTCATCCGCGCGCGCGGTGCCGATGGCCGCCGCATAGGCCAGTGCCGCACTGCGGCGGCATTCGAAGCAGGGGCGGTGCCCGGCCGCAAGGGCGGTGGCCTCATCGAGGAAGAAGAGCTCCGTATAGCCTTGCCCCATCACCGCCCGGCGGCGCCCCTTGAACACAGTCAGGCAGATGATCCAGCGCCGGCTGGCCTGGCGCCGCACGATCCGGCAGGTGTCATCATGGATGCGGCCGCCCCGGTTGCCCATCACCAGCCCCCGCGCCGCCATGGCGACGATGCGGCCGTCCGGCAGCACCCGGTTCGGCAGCGGCGAGGGTCTGCACGCCGGTCTGGACATGGGCCGCTCCACTGCCCCAGATCGGGACATGCACATCATCGAGCGCGCCTCGCCCAATTTCAATGCCCGCCGATACGGAGCGGTTCCGCGCCTGATCGTCCTTCACCACACGGCAATGCTGACCGCCGAAGCGGCGGCGGACAGGCTGTGCGACCCGGACGCCGAGGTCTCCGCGCACTATCTGATTGGCGAGGACGGCCAGGTCACCGCGCTGGTGCCCGAAAGGATGCGTGCCTGGCATGCCGGCGCCGGCGCCTGGGGCACTATCGGTGACGTGAATTCCGCGTCGATCGGGATCGAGCTGGCCAATGCCGGGCCGCTGTCAGCCTTCCCGCCGTTCGCTGCGGAACAGATGAAGGCGCTCGAGAACCTGCTCGCCGCGGTCATGGCGCGCTGGAGCATCGCCCCTGCGGGGGTGATTGCCCATTCCGACATGGCGCCGGGACGAAAGGCCGACCCTGGCCCGAAGTTCGACTGGCGCCGGCTGGCCGGCGCCGGGCTATCAGTCTGGCCCGACGCCACGGTTGGCGCATCCGCCGACGAGGCCCGGTTCCGCGCTGCGGCCGGTACCTTTGGCTACGCCCCTTGCGACGAGGCCCTCTGGCCCGCGGTGCTCGAGGCGTTCCGGCTTCGCTTCCGGCCGTGGGCGAAGGGCCCCCTGGAAAGCGCGGACGTTGCCACCATCGAGGCGCTCGCCGCCAGGCATCCTTTCGTTGACCACGGCAATGCGATTGCCTAGATCAGCGGCGCGGATGGTCGGATGGCCGCTCTGCCTTCGGGCAGGGAGGAAAGTCCGGACTCCACGGAGCGACGGCGCCGGGTAACGCCCGGCCGGGGTAACCCGAGGGAAAGCGCCACAGAGAACAGACGTCCGGCCCACGGGCCGGTCACGGTGAAACGGTGGGGTAAGAGCCCACCGCGGCCCCGGCAACGGGGACGGCATGGCAAGCCCCGCCTGGAGCAAGGCCAAATAGGGACCGCGCGCCGGCCGGAAACGGCAGGCAGGGGCGCTCCGCCCCGAGCAGGTCCGGGTTGGCTGCTCGAGCCCGTCAGCAATGGCGGGCCCAGATGAATGGCCATCGCCCCCGGCAACGGGGCGCACAGAATCCGGCTTACAGGCCATCCGCAACCACCTGCCGGCCTTGACGCAAGATCGGCGCGGGCCGATCCTCGATGCGAGGACAAGGGGCCGGCATGCCAGACCAGCGCGTCTATCTGTTCCTGCAAGGGCCGCACGGCCCGTTCTTTGCAAGGCTGGCGGCGGCGCTCGGTCGCGCCGGCTGCCGAAGCCTGCGGCTCGGCTTCAACGGCGGCGATCGGTTCTTCTGGCACGACCGCGGCAGTTATCGGCGCTTTGCCGGCCCGGCCGGGAACTACCCTTCGGTGTTGGCGGCGCTCTGCCGCGACGAAGGCGTGACCGACCTGGTGCTCTATGGCGATGCCCGGCCCGTGCATGCCCAGGCGCTTGCTTTCGCGACCAGTGCGGGGATCAACACCCATTGCTTCGAAGAGGGCTATCTGCGCCCCTACTGGATCACTTACGAACGCGGCGGCACCAACGGCCACTCGCGGCTGATGCAAATCAGCGTGGACCGGATGCGCGATGCGCTGGCTGGCCGCCACCGCGACCTGCCCGATGCGCCACCGACCTGGGGCGCGTTGATCCGTCACACCTTCTACGGTGCCGTGTACCATGCCAATGTCCTGGCCAGGTCGCGTGCGTACCCGGACTACGTCCCGCATCGGGGTATCGGCGTTGCCACGGAACTGCGGTTGCAGCTCTGGCGGCTGGCGCGGCTGCCACTGCACATTGCGCAGCGCCGGATTGCGGCTTTCCGGCTGTGGCGCAGCGGTGCGCCCTACCATCTGGTCCTGTTGCAGCTTGCCCATGACGCATCGATGCGGGCGCATGGCGGCGACCTCACGCTGGCCGGCTTCGTCGACCTGTGCTGCGGTGGCCTTGCGCAAGGTGCACCGCCCCACCACGCGCTGGTCTTCAAGACGCATCCGCTCGAAGACGACCGCGAGCCACTGCGCCGCATCCTGCGCCAGGCGGCGGCCCGCCATGGCCTGTCGGGCCGCGTTCACCTGATCCGCGGCGGGCCCCTCGCACCGCTGCTGAATCGCGCGCGCTCGGCGATCACCATCAACTCGACCGCCGGGCAGCAGGCGTTGTGGCGCGGCCTGCCGCTCAAGGCGCTGGGTCGGGCGGTCTACTCCAAGCCGGAATTCGTCATCGACCAGCCGCTCGCCGCCTTCTTCGACGATCCGGTCCGGCCAGATGCCGCGGCCTATCGCGACTATCGCCAGTTCCTGCTCGAGACCTCCCAGGTTTCGGGAAGTTACTATACTGCCTCGGGCCGAGCCGAGATCCTGCGGCAAATCGTCGACCTGATGCTGGCGCCCGAAGACCCCTACGAGAGCTACCTGGGTCGGCCTGAGACCCCACGGCAACACTTGCGCGCCATTTCATGATTGCGCGGCGCCAGGTTGCTTTGATTTCAGAAGTCTCGCGTGTAGCGTGCTGACAAAACGATAAAAGCCTTGAACGAGGTAATAGCAGCACGTGACTGATCCGGGCAAGCGACACCCCATGCGTGGCGCCGGGGCTTTGGCCGTGGCGCTTGCGGCCACTTTGGTGCTCGCCGCCTGTGCGCTGCCGCGCCCCGGTCCCTCGACAAAGGAAATCGAAGCCGGCGCGCGTGAGAACGGCGGCGAGGTCTACGTGGTGCGGGTCGATCCGGTAATCGCCGCAGTGACCGATGCCGAGCCGGTGCTCGGGTTCGGTTCCGGCTTCACCAATGCCGGCGTAGCCTCAACCGACGTCATCAACCCCGGAGACGTCCTGTCGATCACCGTTTGGGAAAACGTCGACAACGGCCTTCTCGCGAGCGTCGGGCAGAAGGTGACCGTCCTCGATCAAGTGCAAGTGGACGAGCGCGGGCGCATCTTCATGCCGTACGCGGGCACGTTGATCGCGAGCGGCAAGAGCCCCGATCAGCTTCGTGACCTGATTACCCGCAGCCTCGAGACCCAGACCCCCGATCCGCAGATCGAGGTACGACGCCAGGCTGGCGACGGTGCCGCCGTCAGCCTGATCGGCTCGGTCGGGGGGCAGGGTGTGTACCCGATCGAGGCATCGACCCGCCGCCTGACCTCGATGCTGGCCAAGGCCGGAGGCGTGACGATCGACCCGGACGTGGCGCAGATATCGGTGCGCCGCGGCGGTCAAACCGGCCGTGTCTACCTGCAGCAGCTCTATGACGACCCGAGCATGGACATCGCCTTGCGGCCGTCCGACCGCATCATCGTCGAGGAAGACCGGCGCACCTTCGTGGCGCTTGGCGCTGCCGGCAGCCAGTCGCGCGTACCCTTTCCGAAGGCACGCCTGACCGCGGCCGAGGCACTGGCCGAAGTCGGCGGACTGGCCGGCGATACCTCCGATCCGACCGGGATATTCATCTTCCGGCGCGAGACGGCCGCGGTCGCCGCACGGGTCCTCGGCAAGCCGCAGATGCCCGAGGGCGAACGCTTTGCCTACGTCATCGACCTGACCCAGCCCAACGGAATATTCCTGGCCCGCGAATTCCTGATCCGCGATGGCGATACCATCTTCATCACCGAGGCGCCGTTCGTCGGCTGGGCGCGTGTGCTGGAGGCGACGTCGAGCACGCTGAACTTCGGAACCACCATCGTTAACGCCGCCGACGTGGTCTCGGGCGGCAACTGATCCGGCGCCCGTCAGCCATGGCTGATGACATCGAAAGCATCGGCACCGGCGATGGCCGGCGGATTGCCTGCTACAGCCTCGGCTTTGTGCGGCAGAAGGGGTTGCGCAGGATCCTGCAACGCGCCGGCTGGCGGCTGGTGCCGGGTTGGCCACCATTGCCGGCCGATGCGGTGGCCGTCTGGGGCCGGCGCGCAGTGGCCGAGCGCGGCATCGCCGCCGCGCGTCGCCGCGGCATGCCGCTCCTGACCATCGAGGACGCTTTCCTGCGATCCATCGGCCCGGGCCAAAACGAAGTGCCAGCGGGATTGCTGCTCGACTTCGCGGCGCCCTTCTTCGACGCCGCGACGCCATCTCAACTGGAAGCCATGCTCGAGGCGGCGGACCTTTCGGACCCCGCACTTCTGGCGCGCGCCGGCAACGCCATCGCGTTCCTCCGCTTTGCGCGACTGTCGAAATACAACGCATGGTCCCGGTCGCCGCCACCGGCCGCTGGCTACGTTCTGGTGGTGGACCAGACCCGGGGCGATGCCGCCATCGCCCATGGCAGCGCGTCGCCGGCCGATTTCACCGCCATGCTTGCGGCAGCCCGGGCCGAGCATCCGGGCCGGCCAATCCTGATCCGCCAGCATCCGCGCACGGCTGCCGGCGAGCGGGGTGGCCATTTCGGCCCCGGCGACGCCGATGAGCGCACGGCGCTGTCTGATGATGCCATCAATCCCTGGGACGCGCTGGATGCGGCCCATGCCGTCTATTGCGTCACCTCGCAATTGGGCTTCGAGGCGATCCTCGCCGGCCATCGCCCGATCGTCTTCGGCCAGCCCTTCTATGCCGGCTGGGGGCTGTCGGACGATCGCAGGCCCATCTCCCGCCGCACCCGCCGGCGCACTGCACCCGAGCTCGCCGCCGCCGCCCTGCTCCGCTATCCGCTGTGGTACGATGCGGCGCGGGACCGGCCCTGTGGCTTCGAGGATGCCGCTCGCGGGCTGGCCGCGCGCGCCCGTGCCGCGGACGAGGACCGGCAGGGCTGGGTCTGCACCGGCATCCGCGCCTGGAAGCGCCCACACTTGCGGGCTTTCCTCGCCGAAGGACCGCGCCCGATCTTCGAGGGCGACCCCGCCCGCGCCGCGGCGCGGGCCCGGCGGACCGGTCGCAAGGTGCTGGTCTGGGCGCGCGAAGAGACGCCGGCGCTGATCGACAGCTGCGCCGCCGCGCAAGTGCCGCTGGCCCGGATCGAGGACGGTTTTCTCCGCTCGGTAGGTCTCGGTGCCCGCCTGGTGCCCCCCGCATCGGTGGTGATCGACGACCTCGGGATCTACTACGACCCCGGCCGGCCATCGCGGCTCGAGGCGCTGATCGCCGCAGCCGCCAGCCTGCCGGACGTGGAGCTGCAGCGGGCGGCAGCGCTCCGGGCCGCCATCGCGGAAGGCGAGGTCAGCAAGTACAATCTTGGCGGCGCCTCCCAGCCGGCCGCGCAACCGGGCCGCCGCGTCATTCTGGTTGCCGGCCAGGTCGAGGACGATGCCTCCATTCTCGCCGGCGCTACCGATATCCGCAGCAACCTCGAACTCGTGCGGGCGGCACGCGAGGCCGAGCCTGATGCCTTCATCATCTACAAGCCGCACCCCGATGTCGTTGCCGGGCTTCGCCCCGGCGCCATCACGCAGGCAGCCCTCGCGACGCTTGTCGACCAGGTGATGCCCGATGCCTCGCCGTCCGGCCTGATCAACCGCGTCGACGGGGTCTGGACCATCACGTCGGCGCTCGGGTTCGAGGCGCTGTTGCGTGGCAAGCCGGTGACCTGCCTGGGCCAGCCCTTCTATGCCGGTTGGGGGCTGAGCGACGATCACGCCGGCGCACCCGCCCGGCGCTCCGCCAGGCCGACGCTCGACCAGATCACCCACGCAGCGCTGATCGGGTATCCTCGCTACCGCGACCCGGTCAGCGGCCTGGTGGCAACACCGGAGGTGGTGGTCGAACGCCTTGCCGCCCGCGCACCCGAGGCGGCGAGAAACCCCCGGGCCACGCAGCGCCTGCTGTCTCGGGCGCAGGACCGACTGGCCCGATACAGCCGTTGGTGGCGCTGACGCACGATCTTTTAAGCGTCGCAGCGGAGGCATTCGCCCGCCGGTTGCCTTGCTTAAGATATCGGTGCTAGAGCACGGCGCGTCTCACCATCACCGGAGCCTGCAGCCGATGCCCAAGGATTATGTAGTCAAAGACCTGAGCCTGGCGGGTTTCGGCCGGAAGGAACTGGACATCGCCGAGACGGAGATGCCGGGTCTGATGGCGCTTCGGGCCGAGTACGGGGCATCGCAACCGCTCAAGGGCGCGCAGATCGCGGGCTCGCTGCACATGACGGTTCAGACCGCAGTGCTGATCGAGACGCTGGTCGCGCTTGGCGCCGACGTACGCTGGGCATCGTGCAACATCTATTCCACCCAGGACCACGCCGCGGCCGCCATCGCCGCCAGCGGTGTTCCGGTCTTTGCGGTCAAGGGCGAAAGCCTGGAGGAGTACTGGCGCTACACCGACCAGATCTTCCGCTTCCCGTCGGGCGGCGCCAACCTGATCCTCGATGACGGTGGCGACGCAACGCTCTATGTGCTCACCGGCGCCCGGGTCGAGGAGGGCGAGACCGATCTCATCGCCAATCCGGCCTCGGAGGAAGAGGAGGCGCTGTTCGCCCAGATCCGCTCCCGCATGGCGGAAACGCCGGGCTGGTTCGTTCGCCAGCGCCACATGATCCGCGGCGTCTCTGAGGAAACCACGACCGGCGTGCACCGGCTCTACAAGATGATGGAGAAGGGCCAGCTGCCGTTTCCGGCGATCAACGTCAACGACAGCGTCACCAAGTCGAAGTTCGACAACAAGTATGGCTGCCGGGAGAGCCTGGTGGATGGCATACGCCGTGCCACCGACGTCATGATGGCGGGCAAGACGGCGCTGGTCTGCGGCTATGGCGATGTTGGCAAGGGCTCGGCCGCGTCCCTCAGGGGCGCCGGCGCTCGGGTCCAGGTCACCGAGGTGGACCCGATCTGCGCCCTGCAGGCGGCCATGGACGGGTTCGAAGTGGTGACGCTCGACGCGGTGGTCGCGAATGTCGACATCTTCGTCACCGCGACCGGCAACCGCGATGTCATCACCCTCGACCACATGCGGGCCATGAAGGACATGGCGATCGTGGGCAATATCGGCCACTTCGACAACGAGATCCAGGTTGCGGCGCTGAAGAACCTCGAGTGGACGAACATCAAGGATCAGGTCGACATGATCACCTTCCCCGACGGGAAGCGAATGATCCTGCTCAGCCAGGGGCGGCTTCTGAATCTCGGCAACGCGACCGGACACCCCAGCTTCGTGATGTCGGCGAGCTTTACCAACCAGGTGCTGGCCCAGATCGAGCTCTGGGATCGGGGCGAGGCCTACGAGAACCGGGTCTACACCCTGCCCAAGCATCTCGACGAAAAGGTCGCCCGACTGCACCTGGGCAGAATAGGCGTCAAATTGACAGAACTTAGCGCCGAGCAGGCTGACTATATTGGTGTAACCAAGGACGGCCCCTTCAAACCCGAGCACTACCGGTACTAGGACGCCGTTCGGGGGGTGGTGCTTGAAGGCGACGCGGTCGTCGCGCTGTCGCCACCACCCTGCTCGGACGCCACAAGCCACTGATAAGTAACGACAATGACGCAACCGTGCGGGGCCGTCGGCAGCGGCCGCAACGGCCTTTTGTGCTCACCTTTCCGACAGCGCCCATTTCGCCAGATCGAAAAAGGTTCCCAGGTTTCGGCATGGAATCTCGGTAAAATTCAGAATTCTGTTGGTTTGACAAGACACTCCGATCGGGCATAGTAAAGACCAGCTGGAACGGCGAGAACGCCGCGACATACGCAGCCAGCGTCATCCTAAAACCAAAGCGGTTAGTGTAGCTGTGCTGCCAATCAATGGGCGCATGCATTGCTTACGCATCGATACCCTATGGAGCACGGGGGTGGGATTTCGTGCGCCAGGACCGTACCGCCTTTGGCGGCTCGTGGCCGGGGTTTGCGTCAAGCTCGCATGCTGGTGCAGAAGGGGTGGTCCGGGTATCCGGGCCACCCTTTTTGTTCTGCCCGGCAGTCTCGGCGCGATGTGCAAACACACCTGTCGAATCCGCACGGTCTCTGACAGACTGGTCGGCAACCCCCGCTTCGCAACCCGGTCGCTTCGCCGTGCCACCGCCATTGATACGTCTTCGCCAGCGCAAGCCAGCACCGAAAGCCAGGCGCCGCTCGGGCGTGGCGCTGCCCTTGGCGGCGCTGATCGGCGGCACGGCGGCACTGTTGCTGTCCGTCTTCTATGCCGAACGCGACCGCATTCCCGAACGGTGGAATCCATTGGCGGCGCTCAACCCTGCGGACCCCGTCACCCCCTTTGCCGGGTTGAAGCTGGCGCGCGCCGTCAGCAGCCCGACGGCATGCATGGCCGCGCTCGACCGTGGCGGCGTCGGCTATGCGCGGCGCGACGACTTTCGCCGCGGCCCAGGCTGCGGCATCGACGGGGCCGTCGAACTGGCGCAACTGTCGTTCGCCACCTTGCGCCCGGTGGCAACCAGCTGCGCCACGGCGCTACGCCTTGCCATGTGGGAACGGCACACGGTGCAGCCGGCCGCGCTTGCTCATCTGGGCAGCCAGGTCGTGGGCGTCAGCCACCTCGAAAGCTACGCCTGCCGGCCGAAGCGTACCCAGGCGGGCATCGGCACAGAGATGAGCGCCCACGCCAGTGGCGACGCCATCGACATCACCGCGGTAAGGCTGGCTGATGGCCGCGAACTCCGCCTCGCCGAGGGATGGGACAAGGCCGGACCGGAAGCGGACTTCTGGCACGAGGTGCGGGACGGCGCCTGTCGCTGGTTCGGCGCCGTGCTGTCGCCAGACTACAACAGCCTGCACCGCGACCATTTCCACTTCTCGGACGAGGCATCCGGGTTCTGCCGCTGACCCGCTTGCGCCGGTCTCAGATCAGCCCCAGCACCAGACCGATGACCGCACATCCCAGTATTGCATAGCCGCCGTCGATGATGGCGAGCTTGGCCGGCCGCATCGAGTAGGCGTAGCACATGGCCAGCCACGGTGCGATGAAGAACAGGCCGATGCCGAGGCCACCGACCAGGCCCTTGCCGGCACTGTCGATGCCCGCCATGGCGAAGATATGACGCATCATGCCCGCGACCAGGATCATGCAGATGCCGCTGACGACGAACGGCATGGGGCTGCCGCCGCCCTGAGGCTTGCCGTCCGCACTCATCGGGATGCCCGCGGCCACCATCCAGGGTTTCGCCAAGGTCATGTACCAGCCCGCACCGACAGCAAAACCTGCCACTGCAGCGACAATCACGCTGAGCAGTTCCATCGCTCCCCTCGCTTTAGCCTGTTGCGAGAGCGATCATGCAGCCAATTTCCCGATCAGTCTACAGGCCGCCCATCCGGCGTACCGCCGCCCATTCCTCGGCGCTCACCGGCTGCACCGAAAGGCGCGAGTTCTTCACCAGCACCATGTCGGCAAGCGACGGCTCGGCCTTGATCGCCGCAAGCGTGACCGGCTCGGGCAGCGGCTCGACAGCGCGGATGTCCACGCACTCCCAGCGGGGATCGTCGCTGGTGCTATCGGGATGGGCCGGCGCGCAGACCTCGACAATGCCGACCACGGCACGGATGTCGCCGCTGTGATAGAAAAAGCCGCGGTCGCCGACCTGCATGGCGCGCATGTGGTTACGCGCCTGATAGTTGCGCACACCGTCCCATTCCTGGCCGGCGGCGCCTTTTGCCACCTGCTGGTCCCAGGACCAGGTTTCCGCCTCGGACTTGAACAGCCAGTATTGCATCGTGCCTCCCTTCACCGCTCGGTCTTCAACGGCCGGGCCAGCAGCCCCGCCATCGCTTCGCCGATGGTCGCACGGCCGTCAAGCACCGCGGCAACAGCAAGGGCGATGGGCATCTCGACGCGGTGGCGCCTGGCCAACCCCACCACCGCCCGCGCGGTACCCACGCCTTCTATGGTCACGCCCTGCGGCAGCCCGCCGGCGCGACCCAGTGCTATCCCGGCAGAAAAGTTGCGCGACTTCACCGAACCGCAGGTCAGGGCAAGATCGCCCAGCCCGGACAGGCCATTGAAGGTGGCCGCCCTTGCGCCCATGGCGGTGCCCAGTCGCACCATCTCGGCAAAGCCCCGCGTCATCAGGGCGGCGCGGGCACTGTCGCCGAGCCCGGCGCCTTCGACCATGCCGCAGGCGAGGGCGACCACGTTCTTCAGCGCTCCGCCGAGTTCGGCCCCGATGACATCGTCGGTGAGATAGAGCCGCAGCGCCGCTGTCGAGAGCCGTTCCTGAAGCAGCCCGCCGGCCGCCGGGTCGGCACAGGCCAGCGTCAGCGCCGTCGGCAAGCCGCGCGCGATCTCCTCGGCAAAGCTGGGCCCGGTCAGCACCGCCACCGGCCCGGCATGACGATCGGCAATGATCTTCGACTGGGTCTCGCTCCGATCCCCGCTGATGCCCTTGGCACAGGCGACAAGGCACACATCTCTCGGCAGGGGCGACGGCAGGTTGTCCAGCAGCGCCGCCGTCGCCGCGGCAGGAACGGCCAGCAGCACCGTGTCGCCGGGGGCAACCGCAAGGGCATCGATCGGTTCGATGTCCGGCCCGTCGGCGCGGATCGCTGCGGCCCGTCCGGCCAGGCGCACGGTTCGGCCGCCACGGCTCAGCGCATCGGCCAGGGCACTGCCGAAGGCACCGGCGCCGAGGACGTGGATCCGGCTCATGCCTTGGCCCCCCGCCTGCCACCACCCAGAAGCGGCGCCGCTGCCGCATCCAGTGGCCAGCGCGAGCGGGCGGCGATGGTCATCGGGTCGCCTCCGCGGATGCGAAACTGCTCGATGCCCGCCCACGCGATCATCGCGCCATTGTCGGTGCAAAGCCGGAGCGGCGGTGCCACAAGGCGAATCCCGCGCGCCTCGGCAACAGCCTCCAGCGCGCTGCGTATCGCGGCGTTGGCCGCGACCCCGCCGGCGACCGCCAGCACCCGGAAATCGCCTCGATCAAGCGCCCGGGCGGTCTTTTCGGCCAGCACATCGGCCACGGCCGCCTGAAAGCCGGCACAAAGATCGCGGCGATCCTGCAGCGTCAGCCCCGCCTTCTCGGCCACGATCAGATCCCGGGCCCGCCGCAGCGCCGTCTTCAGACCAGAGAACGACATCTCCGACCCTGGCCGATCCAGAAGCGGCCGCGGCAGGTCGAACCGCCGCGCGTCGCCGGCCTCGGCCTCCGCCTCGACCGCCGGTCCGCCCGGATAGCCCAGACCAAGAAGTTTGGCGGTCTTGTCAAACGCCTCTCCGGGGGCGTCGTCGATGGTGCCACCCAGCCGGCGGAAACTGTCGGCCGCATCGACCGCAAGAAGCTGACAATGGCCGCCAGAGACCAGCAGCATGAGGTAGGGATAGTCGACACCGTCGGTCAGTCGCGGCGTCAGCGCATGCCCCGCCAGGTGGTTCACGGCAATCATCGGGATGCCGCGCGCCACCGAAAGCGCCTTGGCGGTCATCAGTCCGGCCAGCAGCCCGCCGATCAACCCCGGCCCCGCGGTCACGGCGATCAGATCGAGATCATCCAGCCCCACGCCGGCGGCGCCCAGCGCCCGCACAATGCAACCATCCAGCCGCTCGGCATGGGCGCGGGCGGCAATCTCGGGCACCACGCCGCCATAGGCGCCGTGCAGCCTGTCCTGGCCCTCGACCTCCGAGGACAGGATCTCGCCCGCCGCAGTCACCACGGCGGCAGCCGTATCGTCGCAGCTCGATTCGATACCGAGGCAGATCTGCCGGTCCTGCATGCGCTCTCCCACACCGGGCGAATTGCATGGTTTCGGGCCGGCAGGTAACACCGGACCCATCGCCGTGCAATGAGAGGGGTCGATGCCGCGCATCCTGATTGTGACCCGCCCCGAGCCGCAGGCGGCAGCATTTGCCAAATCCGTGGAGCGGATGTTTGGCACCGACTGGCGGGTGCTGGTGGCGCCGCTTGTGCGCATCGTGCCCCTGCCCTTCGACCTCGACCTTGCCGGCGTGGCCGCGCTGGCCTTCACGTCGCAGAACGCTGTGGCGTGCTTTGCCGCGGCCGAGCCCCGGCGCGATCTGCCTGTCTACGCCGTCGGTGCCCGGACCGCTGATGCCGCGCGCGACGCCGGTTTCCAGCAGGTCGCCGCGGCCGGTGGCGACGCGACCGCCCTGCAGGCCCTGTTGATGTCCCAAGCGCCATTCGGCGGTGCGTTGCTTCACGTTCGCGGGCTGGACTCGGCGGGTGATCTGGCCGACGCACTGACCGCCGCGGGGATCGAGGCCCGCTCGGTAGTGGCCTATCGGCAGGAAGCATTGCCCTTGCCCGAGGCGGCGGCCACCGCACTGCGCGAAGGCCATGCCGATGCTGTGGCGCTCTTCTCTCCCAATGGCGCCCGTGTCTTCGCCGAAACCATTGCCAGGGCTGCGCTCCCGCCCCCGCCGATCGCCTTTTGCATCAGCGAGGCCGCCGCCCGGCCGGTTCGGGGATGCGGCATCCGCCGCATCGAGGTGGCGGCGCGGCCAAATGCCGCGGCGATCCTCGAGCTGATGCGCCAGAGCACCGCGTGAACAACCGGGGCGCGACCGCTAAAGCCTTGTGGCCGTCGCGGCCAATCCATACTCTAGCTGTAAGTCAGGGGATTCCAGGTGCCACTGTGGGGCCTGCCCTGCGGACCCGGCAATCCGGCAGGATCGATGGCACGAAAAAGCAAGACGAACGCCGACACCGCTTCCGGCGGCACCTCCGAAGACACGGAACCGGCGACCGAAAAGGGCGCCGACGATACCTCGGTCGGTACTGGCGCCACGGACCAACCCACCGAAGCACCGCCTGATCAGGGATCGGCGGGCGACGCACCGCTTGACGAGTCGACCGCGACCGGCGAACCGACCGAACCGCTTCTCGACGAGATGCCGGCCCAGGGCAGCGGAGACGATGCCGGACTGGCGGGGGACGAGGTCGCCGCCGAGGGCCGCGAGGCCGATTGGCCGGTCCGGGACGACACGGTGGAGGCCGAGGCGGAGACCGCCGGTGCGGCCGACTACCAGGAGCACGGCGACGACACCGGCGAATACCACGACGATCATCTGCATGCCGAAGAGGCCCACGGATCCAGCCTTGCCGCCAAGGTGCTGACCGGCGTCGCACTGATCGCCGTCGGCGTTGCGCTGACGCTTTGGGGCGGGCCGAAGCTGGCGCCGCACCTGCCGCAGGGGATGGCCCCCGTGCGCGCATGGCTGATGCCCGGCGAAGCCGCCGCCCAGGCCGAGGTCCAGGCACTGCGCGAGGATCTCGACGCGAGGCTGGCCGAGGTTCCGCCTCCGGTGGATTCGGCCGCCATCGAGGCCAGCGTGACCGGCAGCCTGGAGGCGCGGCTCGACGAACGCCTTACGGCCGAGCGCGCGGCGCTGACGGAACGCATCGACGCGCTGACGGACGAGGTCACCGCCATGGGAGGCGACAGCCTGCCCGGCCGGCTGACGGCGGTCGAGACACGCATCGACGGAATGGCCGCCGAGCTCGACAAGCTGTCGCAAATGCTCCTCGGCGTTGCCGAGTCGGGTGGCGAACTGAACGCCGAGGCCTCGGCGCAGATCGCCACGTTCGCCGCGGCGGTCGAAGGGCTGAAGGCCGAACTCGCCAGCCTGGCGAACAAGAACGGGCAACTTGCGGATCGGCTTGAAGAGGTGGCGGCCTCCGCCGAACGGCGCGTCGCCGCGGCCCAGGCCGATGCCGAGTCCGCCGCCGAAAGGGCAGCCCGCGAGGCCCGCGAGGCGAAGATCGACACGGCGCTCGCCACGATCGACGGCGCCCTGACGACAGGCGAGTCGTACGAGCCGGCGCTGAAAGCCCTGCAAGAGGCCGATGTCGAAGTGCCCGAGGCGTTGTCCGCGGCTGCCGGCACGGGCGTCGTGACGATGAATGCGCTTCGTGCCGATTTCGGGTCGGCGGCGCATCAGGCGATCCGCGCAGCGATCAAGGCCAGCTCCGACGACAGCCTGTCAGGCCGGCTTTCCAGCTTCTTCGAATCGCAGGTGGCATCGCGCTCGCTGAATCCTATCGAGGGACAGAGCCCCGATGCCGTGCTCAGCCGTGCCGAGGCGGCGCTGGCCGCCGGAGACCTCGGCAAGGCACTGGGTGAACTGAAGGCGCTGCCGAGCGAATCCACCGAGGCGATGTCCGAATGGCTGTCCGCCGCCACCGCACGCCATGCGGCGGTCGAGGCCCTGACCGGGCTCGAGGAAGCGCCGGGAGCCTCATCCGGCAGCGGCGCAGGGCAAGGGACGGACGGCTGATGTTGTGGTCCTTTCTCAAGGTTGTCATCTTCATTGCCATCGCCGCGGCACTGACCTTCGGTGCGGCGATGCTTCTGGAAACGCCGGGAGAGGTACGGCTGGCGTTTGCCGGGCGCGAGGTGACGCTGGCACCGCTTGGTTTCGTCATCGTCATGCTGCTGGCACTGGCGGCGTTCTGGATCCTGTTTCGCATCAGCGGCCTGATCGTTGCGATCCTGCGCTTCTTCTCGGGCGACGAGACGGCGCTGTCGCGCTATTTCGACCGCAACCGCGAACGGCGCGGTTTCGAGGCGCTGACCGATGCTCTGGTGGCGCTGGCCGGCGGCGAGACCCGCCTTGCCCAGGCCAAGGCGGCCAAGGCCGAAAAGCTGCTGAGCCGTCCGGAACTGACCCGGCTGGTGAATGCCCAGGCGGCCGAGCTGGCCGGCAACGGCGAGCGGGCGCTGGCCTATTACAAGGACATGGTGGGCAACGAACGCACCCGTTTTGTCGGCTTGCAGGGTCTAATGAAGGCCAAGCTTCAGGCCGGCGACACCGAAACGGCGCTCAAGCTGGCGGAAAAGGCCTTTGCCCTCAAGCCGCGCCATGCCGGCGCGATCGATACCCTGTTCGACCTGCAATCGAATGGCGCCGACTGGACCGGTGCCCAGCGCACGCTGGAAGCCAAGATTCGCGCCAAGGCCCTGCCCCGGGATGTGGGGCGGCGGCGTCAGGCGGTCCTGAAGCTGGCCGAGGCCCGGCAGGCCGAGGACGAGGGCGAGAGCGAACGCGCCCGGGCCGCGGCGGTGCAGGCGGCACAGATCGCGCCAGCCTTCGTGCCGGCGGTGGCGCTCGCGGCAAGGCTGGATGCCACGGCCGGGCGGCAGCGTGAGGCCGGCAACCTGGTGCGCAAGGCCTGGAAGGCGCACCCGCATCCCGACCTCGCGGCGGCCTTTGCCACCCTTGCGCCGGACGAGACCCCGTCGGAGCGCATGAAGCGCTACGCGCAACTGACCCGCATGAACCCGAGCCATCCCGAGAACCGCATGCTTGCGGCCGAGCTGGCGCTTGCGGCCGAGGATTTTCCCGAGGCGCGGCGAGCGATCGGCGATCTTGCCGAAATGCAGCCCACCATGCGGGCGCTGGCGATCATGGCCGCCATCGAGAAGGGCTCGGGCGCGCCCGATGCCGTGGTCCGCGGATGGCTCGCCAAGGCGCTGAGCGCGCCCCGCGGGGAGGCCTGGATCTGCGGAGCCTGCAACCACATTCACGGCCACTGGGTGCCGATCTGCGAGCACTGCAAGGGTTTCGACACGCTGGACTGGAAGGCCCCGGCGGCGGGCACCGACGAGCAGACCGGCGCCGCCGCCATGCTTCCGCTGATCGTCGGGGCCCTGACTGCGGGCGAGGCCCGCGAAGATGGCGAGGCGACCGATCTGCAGGAGGGCGACGCCGCAGACCCCGGCGCCGCGACGGCCACCGGGGCAGCCGAGGATTCGGACGCCCGATCGGCGGCAGGCGCAGCCTAGACCAGGACCGTTTCGGCCCGAGCCAGGATCGGATGGTGGGGTGGAGGCGCCGCCTTCGGGCCCATCGAGGGCCCTCGGCGGCGGTCGCTGACGCTCCGGCGCACGCGACCAGACGTCCCGGCCCGGACGGCAGCCGGTCAGGACCGCCAGTAGTCGGACGCGAACTTGTGCGGCAAATCCAGGTTGGCCGCAACCCGGCTGTCGTAGTCTTCGGACTTGAGCAGCCGCAGGCCCTCCACCCTGCCCCTGGCGCGCAGTGTCCCGTGGATCCAGCGCCCGCAGGCCACCGCGAAAAGGCCCGGGCCGGTTTCGATCCAGGTGTCGATGCCGCCCTTGAAGGAAGACGTGTTCGCGATGGCCTCGGCGGCGGCGGTCAGCACCGGATGACCCGGCGCGGCACCGACGAAGCTGTTGGCAATGGTGGAATGGCCCTTCTCGTGTACCAGCAGCAGATCGCACCCCTCGAGCCAGTCATCGATGGGCGCCTGCGGTCGCTCGTCGCCGTCGATCCACAAGCCGCCGGCCCTTGCCAGATACGCAACACGGAAGATGTCGGCCCGCGTGGCAGGATGCCGGGCCGCCCGAAAGCGCCTGGCCAGCGGCGGTGCGGCCTCCGCAGCCAGCCACGCCTCGGCGCCATCGCGGTCGAAGGCTGCCACCTCCCAGCCCGTCAGAAGCGATCGCCACTCGTCGCCGATGGTGTCGAGCGGCCGACTTCGCGGCCCCTCCCAGTAGCTCACCAGCTGGCGCGGGATGCGCGATGGACCGGCGGGCGGCAGGATCAGGTCGCCGCGCGCGTGGACCAGCCGGTAGATGAACTGCATCCAGTCGCCGGCGCCGAACCGAGCCGGATCAAGGCCCAGCGCGTGGTCGAACCCGGCCCCGGGGCTGGCATCGACCAGGCCGGCAAGGACAGGCGGATCGGCCAGCGACTCCAGCACCAGGTCCGGGGTGTCGCGGCGGTGTCCAAGCGACACCCCCTCGATGCTTCCGGCCCGCAATGCCGCGAACCGCGCGCGCGCCTCCAGGGCGCCCGGCGCGTCGCCGGCGAGAAAGCGCAAACGCCCGGCAAGAAGCCAGCTCGACGGCCGCTCGGCGTCGAGTGACAAGAGCGTCGCGACCAGCTGCAGCGCCTTGTGGATATTGCCCTGCCGGGCGGCAAGCTCGGCCCGCAATCCCGCGGTCGCAATCGCATCGGCATGGCTCCGTGGCGTGGCGGCCGACAGGGCCCTTGCGGCGAGGCGCAGGTCGCCGCGGTCAAGGCCGTGCCGGGCCCGGCCGATACCCTGGTCCGGCGGCGGGACCACCCTCCCCATGCGGCCGGCCATGTCGCGGGCAAGGCCACGGGCACTGCCGAGCAGGGGTGCGATTTCATCCCACGCGCCCCGGCGAAACAGCGCCTCGGCCAGCAGCGCCCTGAGACGCCCGTTTCGTGGCGCAAGCGCCAGTCCCTGACGGGCCACCTCCTCGGCCGCGGCCACCTTCCAGGCAGCGATCTGCGCCCGTGCCAGCAACTCGGCCACGGCCTCTCCGCGTTCGGATGGCGCAAACCGGGCGACCCGGGGCGCGTACCATGGCAGCGCCAGTTCCGGCCGCCCCGACGCAAGCAGCAGGCGGCAATAGTCGTCACGCCGCCGGGCGGGCGCGCCGGCGCCGCGCAGGTGACTGGCGAAGAAATCCTGGGCGCGTCGGAAATGCCGTGCCGACAGGAGCGCCGCCAGGACCTGGGATCGCAGGCGGTACGGCAGGGGGTGGTCGGCGGCCAGCCGCAGATAGGCATCGACCACCGCCGCGGCACCCTGGCGGCGCGCTGCCTCGGCCAGCACCCGCGCCTGCACATCCTCATCCCGCCCGTGCTCGGACCGAAGCGACGCCAGGGCCGCCTCGGCCTCGGCCTCCCGTCCCTCCGCGGCCAGCAGCTTCTGGCGCATCAGCGCATCGGCCACCTGATGCTCCACCGCTCCGCCAGGCTGGTCGAGCAAGACCAGCGCCTCGGCATTGTGGCCGGCCGATTGCTGCCGCTCGGCCGCCATCCAGCGCTTGCGCCCCGACTGCAGCGTCAGATCGACCAGAACCGCCAGCGGTCCGCCGCGATCGCGCGCCGGCGCGCTGTCCACCAGCAGGGCATGCAGGTCGATCGAGCGCGGAAAACGCTCGATCGCGGCGGCCAGCAGGGGCCGCAGCGCGTCGTCGAGGCCGAGCCGGTACATTTCCCGTGCCAGGGACACGGCCGGCCCATGGGCGGTTTCGGCCACCAGAGCCTCGGCCAAAAGCCGCTGCGCCTCTGCGGTGCCGCCCGGGCCAAGAATGATCCGTGGCAGCCGTGCGATCAGCGCTTCGGCCGCCGCCGGCTCCGGAGCCGTATCGGAGCTGTCGGGCTTCAGGCTCATTCCGCCGCTTCGTCGGCGACGGTCTTGCCGCGACCCAATTCCTGCGCTTCGGGCCAGCGCTCGCGGAACGCGCGCAACCGCCGCCCGGCCTCCTCGGACCGCCCCAGGCGCCTGAGCAGGGCAACCACCCGGGCGGCGCGGGCCGGCCCCGGCGCAAGCTGCAGCGAACGCTCCAAGGGCTGAAGAGCATGCTCCGCTTCGCCCAGGCGTTCACGCATGTCGGCCACCGCCCGCATGGCGCCGGCGGCATGGCCATAGGCATCGTCGCGAAATCCCGGTTCGGCCACCGCCGCCATCAGTGGCGCCCAGTCACGAACCAGTGCCGCCGCCATCTCGTCGCGCAGGTCCAGGGCCAGCATCAGGTTATAGGCCGGGACCGCCTGGTTGAAGGCCACCGGCGGTGGGGCGGGTGCATCGAGGTATCGGCGCACGATCAGCGCATTGACCTGAAAGAAGCGGAAGAAATCCGCCTGCAGGCTGAGGTTCAGCGCCAGTTCCGCGTCGATCTTGCCCAAGGGCAGAAACCGGGCCGCATCCATCAGCGCCGGACGCGGCACCATCGCCTCGACCGTTGCCAGCGCCTTCAGCGCCCGGTCGCAGCTGGCACGGTTCTGGCTGCTGAACCGCCCGAAATCGCTGACTTCGCCGCTGGTCTCGTCCCGCGACGCCACCGCCCGGTAACGCCAGTGCGCCGTGTTGCGGTCGAAAAAGCGCAGATAGAGCACCACCCGCCCCGGATGGCGCACCGCTAGAACCAGCCGCTTCTCGCCGAATTCGATCATGTCACCGCGCCCTGTCAGCGCAGCCTATCGGAAGACCACCGGAATGCGAAACGCCTGACTGCGTGCCGGGTAACCCTTTGGCGCAGGGGGGAAGGCCGCACCACGGGCGGCCGCCAGGGCGGCATCGTCCAGAAGCGAGGCTCCGCTTGATGCGGCGAGGCGCAGGTCCATGACCCGGCCCTCGGCGCTCAGGGTGACCGCGATCACGCTGCGGCCCCGGGCAAGGCCGGCGCGGGCCGGGGGGCGCTTGGCCCGATCGACGGCACGGGCGACACCGGCCGCCCAGCGGTCGCCCAGCGCTGCGGCAGCCGGTGCTGCGGCAGCCGGCGCCGAGGCGACGGTGGCAGCCGAGGATGCATCGGCCGCAGCGCGGGAAACCTGCGGCGCGGCACGGACCGGGGCCTCCCTTGGCTCGACCACCTCCGAATCGTTGCGCGGCAGGGGGCGGGCCGAAACCGCAAGCGCCACCGAGGTCCGCGGCGGTTCGGGGGTTTCCGCCGGCGGCGCGGCCGCCGGAAGCACCGGCACCGCCGCCAGCTCGGGCACGGTAGAGTTTGACGCCGGCGGGACCAGACCGTCGTCCTCGGCAACCGGAGCAAGCCCCGCCGTCGCCATGGCGACTGCGGCGACAATCGGCGGCGACGGCAATCGACGGGGCGGGGCGTCGCCCTGGTCCGCCTGCGCCAGCGCCGATTTCCCGCGCTGCGACGCCGGAGCGGCGGTGGCCTCCGGCGGCACGGCATGGGCATCCTCCGCCGGCGCAAGGGTTGCCTCCGGCGGCTCGGCTGCCATCGGCTCGCCGGCAAAGGCACGCGCCAACTCCGCTGCCACCGCTGGATCGAGCGACACCGTCAGCACGTCCTGCCGGCCCGACGAGATGTCCGGCGCCGTGCCAAGGCTGACCGCAACCCCCAGCGCGGCCGCATGCAGCCCGGCCGAGGCGACCAGCGCCGGAGCACGAAAGGCCGCCGCCAGCATCAGCCCAGCCGCGACAGCGCCGCCGCGATGCGGTCGGCGGCCGCCTCCAGTGTCTCGTCCGCCGCGGCGTAGGAAAGCCGGATATAGGGCGACAGACCAAAGCCGGCGCCACCGACAAGGGCGACATTGGCCTGCTCCAGCAGATACTCCACCACCGCCGCCTCGTCGGCCAGGGTGCCGCCGGCGGGCGTGGCCCGGCCGATCAGGCCCGCGACACCGATGAAGAGATAGAAGGCCCCGTCGGGCGCGTGCACGGTCATCCCCGGCATGGCGCCGAACCTGGCCAGCATCGCTTCGCGCCGGCGCGCAAAGGCCTGGCGCATTTCCTCGACCGTGTTGGACCCGCCGTTCAGCGCCGCCACCGCCGCTGCCTGGGCGATGGAATTGGCATTGGTGGTGGACTGGCCCTGCAACACCTTCATCGCCGCGATGACGTGGCGCGGGCCCCCGGCATAGCCGATCCGCCAGCCGGTCATGGCATAGGCCTTGGAGACGCCGTTGACGGTGACCACCTGCGGCTTCAGCTCGGGGCAGACCTGGGCCAGGGTGGCGAACGGGCGCCCGGTGTAGAGGATGTGCTCGTAGATGTCGTCGCAGATGACCAGGATATCCGGCCGCCCTTCGAGGCAGGCCCCGATCGCCTCCAGCTCCTCCGCCGACAGCACCGCCCCGGTCGGGTTGCAGGGCGAATTCAGGATGATCATCCGGGTGGCCGGCGTGATCGCCGCGGCGATGGCCTCGGCGCTGGCCTTGAAGCCGTGTTCGGGGCCGAAGGGCAGCTCCACCGGGGTGCCGCCCGCCAGCTTGACGATGTCGATATAGCTGACCCAGGCCGGCGTCGGGATGATCGCCTCGTCCCCCGGCCCGATGGTGGCCAGAACGGCGTTGAAGACCGCCTGCTTGGCGCCGGCGGTGACGATGACCTCGTCGCTTGCATAGTCGAGGCCGTTCTCGCGCGCGAACTTGGCGCGGACCGCGTCCTTCAGTGCTGGCGTGCCGTCGACGGCCGTATAGCGGGTCTGGCCGGCGCGCATGGCGTCTATGGCCGCCTCCTGAACATGGGCGGGGGTCGGCATGTCGGGCTCGCCGGTGGTCAGCGAGATGATCGGCCGGCCGGCCGCCTGCAGCTCCATGGCCCGCTGCGCCGCGGCCACCGTGGGCGACGGCTTGATCAGCGACATGCGGGGCGAAAGGGCGACGTTCATGGGTGCGAATCCGGGCGGTGACCGGGCCGGACCCTACACGCTCGGCCGGCCGGCCGTAAGAGGCCGGACGACGCGCGGCAAGACGTTCGCGACCACCGGACCGGGGCGGCCGTCCGGCCCCGAACGGCGGTCGGTGCGTCCCCATGGGGACGCGCCACCAGCCGCCCGCAGTCGCTCGGGGTCCCGCGGGAGCGCCAAGGCGACCTCCGAAACCCGCTCCCGAACCCTCCCACGGCGCGCCGATCGCGCCCGGGGCGCGAGGGTGGGCGGGCGGGGAGCGGCCCGGGCGCGATCCACCGTCCCCACAAGCGTCCCCATGGGGACGGGGGGTCAAGGCATTGGAATTCCTGCAATTCCCGTGGGGACACTTGTGGGGACGCCCCAGACACCGGCACCCCGCGTCGCCGAGCCCGATCGGCGCCGAGCCAGGCGTCCCCATGGGGACGCCTTGCAACACATTGATATCATTGTCGTTCTTGTAGGGACGCCAGTGGGGACGCTGCGGAGGCGCCTGAGTTCAGCCCCTGAGGCCCCGCAGATGCCCGATCAGGCCGGCGGTAGAGCCGTCCTTGCCATCGGGCGCCGTCCTGCCCTCGACCAGCGGCTGCATGGCCTTGGCCAGTTCCTTGCCAAGCTCTACCCCCCACTGGTCGAAGCTGTTGAGGCCCCAGATCGCGCCCTCGACGAAAACCCGGTGCTCGTAGAGCGCGATGATCATCCCGAAGGTCCTGGGGTCGAGCCAGCGGTACATCAGCGTCGTCGAGGGCCGGTTGCCGGGGAACACCCGGTGCGGGTTGTCGGCGGTCGGGCGACCCAGCAGCAGCGCCTCGGACTGCGCCAGGCAGTTCGCCACCAGAAGGTCATGCTGGTGGGCAAGATCGCTTTCATGCCCACGGGCGGCGACCAGGAACTCGCAGGGAATGACCGCCGTGCCCTGATGGATCAGCTGGTAGAAGGCGTGCTGGCCGTTGGTCCCCGGCTCGCCCCAGACCACCGGCCCCGAGGAGCGCTCAAGCGCGGTGCCGTCCAGCGCCACCCGCTTGCCGTTCGATTCCATGTCGAGCTGCTGCAGATAGGCCGGCAGCCGGCTCAGCCGCTGGTCGTAGGGCAGCACCGCCCGGGTCGGATAGCCGCAGACATTGTTGTGCCAGATGCCCACGAGGCCCAGCAGCACCGGCAGGTTGGCCTCGAACGGCGCCTCGCGGAAATGCGCGTCCATGGCCGCGCCACCTTCGAGAAAGGCGCGGAAATTGCCCGGCCCGATGGCCAGCATCAGGCTGAGCCCGATCGGCCCCCACATGGAATAGCGCCCGCCGACCCAGTCCTCGAAGCCGAAGACCCGGGCCTGGTCGATG
This sequence comes from Paracoccaceae bacterium, assembly GCA_050299555.1. Classification (GTDB taxonomy): domain Bacteria; phylum Pseudomonadota; class Alphaproteobacteria; order Rhodobacterales; family Rhodobacteraceae; genus JBNKWA01. Next base: position 4,149 of record JBNKWA010000006.1, on the reverse strand, counting down.
CCATAGGCGGTGGTCTTGTCCACCGCACTCGACAGCGCCGCGAAATGCGTGCCGGCACGCTCGCCCAGCGCCTTGGCCATCCAGGCCCGCGCGGTGTCGGCATTGGTCATCGTCTCGATGGTGGTGAAGGTCTTGGAGGCGACGATCACCAGCGTCCGCTCGGGGTCGAGCCCCTTCAGCTTGTCGTGGATGTCGGCGCCATCGACATTGGAGACGAAATGCGCCCGCGGCCCGTCGGCATAAGGCGCCATGGCCAGATAGCCCATGGCCGGGCCGAGATCCGAGCCGCCGATGCCGATATTGACCACATCGGTGAAAAGCCCGCCGTCATGGGCCGAGATGGCGCCCGAACGCACGCCGTCGGCAAAGACCTCCATGCGGCGGAGCGTCTCGAGCACGCCGGGCATGACGTCGGCGCCGCCCACCGTCACCGGCCGGCCCGACAGGTTCCTGAGCGCCGTGTGCAATACCGCCCGGTCCTCGGTCGTGTTGATCCTCTCGCCGGCGAACATGGCGTCGCGGCGGGCGGCAACGCCGCGTTCCTCGGCCAGCCGCAGCAAGAGCGTGCGCGCACCGGCGTCGATCGAGGTCTTGGAATAGTCGAGCAGCATGTCGCCGAGGCTGGCGGAAAAGCTCTCGAACCGGTTCGGATCGGCGGCGAAGAGATCGGCGATGCCGCCCTTTTGCGCGGCGCGGTATGCTTTCAGTTCGTCCCAGGTGCCCATGTCAGCGCTCCAATGCCGCGGCCTCGCGGGCCAATGTTTCGATCCCCGCCCAGTCACCCGCCACCACCATGGCATCGGGCGCCACCCAGGACCCGCCGGCGCAAACGACGTTCGGCAGGCCCAGATAGTCGGGGGCGTTCTTCATGCTGACCCCGCCTGTGGGGCAGAAGCTGATCTGCGGCAGCGGCGAGGCCAGCGCCTTGAGCGCCGGCGCCCCACCCGACGCCTCGGCGGGAAAGAACTTCAAGAGGTCATAGCCCCGTTCCAGCATCTGCATCGCCTCGGTCGCGGTGGCGGCACCGGCCAGCAGCGGCAGCCCCTCGGCCTCGCAGGCGGCGATCAGACTGTCGGTGGCGCCGGGCGAGACGCCGAACCTGGCCCCGGCGGCGACCGCCCTTTTCACGTCCTCGGGCGTGATCAGCGTGCCGGCGCCGACAACGCCGCCCGGCACCTCGGCCATGGCGCGGATGGCATCCAGCGCCGCCGGCGTCCTCAGCGTCACCTCCAGCGCCGGCAGGCCGCCGGCCACCAGCGCCTCGGCCAGCGGCCGGGCATGGGCGGCGTCCTTCACCACCAGCACCGGCACGATCGGCGCCATGGCGCAGACCTCGCGGTTGCGGGCGCAGGCTTCGGCGGCGGTTATCGGCATGGCGTCTCTCCCTACCACATGGTCCTGGCGGCGCGGCCGGGCCAGTCTGAATCATAGCTGCCGCCGTCGATGTCGCCGACGCTCATCGCCTGAAGGATGGTGCCGGGCGTCGGCAGCGTGTCGGGATCCACCGCCGGTGCATCCCAGAGCCCGGCGCGGATCACCGCCCGGGCGCACTGGAAATAGACCTCGGCCACGGCAATGACGATGACACTGCGCGGCTGCTTGCCCGCGTGGGCCAGCCGTTGGCACAGGGCCTCGTCGGCCGTCACCCTGGCGCTGCCGTTGACCCGGATCACCGTGCCCGAGCCCGGGATCAGGAACATCAGCGAGACGCGGCCGTCGCGAACGATATTGAGCAGCGAATCGATCCGGTTGTTGCCGCGGCGGTCGGGGATGGCCAGCGTCGCCTCGTCCAGCACCACCGCGACGGCGCCGGCATCGCCGCGGGGCGAGCAGTCGGTGCCCTCGGGGCCGACCGTCGTCAGCGCGCAGAACGGCGACGCCTCGATCCAGGCGCGGTATTGGGGCGTGATCCGGTCAGCCACCTTGACCGTCGAGGCGGCCACCGGCGCCTTGTCGTAGATCGCCCGAAGTGCGGCCTCGTCCTCGATCCACTGCATCGCCTGTCTCCAAACTCGCGCCGATCGGCCTCAGATCACCGCGCTGGCGCCGGTTTCGGCGGTGCCGACGATAGCGCGGAACTGGGCGAACATCTCGCGGCCGTTGCCACTCTGGAAGCGGCTGAGGTCGGCCGTGGCGAGGTCGCGGTCCAGCGCGCCGTCGGTCAGCACGTCCAGCGTGCCCTTCATGGCGTCCACCCTGACAAGATCGCCGTCGCGCAGCCGCGCCAGCGGGCCGCCGTCCAACGCCTCGGGGCTGACATGGATCGCCGCCGGCACCTTGCCGCTGGCACCCGACATGCGCCCGTCGGTGACCAGCGCCACCTTCTGGCCACGGTCCTGCAACACGGCGAGGATCGGCGTCAGCGAATGCAGTTCCGGCATGCCGGTGGCCTTCGGCCCCTGGAACCGCACGACGGCAACGAAGTCGCCGGTCAGCGTGCCGGCGCGGAAGGCGGCCTTGAGCTCCTCCTGGTCGTGGAAGACCTTCGCCGGCGCCTCGATCACCCGCCGCTCCTCGGCCACTGCCGAGACCTTCATCACCCCGGTGCCGAGGTTGCCATGCATCAGCGACAGCCCGCCCGAGGGCTGGAACGGCGCGGTCACCGGCCGCAGGATCCGGTCGTTGTGGCTGGTGGTCGCGCGCTCGCCCCAGACCAGCGCGCCGTCCTTCAGCTTCGGCTCCTCGGCGTAGCGGGCCAGCCCCTCGCCGGCCACCGTCTTGACGTCGGGATGCAGCAGCCCGCCATCGAGAAGCTCGCCGATCATGAACTGCAGGCCGCCCGCGGCGTGGAAATGGTTCACGTCCGCAAGACCGTTGGGGTAGACCCGGGCCATCAGCGGCGTGGCGTCCGACAGCCGCGAGAAATCCTCCCAGACCAGCGCGATGCCCGCCGCACGCGCCATCGCGATGAGGTGGATCAGCAGGTTGGTGGAACCGCCGGTGGCCATCAGCCCGACGATGCCGTTGACGAAGGCGCGCTCGTCGAGGATGTCGCAGGCCGGCGTATACTCGTTGCCAAGCGCCGAGATCGCCAGCGCCCGCTTGGCCGCGGCGGCGGTCAGCGCGTCGCGCAAGGGCGTGCCGGGATTGACGAAGCTGGCGCCGGGCAGGTGCAGCCCCATGAACTCCATCAGCATCTGGTTGGTGTTGGCGGTGCCATAGAAGGTGCAGGTCCCGGGGCCGTGATACGAGGCCATCTCGGCCGCCATCAGTTCCTCGCGGGTGGCGTCGCCGGAGGCGAAGCGCTGGCGGACCTTGGATTTCTCGTCGTTGGCGATGCCGCTGGTCATCGGCCCGGCCGGCACGAACAGCGCCGGCACGTGGCCAAAGCTCGCCGCCGCCATGACGAGGCCCGGCACGATCTTGTCGCAGACGCCCAGATAGACCGCCGCGTCGAAGGTGTTGTGGCTCATCGCCACCGCCGCGGCCAGCGCGATCACGTCGCGGCTGAAGAGGCTCAGCTCCATCCCCGACTGGCCTTGGGTGACCCCGTCGCACATCGCCGGCACGCCGCCGGCCACCTGCGCCGTGCCGCCTGCCTCGCGGGCCGCCGCCTTGATCTGGGCCGGGTAGGTCTCGTAGGGCTGATGCGCCGACAGCATGTCGTTATAGGCGGTGACGATGCCAAGATTGGGCACCCGCGCCTCGGCCATCGCCGCCTTGTCCTCGCCCATCGCCGCATAGGCGTGGGCCTGGTTGCCGCAACTCAGATGCGCCCGGCGCGGCCCGTCGTCGCGCTGCCGCGCCATCCGCTCCATATACGCGGCGCGACTTTCGCTGGAACGCCGGCGGATCACCTCGGTCACATCCGCGACGATGGCATTCAGGCTCATTTCGGCCTCCGTTGCTGTGTTCGTCCCGGCCGCTGCGTCAAGCGGTGATCTCGCGCCAGCGCCGTCCGTCCCGGTGCAGAAGCGCAAGCGCGTCGTCCGGCCCCGAGCCGCCGGAATCGTATTGCTGCGGACGTTCCTTGCCGACCTCCCACAGCTTGTGGATGCGGTCGGTCCATTCCCACGCGGCCTCGACCTCGTCGCCGCGCATGAACAGGGTCTGATTGCCGCGAACCACGTCCATGATCAGCCGCTCATAGGCGTCGGGCATCTCGGTATGGCTGGTGCCCAGAGCGTCGGCAAAGCTCATGTCCAGCGG
>JBNKWA010000005.1:0-51586 GCA_050299555.1 Paracoccaceae bacterium | reverse complement strand
GGCGAAGATCAGCGGCAGCCCCAGGGTCGGGACCAGTGCCAGCAGCGTGTCGGTCATGGCTGCGGCCGGGCGTCGCGGGCGGCGTCGATGGCGCCCTGCACCTCCTGCTCGAACTGGTCGAGAGACATGCCGCGGGCGGCGGCGAGCTCGGCCAGGGTCAGGCGCTGGCCCGGCTGGACGTCCTCGCCGGCGAGGCCGCGAAGCGACCGCGGCGGCAGGCCGTAGGAGCGCTCGACATAGCCCAGCGTCATCCAGGGCTGCAGCTCGGCATCGCGGTGGCTCTGCCAGTAGGTGAACAGAAGGATGGTGCGCGCGACCAGAAACAGCGTGACAGCAAGCACGACGACGAAGGCCAGAAGCAGGCCGCGCCGGGTATGCCAGAGCTGGCGGATGCCGCGAATCATCGTCTCAGGCTATTGCCCGGGGCGCCGGATGTCCCAGCGCCAGGATGACGCGGGCGTCGCGGCGACAGCGGCCGCCGCGACGGGGTGTCGTCAGGTCCGGATCAGGCCTTGCGGCTGCGGACGCGGGCAGCGCCGAAGGCCGCGAGACCGCCCAGCAGCATGACGCCGGCGGCCGGCACCGGCACCGGCGCCGTCGGCTGTTCGGTGCGGGCGTAGACCCACATCTTGCCGAGCCTGCGGCCCTTGCCGTTCTTCTTGATCAGCCCGGCCTGGCGGGTGTTGAAGCGGCCCTTGGCGAAATCGCCCTCGACGCCGTCGAACAGGAAGGCAGCGGTGCGCTTGCCGGCCTTCATGACCACCATCAGGGTCTCGTCGGCGAAGTCGGTCGACCAGCGGCCGCGCTTGCCGGCCTTGCCCATGCTGTCCACCAGGGTCCATTCGTCCGGATTGAAGTCGAAGTCGTCGCCGGCGGCGCGGTGCGCCAGCGCATTCATCGGTACCGGCCCGCTGCAGGCGTTCGCCTGGCCGACGCCGATCACCTTGGCGCCGCCACAGGTGACAGCCGCCGCCTGGTCGGCAGAACCGACAGCAAAAAGAAGGCCCATGGCTGCCGCCATGGCCAGAATTCCGTGATTTGTCATTCGACACCCCACCAATCAAACACAACGCGATCCCGAGGGACCGGAGACGCACAGCAACAACCCAACACGGGGATGCCAAGCAATCGTCACTAACCACCTAGCGGATATCCGCCCATGGATTCAATGACAATTTTTTCACTTTTGGCGGAAAAACCGATTCGCATGCGATAGTGATGCGCGGCGGATACACGTCATGGGTGCGTTCAGCGCCGTGCCAGCAGGCGGATTCCCTGGTCCAGGCCGGCGAGCGTGAGCGGCACCATGCGGTCCTCGAAGATCTCGCGGATCATGGCGATGGTCTGGCCGTAGCGCCAGGTCTCGGCGGGCAGAGGGTTGATCCACAGCGACGACGGCCATTGCGCGCGCAGGCGCCGGAGCCAGGTCTCGCCGGGCTCGGCATTGTAGTGTTCGTTGCCGCCGCCGGGCTGGACCAGCTCGTAGGGGCTCATCGAGGCGTCGCCGACAACGATGGCGTGATAGTCGCCGCCATAGGTGTTGAGCACCTCGGCGGTGGGCAGCTGCTCGGACCAGCGCCGGCGGTTGTCGCGCCAGAGCCCTTCGTAGATGCAGTTGTGGAAGTAGAAGTGCTCGAGATGGCGGAACTCGGAGCGGGCGGCGGAGAAGAGTTCCGCCACCACCTTGACGTGCGGGTCCATCGAGCCGCCCACGTCGAGGAACAGCAGCACCTTGACCGCGTTGCGGCGCTCCGGGCGCATCTGCACATCGAGATAGCCGTGCTCGGCGGTGGCGCGGATGGTGCCGCCGAGGTCGAGTTCGTCCGCGGCACCGTCGCGGGCCCAGCGGCGCAGGCGGCGGAGCGCCACCTTGATGGCGCGGGTGCCGATCTCGACCTCGTCATCGAGGTTGCGGAACTCGCGCCGGTCCCAGACCTTCACCGCCCGCTGGTGGCGGCTTTCGTGCTGGCCGATGCGCACGCCCTCGGGGTTGTAGCCGTAGGCGCCAAAGGGTGAGGTGCCGGCGGTGCCGATCCACTTCGAGCCGCCCTGGTGGCGCCCCTGCTGCTCGGCGAGGCGCTGGCGCAGGGTCTCCATGAGCGCCTCGAAGCCGCCCAGGGCCTCGATCTCGGCCTTTTCCGCGTCGGTGAGGTGCTTTTCGGCCAAACGGCGCAGCCATTCGTCCGGCAGGGCGACGGGATCGACCACGTCGGCGGCATCGCTGGCGGCGGTGGTTTCGAGGCCACGGAAGGCGGCGGCGAAGGCGCGGTCGAAGCGGTCGATGTGGCGCTCGTCCTTCACCAGGCTGGTGCGGGCGAGGTAGTAGAACGCCTCGACATCGAATTCGGCCAGCCCCGCCGCGGTGGCCTCGATCAGGGTCAGGTACTCGCGCAGGGTGACCGGCACCTTTTCGCCGCGGAGCGCGGTAAAGAGGCCGAGCAGCATCGCCCCGGCCCTAGAAGACGCCGAAGCTGTCGGCGAGCACCGTCACCGCCAGCACCAGTGTCGCCAGCGCGATGCCGTGGGCGCCGCCGTATTGCAGCCGGTCGAGGCGGTCGCCGCCGCGCCGGCCGGCGCGCAGCCAGCCGATGGCGAAACCGACGGCAAAGCCCGCGAGCGCGATCATCCGGGGTTCTCCTCACGGGGCGATGGCCCGAGCATCTCCAGTTCGGCCTGGGCCGCGGCCATGGCCCCGTCGGCGTCGCCGAAGGCGTAGCGGGCCCATTTCAAGCTGTCGACCCTGGCGGTCTTGGCCTCGGCGGCGCGGCCGAGCCCGGCCAGCGCCTCGCCGTGGATGGCCAGAAGGCCGGAGGCAAGGACGGCGTTCTCGCCCGCAAGCGCCGCGTCGACGGACTGGTCAGCCAGCCGCAGCGCCATTTTCCGGTCACCGTCGCGGAGCGCCACGATGGCCACGTGCAGTGCCGCCTGCGCGGTGCGCACGTCGTCCGGCCCCAGCCGGCTCAGGAACACCGAATAGGCGTTGGCGAAATCCTTGGCGGCGGAGGCGGGGCTGCTGCGCAGGTTCAGCCGCCCGCGCGCCAGCAGCGCGACGCCCAGACGGTGGTCGCGGGGCTGCATCGCGGCCGCCAACGCAACCGCACGCTCGGCCCCGCGCCGGCGTTGAAAGAGCGAGTTGGAGCGCGTCATCGCCTGCTCGATGGCTTCCTTCCACTCTGGTGTCTCGGGCGCCCGCGGCCTTGGCGCCAAGTGGCGGCCGGCCGGGTTCAGGCGGTCCAGCACGCCCGGCAACACCTGCGCCACGGCCCCCCGGGACATGCCGGAATGCAGCTCGGGGCTGTAGAGGACGCGCAGCACCAGCATGTCGAAAGGTGTCAGCACCGAGTGGAAGTTGTCGTCGTTGTAGACACTGTCGGCGAGCCGGTAGATGTCGTTGGCCGGGCCGAGCGCCTGGGCCAGTTCCTCGTTCAGGCAGTCGCGGATGTCCTGCGGCGTGCTGTCGGTGGGCACGAAGATGGCGGTCCGGCCGAGCTCGCCCTGATCGGACCAGCGCAGGCGCTGGCGGCGGCTTTTGCGGCGGAAGCTATCCCAGCCGGTTTCGCCCGGCACGATGAAGCAGGCGGCGCCGGGATAGGCCTGCTGGATCTGCTGGCTGGTCACGCCGTCGATGACGATGTCGGCGGTGCGCACATCGGCGGTGCGGGCGATGTCGATCCCGGCCTCGCGGCGCATGCGCGTCAGCACCGAATCGAGGTCGTGGTCGTAGCCGCGCAGACCCGGCGTGCGCATGGCGACGCGGATCGGCCCCTCGTGGCGGAGAAGGCCGGGCAGGGTCTGGCCGCTTTCCAGCGCGAAGGTGAGGTCGAGGAAATCCTCGGCCAGTTCGGCATTGGCGCGGGCGACGCCGCGGGGGCGGATCGTCGGCTCGAAGGCGACAGAGGCGACGTTGGCGACCCGCGAGGCCGGTGCCGGCGGCGGCACGGTGCAGGCGGCGAGGGCAGCCAGGAGGCCGGCGAGCGAAAGGAGGCGGCGGCCGGTCATGCGCGGTTGTACTTGATGAATGGCGTCACCGTTCCGATGCGGTCGTAGAGCCGCCGGGCGGTGGTGTTGAAGTCCTGGGTCAGCCAGTAGACCGTGGGGCAGCCGGCAGCGTCGGCCGCGGCATAGACCGCCTCGATCAGCGCCCGGCCGGCGCCGGTGCCGCGGATCTCGATGTCGACGTACAGATCCTGCAGGTAGACGACGTTCTCGATGCGCCAGCAATGGCGGTGGAAGAGGTAGTGGACCAGCCCGACGGGCCGGCCTGCCACCTCGGCGATCAGGCCGTGGTACTCGTGCGCGTCGCCGGACATGAGCCGGTCGAAGGTGCTGCGATAGACCGCCTCGGCGACGTCGGTCCCGTAGAAGGCGAGATAGGCCGTCCACAGCCGGCGCCACTCGGCCTCGTCCGAGGCGCGGAGCGGGCGGATCGCGGTGGTTGACTGGTCACTTGCCACGCGGCGTGTCCTGGCTGCTCGTTTTGGCCTGTCCGGCTGTTGTCGGGCGATAATGGCACCGCTCCGCGAGGTTGCACAGTGGGTCGGGCGCTTTTTCGGAAACGTGTACCTGCCCCATGGTGGCGGGCGGCCCCTTGGCCGCTTTTGGCGGGGGCGCTGAGATCTGGCTGGCCGGCGCCCGCTGGCGGTGAGCGGAAGGGGTGGCCGCGGCCCGAGGGATCGCGGCTATCCGCGCCCGCGGGAGAGGAACGCCAGCCGTTCGAAGAGCTGCACATCCTGCTCGTTCTTTAGCAGCGCGCCGTAGAGCTTGGGCAGGCTGTCGCGCGGGCTGGCGCGCAAGTCCTCGGGCGCCATGTCCTCGGCCAGCAGCAGCCTCAGCCAGTCGAGCATCTCGGAGGTGGAGGGTTTCTTCTTCAGCCCCGGCGTCTCGCGCAGATCGAAGAAGCGGGTCAGTGCCTCGGCCACCAGCGTCTGCTTGATGCCGGGATAGTGCACCTCGACGATGGCCTTCAGCGTCTCGGCATCGGGGAAGCGGATGTAGTGGAAGAAGCAGCGGCGCAGGAAGGCGTCGGGGAGTTCCTTTTCGTTGTTGGAGGTGATGATGACGATCGGGCGGTGGCGCGCCTGCACCGTCTCACCGGTCTCGTAGACGTGGAACTCCATGCGGTCGAGTTCCTGCAGAAGATCGTTGGGAAACTCGATGTCGGCCTTGTCGATCTCGTCGATCAAGAGCACCACCTTGGCGTCGGCGGCGAAGGCCTGCCACAGCATGCCGCGGCGGATGTAGTTGGCGACGTCGTTCACCCGCGGGTCGCCGAGCTGGCTGTCGCGCAGGCGGCTGACGGCGTCGTATTCGTAGAGCCCCTGCTGCGCCTTGGTGGTGGATTTCACCGACCATTCCAGCAGCGGCAGGTCCAGCGCCGCAGCGATCTGGCGGGCCAGTTCGGTCTTGCCGGTGCCGGGCTCGCCCTTGACCAGAAGCGGCCGTTCCAGGGTGATCGCCGCGTTGACCGCGACCATCAGGTCAGGCGTGGCGACATAGTCGGAAGTCCCTTCAAATCTCATGCTCTGCCCGGTGCTCTTGCGGTCCTGTCTCAATCAGCCTAGCAGCCGGGGCGATCGCGGCAAGTGTTCGTATTGTTTGCGTGACATTGCCATAATTTGTGGGTATTCCCGCGGCCATGCGAACGGGCTCAGAGCAGGCGGGAGTCGCCTCGGGGGGCGGTGGCCCGCATAAAATTCGGGGTGAAGGCGCAATGAAGCAGGAAACCAATTTCGACGCGGGGTATGTCCCGGCCGACGACGAACCGTTCATGAACGAACGCCAGCTGCAGTACTTCCGGAACAAGCTGCTCGACTGGAAATCGGAGATCCTGGAGGAGAGCCGGGGCACCATCGAGGACATGCAGGAGGGGACCCGCAACATCCCCGACATGACCGACCGCGCCTCTGAAGAGACCGACCGGGCACTGGAGCTGAGGACCCGGGACCGCCAGCGCAAGCTGATCTCGAAGATCGACGCCGCGCTGAGACGGATCGAGGATGGCAGCTACGGCTATTGCGACGAGACCGGCGAGCCGATCTCGCTGAAGCGGCTCGACGCGCGGCCCATCGCCACCCTCAGCCTCGAGGCGCAGGAGCGCCACGAGCGCAAGGAGAAGATCCACCGCGACGAGTGACGCGCCGGCAGGCGGCCGGTCACCGGTCAGGCAGAGAGTGCGGGCGGCCATCGGGGCCGCCCCTTTTCATTTTTGGGTATCCGATAGGCAACCCCGTGCGGGAATGGCCCGGATTCGCCGATTGCCATTGATCCCGGCATGCGTCCGGGTTGATGTTGCGCCCGACCGCCTGCGCCGGAGGGTCTCGTGGCCAAAACTCGATCCGTTACCGTTCTGGGCGCCGGCATCGGCGGCGTTGCCGCTGCGCTGGCGCTGGCCCGGCGCGGGGTCGAGGTGACGGTCTGCGAGCAGGCCGAGGCCGCGGGCGAGGTCGGCGCCGGGCTGCAGATCGGCCCGCACGGGGTCAGGGTGCTGGCGGCGCTGGGGCTTGAGGATGCGGCGCTGGCGGTCGCCAACCGGCCCGAGGCGGTGGTGCTGCGCGACGGGCTGACCGGCGGACGGGTAGCGCGGGTGCCCATGGGGGCGGCGGCGGTCCGGCGCTGGGGCGCGCCCTATCTGCAGATGCACCGCGCCGACCTGCTGGAGGTGCTGCTCGAAGGGGCGCGGGCGGCCGGCGTGACCTTCCGTTTCGGGCTGAGGGCGGAGACGGTCACCGAGCATGGAGGGCTAGCCTTCGCCGATGGCTCCACGCTGCAACCGGAGCTGCTGGTGGCGGCCGATGGGGTCCGCTCGACCGTGCGCCAGCAGGTAGCGGGGGGCTATGCGCCCGAGTTCACCGGCCACGTGGCCTGGCGGGGACTGGTGGACGCAGGCCGGCTTCCCGCACCGCTGCTGCCCAACGCGGCGCATGTCTTCATGGGCACGGGGCGGCATCTGGTCACCTATCCGCTGCGCCAGGGCAGCGTCTGGAACATCGTTGCCGTCGAGGAACGCGAGGAATGGGCGGCGGAGGGCTGGCGGCAGGAGGCCGACCCGGACGACGTGCGCCGCGCCTTCGCCGGCTGGTGCGAGCCGGTCACGGCGCTGACCGGGGCTCTGGAGGAGACGTTCCTCTGGGGGCTTTTCGCGCACCGGCCGCTGGCGCACTGGTGGACCGGCAACACGGTCCTGGTGGGCGACGCCTGCCATCCTATGCTGCCCTATCTGGCGCAAGGCGCGACCATGGCGCTGGAGGACGCATGGGCGCTGGCCGAGGAATGGGCGCGGCACGACGCGCCCGAGGCGGCGCTGGCGGCCTATGAGGCGCGGCGGAAGGGACGGGCGAGCCGGGTGCAGGCGGCTTCGGGGGCCAATACCCGGCTGTTCCACATGGGGCCGCCCATGCGGGGGCTGGCCCACTGGGGGCTGCGGGGTGCCTCGCTGGTGCCGCGGCTGATGATGCGGCGGTTCGACTGGCTTTACGGGCACGACGAGACAGCCCGTTGACGCCCTTTCCCCCGTCCCCATGGGGACGGGGGGCAAGGGGTTGGAATCGTGGAAAATCCCGTGGGGACACCCGTGGGGACGCGTGCTTTCGGGTCCCGGGATGCAAGGGGATCGCACCCGGGCCCCCCGCCCACCCACCCTCGCGCCCGGGCGCGATCTGGCGCTGGCTTCTGAGGGCGTCCCCATGGGGACGGTGGGTCAAGGGTTTGAAAATCAACAAGAATCCGTGGGGACAGGCGTGGGAAAGCGCCCCCGCCCGGAACAAGCGGCGAAGCCGCGCCGCACGAGCGCCTGACCGGCCAGGCGGTCTGGCGCTTTTGGGGATGGAGCACGTCCCGCGGCGCCGGAAGAGGTATGTGGCCGGCATGAAGCACGCGGTTCCGGAGTCGCGGTGCCAGCCCCCGGTCAGGCGCTCGGTCGGCGCTCGCGATCGTCTCGCAGGAGTCGGGCTGGCCGCAGCACAACGTCGGGACGGAACCCATTCTACGTGAGGTTTGCCCGCGTGAGTGGGGCCCGGGCGACAGTGCCAGGTGCGGCAGAAGCCCGGGTCAGCGTGGCGCTGGCGGGATCAGGCCAGCTCGACCCAGACCGGCACGTGGTCGGAGGGTTTGGCGCGGTCGCGGACATGGGCGTCGATGCCGCATGCCAGCATGCGGTCGGCGGCCTGGGGGGTCATCAGGATGTGGTCGATGCGGATGCCGTCGTTGCGCTCGCGCGCATTGCCCTGGTAGTCCCAGAAGGTGAAGGCGGGGCCCGTGGGCAGCGCGGCGCGGACCGCGTCGGTATAGCCCAGGTACTCGATGCGGCGCATGGCGGCGCGGGTCTCGGGCAGGTAGAGCGCGTCGCGCGTCCAGGCCTCGGGGCGGGCGGCGTCGGCGGGCTGGGGGATGACGTTCCAGTCGCCGGCCAGGAGCGCCGGCTCCTCGGCGGCGATCAGCGCCTCGGCGCGGGCGTGAAGCCGCTCCATCCAGGCCAGCTTGTAGTCGTATTTCGGCCCCGGCGCGGGATTGCCGTTGGGCAGGTAGAGGCCGCAGACGCGGACCGGCTCGGGGGCGCCGATGGTGGCCTCGATCCAGCGCGACTGCTCGTCGCCCTCGTCGCCGGGCAGGCCGCGGACGATGTCCTCGAGCGGGTAGCGCGACAGGATGGCGACGCCGTTGAAGCCCTTCTGGCCGTGGGTGGCGATGTTGTAGCCCAGGTCCGCCACCGGCTCGTGCGGGAACGCCTCGTCGACGCACTTGATCTCTTGCAGGAGCGCCACGTCGGGTTTCGATTCGGCGAGCCAGGCGGTCAGCGCCTCGATCCGGGCCCGGGCGCCGTTGATGTTGAAGGTGGCGATCTTCATGGCGCGCAGGGAATACGGGCGCGCCGGCGGCGTCAAGGTCAGAGCGAGAACGAGGTGCCGCAGCCGCAGGAGGAGGTGGCGTTGGGGTTGTCGATGACGAAGCGGGCGCCGATCAGCTCGGCGCTGTAGTCGATGGTGGCGTTGGCCAGATACGGCAGCGAGACCGCGTCGACGAGGACCCGCAGGCCGTCCTTCTCGATCACCATGTCGTCGGCTTCGCCGGCATCGACCAGCGCCAGATCGTACTGGAAGCCCGAGCAGCCGCCGCCCTCGACCGCGACGCGCAGCGCCTTGGCGGTGCCGCTGGTGGCGGCGATCTCGGCCAGCCGGGCGAAGGCGCGAGGCGAGACGCGGGGGGGCAGGGTGATGTCTGACATTTCGCACCGGGCCTGAATGGGTTACATCTTCCCCAAAGTTAGGGCGCGCGAGGCGCCCCGACAAGGCAGCCGGGAAAAACCGGAAGGCAGGACGGTAACACCACATGACGCTCGCCCCCTATGCCGCGCGGGCCGAGGCGACCCGCGGGCGCCTGGTGCCGGAGGAGAATTCGGCCAACCGCTCGGAGTTCCAGCGCGATCGGGACCGGATCATCCACGCCTCGGCGTTCCGGCGGCTGAAGTACAAGACCCAGGTCTTCGTCGAGCACGAGGGGGATTATTTCCGCACCCGGCTGTCGCATTCCATCGAGGTGGCGCAGGTGGCGCGGACGCTGAGCCGGACGCTGGGGGTGGATGACGACCTGACCGAGGCGGTGGCGCTGGCGCACGATCTCGGCCACACGCCGTTCGGGCATACCGGCGAGGAGGCGCTGAACGAGGCGATGGCGCCCTATGGCGGGTTCGACCACAACGCCCAGGCGCTGAAGATCGTCACGGCGCTGGAACGGCACTATGCCGAGTTCGACGGGCTGAACCTGAGCTGGGAGACGCTGGAGGGAATCGCCAAGCACAACGGGCCGGTTGCCGGCGGCGCCGAGGGCGGCGGGGCGGTGCCCTATGCGCTGGCGGAGTACAACGACCGCCACGATCTGGAGCTTGGCACCCATGCCAGCGCCGAGGCGCAGGTGGCGGCGATCTCGGATGACATCGCCTATTCCAACCACGATCTGGAGGACGGGCTCAGGGCCGGGCTGTTCACCGTCGAGGCGATCTCGACACTGCCGGTGATCCGCGACTGTTTTGCCGAGGTGGACCTGAAATATCCCGGGCTGGATGCGGCGCGGCGCCAGCACGAGGGGCTGAGACGGGTGTTCGGGATCATGGTGGCGGACGTGATCGCCACCTCGCGGCGGCTTCTGGCCGAAAGCGGGGCCGAGAGCGCCGACGAGATTCGCAGGCTGGGCCATCCGGTGGTGCGGTTCTCGGACGGGCTGTTCGCCGACCTCAAGGTGATCCGCGGCTTTTTCTTCGACAACATGTACCGGCACTGGCGGGTCCGCCGGATGCGGCGCAAGTCGGCCGAGGTGGTGGCCGAGCTGTTCCGGCTGTTCATGGCCGATCCGCGGATGCTGCCCGACGACTGGCGCCGGGCGGCGGTCGCCGGCGACGAGACCCACTGCGCGCGGGTGATTTCGGACTATATCGCGGGGATGACTGACCGCTTCGCGCTGGAGGAGCACCGCAAGATCACCGACCCGCGCGCCCGGGCCTGACACCGGCGCGGCCCGCGCATCCTGGCGCGGCGACGCAACGGGCCGGCCGACCCGCAAGGGGGAGGACGGGCCGCCTTCCTTGCCTCGGCTGCCCGCCTGCTCCCGACCCGCCCCGGGCGCGCCCCGCCCACCCGCCCTCGCGCTCCGGGTCGAGGCCGGGAGCAGGCGGGCAGGGGCGGTGGAGGCCGCCGGGATGAAGAACAAATTCGCCGCAATCTGTGCGAATTGTCGCCGAAATTAACCTTCAGTTTCCCCATGAACGGCAAGGTCGCCGGGAAGGCGAGGCGTTCAGGCAAGGGGAGCCGGAAAGATGCCACTCGATCACTTCGACGATGAGATTGATGCCTGGGCGCTCCGGGATCCGGCGTTGCAGCGTTTTCCGACATTGCCCGAGCCGCTGCCGGCGCGTGAGCCGGAACGACGTCAGCCATCGAACCGCGACTGGGCGGTGATGGAGATCGACCCGCAGTGGCAGCCGGCGCCCCTGATCAGCTTCGACAGCTTCATCGCCCTGCAGCGCCTGCACTGAGCCGCGGCCGATCGGGGGCGATCGCGCCCCTGGTGCCGGCCTTTTGCCATCCGCGCCGGCGGCCAGCGCCCGCGGGCGGGCCTGCCTCCCCAGACCTAAAGCCTTTCCTGAACCCCTTCGACCTGCGTGCCGGGATGGACGGCCGGCCCGCCGTGATCCGGGGCGCGCTACCGGTGCGTCGTGGCAGGCCGTGCCGCACGGGAGTGGCGCCCCACCCGTTGCTGTGTTACCTGCGCCTCCGGATCGCAGACCGGACGCCAGGACATGGACCTTTTCGCCGACATACGGACGCTTGTCGTCTCAGCCCTCGATGCGCTTGCCGCCGATGGCGTGCTGCCGCCGGGGCTCGACCTTGCCGCCGTTGCGGTGGAGCCGCCGCGCGATGCCGGCCATGGCGACATGGCCAGCAATGCCGCCATGGTTCTGGCGAAGGCGGCGAAGATGCAGCCGCGCGCCATCGCCGAGGCACTGGCGACCAGGCTGGCGGACGACGCGCGCATCGTCTCGACCGAGGTGGCGGGGCCGGGCTTTCTGAACCTGCGGCTGCAGCCGGCGGTCTGGTTCGGTCTGGTCCCGGCGATCCTTGGCGCTGGCGGTGACTTTGGACGCGGCCGTCCGGCGGCGGCCAGGCGGATCAATGTCGAGTTCGTCTCGGCCAACCCCACCGGGCCGATGCATGTGGGCCATGCCCGCGGCGCGGTCTTTGGCGACGCGCTGGCCAGCCTTCTGGATTTCGCCGGCCACGCGGTCACCCGTGAGTTCTACATCAACGATGCCGGGTCCCAGGTGGACGTGCTGGCCCGCTCGGCCTTCGAGCGCTACCGCGAGGCGCACGGGCTGGAGCCGGCGATCGCCGAGGGCCTTTACCCCGGCGACTACCTGATCCCGGTGGGCGAGGCGCTGAAGGCGCAATATGGCGACAGCCTGCTGGACAGGCCCGAGGCCGATTGGCTGGCGGATGTGCGCGAGTTCGCCACGGGCGCGATGATGGCGATGATCCGCGAGGATCTGGCGGCGCTGAACGTGACCATGGATGTCTATTCCTCGGAGAAGGCGATCGCCGCCGGCGGCCGGGTCGAGGCGGCGCTGGACCGGCTTTCCGAGATGGGGCTGATCTATCAGGGGGTGCTGGAGCCGCCCAAGGGCAAGCTGCCCGAGGATTGGGAGGCGCGGGAGCAGACGTTGTTCCGGTCCACCGCCCATGGCGACGATGTCGACCGGCCGGTGAAAAAGTCGGACGGCAGCTGGACCTATTTCGCCCCCGACATCGCCTATCACTGGGACAAGATCCATCGCGGCTTCGACGAGCTGATCGACGTGCTCGGCGCCGATCACGGCGGCTATGTCAAGCGGCTGAAGGCGGTGGTGGCGGCGCTGTCGGACGGCCGGGTGCCGCTGGACGTGAAGCTGATCCAGCTGGTCAAGCTGTTCAAGGGCGGCGAGCCGTTCAAGATGTCGAAGCGGGCGGGGACCTTTGTCACCCTGCGCGACCTGGTGGAGCAGGTGGGCCCCGATGTCACCCGCTTCACCATGCTGACGCGCAAGAACGACGCGCCGCTGGATTTCGACTTCGACAAGGCGCTGGAACAGTCCAAGGACAACCCCGTCTGGTACGTGCAATACGCCCATGCAAGGGCGCATTCGGTTCTGGCCAAGGCGGCGGGGGTGGAGGTTGCCGATTCGGCCCTCGCCGCGGCCGACCTGTCGCCGCTGGGTGCAGCCGGCGAGCTGGCGCTGGCAAAGAAGCTGGCGGAATGGCCGCGGCTGGTGGAGGCGGCGGCGGAGGCCCACGAGCCGCACCGGGTGGCCTTTTATCTCTACGAGCTGGCGGCGGAATTCCACGCGTTGCAGAACCAGGGCAAGGCCGATCCGGCCTTGCGTTTCCTGCGCGAGGACGATCCGGGCCTGACCCGGGCGCGGCTGGCGCTGGTGCGGGCCGCGGCGGTTGTTATCGCGGCCGGTCTTGGTATTCTGGGGGTGACCCCGATGGAAGAGATGTAACGGCAAACGTTAACGCATTTCGGGGTTGGAGCAGGGGCGCACACAAGATAAGGTGCGGCTACCCAAGGCAGGCCCGATGCAGGACACCTTTTTCGACGATCCCGAGGGTACGCCGCCCGGTACCGGCGCCAAGGATTTCGCACTTCTCGTCCTTCGCTGGGCGGGAGCGGTGCTGTCGCTGGGGCTGATCGTCGGGATCGTGACCTGGGGATACCGGCTGGCGGTGCGCGATCCGGCGGATGTGCCGGTGATCCGCGCCGTCGAGGGACCGATGCGGACCCAGCCCGAGGAAGCCGGCGGCGTGCAGGCGGCGCATCAGGGGCTGGAGGTCAACCGGGTGCTGGAAGGCGAGGGCGCCCAGACGGAAAGCGCCGAGGCGCTGGCGCCGGCCCCCGAGGCGCTGGCGCCGGAAGACGTGCCGCAGGGCGATCTGACGCCCGAGCAGGACGTTGCGGCTGCGACCCCGCCCCCCGGAGACGGGGACACGCCCGAAGGCGATGACCCCGCCGGGGCGGCGATCAGCCTGCCCGAACCGCCGCCATCGGTGGCCACCCGGCCGCGGCCGCGGCCCGAGGGCCTGGCCGAGGCGATTCCGCCGGCCCGGCGCCAGGTGATCCAGCTCGGGTCCTTCGACAGCCGCGAGGAAGCGGAGACCGAATGGGCGGTTCAGCTTACCCAGCATGCCGACCTTCTGGGTGGCAAGGAGCATTACGTGGAGGAGGCTGCCTCGGGCGGCCAGACCTATTACCGGCTGCGGGCTGCGGGGTTCGAGACCGGCGACGAGACCTTTGCCATGTGCGAGGCGCTGAAGGCGCGGGAGGTGAACTGCACCCCCGTGGTGGAGCGCTGAGATGGCGCCGCGCGCGGTCATCCTCGGATGCGCCGGGCCGCGGCTGACGGCGGCGGAGCGGGCGTTCTTCGCCCGCGTGCGGCCTTGGGGCTTCATCCTGTTCGCGCGCAACATCGAGACGGCGGAGCAGGTGCGGGCGCTGGCGGCGGACCTGCGCGAGGCGGCCGGGCACGCGGCGCCGGTCATGATCGATCAGGAGGGCGGCCGGGTGCAGCGGTTGCGGCCGCCGCTGGCCACCGGCTGGGACGATGCGTTGCCATTCGTCGAGGCGCTGGCGCCGGAGGCGCGGGCCGAGGCAATGCGGCTGCGCTGCCGGGTCATCGCGGCGGAACTGCGGGACCTGGGCATCGACGTGAACTGCGCGCCGGTGGCCGATATGCCCCGCGCGGATACCCATGGCATCATCCTGGGCCGCTGCTGCGGCCGCGAGCCGGCTGAGGTGGCGCGGCTGGGCCGGGCGGCGGCCGAGGGCCTGCTGGAGGGCGGCGTGCTGCCGGTGATGAAGCACATCCCAGGCCACGGCGCGGCGACGGTGGACAGCCATGCCGGGCTGCCGGTGGTGGCCCTGGATCGCGAGACACTGGAGGCGACTGACTTCGCGCCGTTCCGGGCGTTGTCGGACCTGCCCCTGGCGATGACGGCGCATGTGGTCTACCCGGCCATCGACCCCGAGCGGCCGGCGACGCTGTCGCCGGGCGTGGTTCGGGTGATCCGCGAGGATATCGGCTTTGGCGGCCTGCTGATGACCGACGATCTGTCCATGGGCGCACTGACCGGCGCCATGGCGACGCGCGCGGCCGGGGCGCTTTCGGCCGGCTGCGACGTGGTGCTGCACTGCAACGGCGAGATGGACGAGATGGCGGCGGTCGCGGAAGCGGCGCCGGTGCTGTCCGGGCGGTCGCTGGCGCGGGCCGAGGCGGCGCTGGCGCTGCGCGTGCCTGCCGGCGGTTTCGACGTCGCCGCCGCGCTGTCGCGGCTGGCAGCGCTGAAGCGGGAGATGGCCCATGCCTGACGATCACTTCGTCGCCGATGAGGTCGAAGCCCGCCGCGCCGCCGAGGCGCTGGTGCTGGACCTCGATGGCTACGAGGGGCCGCTGGACCTGTTGCTGACGCTGGCGCGCACCCAGAAGGTGGACCTGCGGGGGATCTCGATCCTGGCGCTGGCCGAGCAGTACCTGACCTTCGTCGAGCAGGCCAAGGCACTCAGGATCGAGCTGGCCGCCGACTATCTGGTGATGGCGGCGTGGCTGGCGTTCCTGAAGTCGCGGCTGCTGCTGCCGCCCGACCCGACCGAGGAAGGCCCCTCGGGCGAGGAACTGGCGGCGCATCTGGCGTTTCAGCTGGAGCGGCTGGAGGCCATGCGCCGGGTGGCGGCCGAGCTGATGGGCCGCGACCAGAAGGGCAGGGATTTCTTCGAACGCGGCGCGCCGGAGAGCTTCGCGCTGACCCGGCGGGCGCAGTACACCGCGTCGCTTGTGGACCTCATGCAGGCCTATGCGCGGGTCAAGACGCGCGAGGAGTTCCAGCCGCTGCACTATCGCCGTGCCGCGGTCCTGACCATGGAGGACGCGCTGGAGCGGCTGCGGCCGCTGATCGGCGCGGTGACGGATTGGGCGTTCCTGTCGAGCTTTCTGCCCGACGGCTGGCAGGCCGACCCCAAGAAGCGCCGTTCGGCCACCGCCGCCAATTTTGCCGCCGTTCTGGAGCTGGCCAAGGCGGGGCGGCTGGAACTGCGCCAGGAGGCGACCTTCGCGCCCATAGAAATAAGAGGAAGGCCCGAGCAGCCATGAACGACCTGTCGAGCGACCGCGGCATTGCCGCACTTTTCGATGCGCCGCCCCTGGCCGAGCAGGAGCGCATGGCCGAGGCGATCCTGTTCGCGGCCGCCGAGCCGGTGACCCCGGCGGCGCTGGCCGAGCGCTTGCCCAAGGGCAGCGATGCCGGAGCGGCCCTGGAGCTTTTGACGCGGCGCTATTCGGGGCGCGGGGTGCGCGTGGTCAAGGTCGGCGAGGGCTATGCCTTCCGCACCGCGCCGGACCTTGGGTTCCTGATGCGCCGCGAGGCGGTGGAGACCCGCAAGCTGAGCCGCGCCGCCATCGAGACGCTGGCGATCATCGCCTATCACCAGCCGGTGACCCGGGCCGAGATCGAGGAGATCCGCGGCGTTTCGGTGTCGTCGGGCACGGTGGACATCCTGATGGAGCTGGGCTGGATTCGCCTTGGCCGCCGGCGGCTGACCCCCGGACGCCCGGTGACCTTCACAACGACTCCGGTCTTTCTGGACCAGTTCGGGCTGGAAAGTGCGCGCGACCTGCCGGGGATCAAGGAGCTACGCGACGCCGGGCTGCTGGACAACCGGCCGCAGCCGGGAGTGCTGGCCCTGGGCGGCGAGGAAGCCGAGGACGAGTACGAGGACGAGGTGCAGGACGAACTGCTTGACTGAGGCGGCCTGCCCACGGCTTTGGGGAAATCGCCGCGAAGGTGACAAGTTTCACTTGTCAAGGAAAGGCCTCGGGCCGACCCTGAGGGGATGGCGGAAGCGGTCAAATTCGGTCAGGCGCGACACATCACCGGCAGTGTGACCATCGGCTTTCTGGTCATTGTACTTTACGTGTTCTTCGTGCTGTTGGTGTTTTTCGGCTTCGCGACCTATATCGTGCGCATCGACTGGGATGCGCGGATCCAGAACGCTGCCGCCTCGGGTGGCGGGATCAACGATCTCGACAGTGTGTTCCACCTGGTCCAGCGCGAGGCCGAGCTGAAGTCGCTGATCGCCCGGCGGCAGGCCGACGTGCGCGCCATCGACGCCGAGATGGACAAATTCGCGGCCGCCAAGGCCGGGATCGAACCGCAGCAACGGGCGCTTGATGCCCGCACCCAGGCGGTGCTGATGCAGATCCGCTTTGCGCTGGCCGGTGTCGAGCCGGGGCCGCAGGCGCGCTATGTGGACGAGCTGGTGCAGGTGATCGACGGCGACGCCGGGATGACCACGGCGCGGCTGCGCAAGGTGGCGGCGATCTTTCAGGCGATGCCGGTAGTGGGCGAGGGGGCCGACCCGCTCGGTGCCTGGTCGGAGATCGCCGGGCTGCTGCGGGAGCATGCCGAGATCGAGGGTGAACGGGCGGACCTGGAGCGGGCGCTTTCCGAGGCGGACACCGGCTGGGCGCGACAGAGCGAGGAGCGCAGCCTGCCACGCAAGGAGATCGAGCAATACGAGGCGGAGCTGAGGGCGGTCAGCCTGCCGGCCAATTCCGAGCACCGTGCCACCATGAGCGCCCTGCGGCTGCCGCTGGTGCAGCACATGGTGCGCTACCCGACGATCTTCCTGACGCTGATCGTGACCATCGCAGCGGGCGGCCTCGGGGCGGTGGTGTCGTTCACCCGCAACTTCTTCGCCGCCGGCAAGGATATCGGCGGGGCGCAGCTTTTCGTCGGCGTCGGCGAGGGGATCGCCGCGGCGATCGCCATCTTCCTGTTCTCGGGCGCCGGCATGCTGGTCCTGACCCAGGGCGGCGGGGCGGACGGCAAGGTGGAGCTGAGCCCGTTCACGGTGGCTTTCGTCGCATTCCTGTCGGGGTTCATGGCCGATCAGGCGTTCCTGGCCATCCAGCGCGCCGGGCAGCGCATCTTCAACCCCGAGGAAGCGGACAGGCGCGACCGGCGACCGCCGGCCGCTGAGCCCGAACCCGAGCCGGGTCCGTAGCCGGCGCGGATCGCGTCAGCCGCGGAAATGCTTGGAGAGCTTCAGGCCCTGGCCCTGGTAGTTGGATTTCAGCCCGGCGCCGTAGAGCGTGTCGGGCTGCTCGGCCATGCGCTCGTAGACCAGCCGGCCGACGATCTGGCCGTCTTCCAGCGCGAACGGCGCCTCGTGGCAGCGCACCTCGAGTACCCCGCGCGAGCCGGCGCCGCCGGCCGCATCATGGCCGAAGCCGGGGTCGAAGAAGCCGGCGTAGTGGACGCGGAACTCGCCCACCATGGCTACATAGGGTGCCATCTCGGCAGCATAGGCGGGGGGTACGTGCACCATCTCGCGGCTGACGAGGATGTAGAAGGCGCCGGGGTCGAGAATCATCGTGCCGCCCCGGGCCTCGACCGGTTCCCAGAAATCGGCGGGGTCGTAGTAGCCGACGCGGCCGACGTCGATCAGCCCGGTATGGGGCTTGGCGCGCCAGCCGGTGCGGGGCAGCGACAGATCGACCGAGAAGCCGAGGCCACCGTCGATATGCGCCTCGCCGTCGACCAGCCGGCTTTGCGCGTGCAGGGCCCTCAGCGCCGCGTCGTCGAGCGCGGCATGGCCGCGGCGAAAGCGGATCTGGTTGAGCCGCACGCCGGGGCGCACCAGGACCGAAAACGAGCGCGGGCTGATCTCGGCATAGAGCGGACCCCTGTAGCCAGCCTCGACACGGTCGAACTCGGCGCCGCGGTCGGTGATGAGGCGGGTGAAAAGATCGAGCCGGCCGGTGGAGCTTTTGGCGTTGGCCGCAGCGCTGACATCGGCGGGCAGGGCCAGCGATTCCATCAGCGGCACCATGTAGACGCAGCCCTTTTCCAGCACCGCGCCGTTGGTCAGGTCGATCTCGTGCATGGCGAAATCGGGCAGCCGCTCTGCCACCGTCCGGGTAGCGCCGGGCAGGAACGAGGCCCGCACCCGCCAGGCCCGGTTGCCCAGGCGGAGGTCGAGGCTGGCGGGCTGCACCTGATCGCTGTCGGGGGCGGCGGCGGTGGCGATCGCGCCATCGGCGAGCATGGCGCGGATCGCCTGCGACGGCAGCACACCCTGGGTCATGGAGGGGGGACTAGAAAGCGCCCGCGCGGGGGTGCGCAGGCGCCTGTTGAATTCTGGTCGGGCTAGCGAGATTCGAACTCACGACCTTTCGACCCCCAGTCGAACGCGCTACCAGACTGCGCCATAGCCCGACGGCTTGCCCTTACCTCCAATCGCCGGCGGAGGGCAAGGCGGTTTCAGTACTTCTGCGCCTTCATCGCATCGCGAAGCGCCACCAGCTCGCCAAGGATGGCAGTAAGCTCGGGCCGCCGCTCGGCGCCGTCGTCGCTTTCGGCTGGTGCCGGCGTCTCTTCGAACAGGCTGCCCTGGCCATCTGCCGCGGCCGGCGTGGCGGAGGGCCGGGCAGGGCGCGCCGGCTTGGGTGCCGGTGCCGGTGCCTGCGGCGGTTCGGCGGCTTCGGTGCCGAGCTCGGCCACATGCCTGATGCCCTTTTCGCGCAGAACCTTCTGCACCCCCTTGATGGTCAGGCCGTCCGTATAAAGAAGATCCCGTATCCCCTTGAGAAGATGGACATCGCTCGGGCGGTAATAGCGCCGACCGCCGCTGCGCTTGACCGGCCGCACCTGGGTAAAGCGGCTTTCCCAGAAGCGCAGCACGTGCGCCGGAACGTCAAGAACGTCGGACACTTCGGAAATTGTGCGAAATGCGTCGGGCGATTTCTCGGTCATGCCGGCGCGCTTCAGCTAGCGCTTGTTGCCGGCGTCGACCCGGTCCTTCATCAGGTGTGACGGGCGGAAGGTGAGCACGCGGCGCGGTTCGATGGGCACTTCCTCGCCCGTCTTGGGATTGCGACCGATCCGGGCTGATTTGGTGCGCACCGTGAAGGTGCCGAAGGACGAGATCTTGACGGTCTCGCCATCCACCAGCGCGTCGGAGATGTGACCGAGCACCGATTCCACCAGTTCGGCGGATTCGTTGCGCGACAATCCCACTTCGCGAAATACAGCCTCACTCAGGTCCATGCGGGTCAGAGTTCCGCCGGCCATTCCATGTCCCCCCCGATTTTGCAAGGAAGCCTATTTGGATTCACGAAACCGAGTCAATAACAAGGACTTGCCATCGATTGTGCAGGCTCAAGAACAAGCGGTCGCTTGCCGGCTACCAGCGAACCGCCACGGCACCCCAGGCCAGACCCCCGCCGATACCCTCCATCAGCACCAGATCGCCGGGTGCGAATCGCCCCTCGGCCTTGGCGACCGAGAGGGCCAGCGGAATCGACGCGGCCGAGGTGTTGCCATGCTCCTGCACTGTCACCACGACCTTGTCCATCGGCACCCCGAGCTTGGCGGCGGTGGCGGTGATGATCCTGAGATTGGCCTGGTGCGGGACCACCCAGTCGACCTGGTCATGGGTGAGGCCGGCCTTGGCCAGCGCCGACTCGGCCGCTTCGGCAAGCTTGACCACCGCATGGCGGAAGACCTCCTTGCCCTGCATGTGGACGACGCCGATGGTGCCGGTGGTGGACACGCCGCCATCGACGTAGAGAAGCTCGTTGTAGCGGCCGTCGGACTGGATGGCGCTGGCAAGGATGCCGCGGTCGGCCGATGTGCCGGTGCCCTCCTCGGCCTCGAGTACCACCGCGCCGGCGCCGTCGCCGAAGAGCACGCAGGTGGTGCGGTCGTTCCAGTCGAGGATGCGCGAGAAGGTCTCGGCGCCGATCACCAGTGCGCGCCGGGCCTGTCCGGTGGCGATCAGGGCGCTGGCGGTGGCGAGGGCGTAGACAAAGCCGGCGCAGACCGCCTGCATGTCGAAGGCGAAGCCGCCGGTCATGCCGATGGCCGCCTGCACGGTGGTGGCGGTGGCCGGGAAGGTCTGGTCGGGCGTGGTCGTGGCGACGATCAGTGCGTCGATGGCGCTGCCGTCGATGCCGGCATCGGCAAGCGCGGCGCGGGCGGCATGGGCCGCGAGGTCGGAGGTCCGCTCGCCATCGGCGGCAAACCGCCGCCGCTCGATGCCGGTGCGGCTGCGGATCCACTCGTCACTGGTGTCGAGTGTCTTGGCGAATTCGGCATTCTCAACGATGCGGGCCGGCACATAGTGGCCGCAGCCGCGAATGACGGCCCGTGTCACGCTCATGTTCTCACCCGACTCCAGCCTCTCCCTCTTGAGCCCCATCGTCGCCGGCAACGACGCCAGATGCAACGCGTCGGGCAAGCCTTTCGGAAAATCCGCTTTGCGCCAGCTTGAAGGCGAGCTTGATCGCGGCCGATACGCCGGTCTCGTCGGCCGAGCCGTGCGACTTGATGACGGTGCCGTTGAGGCCGAGGAAGACGCCGCCATTGACCCGGCGGGGGTCGATCCGCTTCTGCAGGCGGCGCAGCGAGGTGACGGCGAAAAGAGCGCCGATGCGGCTGAGGATCGAATGGCCGAAGGCGGCGCGCAACAGCTCGCGGATCAGCGCCGCGGTGCCTTCGGCTGTCTTCAGTGCGACATTGCCGGTGAAGCCGTCGGTGACGATGATGTCGACGGTGGAGGAGGAAATGTCCGAGCCCTCGACGAAGCCGACATATTCGAAGTCCGAGGCTTCGGCCACCTGGGGCATCGCCTCGGCGGCGGCCTGAAGTTCGGTATGGCCCTTGTGCGGCTCGGTGCCGACGTTCAGGAGCCCCAGCCGGGGCCGCGCCAGCCCGAAGCCGTTGCGGGCGTAGGAGGCGCCCATCACCGCATATTGCAGCAGGTCCTTGGCGTCGGCGCGCACATCGGCACCGACATCGAGCACGACGTTGTAGCCCGACGGGTTCCTCGACGGCCACAGCACGGCGATGGCCGGACGGCTGACCCCGGGCAGCTTGCGCAGGCCGAGCATGGCCATGGCCATCAGCGCGCCGGTATTGCCGCAGGAGACGGCAACCGTCGCCTCGCCCTCGGCCACGGTCTGCAGTGCGTTCGACATGGAACTGCCCTGGCCCTGGCGCACGGCGCGCGAGGGCTTCTCGTCCATGGACACGACCTTTTCGGCGTGGCGCACGTCAACCCGGCCCGAAAGCACCGGCCGGCGGGCCAGCAGGCGTTCCAGCTTGCCGGCATCGCCGTGGACGATGAAATGGACGCTCGGGTTGATCTCGGCCGACAGGGCCATGCCGCCGACAATGGCGGCAAGACCACCCTCACCCCCCATGGCATCGACCGAGATGACGACACGCTCTGGCGTTTCGGCGTTCGGGGGGGTGGCGGAGGTCATGTCCGGCCGCTGCGACGGGTCCCGGCCTTACGCCGCGTCCTCGTCCAGATCGACATCATCGGCTTGGGCGATCACCTCACGGTCGGCGTAGTGACCGCAGGCGGGGCACACGTGGTGCGGCCGGCGCATCTCGCCGCAGTTCGGGCACTCGTTGGGGTTCGCGGCCACCAGCGCGTGGTGTGACCTGCGCATGCCGCGGCGCGAACGCGTGACTTTGCTTTTGGGGACGGCCATGGCATTTCCTCATCATCCGGGCGGCGTCGCTGGTTCGAATTTCCCGCACCTAGCACCGGGGCGCGCGCTTGTCACGCGGCGGGAATCCGCCCGGGCACGGGGAGGCGCGCAAAATAGCCGGTTCGCAGCCGCGCGCAACCCCCAAATGACGCTATCACCTGGTAGCCCGGCGCGAGCGGTCAGCCGCGGCCGAGCTTGTCGCGCAGCCGGGCCAGATCGGCGAAGGGGCGCACCTTTTCCTCGGTGACCGGGGCGGCGCCGGGCGGACCGAATTCGCTTTGCGCCAGCGATGCGCCCGGCGCGCGGGGGTAGGGCGGCAGCGCAAGCGCCACCTCCTCGATGGCGATCAGGCCGGGGTCGATCACCGGGCCCAGCGCCTCGACCTCGTCATCGTCCTCGGCGGCCGAGGGATCGGCCAGGAAGCGGCGCCGGATCGGCTGGTTGATGCGCGTCTTGACCGGCGCCAGCGTCACCACGCAGGGCTGCAGCACGGTGGCGGTCAGGCGCGCTTCCATCAGCCAGCCGCCGGGGACGGCAGCGATCCGGCCGGCCACGGCGAGATCCTTGACCGCGGTGGCGCCAAACAGCCGGGCCAGCGAGCGGCGCTCGTCCTCGGTGGCCGCCTCGTCGAACTCGACCACCTCGGCACCCTTCAGGCGCGCCACGGTGACCGGTCGGGCGAATTCGGGGGTCTGGGGGTTCTGTGCGGGTGAACGGGACATGGGCACGACTCCCCTTACTGCGGCATGCGCCGGAGGCCCCTGGGTCGCCCCGCCGGAACACGGGGCACGGCGGGGGCCGCCGATACGCTTGATTTTACATCACCGCACAGATAGGTCGGCAAGCGTAAATCGGTGATGACAGTTCCATCCATGCATGTTTCCGCTGCCTTGGCCCGAAAGGTCGCAATCTTCGCGCTGGTGCTGGCGGTCGGATGCTCGCCGCAGGTGTCGGTGCATGGCTATGTGCCAACGCAGGCGGATCTCGACACACTGGTGCCGGGCGAGGACAACATTTCCACCGTGCTGGAGCGCTTCGGGCGCCCCATCACCGGCGGGCTGATCGGCGATGGCAGCTGGTACTACGTGCAGACCACGATCAGCCAGTACACCTACAACCCGCCCGAGGTGATCGATCGCTCGATCGTGGCGATCAACTTCGACGATGGCGGCACCGTCACCGGCATGGACCGCTATGGCCTGGAGGACGGCCGCGTCATCAATCTCAACACCCGGGTGACCGAGACCAATGCCCGCAAGCTCGGCATCCTGGAGCAGCTATTCGGCAACCTGTTCCGGGTCGACGCCGAGCAGCTTTTCGGCAACTAGCGGCGATCAGCCGTCGTCGGCCTGGTAGTCCAGCGCAACGCCATTCATGCAGTAGCGCAGGCCGGTGGGCTGCGGCCCATCGGGGAAGACGTGGCCGAGATGAGCGTCGCAACGCGAGCAGACCACCTCGGTGCGCCGCATGAACCATGACCGGTCGTCATGCTCCTCGACCGCGTCGGTGCCCATCGGCTGATAGAAGCTGGGCCAGCCGGTGCCGGAATCGAACTTGGCCTCGGAACGGAACAGCGGCTGGCCACAGCAGACGCAGTTGAAGGTTCCGGGGGCCTTGGGGAAGTCGTCATTGGTGAAGGCGCGCTCGGTTCCGGCCTTGCGCGTCACCTTGTAGGCGAGGTCGGAGAGCTGCGCCCGCCACTCCTCGTCGGACTTCCGGATCTTTTCGGTCATGGTCTTGTCGCTCATGATGCCCCTCCGCACTTGCCAGTCAGGACCCGCACCATCCATATGTCGCAGGCTCCGGTGGCTTGGGCAATGGCAGCCGGGCGGGGCCACGCGTCACGAGGATGACAAGGGCGTCTGAGATGAGTGCAGATGTAGGCGAGCGGGCGGGGAGCGCAATGTTGCAATCTTCACGTGACCGACAGGCGGGTTTCAGCCGCTACAGGGTGCGGTTCAGCCATGCGCCCGAAGATATCACCGCGGCGCAGCGGCTGCGGGCGCGCACCTTCCGGGGCAGCGAGGAGGTGCCGGATGGCGATGCCTTCGACGATGTCTGCATTCACGTGCTGGTGGAAGAGGTGGCGGGCGGGCGGCTGATGTGCTGCTTCCGGCTGCTGCCGTTGTCGGGCGGCAGCGAGATCGGCCGCAGCTATTCGGCGCAGTACTACGACCTGGCCGCGCTGGCCTCGATGGAGGGGGGGCTTCTGGAGATGGGGCGCTTCTGCGTGGCGCCCGAGGCGCGCGACGGCGAGGTGGTGCGGGTCGCCTGGACCGCGCTGGCCCGGTACGTGGAGGCCGAGGGATTCGGGTTCCTGTTCGGCTGCTCGAGCTTCTCGGGCACCGAGGAAGCGGCCTATGCGGATGCCTTCGCGCTGCTGAAGGAGCGGCATCTGGCGCCGCGGCGGTTGCTGCCCAAGGTGAAGGCGCCGGCGGTGTTCCGCTTTGCCAGCCGGCTGAGGTTGAAGAAGCCCGACCTGAAGGCGGCGATGAAGGCGATGCCGCCGTTGCTGCGGTCGTACCTGGCCATGGGTGGCTGGGTGTCGGATCATGCGGTCATCGACCGGGACCTTGGCACGCTGCATGTCTTCACCGGGCTGGAGGTTGGCCGGGTGTCGGCGGCGCGCAAGCGGCTGCTGCTGGGGTAGGGGTCGTGTAGGGGCGCGCGCCGGGTGGTCGTGAAGGCCGGCCCCGCTGCCAGCCTTCACCGAATCGCAGTGGTCAATCGAAGTCGTCGCCGCTGCCCACCTGGTAGGGCTTGGCCAGATTCGAGAAGCGGGTGAAGCGGCCGTCGAAGGCGACGTCCACGGTGCCGATCGGCCCGTGACGCTGCTTGCCGATGACGATCTCGGCCTTGCCCTCGATCTTGGCCATCTCCTCCTGCCACTTCATCATCGCCTCGGTATCGTGCTCGCCCGGCTTTTCGCGAAGCTTGTAGTACTCTTCACGGAAGACGAACATCACCACGTCGGCGTCCTGCTCGATGGAGCCCGACTCGCGCAGGTCGGAGAGCTGCGGCCGCTTGTCCTCGCGCGATTCCACCTGCCGCGAGAGCTGCGACAGCGCCACCACCGGGATTGCCAGTTCCTTGGCGATCGCCTTCAGGCCCTGGGTGATCTCGGCGATCTCCTGGACCCTGCCGTCGCTGCGCCCGCCGGTGGGGCGGACAAGCTGCAGGTAGTCGACGAACAGCACGTCGAGCCCGTGGGTGCGCTTCAGCCGCCGGGCCCGGGCCGCGAGCTGGGCGATGGGCAGCGCCGGGGTGTCGTCGATGTAGAGCTTGGACTGCTCGATCTCCTTGGCCGCCTCGAAGAAGCGGCGCATGCCCTGTTCGGTCATCTCGCCGCGGCGGATCAGCTCGGACGGGATCTCGGCCGCCTCGGACAGGACGCGGGCGGCGAGCTGTTCGGCCGACATCTCCAGCGAGAAGAAGCCCACCACGCCGCCCTCGACCGCGCCCTCGCTGCCGTCGGGAAGCGTGCCCTTGCGGTACTTGCGGGCGATGTGGAAGGCGATGTTGGTGGCCAGCGAGGTCTTGCCCATGGAGGGGCGGCCGGCGATGATCAGCAGGTCCGACGGGTGCAGGCCGCCGAGCTTCTGGTCGAGATCGACAAGACCGGTGGCGAGCCCGGCCAGGCCGCCGTCGCGCTGGTAGGCGGCATTGGCCACGTCCACCGCGTCGGTCACCGCCTTGACGAAGGACTGGAAGCCGGTGTCGCTGCGGCCGGTCTCGCCAAGGCGATAGAGCTGCTGCTCGGCCTCGACGATCTGCTCGGCCGGCGCGAGGTCCACGTCCATGGTGGCGGCGCGGGCCGCGATCTCCTCGCCGACGGCGATCAGGTTGCGCCTGAGCGACATGTCATGGATGAGCTGGGCATAGTGGCGCACGTCGAAGATCGACACCGCGGATGCCGCGAGCCGGGCAAGATAGGCCGGCCCGCCCAGCTCGGCCAGGCCGGGATCGTCGGCGAGGAACGCCTTCACGGTGACCGGCGAGGCCAGCATGTTCTTCTGAATCTTGCGCGCGGCCACATCGTAGATGCGGCCGTGCACCGGGTCGTAGAAGTGCGACTCGTCGATGATCGACGCGACTCGGTCGTAGACGTCGTTGTTCAGCAGGAGTGCGCCGAGAAGTGCCTGTTCCGCCTCGATATTGTGCGGCCGGCCAAGCGTCGCCTCGGCTGCGACGCCGCCCGATCCATCTGCCATGACTGCCCCCTGGCTTCTGTGTTTGGGGGCCTTATACACCAGGACGCAGCTATCCCCCGCCTGTTATGATTGGGGAAAAGCCACCAAAACGGTCCACAGGCAGGTGAGCGCTGGAGGTCAAAAGACGGGCGCCGACGATCCGGCCGGCGCCCCTGTCTCAGGCCATCAGCGGAAGCAGGATCTGCCAGGCAAGAAGGAAGAAGCTGAGCAGCGCCGCGATGACCGCGAGATCAGCGAAACGCCTCAGAATATGTTCGAAATGACGCAACATGACAGGTTCACCAGTGAATCCACACACACTCCCAGACGCCGATGCATAGCATAATCGCCGGCGATTCGGGTGTGCGAAAGATCACTTAACGTGAAGCGGGCGCCCCCAGAGGGACGCCCGCAACTATGGATATGGTGGCAGCGATCAGTCCTCGGTCGGCCCGGGGGCGTCGATCGGCCCGCCGTCGTCCTGGTCCGAGGCTGCGCTGCCGATGTCATCGAAGAGCTCGGCAATCTCGAACTCGGCCGCCGCGTCGGCCTCGGCGCGCAGATCCTGGATCGAGCGGCCCGAAGCCTGAAGCTCGGCCTCTTCGGTGGAGCGGGCGACGTTGATGGTGATCTCCACGTCCACTTCCGGATGCAGGGCGATCAGCACCTTCTGCAGGCCGAGTTCCTTGATCGGGCGGTCGAGGCGGACCTGGCGGCGCTCGATGGTGAAGCCGCCGGCGCTGGCGGCCTCGGCGATGTCGCCGGTGGCTACCGAGCCGTAGAGTGCGCCGGACTCGGAGGCCGACCGGATGACCACGAAGCTCTGCCCGTCGAGGCGGCCGGCAAGCGCTTCGGCCTCTTTCCGGGTCTCGAGGTTGTTGGCCTCGAGCTGCGCCTTCTGCGACTCGAAATAGGCGATGTTGTCGCTGGTGGCGCGGAGCGCCTTGCGCTGGGGGAGAAGGAAGTTGCGGGCATAGCCCTGCTTGACCTTCACCACGTCGCCCATCTGGCCGAGCTTGGCGATGCGTTCGAGGAGAATGACGTCCATGGTCTGTCCTCCTTACTTCACGGCGTAGGGCAGGAGCGCGAGGAACCGCGCCCGCTTGATCGCCCGCGCCAGTTCACGCTGCTTCTTGGAGGAAACGGCGGTAATGCGCGAGGGGACGATCTTGCCGCGCTCGGAGATGTAGCGCTGAAGGAGCTTGACGTCCTTGTAGTCGATCTTGGGTGCGTCGGCGCCGGAAAACGGGCAGGTCTTGCGGCGGCGGAAGAAAGGTCTGGTTGCCATCTGTCTGTCCTCGCTCAGCTGTCGCGGCGGCCGCGGCCGCCCCGGTCGCCGCCCCGGTCGCCGTCACGGTCACGGCGCCCACGGTCGTCGCGGCTGCGCGATTGCAGCATCGCCGACGGCCCTTCCTCATGCGCGTCGACCTTGATGGTCAGGACGCGAACCACATCGTCGTGCAGACGCATCAGCCGCTCCATCTCCTGCACGGCCGCTGCCGGTGCGTCGGAGCGCATGAAGGTAAAATGGCCCTTGCGGTTCTTGTTGATCTTGTACGCGAGCGTCTTGAGGCCCCAATACTCAGTGTCGACGATCTTGCCGCCATTGTCGGCAATCACCTGACCAAAATGTTCGGTCAGACCCTCGGCCTGAGTGTTGGAGATATCCTGACGTGCGATGAACACATGCTCGTAAAGAGACATTCGGTCACCTTGTCTTTTCCGGCGCGCTTCATAATGCGGTCATGGCACCCTCCGGCCCGCATACGAGAGGCCACGCGTTTCACATCCGTTCGGAGGGACGCGCCCTTATACTGAGGCGCCGGCGCATTGCAAGCCCTGCAGCGCCGGTCAGGGTTGCCGCGCCATCTGTCAGCCGATAGAGGTTCGGCAAGGCCGCGAAAAGGGCCACGTGGACGGGGAGCTTTCATGGCACGTGCCTTCATCTTTCCCGGGCAGGGTGCCCAGACCATCGGCATGGGACGCGATCTGGCGGATACCTATGTCGAGGCGCGGGCGGTTTTCGGCGAGGTCGACGCGGCCCTTGGCGAGAACCTTTCGGCGCTGATCTGGGACGGCGATATCGAGACGCTGACGCTGACCGCCAATGCGCAGCCGGCACTGATGGCGACGTCGATTGCGGCCATGCGGGCGCTGGAGGCCGAAGGTGTGCCGGTGACCAGCGCCAGCTTTGTCGCCGGGCACTCGCTGGGCGAGTACTCGGCGCTGTGCGCGGCCGGCGCCATCGGGCTGAGGGACACGGCGCGGCTGCTGAGGCTGCGGGGCCAGGCGATGCAGGCGGCGGTGCCGGTGGGCAGGGGCGCCATGGCGGCGATCCTGGGTCTGGACATCGAGGCGGTGCGCGAGGTGGCCGAGGCGGCCTCGGACCAGGGTGTGGTGGAGGCGGCCAACGACAACGATCCGGCGCAGGTCGTCTTGTCGGGCGAAAAGGCCGCGGTGGAAAAGGCGGTGGAACTGGCCAAGGGCCGGGGTGCCAAGCGGGCGCTGCTGCTGCCGGTAAGCGCGCCCTTCCATTGCCGGATGATGGGGCCGGCGGCCGATGCGATGGCCGAGGCGCTGGACGACGTGGAGATCCGCGCGCCGGTGGTGCCGGTGGTGGCCAATGTCTGCGCCCACGGGGTTACGGACCCGATGCTGATCCGCAACTATCTGGTCGATCAGGTGACCGGTTCGGTGCGCTGGCGCGAGAGCGTGGCCTGGATGGCCGAGCAGGGCGTGACCGAGTTCGTCGAGGTCGGTGCCGGCAAGGCGCTGAGCGGCATGGTGCGGCGGATCGTGCCGGGTGCGGCCACCGCGGCGGTCGGCACCGCCGCCGATGTCAGGGCGCTGGCGGGAAAGACGGAGTAGGGCGGATGTTCGATCTGACGGGAAAGGCGGCGCTGGTGACCGGCGCCTCGGGCGGCATCGGCGGGGCCATCGCCAAGGCGCTGCACGGTGCCGGTGCCGCGGTGGCGCTGTCGGGGACCCGCGAGGCGCCGCTGGCCGCGCTGGCCGAGGCGCTGGGAGGGCGGGCGCATGTGCTGCCCTGCGACCTGAGCGACCCGACGGCGGTCGAGGCGCTGCCGAAGCGGGCGGCAGAGGCCCTGGGCACGGTGGACATACTGGTCAACAATGCCGGCATCACCCGCGACAACATCTTCATGCGCATGTCCGACGACGAGTGGGCGCAGGTGATCGGCGTCAACCTGAATGCCACCATGCAGCTTTCGCGCGGCGTCATGCGCGGCATGATGAAGGCGCGCTGGGGCCGGATCGTCAACATCACCTCGATCGTCGGCACCACCGGTAACCCGGGGCAGGCGAACTATGCCGCCGCAAAGGCCGGCGTCACCGGACTGTCGAAGGCGATCGCCATGGAAGTGGCCTCGCGCGGGATCACGGTGAACTGCATCGCGCCGGGCTTCATCGAGACGGCGATGACCGACAAGCTGAACGACGACCAGAAGCAGCGGATCATGGGCCAGATCCCGGCGGGACGCATGGGCACCGCCGATGAGGTGGGCGCCGCGGCGCTGTATCTGGCATCGGTGGAGGCGGCCTATGTCACCGGGCAGACTCTGCATATCAACGGCGGAATGGCGATGATCTGATGTGCGCAAAACACCCCTTGCAAGGTGCCTGCAAATCCGTTTGCCATCATCGGAGAGTGTGTTATAGCGCCGGTCGATCACGCGGCGGGGTGGACGGGCGACCTTCACCGACAGCCGCCAGCGTTCACGGGGCAGGCGCGGCGTAGCGCATCCAAGCAGAAAATCGGGATCCGTCGTTCCGGATCCGGTGAAAAGAGGATCAGGGAATGAGCGACGATATTGCAGAACGGGTGAAGAAGATCGTGGTTGAGCACCTGAGTGTCGACGAGGCCAAGGTGACGGAGAACGCGTCCTTCATCGACGACCTTGGCGCCGACAGTCTGGATACCGTCGAACTGGTCATGGCGTTCGAGGAGGAGTTCGGGATCGAGATCCCCGACGATGCCGCCGAGACGATCCAGACTTTCGGCGATGCGGTGAACTTCATCACCAAGAGTGCCTGACGCACAACCCGGCCTTGCCGGGAAGTCAGAGGCGCCCCTTGCGGGCGCCTTTCTTGTTTGCTCACGTCCGTGTGGTGCGGCGTGCCCTTTCCTCGCCGGGAGGGGTGCGGTAGAACCGCTGCCCAAAGGGCAAAAACGGGCGGGGGGATGAGCATGCGCCGCGTTGTCGTGACGGGACTGGGGATGGTGACGCCGCTGGCCTCGGGAGTGGAGGCGAGTTGGCGCCGGCTTCTGGAAGGCCGGTCAGCCGCGCGGACCATCCAGCGCTTCGACGCCAGTCATCTGGCCACCACCTATGCCTGCGAGGTGCGCGAAGGCGATGGCGGTGACGACAGCTTCAACGCCGACGACTGGGTCGACGGCAAGGACCAGCGCAAGATCGACCGTTTCATCCTGTTCGGCATCGCCGCCGCCGAGATGGCGGTGCAGGATTCCGGCTGGGTCGCGACCAGCGACACCGACAAGGAACGCACCGGGGTGATGATCGGCTCGGGGATCGGCGGGCTGGAAACCATCGCCGAGACCGCGATCACGCTGAAGGAGCGAGGGCCGCGGCGAGTGTCGCCGTTCTTCATCCCGTCGGCGCTGATCAACCTCGCCTCGGGGCAGGTGTCGATCCGCCACGGCTTCAAGGGGCCGAACCACGCGGTGGTCACGGCGTGCTCGACCGGAGCACATGCCATCGGCGATGCCTCGCGGCTGATTGCGCTCGGCGATGCCGACGTGATGGTGGCCGGCGGTGCCGAGGCGCCGATCACCGAGCTGGGCGTGGCCGGGTTCAACGCCTGCAAGGCTCTGTCGACGGAATGGGGCGAGAACCCGGAAAAGGCGTCGCGGCCCTATGACCGCGACCGCGACGGTTTCGTGATGGGCGAAGGCGCCGGCGTGGTGGTGCTGGAGGAACTGGAGCATGCCCGCGCCCGGGGTGCGAAGATCTATGCCGAGGTCGTGGGCTATGGCCTGTCGGGCGACGCCTATCACATCACCGCGCCCTCGCCCGATGGCGACGGCGGATTCCGGGCGATGACGGCGGCGGTGGCGCGCGCCGGGATCGAACCGGGCGAGATTGACTACATCAATGCGCACGGCACCTCGACCATGGCCGACACGATTGAGCTGGGCGCGGTGCAGAAGCTTCTGGGTAATGCAGCGGCCACGGCGACGATGAGTTCGACGAAATCGTCGATCGGGCACCTGCTGGGCGCGGCCGGCTCGGTCGAGGCGATCTTCTGCGTGCTGGCACTGCGGGATCAGGTGGCGCCGCCGACGATCAACCTGGACAATCCGGTCGAGGAGGCGATGATCGACCTGGCGCCGAACAAGCCGGTGAAGCGCAAGATCGACTATGTACTGTCGAATTCGTTCGGGTTCGGTGGAACCAATGCGTCGCTGATCATGAAGCGCCCGGACTGATGCGGATGGGACGTCACTTTGCCGCCAACGCGCTGACCTTCTTTATCGTGGGGCTGGTGGTTCTGTTCGGCATTCTCAACTGGGGGCAGTCGATGTACAGCCGCCCGGGGCCGCTGGCCGAGGCGCGGATGATCGAGGTGCCGAAGGGCGCCGGGCTGGCCACCATCGCCGAGCGGCTGAAGGCGGCCGGCGCCATTGAGAACGAGCGGGTGTTTCGCATTGGCGTTCGTTACTCGGGCCACGAGAGCGCCATGAAGTTCGGCTGCCACGAGATCCCGGCCGCCGCCAGCATGGCCGAGATCGCCGCATTGCTGACGGCGTCTTCAAATGCCGAATCCTGCTTTCGGGTCACCTATCAGGTGGGCCTGCGTGGCGTGACGCCGCGGTTCCAGAATGCCGTCGAGCCGGTGCCTGCCGATGCCGACGCTGCGGCCGAGATCGCCGAAGCCGAGGCCGCCGGCAATGCCATCGACTATCGCGTCACCGTGGCCGAGGGGCTGACTTCGTGGCAGGTGGTGGAGGGGCTGAAGGCGATCCCGATCCTCGATGGCGACATCGCCGAGGTGCCACCCGAGGGTTCGCTGGCGCCGGACACGTTCTCGCTGCGCAAGGGCGATGGGCGGGAGGCCCTGCTGGCGCAGATGAGCCAGATCCAGGCCGACCGCCTGCAGGAGGCCTGGAACGCGCGCGCTGCCGACCTGCCGGTGCAGACGCCGGAGGAGTTGCTGGTACTGGCCTCGATCATCGAGAAGGAGACCGGTGTGCCGGAGGAGCGGGGGCAGGTGGCCTCGGTCTTCGTCAACCGGCTGAACCAGGGCATGCGGCTGGAGACGGACCCGGCCGTGATCTATGGCGTCACCAATGGCGAGGGTGTGCTGGGCCGCGGCCTGCGGCAAAGCGAGCTGAGGGCCGAGACGCCATACAACACCTATGTGATCAAGGGCCTTCCGCCAACGCCGATCGCCAACCCGGGGCGGGCCTCGCTGATGGCGGCGGCACAGCCGGCGGATACGCCTTATGTGTTCTTCGTGGCCGATGGCTCGGGCGGTCACGCTTTTGCCGAGACGCTGGACGAGCACAACCGCAACGTGGCCGCCTGGCGGAAGATCGAGGCGGAGCGGGCAGCGACCGAGCAGAGCGGTGGCAACTAATTTCAATCAACCTATAAGATAGTTGTTGACACACCGAACGCCTGCAGGTATATCCGCAGGCAAGCTGGAAGAATTGGACGGCGAAGTGACCCAGGGGGCGGGTCCTTCGCCGTTTTCTTTTTGCCGGTGCGAAACATTACAAAGGCGCACCTGTTCTATGGCCTCACAAGATAGCAGGAATGGATCGGCCCCCAACGGGCGGCTGGAGGACGCAAAGTCGTTGTACTTGCGCCTGCGCCACGCCCTGGTCGACGCGATCGAGACGCTGGAAAGCGGGGGGGCGGACACCCCCGAAGCGCGGTCCAAGCGTCAGGATGTGATGCGAATGTATCTGTCGCAGCTTCAGAGATTGCAGGAGATGGAACGTGACCTCGACAAATCGGACCGGCTCTCGGGAGGCGGCCCCCTCGATCTTGAGAGAGCCCGACGCGAAATCCGTGATCG
This sequence comes from Paracoccaceae bacterium, assembly GCA_050299555.1. Classification (GTDB taxonomy): domain Bacteria; phylum Pseudomonadota; class Alphaproteobacteria; order Rhodobacterales; family Rhodobacteraceae; genus JBNKWA01. The sequence goes on along the minus strand of JBNKWA010000005.1, from coordinate 18,259 downwards.
ACTTGCTCGCTTCCGCATCGGACAGCGAGATTGAGGAATTTCTGGAACAGCTGAGCGAGAACGCCCTCGCGGCGCTGCCGTTTCTGTTCGAGCACTGGGCGCATGCCGACCATCAGCTTGCGCCTGAGGGCGACTGGCGGACCTGGGTCATCATGGGCGGCCGCGGCGCCGGCAAGACGCGTGCCGGGGCGGAGTGGATCAGGGCGCGGGTCGAAGGACCCAAGCCGCTTGATCCGGGCCGCTGCAGCCGCATTGCCCTGTTGGCAGAGACCTATGACCAGGCACGCGAGGTCATGCTTTTCGGCGATAGCGGCCTGATGGCATGCACGCCGGCGGACAGGCGGCCGAGCTGGCACGCAGGACGGCGAAGGGTGGAATGGCCAAACGGCGCTTCGGCGCAGCTTTTCTCGGCCCGCGATCCCGAAGCGCTGCGGGGCCCGCAATTCGATTGCGCCTGGTCGGATGAACTGGCGAAGTGGAAGAACGGCGAAGCGGCCTGGACCAACCTGAAGATGGCCCTGCGTCTGGGTAAGGACCCGCGGCAGGTGGTGACGACGACACCGCGCAATGCGCAGTTGCTGAAGTCGGTGCTGGCCGAGCGGGGAACCGTTTTGACCACCGCGCCGTCCAGCGCCAATGCGATGTATCTGGCGCCGCAGTTCCTGGAGGACATGGTTGCCGAGTACGGCAATACCAGGATGGGGCGGCAGGAGCTGCAGGGCGAGTTGATCGAGGATCACGACGGCGCGCTGTGGACGCGCAGCATGATCGAGGAATCCCGGGTGGCCGAGGCGCCAGAGCTCGATCGGCTTGTGGTCGCTGTCGATCCGCCGGTGACGTCCGGTGAAAAGGCCGACGAGTGCGGCATCATCGTCGCCGGGATCTCGATGCAGGGGCCACCGCGGAGCTGGACCGCCTATGTGCTTGCCGATGCGAGCATGAAGGGCGCCACGCCGCGGAACTGGATTGCCCAGGCGGCGGCACTCTATCGCAGCTATGAGGCTGACCGGATTGTCGCCGAGGTGAACCAGGGCGGCGATCTGGTGGCGACGCTGCTGCAGCAGGTCGAGCCGGGCATCGCCTACAAGCCCCTGCGCGCCACGCGTAGCAAGGTGGTTCGGGCCGAGCCGGTTGCCGCCCTTTACGAACAAGGCCGCGTCAAGCACGTGGGCGCCTTTCCGGCACTGGAGGACCAGATGAGCCTGACCTGTGCCGGGCGCTACATGGGATCGGGCAGCCCCGACCGGGTCGATGCGCTGGTCTGGGCGATCACTGAGCTTCTGATCGAGCCGCCGGAAGTCAAGGGGCCACCGCAGGTTCGCCTGCTCTAGCTGCGGCTACCGCAAGCAGGCGGTGTACGGGTCACCCCTGCGGACACATCACCAACGGAGCGCAAAGCGTATGGTACTACAGTATTTCCGGCCGCGGACCGCGGAGCCGGAGCGGAAGGCTTCGGCCGCCGGTCCGGTCATCGCCTTCCATGGGGCCGGCCGCGTGGCGTGGACGCCGCGCGACGTGGCGAGTCTGACCCGGTCCGGCTTTGCCGGCAATCCGGTGGGTTTTCGCTGCGTGAAGATGATCGCGGAGGCGGCAGCGGCGCTGCCGCTTCTGGTTCAGGATACCGAGCGTCGCTACGACACCCACCCCTTGCTGGACCTGATGCGGCGCCCCAACCAGATGCAGGGTACGGGCGAGCTGCTGGAGAACCTGTACGGGCAGCTGCTTTTGACCGGCAACGCCTATGTCGAGGCAGCGGGCGATACCACGACCGGTACGCCCGGCGAGCTTTACGTGCTGCGGTCGGATCGGATGAGTGTCATTCCGGGCGCGGACGGCTGGCCCGTCGGCTATGAATATTCCGTCGGTTCCCGCAAGCACCGCTACTTGGTCGGCGAGGGCATGTCGCCGATCCTGCACATCCGCAGTTTCCATCCCCAGGACGACCATTACGGGCTGTCGCCACTGCAGGCGGCCGCCGCGGCGGTCGATGTCCACAACGCTGCCTCGCGCTGGTCGAAGGCGCTTCTCGACAACGCTGCGCGGCCCTCGGGCGCGATCGTCTACAAGGGCGCCGACGGGCTGGGGCACCTGACACCGGACCAGTACGCGCGGCTGACCGAGGAGATCGAGAACAACCACCAGGGCGCCCGGAACGCTGGCCGGCCGATGTTGCTGGAGGGCGGACTGGACTGGAAGCCGATGGGCTTTTCGCCGTCGGACATGGAGTTCCAGAAGACCAAGGAGAGCGCGGCCCGGGAGGTGGCGCTGGCCTTCGGCGTGCCGCCCATGCTGCTGGGCCTGCCGGGCGACAACACCTATGCCAACTACCAGGAGGCGAACCGCGCCTTCTATCGGCTGACGGTGTTGCCGCTGGCGACACGGATCGCCGCCGCGGTTTCGTCATGGCTGGCCCCGACGCTGGGGTCTGGCCTGAGCTTGCGCATCGATGCCGACGGTATTCCGGCCCTGGCGGCCGAGCGGGAGGCACAGTGGCGCCGTGTCTCGGCCGCCGGGTTCCTGACCGACGCAGAGAAGCGGGCAATGCTGGGATTGCCCAAGCTGGCGGATGAATCATGAACGTTAAGCCGCGCCCCGCCGGCGGTTCGCGTTACCTCTATGAACCCTTTCATCTGACTGCAGTGCGCGTGGATGCCAACGAAAAGGTCATGGAGGCTCGTTGGCATGCCGTCGAACAGAGGCTTGCCAAGATCGAGACCGGCCTTGAACGCATGGAACGGCGGCTCTGGCTGGCGGTGGCCGGCATTGCTGCGTTCCTGGCCACGAGCCTCGCCCAGACCTATATCGCAACGCATTTTTCCTAGGAGACATTCATGTTCAACATCATGGGTGCCCCGCCGCTGGAGACCAAGTTCTGCGGTCTCGGTGAGGGTGCCAACCTGAGGGACGGGGTCATCGAGGGCTATGCCTCGGTTTTTGGTGCCCGAGACCAGTCCGGCGACATGGTGCAGCGCGGCGCCTATGCCGCCAGCATCGAGCGGTTTCGGCGCATGGGCACCGGCGTGAAGATGCTGTGGCAGCACGACCCCAACAAGCCGATCGGCGTCTGGGAGGCTGTGCGCGAAGACAGCAACGGGCTGTTTGTGCGAGGCCGTCTGCTGAAGGAAGTGCAGGCGGGCCGCGAAGCCCTGGTCTTGCTGGAGGCGAAGGCCATCGACGGGCTGTCGATCGGCTATCGCACCATCAGGGCGGAGAAATCCGCCAATGGCGGACGCATCCTGCACGAGGTGGAGCTTTGGGAGGTGTCGATCGTGACCTTCCCGATGCAGCCCGAGGCGCGGATTAGCGCACCCCCGGCCGAATCCCTGGCGCGCGATCTGGCGGAAGCCTTTGCCGCCGCGCGCTCGGATGCCGGCCAATCACTGTGACGCGGCGTGACCGTTCAGGACAAAGGACAATGGAACAACAGCATTACGATACCGCCGCGCCACTGGCGCGGCAACCGGGCATGGCGCTTGACGTGAAGTCGGCGGTAACCGGATTTTTGAGTGATTTCAAAAAATTCCAAGATGAAATCAAAGAGAAGCTGAAGGAACAGGAAAGCAGATTGACAATGCTCGACCGCAAATCATTTCCCGCTCAGAGGCCCGTGCTGTCGCGCGCTGCCGATGGCGATCTTCCCCACAAGAAGGCGTTTTCGGCCTACCTGCGCGCCGGTGACGACGATGCCCTGCGTGGCATCGCCGTCGAAGAGAAGGCGTTGAACGTCGCGGTAGCGGCGGAGGGCGGCTATCTGGTCGACCCGCAGACCGCCGACACGATCGCAGGTGTCCTGAGGGGTGCGTCGACGTTGCGCTCCGTCGCCAGCGTCGTCACCGTCGAGGCGACGTCCTATGACGTGCTGGTGGATCATTCGGACATCGGCTCGGGCTGGGCCACCGAAACCGCCTCGACCTCGGAAACCACGACGCCGCTTCTGGAGCGGATCAGCATCCGCCTGCACGAGCTGTCGGCGCTGCCGAAAGCGTCGCAGCGGCTTCTTGATGACAGCGCCTTTGACGTTGAGCGCTGGCTGGCCGATCGGATCGCCGACAAGTTCGCCCGCGCCGAGGGCCAGGCCTTCATCTCGGGCGATGGCATCGACAAGCCCAAGGGCTTTCTGACCTATGGCACCGTGGACAACGCGTCCTGGGCCTGGGGACAGATCGGCTATGTGGCTACCGGTGCCGCCGGCGACTTCAACGCCGCGGAGCCGGCGGACGCGATCGTCGACCTGGTCTACTCGCTGGGCGCGCGCTACCGCTCCAACGGCAGCTTCGTGATGAACTCGAAGACTGCCGGCGCGGTGCGCAAGATGAAGGACGCCGACGGCCGCTTTCTGTGGTCCGATGGTCTGTCGAACGGCGAGCCGGCACGGCTGATGGGCTATCCGGTCCTCATCGCCGAGGACATGCCGGACATTGCCGGCGATGCCTTCGCCATCGCCTATGGCGACTTCCGGCAGGCCTATACGATCGCCGAGCGGCCCGACGTGCGGATCCTGCGCGATCCGTTCAGTGCCAAGCCGAACGTGCTGTTCTACGCCACCAAGCGCGTTGGCGGCGACGTGACCGACTTTGCGGCGGTGAAGCTGCTGAAGTTCGCGGCGAGCTGACGTCAACGCCCAGGAACGACTGCCGGTGCGGCGGAAATTGCCGCGCCGGCTTGTGTCATGCCCGCATCCCGAAATTCGAAGGCCCAACCCGTCATGAGTCATCACGTGGTGAAATGCGTCGGATCCGAGCTCGATCTGACTTTGGACTGGCACCGGAGCTTGCTCGAACCGGGTGAGGCTGTCGATGGCGGTCTGGAATGGCGGGTGCTGCCCAGCGGCGACGCAGGCGATCTGGCAGTCGCCAGCCAGTCCTGCGGCCGTTTTCAGAGCGCGGCCGTGCTGAAGGGGGGCAGGGCCGGGCAGGTCTACATGGTCTGTGCCCAGGTCGAGACGACCCGGGCGCGGGTCATCGAGCGCGCCATCGTGGTGCGGATTGCCGCCTGAGGGCGACAGGTACGCAAGAGCGGAGATCTTCATGAATTTGCTGGAAGTCAGCGTGCCGCCCCCGGCGGCCTATCCGGTGCGCGCTTTGGCGGACCATCTCAGGCTCGGCACCGGCTTTGCCGATGACGGGTCGCAGGACGCCCTGCTGGAGGCATATCTGCATGCGGCCATGGCGGCCGTCGAAGCCCGCACCGGCAAGGCCCTTTTGGAGCGAAGTTTCGAATGGGAGCTGCATCGTTGGGCCAATGGCGAGCGCCAGGGCCTGCCGCTGGCCCCGGTGGTATCCATCGACGAGGTGGCGTTGATCCAGGCCGATGGCGCGGTGGTGCCGATCGACCCGCAGGCCTTTCGCCTGGCCAAAGACCAGCACCGGCCGTTGCTGGTGGCGCTGACAGCGCTGCCGACGATCCCGACGCGGGGCTCGGCGCGCATCCGCTTTACGGCCGGCTTCGGTCCCGACTGGGCCGATGTGCCCGCGGACCTGGAGCAGGCGGTGCTGCTTCTGGCGGCGCATTATTACGAGAACCGCAATCTGGTTGACGGCTCGGGCGGCGCGATGCCGTTCGGAGTGTCGACGCTGATGGAGCGATACCGGCCGGTGCGTCTGGGCGGAGAGGTGCTGTGAGTTCCGTTCGCCTGACCCGGCGCCTGGATCTTGAGGAGCGCCAGAACGTGCCCGACGGCGCCGGCGGCTTTAGTGTGGAGTGGGTAAGGCTTGGCACCTTGTGGGCCGAGGTCGACGCCCGCTCAGGGCGCGAGAACCAGGTTGCGGGGCGCGATCTGCCGTTGACGGCCTATCGCATCATCGTTCGCGCCGCGCCGGTTGGCGCGCCGTCCCGGCCCAAGGCGGACCAGAGGCTGCGGGAAGGCACGCGGGTGTTCTCGATCCTCGCGGTGGCCGAGCACGACACAGGGGGGCGCTATCTGACCTGCTATGCCGAAGAGGGGTCTGCCGCATGACGATGCGTTTTTCCGAGCCGTTGCAGCGGGCCGTGTTCGAGCGGCTGACCAGTGACGCGGTACTGGCGACGCTTGTCGGCAGTGCCATTCACGACATGCCGCCGCCGGTGAACCCGGCCGATGCGCCCGACGTGCACCTGACCCTGGGCGAAGAGCGGGTCAAAGAAAACGGCAGCAAGACCAGCAGCGGCGGCATCCACGACTTTTCCGTGACCGTGCATTCGACCGCCCTGGGGTTCTCCAAGGCCAAGACCGTGGCCGGCGCTGTCCATGATGCGCTGACCCTGACGCCGATCAGTCTGAACGAGGGCAAGCTGGTCGACCTGCGCTTCTTATTCGCCAACGCCGAGCGGGGCGGCCCGCCCGAGCGTCGGCGGATCGGACTGAGATTTCGCGCCGTCATTGACGGCACGCCCTAACCCTTTGCAGGAATTCATGAAATGACAGCCCAAAAAGGCAAGGATCTGCTGATCAAGGTCGATATGACCGGTGCCGGCAGCTATCAGACCATCGCCGGCCTGCGTGCCAGCCGGATCACCTTCAACGCCGATACCGTCGACGCGACCAATCTGGAAAGCCCTGGCGGCTGGCGCGAGCTTTTGGGTGGCGCCGGGGTCCGCTCGGCCGCCATCTCCGGTTCGGGCATCTTCCGCGACGAGACGACCGACGAACGGGTGCGGCAGCTGTTCTTCGACGGCGCGATCCCGCAGTTCCAGGTGGTTATTCCGGATTTCGGCACCGTCGAGGGTGCCTTCCAGATTACCTCGATCGAGTATTCGGGTCAGTACGACGGCGAGGCCGTTTACGAGATGTCCATGGCCTCGGCCGGCGAGCTGAGCTTCACGGCGCTGCCATGACCAACCCCTATCGCGGCGAGGCGGCGCTGAAGATCAACGGCGAGACCGTCAACATGAAGCTGACGCTGGGGGCGCTGGCCAGTCTGGAGGCGGAACTGGAAAGCTGCTCGCTGGTCGACCTGGTGGGCCGCTTCGAGACCGGCAGCTTTGCTGCCGGTGACCTTGTCAGGCTGCTGACGGCCGGGCTGCAGGGGGGCGGTTGCCCGGTCTCCGCCGACGATGTCCGCAACGCCGATATCGAAGGTGGGCCGATCGAGGCGGCGAAGGCGGCGGCGCGACTGCTGAAGGTGACGTTCAGCCTGCCGGGCGAATGACGTGGCGAATGCCACCGACTGGCCGGCGCTGATGCGGCTTGGCCTGGTCGAACTGCGCCTGACACCGGACCAGTTCTGGGCGCTGACGCCGGCGGAACTGATCTTTCTGGCCGGCGGTGGGGCGGCGCGACAGACCATCGGCCGTGCCGGGTTCGAGGCACTGCTTTCGCGGTTTCCCGACCGGGCGCCATCCGATCCAAAGGAACAACCGAACGATGGACAACACTGAAGGCTACGTCGCGCGTCTGGGCGCGACCTTGGGCGACCTAGAAGCCTCGATGGCCGGCGCGGAGCACATGTCGGCCGCCTTTCGGGCCGAGATGGATGGCGTCAAGGCGAGTTTTCGCGAGACCTCGCGCGATGCCGGGGTTCTGTCGCGCAGCTTGGGGCGCGAGCTGCGCTCGGCCGTGGACGACATGATCTTCAACGGTGGGCGCCTGTCGGACGTGCTGGCCAACCTCGGACGATCGATGGCGAGCACTGTCCTGAACCAGGCGTTGACGCCGGTCACCAACTCTATCGGTGAAGCCATCGTTGGCGGCGTGGGTCGGCTGATGGGGTCATTTACCGGGTTCGAGAAGGGCGGTGCCTTTGCCTCGGGCCGGGTGGCCGCCTTTGCAAGCGGCGGCGTCGTGCAGGGCCCGACGCTGTTTCCGATGCGGGGCGGCACCGGGCTGATGGGCGAGGCGGGGCCGGAGGCGATCATGCCTCTGACCCGCGGCGCCGACGGCAGGCTGGGCGTGCGGGCGCAGGGCCAGGGCGGTCGGCCGGTGAACGTGACTTTCAACATCTCGACGCCCGATGTGGCCGGATTTGCCCGGTCGCAGACCCAGATCGCGGCGCAGATGACGCGGGCGCTGCGGCGCGGCAACCGGAACATGTGAGGCGGTCAGGATGAGCTTTCATGAAGTGCGGTTTCCCGCGGCCCTGTCGATAGGCTCGGCCGGGGGACCGGAGCGGCGGACCGATATCGTCACGCTGGCGAACGGGTTCGAGGAGCGCAACAGCCCCTGGGCGCATTCGCGGCGCCGCTACGATGCGGGGCTGGCGGTGCAGTCGCTGGACGATCTGGAGCTGCTGGTAAGCTTCTTCGAGGCGCGGCGCGGACAGCTTTACGGGTTTCGCTGGAAGGACTGGACCGACTATCGGTCCTGCGCGCCCTCGGCCCTGCCCGGGCCGACGGATCAAGTGATCGGCACCGGAGATGGCGCGGCAAGCGTCTTTCAGCTGGTCAAGGCGTACAGTTCCGGCGGCCAGACCTATGTGCGGCCGATCAGGAAGCCGGTCTCGGGCTCGGTGCGGATCGCCGTGGACGCCGTCGAGCTGGCCGAGGGTGCGGATTTCGCGCTTGATGCGGCAACCGGCCTCGTCACCCTGGCCGCGGCGCCGGGAACCGGCGCGGCGATCACCGCCGGCTATGAGTTCGACGTGCCGGTGCGGTTCGACACCGACCGGGTCGAGATCAGCATGGCCAGCCTGACGGCCGGCGAAGTGCCGTCGGTTCCGGTGGTAGAGGTGCGGGTCTGATGCGGACAATCGATGCCGGACTGAAAGCCCACCTCGACTCGGGCGCGACAACCTTGTGCCGTTGCTGGGAGGTGCGCCGGTCCGACGGCGTGGCCATGGGGTTCACCAACCATGACGAGGATCTGATCATGGATGGTGTGACCTTTCGTGCCGATACCGGCATGGACGCCGGGATGATCGACCAAGGTCTGGGGTTGAGCGTCGACAACGCTCAGGCGGTCGGGGCTTTGAGCTCTGCGGCCATCACCGAGGAAGATGTGCTGGCCGGGCGCTACGACGGTGCCACGGTGCGGCACTGGTTGGTCAACTGGGCGGTCCCGGCCGAGCGGCTTCTGCTGTTCTCGGGCACGCTGGGCGAGTTTCGCGAGGCCAACGGCCGGTTCGAGATCGAGTTGCGGGGGCTGGCCGAGCCGCTCAATCGGCCGTTGGGCCGGATCTTTGCCAAGCAATGCGACCGCGTGCTTGGCGATGCGAAATGCGGCGTTGATCTGGATCAGCCGGCGTTCCGGTGCACGGGCACCGTCGTAGCGGCCGATGCTGGCGCGATCACCTTCACGGTGCCGGCCGGTTATGCTGGCGGCTGGTTCCGCAAGGGAACGCTGGAGTGGCAGAGCGGCGCCAATGCAGGGCTGAGGCAGGACATCATGCGCGACCGTGGTGCCGGGGCTCAGCGACGGATCGAGACCGCCGGCCCGCCGCCACTGGCGGTTGCAACCGGTGATACCGCGACATTGACCGCAGGGTGCGACAAGGCCGACCGGACCTGCCGCGACAAGTTCGCCAATCTGCTGAACTTTCGCGGCTTTCCCCACCTGCCGAGCGATGACTGGGTTACTGCCTACCCGTCGCGCAAGGAGGTGAATGACGGCGGTTCGCTGGGTGGGTCGGCATGAGCGGGCTGGGCGAAACCATCATCGCCGAGGCGCGCAGCTGGATCGGCACGCCGTACCAGCACCAGGCAAGCTGCAAGGGGTACGGCACCGACTGCCTCGGCCTGTTGCGGGGCATCTGGCGCGCCTGCATCGGTGACGAGCCGGCGGCGGTTCCGGCCTATACGCCCGACTGGAGCGAGCCGTCCGGGCCTGAGCTGTTGCTGGGTGCGGCGCGGCGGTATCTTGAGGCCGTCCCCGGCCGGTCGGCCCAGGATGGCGACGTTGCCGTCTTTCGGATGCCGGGGGCGCGGGTTGCCAAGCATGTTGGGTTTCTGGCGGGCTGCGGCGGCACCTGCCCGACGGTGATCCATGCCTATTCCGGTCGCGGCGTCGTCGAGACGCCGATGACCGCCGGCTGGCGTGGCCACGTGGCCGGCCTTTTCCGTTTTCCGGGAGCCTGAACACAATGGCGACTCTTGTTCTTTCGGCTGCCGGAAGCGCGATCGGCGGCACCTTTGGCGGCGGCTTGCTGGGCCTGTCGGGCGCGGTGATCGGCCGCGCGGTTGGTGCGACCGTCGGCTCGGTGATCGACCAGCGCCTTTTCGGCGAGCGACGCCCGCCGGTCGACATCGGCAAGGTGAACCAGTTCCGGGTCATGAGTTCGGGCGAGGGCCGGGCGGTGCCGAGGCTGTACGGACGCATGCGCATGGCCGGACACGTGATCTGGGCAAGCCGGTTCCGCGAGACGGTGAAAACCGCGGGCGGCGGCAAGGGCACGCCGAGCGGGTCGGCGACCAGAAGCTACAGCTATTCGGTGAGCTTCGCGGTGGCGCTGTGCGAAGGCGAGGTGACCCGCCTTGGTCGGGTCTGGGCCGATGGCAAGCCGCTGGACCTGAGCGGCATCCGCTATACGCTCTATTCCGGAACAGACGATCAGCTGCCCGACCCGGTGATCACTGCGGTCGAGGGTGCGGCGCGCACGCCGGCCTATCGCGGGGTCGCCTATGTGGTGTTCGAGGACCTGGCCCTGGCGGGGTTCGGCAACCGGATTCCACAGCTCAGTTTCGAGGTGATACGTCGGCCGGCGCCGGTTGCCGGCGCGGTGGCGGACGCGGGACGGCAGATCAAAGGGCTGGCGCTGGTGCCGGGCAGCGGCGAGTACACCCTTGCCACCGAGCCGGTGACCATCACCAAGGACAAGGGCGTGGTCGACACCGCCAATGTCCACAACACCTCGCAACGTCCGGATCTGCTGCTGTCGCTGGATCAAATGCAGGCCGAGGCCCCAAACCTGAAGTCGGTGTCGCTGGTGGCCAGCTGGTTCGGAGACGACCTGCGCTGCGACCGCTGTACGCTTCGGCCAAAGGTGGAGCATGCGGGGACCGAGCAGGCCTCGTTGCCCTGGCTGGTCTCGGGGCTCGATCGCACGACGGCGAGCGAGGTGGGGCGGGTCGACGGGCGCCCCGGCTATGGCGGCACACCGACGGATCAGTCGGTGATGGATGCAATCGCCGAGATCAAGGGCCGCGGCCTGGAGGTCATGTTCTATCCGTTCATCCTGATGGACGTGCGCCCGGGCAACGGGTTGATCGATCCCTGGACCGGGACCGCCGAGCAACCCGAGGCGCCGTGGCGGGGACGAATTACCGGCTCGCTGGCGCCGGGGCAGGCGGGGTCCCCGGACAAGACGGCGGCCGCATCAGCCGAAGTGGCGGCCTTTTTCGGCTCGGCCGCGCCCGCCGATTTCGCGGCGTCGGGCGGCACGGTCGGTTATGCCGGACCCGACGAGTGGTCGTACCGGCGCTTCATCCTGCACTATGCGCGGCTGTGCCAGGCTGCCGGCGGTGTCGAGGCCTTCTGCATCGGCTCTGAAATGCGGGCGCTGATGCAGTTGCGTGGTGCCGGGGCGACGTTCCCGGCCGTCGAGGCGATGCGTCAGCTTGCGGCGGACGTGCGCGCGATCCTCGGGCCGGCGACGAAGATCGGCTATGCGGCCGACTGGTCGGAGTATTTCGGCTATCACCCGCAGGACGGCTCGGGCGATGTCTGGTATCACCTCGATCCGCTCTGGGCCGACGTCAATATCGATTTCGTCGGTATCGACAACTACATGCCGCTGTCGGACTGGCGCGAGGGCGAGGACCACGCGGATGCCGGGTGGGGCCGGATCACCAACCTCGATTACCTCAAGGCCAATATCGAGGGCGGCGAGGGTTACGACTGGTACTATGCCGGCAATCCGGCCAGGGATGCCCAGGATCGTGCCGCGATCAGCGACGGCGCCTATAACGAGCCCTGGGTGTTCCGTTACAAGGACATCCGCAACTGGTGGTCGCGCCAGCACTTCAACCGCCCGGGCGGGGTGCGGGACGTGGAACCGACGGCCTGGCAGCCGGAACTGAAGCCGGTGTGGTTCACCGAGCTCGGGTGTCCGGCCATCGACAAGGGTACCAACCAGCCAAACGTCTTCGTCGACGCGCATTCGTCGGAGACGGCGCGGCCGTACTATTCGACCGGTGCCCGCGACGACGAGATTCAGGCCCGCTATCTGCAGGCCATGCACGACTATTGGGGCAAGGCTGCCAACAACCCGGTGTCGCAGGTCTACGGAAGCAGGATGATCGAGATGGGGCGCGCCCACGTCTGGGCCTGGGACGCGCGGCCCTGGCCGGACTTTCCAGGCCGGGGAAAGGTCTGGAGCGACGTGATGAACTACCGGGCCGGCCACTGGGTGTCAGGGCGGCTGGCCTCGGTGCCCGTCGCCGATGCCGTGCGCGAGCTGTGTTCGGCGGCGCGTGTGGCGCAGGTTGATGTCACGAAGCTGGAGGGGCTGGTTCGGGGCTATGCGATCGGCGGGGTGGAATCGGCCCGCGACAGTATCGGCGCCTTGATGCTGGCCCACGATTTCGATGCCGGTGACGATGGCGATGTGTTGCGTTTCCGCTCGCGGGGCAAGCGCGTCGACTCAACGGTCGAGCGGCCGGCTCTCTTGCAGCCGTCGGGCGAGCGGGATGGCGCCACGGTCGTGATGGCGCCCGAGGCGGAACTGCCCGAGCTGGTGCGTCTGACCCATATCCGCGACGACGGCGAATACCGGACCGGTGTCGCGCAGGCACTGCATGGCGGTGCCGCCGAGGCGTTTACCGAGGATCTGGCCCTGCCGCTGGTGGTGCTTACCTCGGAAGGGCGCAGGCTGGCGCAGGCACGGATCGTCGATGCTCATGCGGGGCGCGAAGGCATAACGCTCGACCTGCCGTTGTCGCGGCTGGATCTTGCGGCGGGTGATGTCATCTCGCTGGAGGGCGGCGCGGCCCGATATCGGGTCAGCCGGGTCGAGGCGGGCGAGGCCTTGCGTGTCGAGGCGGTGAAGATGGCAGAGCCCGATCTGGCTCGGGGGCCAGGGCTCGACATGTCGCTCGAGGCTGATACGGCCGGCGACGATGACGATGATTTCTCTCCGGCCGTGCTGGAAGGTCCGGTCGCACTGCATGGTGAGATCTTGGACCTGCCCTTGCCGGGGTTGGACGAGGCGACCTTGACCGCGGTGGTGGCGGTTGCCGGTTCGCCCTGGGCGCCGGCCGCGATCCATGTTGCGCCGGAGGACTACAACTACGAGCTGGCGGCCGTGGCGGATCGTTCGGCGGCGATCGGCACGACCACCGGTCTTCTGCGGGCCGCCACTCCTGGCATCTGGTCTCGGTCCGGTACGACCCTGCGCATGGCGACCGGCACGCTGCAGAGCCTGCCCGAAATTGACGTGCTCAACGGCGGCAACCTGCTGGCTGTGCGTGCAGCCGGCGGCGGTGAATGGGAACTGGTGCAGTTCCGCGATGCCGTGCTGATCGGCGAGCGGGAATACCGGATCGGCCCGCTGCTGCGCGGCCAGGGCGGCACGGAGCACCTGGCGGGAGCGACGCTTCCGGCCGGCGCCGATGTTGTCGTGATCGACGCCCGAGTGGTTCCCGTGACCCTTCGACAGGATGCGCGTGGACTGGCGCGGCACTACCGGATCGGCGATGCCGAGAAACCCTATACCGACGCAAGCTATCAGCATCTTGTCGAGACCATCGAGGGCCTGCATCTGCGGCCATACGCGCCGGCTCACCTGAGGGCGGCTCGCGATGCTTCCGGTGACCTGAACATCACCTGGATCCGGCGCAGCCGGGTCGACGGCGATGGTTGGGGGACGACCGAGGTCCCCCTTGGCGAGGCCTCGGAGAGCTACGTTCTGCGCGTTGTGAAGGCCGGGCAGGTCCTGCGCGAGACCAGCCTGGCTCAGCCGGTCTTTTTCTATACGGCAGCCGAACAGGCATTGGACGGAGCCATCGCTCCGTTCGAAATCGACGTCGCGCAAGTCTCGGAACGCTTCGGTCCGGGAATCTTTTCGAGGATCACAATCAATGGCTGAGACATCGCAATTCGGGCTGCCCCTGCTGGCGGCTGCCCAGGCCCAGAAGCACGTGACGGTGAACGAGGCACTGGCGCGGCTGGATGCGCTGGCGCAGATCCGGATCACATCGACAGCAGCAACGCCGCCAGCCTCGCCAGTAGATGGCGAGGCGCATGTCGTCGCGGCCGGTGCGAGCGGGGAATGGGTCGGACGGGACGGACAACTGGCGATCTTTGCCAATGGCGGTTGGATCTTCGTGGCGCCCAAGGCCGGCTGGACCGCCTGGCACGAGGGCGAAGGACGTGCAATCAGTCATGACGGAACCGGCTGGCAGCCGGGCGCGCTGACCGTAGCGACCGCGGGTGCGGCGACCCTTGGTGCGATCGCCGTCATCGATCAGATCATTACCAGCGGAACGACAGTAACGGTTCCGGCCGCCATTCCCGGCAATGCGGTGGTCGTGGGCGTGACCGGACGGGTGCTGACGGCGATCAGCGGCGCGGGCGTGACCGGATGGCGACTCGGCGTTGCGGGATCCGAAAACCGCTACGGCTCTGGCCTGGGACTGGCAGTGGGGTCATACGCGCTTGGCCTGACCGGCGGTCCGATGACTTATTACGCCGCAACTGATCTTGTCATCGCAGCCGAGGGTGGCAGCTTCGATGGAGGCGCGATCCGAATTGCCGTTCACCACCTGCAGTTGACGCCACCCGCCGTGGTCTGAGATTTCGGTTCGGTCAAATCTTATGGGGTATGGGGTTTCCCCTTGCGTTCCGTGCGCTAAAGTACCAGTTGGCAGATGACAGCAGCCGCCAGTCGGACTTGAAGGACAAGGCCATGCGCAAGCCACGCCCGACCCTCGTTGAGGTTGATCCGATCTGGTCTCGCATCCGCAGCGAGGCCGAAGAAGTCGCCGAGAAGGAACCGTTGATGGCCTCGCTGGTGCATGCCGGCGTGCTCTATCACCGGCGCCTGGGGGATGTGCTGAGTTTCCGGCTGGGGCTGAAACTCAGCTCGGAGGAGATGTCGGAGCTGATCCTGCGCGAGATCATCGACGATGCCTATGCGGCCGATCCGTCCTTGATCGAAGCGGCGCGTGCCGATCTGCTGGCCGTACTGGAGCGCGATCCTGCCTGCCATCGGCTGTTGCAGCCGTTGCTTTATTTCAAGGGCTTCCAGGCGCTTCAGTCCTACCGGATCGCCCACTACCTGTGGAGCGAAGGCAGGGCCGACCTTGCCTACTACGTGCAGATGCGTACCTCGGAATCCTTTGGCGTCGACATCCACCCCGGCGCTCGTGTCGGCCGCGGCATCATGATCGACCACGCCCATTCCATCGTGATCGGCGAGACCGCGGTGGTCGGTGACAATGTTTCCATGCTGCATTCGGTCACGCTTGGCGGAACCGGCAAGGAGATGGAGGACCGTCATCCGAAGATCGGCGACGGCGTTCTGATCGGTGCGGGTGCGGCGGTCCTGGGTAACATCCACGTCGGCAATTGCAGTCGCATAGCGGCCGGGTCGGTGGTTCTGCACGATGTGCCGCCTTGCAAGACCGTCGCCGGCGTGCCTGCCAAGATCGTCGGCGAAGCCGGCTGCGCCGAGCCTTCCAAGACCATGGACCAGCTCCTCGAAGACGAGGTCTGACAGCAAGCTGGCCCAAAGGCGCGGCCGTTCGCACAAGGGTGGCCGTGGCGCATTTCCCCCTTTCCATTATTGGGCTATGTATTCCGCGAATGGCGGAGCATCGTCTGCCTATACAGGGGGGAAAGAGAGCAAATGACCCGCAAGACCGAGG
The DNA here is from genome assembly GCA_050299555.1 of Paracoccaceae bacterium. Lineage (GTDB taxonomy): Bacteria > Pseudomonadota > Alphaproteobacteria > Rhodobacterales > Rhodobacteraceae > JBNKWA01. Next base: position 2,545 of record JBNKWA010000005.1, on the reverse strand, counting down.
GCCGCGGACGCCTCTATGACAGTATCGTCGACACGGTCGGTGACACACCGTGCATCCGGGTAAACCGGATCGCACCCGAAGGCGTTACCGTCTATGTCAAGAGCGAGGCCTTCAACCCGGCCGCTTCGGTCAAGGACCGACTGGCGCTGAATATCATCGAGGCGGCCGAGGCCAGTGGCGAATTGAAGCCCGGCCAGACGGTTGTCGAAGCGACCAGCGGCAATACCGGCATCGGCCTTGCTATGGTCTGCGCCGCCAAGGGCTATCCGCTGGTCGTCACCATGGCAGACAGCTTTTCGATCGAGCGCCGGCGCCTGATGCGTTTCCTCGGTGCCAAGGTGGTGTTGACGCCCCGTGCTGCCAAGGGCTTCGGCATGTACGAGAAAGCCCGCGAACTGGCCGAGAAGAACGGCTGGTTCCTGGCCCGGCAGTTCGAGACCCGCGCCAACGCCGACATCCACGAGAACACAACAGCCCGGGAGATCATGAACGATTTCAAGGGCCAGAGGCTCGACTACTTCGTGACCGGCTACGGGACGGGAGGCACGCTGTCGGGCATTGCCCGGGTCCTGCGAAAGGAGCGGCCCGAGACCAAGATCATTCTTTCCGAACCTGCAAATGCGGCGCTGGTGTCCAGTGGTACCCCGCAGGAGCGGACCGCGGCGGGCGGCCCCGCCAGCGGGCATGCGGCCTTCGAGCCGCATCCGATCCAGGGCTGGACACCCGACTTCATCCCGCTGGTGCTGCAGGAGGCGCTGGACAACGGCGGCTATGACGAACTGATCCTGGTGCCCGGCGCCGAGGGCATCGCCTGGTCTCGGCGGCTGGCGGCCGAGGAAGGTATCTTCGTCGGCATCTCGTCCGGGGCCACTTTCGCGGTGGCCATGAAGGTGGCCGAAAAGGCGGCGCCGGGGTCGGTGATCCTGGCCATGCTGCCCGATACCGGCGAGCGTTACCTCTCCACACCGCTTTTCGAGGGCATCGAGACCGAGATGGACGACGCGGAAATCGCGCTGATGAAGTCCACTCCGGGCTATCAGATGGGCTGAGCGGCGGACCGGGGCGGCCTCACGCGGTGAATTGGTCGTAGGCCGCCAGCGCCTTGGCACCGTACATGTAGGCCGGCCCGCCGCCCATCATGATCGAGACCGAAACGGTCTCGGCTACCTCGTCGCGGCTGGCACCGGCGGCGATCGCCGCCTTGACGTGAAAGCCGATGCAGTCGGCACACTGGCGCGCGATGCCGATCGCCAGCGCCATCAGTTCCTTTTCCTTCCGCGACAGAACACCGTCCTTCATCGAGGCGCGGTGCAGCGCCGTGAACCCGGCCGCCGTTTCCTTCTGAATTGCGCGATAGCTGTCCAGATCGGCGTTGGTCTGCGCCAGTTCGGCCTTCCACTCCATGTGCCGCTCCTGCTCGAATGCCCCGGCGGTGATAGCCGCCAGGCGAGGCGCGGACCTTGAGCCAGATCAAGCGCGGGCGTACGGCCGCCCGCGCTGCGCCGGCGGTCAGGCCAGCATGTCCATGGGGCTTTCCAGATAGCCCTTGATGGCGGCAAGGAAGGCCGCACCCAGCGCGCCATCGATCACCCGGTGATCCACCGACAGCGTCACCGACATCACCGTAGCGACGCCGATCTCGCCATCCCTCTTGACCACCGGCTTCTTCACGCCCGAGCCCACCGCCAGGATCGAGGCATGCGGCGGGTTGATGACGGCGTCGAAATTGTCGATCCCCATCATCCCGAGATTCGAGATCGCGAAGCTGCCGCCCTGGTATTCCTGCGGCGCCAGCTTGCGGGACTTGGCGCGGGCGGCGAGGTCCTTCATCTCTGCCGACAGCGCCGACAGGGTCTTGGTCTCGGCGTCGCGCAGCACCGGGGTGAACAGACCGCCCTCGATCGCCACCGCCACCGCAACGTCGGAGGCCTTCATCTTCAGCACCCGGTCGCCAGCCCAGACCGCATTGCAGTCGGGCACGTCCTGCAGTGCCAGGGCGCAGGCCTTGATGATGAAGTCGTTGACGCTGAGCTTGACGCCGCGCTTCTCCAGCCCGGCATTGAGCTGGGCGCGGAAGGCCATCAGCGCATCAAGCTCGATCTCGCGCCTGAGATAGAAGTGCGGGATCGTCGACTTGGCCTCGGTCAGCCGCGCCGCGATGGTCTTGCGCATGCCGTCGAGGGTGACTTCCTCGAAGCTGCGGTCGGCATAGATCTTCCTGATCGTCTCGGCGCCGGGACTGGCCGGCGCGGCGGCCGCGGCGGGCGCCGCTGCGGCGGCCGGGGCTGCGGGTTTCGCCGCCCCGGGCTCGGCCTTTTCCACATCCGCCTTGACGATCCGCCCGTGGGGCCCGGAGCCCTTGATGGCGGAAAGATCGAGGCCCTTGTCCCGGGCAATGCGCCGCGCCAGCGGGGTGGCGAAGACGCGGCTGCCATCGGCAGCGGCGGAGGCGGCGGGCGCCGGCGCGGATGCTGCGGCCGAAGCAGGGGCGGCGGCCTTCTCGGAGCCCCCTGCGGGGGCCGCCTCGGCGGCCGCGTCGGCCGGC
>JBNKWA010000004.1:0-45019 GCA_050299555.1 Paracoccaceae bacterium | reverse complement strand
CCCCGCCCCGGGGCGCGCGGGTGGGGGGGCGGGGCGCGCCCCGGGGGGCGGTGCGGGGGGCGACCGGGCTTCCGGCCGCCGCCCCCGGTCTGCGATCAGCGCAGCAGCGCCCGCGCCTCCTCGGGCGACAGGGCTGCCGGCCGCTCGCAGATGGTGCTCAGCGTCACCCAGCGGCCGGTCTGCCCGGCCTTGAGGCACGCCGTCATCACGTCGACCGCGTGCAACGCCACCTCGAGGCTGCAGCGGTGCGGCCCGCCGTCGCGGATCGCTCGCGCCATGTCGGCCAGCCCTGCCCCGCGGTAGTTGGCCGTCTTGCCCTGTTTGCTGTCCTGGTTCGGCACCCCGAACGGATGATCCCAAGCGGGCAGGTCGGCCATGGGCGAGAAGTCGCCGCCGCCGGCCTGCACCGCGCCGCCGAAGAAGTTCGGGTCAGGCACGTAGACCGAGCCGCCGGTGCCGTAGAGTTCCATGTTGGAGTGCCGGTGCGCCCACACATCCCATGACGAGATCATGGTGACGGTGGCACCGTTCTGGAACTCCAGCAACGCCTGGACGTTGGTGGGCGTCTCCACCGGCAGGGTCTCGCCCTTGCGCGGCTCGGACTGGATGGTGCGGGTCGGCGTCGCCATGGTCGCCAGCGCCGCCACTCGCCTGACCGGACCGACGAGGTTGATCAGGTTGGTGACATAGTAGGGCCCGAGGTCCAGCACCGGGCCGCCGCCCTTCTGGAAGAAGAAGTCCGGGTTCGGGTGCCAGTGCTCCATGCCGTGGTTCAGCACCATGGCTGTGCCGCTGGTGATGGTGCCGGCGGCACCGCTGTCGATATGGGCCCGCGCCTGCTGGTGGGCGCCACCGAGGAAGGTGTCGGGGGCCGAGCCGACCCGCAGCCCCTTCGAGGCGGCAAGCGCCCGGATCTGCTCGCCCTGGCGGACGCTGAGCACGAAGGGCTTTTCCGAGTAGGCGTGCTTGCCAGCCTCGAGGATCGCCTTGGTGACCCGGAAATGCGCCCCCGGGATGGTCAGGTTGACGACGATGTCGATATCGTCCTGGGCCAGCAGGTCCCTGACGCTGTGGGCGCGCAGGCCGAAGGCCTCGGCCTGCGCCTTTGCGGCCTTGCGGTTGATGTCCGCGCAGGCCCGCATCTCGATGCCCCGAAACAGCGGGGCAAGTCTGAAATAGGCCGTGGAGATGTTGCCGCAGCCGATGATGCCGACGCCGAAATCGCTCATGCCGGTGGTTCCTTTCAGAGTCCGTTGACCGCCGCGATCGAGCGCTCGGCGAAGCGGCGGTCGTCGCTGGGGTTGTCGTGTTCCATGACGTAGTGGGCGCAGCCGGTGTCTTTCAGCGCCGCCATCAGCCCTTTCCAGTCGACGGTGCCGTAGCCCACGTCGGCCCAGCCGTCCTCGTCCTTGTTCTGGCCCGCGGGCGCGATGTCCTTGACGTGGACGGCGGTGATGCGATCCGCCTCGCGCGCGATCCAGGCAAAGGGATCGGCCCCGCCCCTGACCACCCAGGCGATGTCGGCCTCCCATTGCAGGTCCGGGCCGCCCTCGAAGATCGCCTCGATGGGCAGGCTGCCGTCGGCGAGCGCGCGGAACTCGAAGTCGTGGTTGTGCCAGCCGAAGCCGAGGCCGGCGTCGCGATAGGGCTTGCCGGCGGCCTGCAGGCGCTGGCCGAAGGCGACCCAGCCGGCGCGGTCGCCGGGCCGCTGGTCGGGTATCAGGAACGGGCAGTAGACCCGTTCCACACCCAGCGCCGCGGCGATCTCGAGCACCCGGCCGGGTTCCGCCTCGAGCTGGTCGAGGCCGAAATGACCTGTCGGCATGGTCAGCCCGCTGTCGGCGAGATGGGCCTTGGTCTCGTCGGCCTTGGCGGCGTCGGCGTAGAGCGCGCCGTAGCCTTCGACGGCAACGTAGCCCAGCCCCTTGACCATGGTCAGCGTGTCCTTGATCGGACCGAAATTGCGGGACGAATAAAGCTGATAGGCAAAGCCGGTCATCTGGTTTTTCCTTCGTGAGGTGGTTCGGATGGCGGTCCGTGCCGGGCCGCCGGATCATTCAATTGCCGTGCCGCGTCGCCGCGGAGCGGTATCACGGCCCGGGCCGCCCCGCGGGGGGGAGCCGGGTCCCGCCAGGGTCGGGCGTTGCCGGTGTCGTTCAGATCCGCCGTTCGGATCCTGCATCGAAGAGCGACGCCTTGGTGATGTCGAAGCCGACATGCACCTCGGTGCCGGTGGCCAGGGAACGCTCGGGCGGCACCCGCGCCGACAGCTGCTGGCCGGCGACCGTGAGCCACAGGAGGCTGTCGGCGCCCATCGGTTCGTGGATGTCCACGGTGCCCGGGACCGAGAACCCGTCCAGGGGCTGTTCCGAGATGGTGATGTGCTCGGGGCGGACGCCGAGTATGGCCTTGGGGTTGGGTACCGGCTGGCCGCCATCGTAGCCCGCCAGCGGCACCGTATGCTCGCCGAGGCGGAATGCCGGCCCGGCGCCGTTCTCCACCAGGCCGCCCTCCAGAAAGCTCATCGACGGCGAGCCGATGAAGCCGGCCACGAACAGGTTCGCGGGCTTGTTGTAGATCGTCTGGGGGTCGGAGAGCTGCTGGATCACGCCGCCCTTCATCACCGCGATGCGGTCGGCCAGCGTCAGCGCCTCGATCTGGTCGTGGGTGACGTAGACCATGGTGTTGTTGAGCCGCGCATGCAGGCGCTTGATCTCGACCCTGAGTTCGGAGCGCAGCTTGGCGTCGAGGTTCGACAGCGGCTCATCGAACAGGAACACGTCGACGTCGCGCACCAGGGCCCGGCCGATCGCCACCCGCTGGCGCTGGCCGCCCGAAAGCGCCGCCGGGCGCCGGTCGAGCAGGTTCTGGATCTGCAGGATCTCCGAGGCGCGGGCCACCCGCTTGTCGATCTCGTCCTGCGCCATGCGCTGGTTCTTCAGCCCGAAGCTGAGGTTCCCCTTGACGCTCATCTGCGGATAGAGCGCGTAGGACTGGAACACCATGCCGATGCCGCGGTCCTTGGGCTGTTCCCAGGTGACGTTCTTGCCGCCGATCCAGATCTGCCCGTCGGTGACGTCCAGAAGCCCGGCGATGCAGTTCAGAAGCGTGGACTTGCCGCAGCCCGAGGGGCCGAGCAGCACGATGAACTCGCCCTCGCTGATGTCGAGATTCAGCCGCTGCAGGACCTCGACGCTGCCGAAGGCAAGCCGCAGATCCTTGATGTTGATGTCTGCCATTCGGGATTATCCTTTCACGGCGCCGGCGGCGATGCCGCGCACGAAAAGCTTGCCGGAGACGAAGTAGACGAAGAGCGGGACCAGGCCGGTCAGGATCGTCGCCGCCATGTTGACGTTGTATTCCTTCACGCCCTGCACCGAGTTGACGATGTTGTTGAGCTGCACCGTCATCGGATAGGTGTCGGGCTTGGTGTAGACGACACCGAACAGGAAGTCGTTCCAGATGCCGGTGACCTGCAGGATCATCGCCACGACGAAGATCGGCATCGACATCGGCAGCATGATCTTGAAGTAGATCCCCCAGAATCCGGCGCCGTCGACGCGCCCGGCCTTGAACAGCTCCTCGGGCAGCGAGCTGAAGTAGTTGCGGAACAGCAGCGTCAGGATCGGCATGCCGAAGATCGAGTGCACCAGCACCAGTCCCCAGAGCGTGCCGTAAAGGCCAATCTCGCGCAGCACGATCACGATCGGATACAGCATCACCTGGTAGGGGATGAAGGCACCGAAGATCAGAATGGTGAAGAAGATGTCGGCGCCCTTGAAGCGCCAGTTGGCAAGTGCATAGCCGTTCACCGAGGCGATGGCGATCGACAGGATCACCGACGGCACGGTGATCCGCACCGAGTTCCAGAAGCCACGCGACAGCCCGTCGCAGTTGAGGCCGGTGCAGGCCTCGGACCAGGCCTTGACCCAGGGCTGGAAGGTGATCTCCACCGGCGGCGAGAAGACGTTGCCGAGGCGGATTTCGGGCATGCCCTTCAGCGACGTCACCACCATGACGTAGAGCGGCAGCAGGTAGTAGACCGCCACCACGAACAGGGTGCCGTAGAGCATGATGTTGCGGGAGCTCAGGATCGGGCGCGGCTTGGGGCCGCGGGGGCCTGAGTCGAGAGCCATTGCTTCAGCCACGCTTCTTCCCTCCGAACTCGAGATAGGCCCAGGGGATCAGCACGATCAGCACGCTGACCAGCATCATGGTCGATGCGGCAAAGCCCTGGCCGAGGTTCTGACCGAGGAACATCTTGTCGTAGACGTACTTGGCCGGCACTTCCGAGGCGATGCCGGGGCCGCCGGAGGTCTGCGCCACCACCAGGTCGTAGACCTTGACGATGCCGCTCGCGATGATCACCAGCGTGGTGATGAAGACGGGGCGCATCATCGGGATGATGACAAACAAATAGGTCTTCCAGACCGGGATGCCGTCCACCCGAACGGCCTTCCAGATGTCCTCGTCGATGCCGCGCAGACCCGCCAGCATCAGGCACATGATCAGGCCGGTACCCTGCCACAGGCCGGCGAACAGGATGCCGTAGATTACCAGGTCGGGATTGTAGAGCGGATCGAAGTTGAAGCTGGTCCAGCCGAGCGAGCGAACCACGTTCTGGATGCCGAAATCGGGGTTCAGCAGCCACTGCCAGACCAGGCCGGTAACAATGAAGGAAAGTGCGAAGGGATAGAGGAAGATCGTCCGGAATGTGTTCTCGAACCGGATCTTCTGATCCATCAGCACCGCAAGCATGAAACCGATCACCAGGCTGAAGATCAGCGAGAAGAAGCCGTAGATTGCCAGGTTCTCGATCGAGATGATCCAGCGGTTCTCACCCCAGAGCCGTTCGTACTGGTCCAATCCGACCCAGTTCGCCTTGGGCAGAAGTTTCGAGCTGGTGAACGAGTAGATGACTGTCCAGATCGTACCGCCGAAGAAGATCACCATGGCGGTCAGGATCATCGGAATCGCCGCGATCTTTGCGCTTATGTTGCGGAAGAGTTGGCTGGGTCTTCGGCTTCCGCTCCCTGCTGCAGCTTCACCGCTGAGCACTGCCATGTGCCGTGTCCTCCCTGTCGCTTATTGTTGGGTGGAGCCTGTTGCCAATCGGGCCGCCCCGCAAGAGGAAAGGCCCGGCGGATCGCCCGCCGGGCCCCTCGGCAGTTGGCGTCAGTCGGCGCTGGCGATGATGTCGACGAAGCGCGCCTGGGCGTCCTCGGCCGTCATCGCGCTGCCATCAGCCCAGAACTCGGTCATCAGATCCTCGATCTGGCCCTGGCTGTCCGGCGACATGGTCTGGTTGGTGTCGGGCAGGATGTTGCCCTCCGCGAGGATTTCCAGCCCCTTCTTCATGCAGTCGTTGGCCGCCGAAAGGTCGACATCGCCGCGGATCGGCAGCGAGCCCTTCTTGAGGTTGAACGCAACCTGGGTTTCGGGGCTCACCAGCGTCGAGGCGAGTACCATCTGCGCCTCGGTGATCTCCGGATTGTCCGACTTCGGGAAGTAGAAGGCGTCGCCACCGGTCGAGATGACCTCGTTGACACCCAGGCCCGGCAGGCAGGTGTAGTCCTGACCCGCGACCTGACCCGCGACGGCGAATTCGCCCTGGGCCCAGTCACCCATGATCTGGCCGCCGGCCTGACCGGTGATGACCAGGTTCGTGGCCTGGTTCCAGTCCTGCACGTTCGAGCCCTCGCGCAGCTTGCGGGCATCGGCCGCGGCCTGGAACACCTTGGTGAACTCGGGGCCCGCCGCCGCATCAGCGTCGTGATCCTGATAGACCTTCAGGTAGGTATCGGTCCCGGCGAGGGCGATCGCCAGCACGTTGAAGGCCCCGGCCGACTGCCAAGCCTGGTTGCCCATGGCCAGCGGGATCTTGCCCGCAGCCTGCAGCGCCGGCGCCGCGGCGACGAACTCGTCCCAGTTGTTGGGGACCGGCACGCCGGCGTCTTCGAAGGCCTTGTGGCTGAGCCAGATCCACTGCCAGGAGTGGATGTTGACCGGAGCGCAGTAGATCTTGCCGTCGAGCGTGCAGGCGTCGAGCAGCGAGCTTGGTTTGATGAAGTCGCGCCAGCCTTCCTTGTCGGCCAGTTCGGTCAGGTCCTGCATCAGCCCGGCCTCGACCAGTTCCTCGGCCTGGCGGCCGTGGTTGAACTGGGTCGCGCCCATGGGGTCGCCGCCGGTGATGCGCGAGATCATGATCGGCCGGGCGGTGCCGCCCGAACCGGCGATTGCGCCGTCCACCCAGTGGTTGCCGGTGGCGTCGAACGCTTTCGCGAACTCGGCGACCGCGGCTGCCTCGCCGCCCGAAGTCCACCAGTGCGTCACTTCCAGATCCGTCGCCGATGCGCTGACCGGAACGATCGCCGTGGCGGCCAGGACGGCCGCGAGCGTCTTGGATTTCATAAGCTCCTCCCTGCGAGCTAGAACGTTATAGCCGGACCCTAAATCGTTATAGTCCAGCGATCAACCTAGATTCTTTTCGTTGCACGGGGCATGCTTCGGTGATGGTGTCCACCTCGATATACCCCGCGATCCACGCCGCCCGGCCCAAGGCCGGTGCGAGCGCGGACAGCGTCAACCTACACCCGTTCATCTTGAGCTGTCTGCATTTTCTTTGCCCGGACCCGCGATTCGCCGGCCCCGGCGGCGCCGGCGAATCGGTGGCGGCAGAGCCTTGCCGTCGATTTCGGCGGCGTCGGGCTTGCGCCGTGGGAACGCTGCGGGAGAGCGGCATCGGCCCCGGTTCCGCGCCATGACCGATTCGGAGGTTTCGGGCAGCGCCGGGCACGGTGTCCATCCCCATCACGGCCGGCCGACCCTGCGCACGATCGCCGAGATGACCGGCCTCGCCGTGGCGACGGTCTCGCGGGCGCTGAAGGACGCGCCCGATATCGGTGAGGCGACCAAGAAGAAGGTGCGGGCGGTGGCCAAGCAGGTCGGCTATCGGCCCAACCGCGCCGGGGTGCGGCTGCGCACCGGCAAGACCAACGTCATCTCGCTGGTGCTGTGCACCGAGGAAAACGTCATGAACCACACCGCGCAGCTGATGTACGCCCTTTCGGCGACGCTGCGCGACACCGCCTACCACATGAATGTCACGCCGTATTCGTCCCGCGACGACTTCATGGCGCCGATCCGCTATGTGGTGGAGACCGGATCGGCGGACGGGATCGTGCTGAACCAGACCCGCCCCGACGACGAGCGCATCCGCTATCTGCACGAGCACGGCTTTCCCTTCGCCACCCATGGCCGCACCGACATGGGCCTGGCGCACCCCTATTTCGACTTCGACAACCAGCGCTATGTCGAGCTGTGCGTGGACGAGCTGGTGAAGCGCGGGCGCCGCCGGATCGCGCTTCTGTCGCCGCCCGGACAGCACAATTATGCGCGGCACATGCGCGCCGGGCTGGAGCGGGCGGCGCCCTGCCACGGCGTTCGCTGGCGGGTGATCGACGGGGTCACCAGCGATACCCCGATGGCCGAGATCGAACGGGTGATGGGCACGGTCATGGCCGGCGACGACTACCCCGACGGGCTGATCGGCGGATCCACAAGCGCCACCATGGCCATGGTGGCGGCCGCCGAGGCAGCGGGGCGCGTGCTCGGCCGCGACTTCGACATGGCCGCCAAGGAGGCGGTGCCGATCCTGCGCCATTTCCGCCGCGAGCTGATCATCTTCCACGAGGATGTCGGCCGGGCCGGCACATTCCTGGCCGGTGCCCTGATGGCCGCGATCGAGGGCCGGACCGGCCCGGACCTGCAGCATCTCGACGTGCCCACCGCTCCGGAGGCACCGCGCTGAGGCCGGGCCGCGTGCCCCCGGGGCCAGCGTCCCCATGGGGACGGGGTGTCAAGGGACTGGAATCGAACGGAATCCCGTGGGGACGGGCTGGGGACGCTGCCCGATCGTGCTCCGGACACTGGTGGGGGCCCGACAAGCGTCCCCATGGGGACGGTAGGTCAAGGCACTGGAATCGCGCGCTTTTCCGTGGGGACGGGCTTGGACGCCGGCCGGACGCACGAACCGGGGCTGGGTTCCCGAGAAAAGCGTCCCCATGGGGACGGTGGATCAAGTGGCTGATTTACATGGATAAAAGTGTTAACGCCGGTGGGGACGAAACCACTTCTCCGTAAAGGTCGTCGCTCCGAGGCATGGAGATACCACGGTTGCCTCCTCAGCCGCGCCTTCTTCGACCTGCTTTCTCATCCAAAACACAAACCGGTCAAACTCCCCCAAGCTTCTGAAGTCGTCGATTTGTTCCCAAGTACCCAGATTTCAGGACCTCCGAGAAGAATCCGTAGATTTCGGCCCGTGAGAGCTGGTTCATCCGGGCCTCCGCGTAAAGCCGCTTGTCGATAAAGCACTCTCGTCAAACACGGTCCAGGTCGGGATGAAGAGGAACATCATGGTGAATGCGCCTCACCAATTCTTCCTTCTTGGCATACAGAGTTTGAGTTCCATCTGAACCAGGGATGAGCAGTACAAGTTCAACCGCGCTTTCTTGCGCTATCCAGTCCCCTGAGAAGCAGCACATAACCAAGCGCTCGATCAACTCGGCACCCTCATACCTCATGGCCAACCTGCGAAAGCACGTCTTGGATTCATCAGAAGACTTTGCGCCACCATGTGGTCGCAATTGTAGAAGTTGACGGCGCGGGCAGACGCCACGGCCATTTCAAATAACCTTCATATAGAAGGACGAGTCATCAAGCAGCTTGAAAACAAAATCCACAAACGAGTGCGCAATCTCCACGCCGAGACAAAACACCGGCATCTCTTCGCCAAATCCTCTCTTAAAGACAATCACAGAATTGCTTCCTAAGTCAAAGAAAGGTACTTCACTATCTACGTCTATAAATTCTTCGTATACGCCCCATTGGGGCGATCGCTTGGTGTAAATACTGATAATTTCCGAAGGGTGAATAAAAATATTTTTGTAGTGTATATTAGCATTGCCGTGAACGTCGGTAGCGATTCTTCCCCACCCAAATTTCTCCAGAAAATATACATGGCTACTTGGCAAATGTATTCCGCAGATGCTCAGTTTGCCTTTCCAGGCTCCCATATCTAGCTTAACAAGCCAATCCCTACTATATGCATCAGCCCGCCTACTTGAAGAAATTGATCTGAGGAGCGAGGTCTTGCGCTCGCCTATATGCCTCATTATGGAAATGTCGTTACCCATATGTCAGTATAATCCACCAGATACACTATTTGTCCAGCGATCCGTCAGAACACGCAGAGTACTTTCATTGCTGTGGATACCGCCAGGGCCGGTGAACTCCGCGCTTGGCACCGGGTAGATATTCCACCACCCGTTTGCTCCCCCATGGTGGTGTGGCAGGCGCGGCAACCGGCTTCCCCCTCGCGGTCTTGCGGCCGCCCCGCCCCGGCGTAGTCTCGCGCGCAGGCGGCAGACAGCAGGAAGGGCCCCGATGCTGACGGTCAGCGGCGTTCACAAGAGCTATGCCAGCGCCGACGGGCCGGTGGCGGTGCTGAACGGGGTCGACCTTTCGCTCGATCCCGGCGCCACGCTGGCCCTGACCGGGGAATCGGGCAGCGGCAAGAGCACGCTTCTGCATCTGGTGGCGGGGCTCGACCGGCCCGATGCCGGCACCATCACCGTGGCCGGCGAAACCGTGACCGGGCTTGGCGATGCCGCCAGGGCGCGGCTGCGGGCCGGCACAATCGGTCTGGTCTTTCAGCAGTTCAACCTGATCCCCAGCCTGACGGTGGCGGGCAACCTCGCCTTCCAGGCCCGGATCGCCGGCCGCGCCGACCCCGGCTGGATCGCGGCGCTGAGCGAACGGCTGGGGCTGGCGCCGCTTCTCGGCCGCTATCCCGAGGCGCTGTCGGGCGGCCAGCAGCAGCGGGTCGCCATCGGCCGGGCGCTGGCGGCGCGGCCGCGGCTGGTGCTGGCGGACGAGCCCACCGGCAATCTCGACGAGGCCAGCGGCGATGCGGTGATGGCGCTGATGCTGTCGCTGGTCGCCGACCAGGGCGCGGCGCTGCTGATGGTCACCCATTCCCAGCGGCTGGCCGGGCGGCTGGAACGGCGCCTGCATCTGGCCGGCGGGCGGCTGACATGATCCCGGTCCTTGCCGCGCTTCTGGCCCACTGGCGGCGGCATCCGTTCCAGCTTGTCGCCATTCTGGTCGGCCTGGCCAGCGCCACGGCGCTGTGGTCGGGGGTGCAGGCGCTGAACGCCCAGGCCAGGGCGGCCTATGCCGAGGGGGAGGCGTTCCTGGGCGCCGGCAACCGGCCGCGGCTGCTGCCGGCGGGGCCCGGCCCCATCGCCGTGGCCGACTATGCGGCGCTGCGCCGGGCGGGGCACATGGTCTCGCCGGTGATCGAGGGGCGTCTGGCGGTCGGCGAGGACAGGGTCCGGGTGCTGGGCATCGATCCGCTCACCCTGCCGGCATCGGCGGGCGCGCCCGAGATCGCCGGGGGCGACGGCGCCGCCGGGGGCGGGATCGGCGCCTTCCTGCTGCCGCCCTTCCGGGCGCTGGCCGCCGCCGAAACCGCCGCGGCGATCGGCGGTGACGGCCGGCTGCCGCCGGTGGACGCCGCCCGGGGCATCCCGCCGGGGACGCTGGTGATGGATATCCGCGCCGCGCGGGCGCTGCTGGGCGTCGAGGGCTTCACCCGGCTGATCGTCACCGGCCCGGCCGCGGGGCTGGAGGCGGCCCCTGCCCTCGCCGCCGGGCGGCTGGTGCTGGCGCTGCCCGACGAGACCGCCGATACCAGCCAGTTGACGGCGAGTTTCCATCTCAACCTCAGCGCCTTCGGGCTGCTGTCCTTCGTGGTCGGCCTGTTCATCGTCCATGCCATGATCGGGCTCGGCTTCGAGGCCCGGCGCGGGGCGATGCGCAGCATGCGGGCGGCGGGCGTCTCGGCCCGGGCGCTGGCGCTGGCGGTGGCTGCCGAACTGGTGCTGATGGCGCTGGCGGGTGGGCTTTTGGGCATGGTGCTGGGCTATCTTCTGGCCGCCGAGCTGCTGCCCGACGTGGCCGCCAGCCTGTCGGGGCTTTACGGGGCGAGCCTGCCCGGAGAGCTGTCGCTGAGGCCGGCGTGGTGGGTCGGCGGGCTGTTGATGTGCCTCGCCGGCACCGCGGCGGCGGGTGGGCAGAAGCTGTGGCAGGCGGCGCGGCTGCCGGTGCTGGACCAGGGCCGGCCCGAGGCCTGGCGGCTGGCCTCCGGCCGTGCCCGGCGCTGGCAGGCGGCGGCGGCCGTGGTGCTGGGGCTGGTGGCCGCCGGGCTGGCAGGATGGGGCCACGGGCTGACGGCGGGGTTCGCGCTGGTGGCGGCGCTGGTCGTCGGCGCGGCGCTGGCGCTGCCGCCGGTGGTGGACGCGCTTCTGGCCTGGGCGGGCAGGCGTGCCCGCGGGCCGGTGGCGGAGTGGTTCTGGGCCGACAGCCGCCAGCAGCTGCCGAGCCTGGGGCTGGCGCTGATGGCGCTGATGCTGGCGCTGGCGGTGAATGTCGGTGTCGGCACCATGGTGGCGAGCTTCCGCGCGACGTTCCTCGACTGGCTCGACCTGCGGCTGACCTCGGACCTTTACGTGCAGGCCCGCGACAACGACGAGGCGATGCGCGTGATGGCGGCGCTGGAGGCGGATCCGGAGGTGACCGCGGTGCTGCCGATCTGGAAGACCGACCTGGCGGTGAGCCGCTGGCCGCTGTCGCTGTATGGCGTGCGCGACCACGCCTATTTCCGCGAAGACTTTCCGCTGCTGGCGGCGGCGCCCGGGGTCTGGGACGCGGTGTATTCGGGCCAGGGGGCGCTGATCTCGGAGCAGGCATCGCGGCGGCTGGGGCTGGGCCTGGGCGAGCTTGTGGCGTTTCCGGCGCCGGGCGGCGGGCGCGACTATCGCGTCGCCGGCATCTATGCCGACTACGGCAATGCCGGGCTGCAGGCCATCGTCAGGGTTGGCGATCTGGTGGCGCACTGGCCGGATGCGGACCGGCGGCGGCTGGGGGTGCGGGTGGCGCCGGGGCGGGCCGATGCACTGGCGACGCGGCTGCCGGCGGCGCTGGGGCTGAACCCGGGCCAGATCACCGACCAGCAGGCGCTGAAGGCGGCCTCGCGCGAGATCTTCGAGAAGACCTTCTCGGTGACGCTGGCGCTGAACGTGCTGACCCTGGCGGTGGCGGCGATCGCGCTGCTGACCAGCCAGCTTTCGCTCGCCCGCCAGCGCCTGCCGCAACTTGCCCCCTTGTGGGCGCTGGGGCTGACCCGGGCCCGGCTCGGCCGCATCGAGCTGGTGCGGGCGCTGATGCTGGCGGCGCTGACCGCGGTTCTCGCGCTGCCGCTGGGGCTGGCGCTGGCCTGGATCCTGAGCGCGGTCATCAATGCCGAGGCCTTTGGCTGGCGCATTCCCATGGGCTTTTATCCGCTGCGCTGGCTGGCCCTGGGGCTGACGGCGCTGGTCACCGCGGTGCTGGCGGCGGGGCTGCCGGCGCTGGCGCTGGCGCGGATGCCGCCCGACCGGCTGCTTCGGGTCTTCGCCGATGAGCGCTAGGTGGGCTCTACTGGCGCTGTTGGCGGCGGTCTGGTGCGGCCCGGCCGCCGGCCAGGGCTTTGCCGGGCTCGGCGCCGGCGCCGAGGGCTATGCCCAGGTGGTGCCGGGCGAGGCGCCGGCGTTCCCGCGCGACCACCTGCCCCACCCGGATTTCCGCATCGAATGGTGGTACGTCACCGCCAACCTCAGCGACGCCGAGGGCCGGCCGCTGGGCATCCAGTGGACACTGTTCCGCAGCGCGCTGGCGCCGGGCGGCGCGCCGGAGGCGCAGGTCTGGATGGCCCATGCCGCCGTCACCACCGCCGGAACGCACCGCTCTGCCGAGCGCTTCGGACGCTCCGATACCGGTCAGGCGGGGGTCACGCCGGCGCCCTTCGAGGCCTTCATCGACGACTGGGCGATGACCTCGACGGCGCCGCCGGGCGACGACCCCATGGCCGGCCTGCGGCTGCGGGCGACGGGCGAGGCTTTCGCGTACGATCTGGAGCTGAAGGCAGAGGGGCCGCTGGTTCTGCACGGCGATGCCGGCGTTTCGGTCAAGTCCGAGGCCGGGCAGGCATCGTGGTACTACAGCCAGCCCTTCTATGCGGTCGAGGGGACGGTGACGCTGGACGGGGCACCGGAGAGGGTGACCGGCCGGGCCTGGCTCGACCGGGAATGGTCGAGCCAGCCGCTGAGCGAGACGCAATCGGGCTGGGACTGGGTGTCGCTGCACCTCGGCGACGGGGCGAAGCTGATGGGCTATCGCCTGCGCGACGCCGCCGGCGACTACACCGTGGGCACCTATGTCGCGCCGGACGGGCGGCCCGAGCCGCTGGCGCCGGGCGCGCTGACGCTGACGCCGCTGGACAGGGTCGAGGTGGCCGGGCGCCCGATGCCGGTGGCCTGGCGGGTCGGATTGCCGGCGCAGGGGCTCGACCTCACGGTGACCGCGCTCAACCCGCAAAGCTGGATGGGCACGCTGTTTGCCTACTGGGAAGGGCCGGTCACCATCGAGGGCGGGCCGGGTGGCGTCGGCTATCTGGAGATGACCGGGTATTGATTCGCGCCCACCCACCCTCGCGCCCCGGGCGGTCCTCTGCCTTTCCCCGGTGCCGACCGCCGCCGGGCCGGGCAGGTGAGCGTGTGCCGATCAGGCCCTCCCGGATCCGGGCCGGGATCGCTTCCGGCCTGCCTCGAAGCCGGAGCGGCCAGGTCGAGTTCGCGCCCGGGCGCGGGGTGGGTGGGTGGGGAGCGCCCGGACGCGAATTCGGCCCGGCCGCGGGTGCCGCCGCCCGGGCCGCGGACAACGCCGACATTGCCCCCGGCCGGTGCCGGGCGTTAGGGTTGCGCAAGCGGCCTGCAACGAGGAGACCCCGCCATGCCCCAGCGCCCCCCCGGGCTCAACGTTCTGGGCGAGCCGCTGTCGCCCTGCTCCACCGACCCGGTGACCGGCTTTTTCCGCGACGGCTGCTGCAACACCGGGCCCGAGGATCGTGGCCGGCACGTGGTCTGTGCGGTGATGACGGCCGAGTTCCTCGCCTTCTCGCGCTCGCAGGGCAACGACCTGTCGACGCCGCGGCCGGAGTTCGGTTTTCCCGGCCTGGTCCATGGCGACCGCTGGTGCCTGTGCCTGGCGCGCTGGGTCGAGGCCTATCGGGCCGATGCCGCGCCGAAGCTGGTGCTTTCGGCCACCCACCAGTCGGCGCTGGAGATGGTGGAGCTGAGCCTGCTGCGGCGCCATGCCGTCGACGGCAGGCTCAACTGAGAAGGCAGCCGGTCCTCCTTTGCCAGCGCGCCTGTAACGGTGACAATTCGGGCCTTCACCCTGCCGGCGGGCCGGCGTAATGGAGCGGAGCGGCCGAGCCCGGCCGCGGGAACCCGCACCGATGATGACCGAAGGCACCGCTGTCCTCGATAGCCGCTATTCCTGGCTGCGCCTTGGCGTGTGCCTGATGATCGGGTCGATCGCCGGCGTCGGCATGTGGTCGGTGGTGCTGGTGATGCCGGCGGTCGAGGCGGAGTTCGGCGCCGATCGCGGCACCGTGTCGCTGGCCTATACCGCGACCATGCTGGGCTATGCCTTCGGCAACTTCTTCCTCGGCCGGATGATCGACCGGTTCGGCGCGGCGCTGGTGATCGGCGCTTCGGGCGCGGTGCTGGCCGCGGGCTTTGCCGCAGCGGCGCTGGCGCCGGGGCTGCAGGTGCTGATGGCGGCCCAGGGCGTGCTGATCGGCATCGGCAGCGCCGGCGCCTTCGCGCCGCTGATCGCCGACATCTCGCACTGGTTCATGCGCTGGCGCGGCATCGCCGTCGCCGTCTGCGCCAGCGGCAACTACGTCGCCGGCGCGGTCTGGCCGCTGGCGCTGAAGGGGCCGATCGAGACCTTTGGCTGGCGGCCGAGCTATCTGGCCGTGGCCGTCATCGTCGGCGTCACGATGATCCCGCTGTCGCTGCTCTTGCGCCGCCGCCCGCCCGAGGGCGTCATGGGCGCCACGATCCGCAGGGGCGCCAGTGCGCCGCACCAGACGGCGCTGTCGCCGGGGGCGCTGACGGCGCTGCTGTCGGTGGCTGGCATCGGCTGCTGCATGGCCATGGCGATGCCGCAGGTCCATATCGTCGCGCTCTGCGCCGACCTCGGCTATGGCGTCTCGGCCGGCGCCGACATGCTGGCGCTGATGCTGGGCGCGGGCATCGCCAGCCGGCTCGCCTCGGGCTTTCTCGCCGACCGCATCGGCGGCGTGGCGACGCTTCTGATCGGCTCGATCGGCCAGGGGCTGGCGCTGATCCTCTACGTGCCGGCCGAGGGGCTGGCCTCGCTCTATGTGGTGTCGCTGATCTTCGGGCTGGCCCAGGGCGGTATCGTGCCCTCCTACGCGGTGATCGTGCGCGAGTACCTGCCCCCGCGCGAGGCCGGCACCCGGTCGGGTTTCGTCATCATGATGACGGTGCTCGGCATGGCCATGGGCGGCTGGCTGTCGGGGGCGATCTACGACTGGACCGGGTCCTACACGCTGGCCTTCGTCAACGGCGTCGGCTGGAACGTGGTGAACCTCGCGGCGATTCTGGCGGTGATCTGGTTCGGCCGCGGCCGAAGCCCTGCCACCGCCTGATCCGGACGGCGTTGCCGCCGCCTGGCGGCTGGGCTAGAACCCGGCAACAACGACAATCATCCGACCAGGACAGGGACCGCCCACCATGAGCGCCATCATCGACATCACCGCCCGCGAGATCCTCGACAGCCGCGGCAACCCCACAGTTGAGGTCGACGTGGTGCTCGAGGACGGGTCCATGGGCCGCGCCGCAGTGCCCTCGGGCGCCTCGACCGGGGCGCACGAGGCGGTGGAGCTGCGGGACGGCGACGCCAAGCGCTATTCCGGCAAGGGCGTGCTGAAGGCAGTCAGGGCGGTGAACGGCGAGCTGTCGGACGCGCTTCTGGGCATGGATGCGACGCGGCAGACCGAGATCGACGCGGCGATGATCGCCCTCGACGGCACCCCCAACAAGGCGCGGCTGGGCGCCAACGCCATCCTCGGCATCTCGCTGGCCACCGCCAAGGCCGCCGCCGACAGCACCGGGATGGCGCTTTATCGCTATGTGGGTGGCACCGGCGCCCGCACCCTGCCGGTGCCGATGATGAACATCATCAACGGCGGCCAGCACGCCGACAACCCCATCGACATCCAGGAGTTCATGATCATGCCGGTGGCGGCCGCGAGCTGCCGCGACGCGATCCGCATGGGCTCGGAGGTCTTCCACGTGCTGAAGAAGGAGCTGGGCAAGGCCGGCCACAACACCGCGGTCGGCGACGAGGGCGGCTTCGCCCCGGCGCTGAAATCCGCCGCCGAGGCGCTCGACTTCATCATGCGCTCGATCGAGAAGGCCGGCTTCAAGCCCGGCAAGGACATCCATCTGGCGCTGGACTGCGCCTCGACCGAGTATTTCCGCGACGGCGCCTATCACCTCGAGGGCGAGGGCAAGGTGCTGGGCCAGGCCGAGAATGCCGAGTATCTCGCCGACCTGGTTGCCAACTACCCGGTGATCTCGATCGAGGACGGCATGTCCGAGGACGACTGGGAGGGCTGGAAGGCGCTGACCGACCGCCTCGGCGGCCAGTGCCAGCTTGTCGGCGACGACCTCTTCGTGACCAACACCCGCCGGCTGGCCGACGGCATCGCCAAGGGAGTCGCCAACTCGATCCTGGTCAAGGTGAACCAGATCGGCACCCTGACCGAGACGCTGGAGGCGGTGGAGATGGCACACCGGGCCGGGATGACGGCGGTGATGAGCCACCGCTCGGGCGAGACCGAGGACGCCACCATCGCCGATCTGGCCGTGGCCACCAATTGCGGGCAGATCAAGACCGGCTCGCTCAGCCGCTCGGACCGTCTGGCCAAGTACAACCAGCTGATCCGCATCGAGGAGGACCTGGGCGACGCGGCGATCTATGCCGGGCGCTCGATCCTGCGCTGAACCGCCGAGGCGCCGCCTTCGGTCGCTGCGGCCCTACGTGATATCCTTCGCCGCGGACAACACCGGATTGTCCGCATGACGGGGGGGGAAAAGCGCATGATCGTCCGTGTCTTCCGGGTCGTCACCGAGCCCGGCCAGCGTGATACATTCGAGCGGTTCTTTCGCGACACCGCGGTGCCGCTGATGAAGGGCACCGAGGGGATCGAGGACATCACCTTCTGCCTGCCGCGGCCGGAAACTCCGGACGAGTTCTGCATCGTCATGGTCTGGCGCGACCTGGACGCGCTGAAGGCCTTCGTGGGCGAGGACTGGCAAACGCCGCACATCCATCCCGACGAGGCGGGCATCGTCAGGGAACGTTTCCTGCACCATTACGAACTTCTGCCCGCATGAGCGGTGCCGCGGCCGAAGAGATCATCCGGCTGCTCGGGCTTCAGCCGCATCCCGAGGGCGGCTGGTACGCCGAGACCTGGCGGGCGGAGGGGCCGGGGCGGCCCGACGCGCGGCCGAGCGGCACCGCCATCTACTACCTGCTCGAGGCCGGCCAGCGCTCGCACTGGCACCGCGTCGATGCCACCGAGGTCTGGCACTTTCACGCCGGCACGCCGCTGGCGCTGCGACTGGCCGAAGGCGACGCCGGCCCGGTGGCGGAACGGGTGCTGGGGCCCGGCATTGCCGCCGGCGAGCGCCCGCAGGTCATCGTGCCCGAGGGCTGGTGGCAGTCGGCCGAGGCCGGCGCGGGCTGGTGCCTGGTCGGCTGCACGGTCAGCCCGGGCTTCGTCTTCGAGGGGTTCGAACTGGCCCCGCCCGGCTGGTCGCCCGGCTGATGGCCGGGTGGGCCTTCGGCTGCCGCAAGTCGGCGCTTCGGTCCCGCCATCACCGCGGGCGTCTTGACCCGGGGCCTTGCATGGCCCGGGACGGCATCGGCGACGGCGGCGGGCAGGAACACGGTCCCGACGCGGGCGACGACGCCGGTGACGCCGACGCCATCCGGCACGGCGCCGGCATCCTGCGAGCGGCGATGCAACGGGCCGGCCGACCCGCAAGGGGGAGGCCGGGCCGCCTTCGGCCCAACGGGAGGCGAGCGTCGCCGAAGGCGACGTGACGCCGGCGGGCGGGAGCCTTCCCTGCCGGGCCCTGGCTTCGGTGAGACCCCGGCGCTTCGGTCAGGCCTCGACCCGTCCGGCCTCGCTCGCGGCGCCCGCCGTCAGCCCGGCCCGGACCTCGGCCTCGCAGGCGGCCGCCAGCGCCTTGCGGTCGGGCCGCGTGCCCACCGCCACCGGGGCATGGAAGCTGACATCCACAACCCCGCCCGAGGACAGCGCCAGCACTGCCGCGATGTGGCTGGCGAAGTCCATCTCGCCCCACCAGCCGTAGAAGCTGTCCGGCAGGCCGGCGGGCGGATGGTAGTCCAGCGTCATCGGCTGCACCCAGAGATCGCTCGCCCCCATCTCGCTTGCTTCGGTCAGGGCCGAGAACAGCGTCGAGCGGAAGGGCAGCACCTGGCGGCCGTCGGAGCTGGTCCCTTCGGGGAAGAAGCACAGGCGATGGCCGCGGTCGAGCCGGGCGCGGAGCTGGCCCCGGTGCTCGCGGGCGCCGGTGCGCCGCCGCTCGATATAGACCGGGTCGATCTGGCGGCTGAGGATGCCGACCACCGGCCAGCCCGCCACCTCGGCCTTGGAGACGAAATAGACCTGCTGGGCAGAGAGATGGGTGAAGATGTCGATCCAGCCGACATGGTTCGAAACGAACGCGCCGTGGTGCGGCATGGGGGTGCCATGGACCCGGATCCGGACCCCGCAGAGCCAAAGGCAGATGCGCCCCCAGAGCCGCACGATGCGCTGCGCCACGCCCAGGGGCCACCAGCGTTCGGCGAGGTTGAAGGCAAGCACGAAGATCATCAGGAAATAGGTGGTCAGGACCATCGCCGCCGCCCGCGCCACCAGCCGCAGCCGCTGCGCCAGGGTCGGGCGCGGCAGCGGCGGCGCCTCGGCGCCGTTCCAGGTGACCGACATGGTCAGCGCGCGTTCCTGGTGTAGAAGTCGCGGGCCCGCACCGCCATCCGCGCGGTGTCCATGACCACCATCACGTCGATGGTGTTGAAGTCGCGGTCGATGAAGGCGCCGTCGCCGACGAAGCCGCCGAGCCTGAGATAGGCCTTGATCAGGTTCGGGGTCATCCGCATCGCCTCGGCCTTGTCGATGTCTGCGGCGGCGATGCGGTCCATCTCGACCCGGCCCGGCGGCAGCGCCCGCAGGCGCAGGTCCGGCGGCGCCAGATGGTGGTGATGCAGATAGCCCAGCGCCGGCGCGATCGGTTCGGGGTCGGTGCCGTGGAAGCTCGCCACCCCGAACATCACCTTCAGCCCGCGGCCGAGCACGTAATTGGCCAGCCCCTGCCACAACATGTGCATGCCGACGCCGCCGCGATAATCGGCCGCGATGCAGGAGCGGCCGAGTTCCACCGCCTCGGTGGCCACCGGCGCCAGCGGCGCAAGGTCGTATTCGCCGGCGGAGTAGAAGCCGGGGCCGGCCAGCGCCCGCGCGCCCGGCATCAGCCGGTAGACCCCGGCCACGCGATCCAGCGGATCGGCGATATCCGGGCGCCGGTCGATCAGCAGCAGATGGTCGAAGCTGACGTCGAAGGCGTCGCGCTCGCGCCGCAGGGCGCGGTCCTCGGGGCTGGCGCTGGCGCCCATCTCCTCGACGAAGACGCGATAACGCAGTCGCTGCGCCCCGGCGATCTCGTCGTCCGTCTCGGCGAGCTTCACCTCGAACTGGGTGACGTCAAACTGCATCCGTCCCATGGCCCGCCCTTCGGTGACGACCGGCGCGCCCCGGTCCGGCCGGCCGAGGGCATGGATAGGGGCTTTGCGCCCACCCCGCAACCGGCACAATGAAACTGGGCCCGGGTTCCACTGAGGGGTTGATTTAATCTCACGTTAAGGTTGAATGGCGAAACCTTCACTCGAGTTTGGGGTCGAAAACAGGTTCAAGGGCCACGCGGTCGCCATTGATGACCATCTTCCCGACATGTTCGAAATTGACGGTGATCCGTTTGCCGATCACCGATTGCACCTGCCCCAGGCCCCAGTCCGGGGCCTGCGGGTTGCGCACCAGTGCGCCCGGTTCCAAAAGCTCGTTCACGGTGTGCTCCCGCCGGCGGCCGGCCACGCTGTTGCGGGGCGGAGTGTCATGACGGCCGCGCGTTCCCTGAGCGAGCTGGTCAGCTCGCGCATCTGTCACGACCTGATAAGCCCGATCGGCGCGATCAGCAACGGCGTGGAGCTGATCGGCGATCTTGGCGAGGCCTCGCCGGAGATGACGCTGATCGGCGACAGCGTCGGCACCGCCATGGCCAAGGTGGGCTTTTTCCGGCTGGCCTTCGGGGCCGCCGACGCCACGGCGAGGGTCGGTCTGGCGGATGCGGCGCGGACGGCGCGGGCGATGTTCCAGGGCCGCCACCAGGTCGAGTGGGCGGTGAGCGGCAACGATGCACCGCGGCGCACGGTCAAGGCTGTGTTCCTGGGGCTCTTGTGCCTTGAGCGGACCCTGCCCCTTGGCGGCGTCATCGTGGTCAACGACGTCCAGGCCGGCGTGGTCCTGCAGGCGACCGGGCGCCGGGTGTCGCCGAACATGCAGCATTGGAACTGCGCCACCGGCGAAGGCGACAGTTCCAGCATCGGCCCGTCCGAGGTGCAGTACCTGCTGCTGCACGAGCTTTTGGTGGAAATGGGCGCCGGCGCCGCCGCCACCTTCGGCGAAGGCGAGGCGCGGGTCACCCTGCCCGGCCTCAGGCTGGCGGCGGTAGCGGCCTGAACCCGGCGCGAAAGCGGCGCATCTGGTCCTGATAGTGCAGGGCCGACTGCCGCAGCCCGGCGCGCTCGGCCTCGCTCAGCATGCGCACCACCTTGCCGGGGGCGCCCATGACCAGGGCGCCGTCCGGGATCTGCTTGCCTTCGGTGATCAACGCGCCGGCGCCGATCAGGCACTCGTCGCCGACCCGGGCGCCGTTCATCACCATGGCACCCATGCCCACCAGGGTCCGGGCACCGATGGTGCAGCCGTGCAGCAGCGCCCGGTGGCCGATGGTGCAGTCCGGGCCCACGGTCAGCGGATAGCCCATGTCGGTATGCATCACGCACAGCTCCTGCACGTTGCTGCCGGCGCCGATGGTGATGCGCTCGTTGTCGCCGCGCAGGGTGGCGCCGAACCAGATGCCGACCCCGGAGCCAAGCGTCACGTCGCCGATCACATGGGCGGTCGGCGCGATCCAGAAGTCGCCGTCGTCGGGCAGTTCCGGCTGCCGCCCCTCGAACTCGAACAGGCCGTCGGTCATGGCTGCATCTCCTCGAATTCACGGTCCAGCCCGGCGACGAAGCCATCGAGCCCGACCCGCCGCCAGCGCCTGAGCCGTTCGGCGGCGACGATCTGCGCCAGCTCGGCCGAGGCGGCATCGGCGTTCTCGTTCACCAGCACGTAGTCGTATTCGCGCCAGTGGCTGATCTCGCCCCGCGATTGGGCCATGCGCCCGGCCACCACCTCGGCGCTGTCCTGGCCGCGGCCGCTGAGCCGCGCCTGCAGCGCCGCCATCGACGGCGGCAGGATGAAGATCGACACGCAGTCGCGTGAGAGATCGGAGGCGCGGATCTGCTGGCCGCCCTGCCAATCGACGTCGAACAGGATATCGCGGCCCTCGGCCAGCGCCGTCTCGACCGGACCGCGGGGCGAGCCGTAGAGATTGCCGAACACCTCGGCGTGCTCCAGCATCTCGCCGGCGGCCACCATCGCCTCGAACTCGGCGCGGCTGCGGAAATGGTATTCGCGGCCGTCCACCTCGCCGACGCGCGGCGGCCGGGTGGTCGCCGAGACCGAGAACCGCACCGCCGGGTCGCTCTCCAGCAGCCGCCGCGACAGGGTCGACTTGCCGGCGCCCGAGGGCGAGGACAGGATAATCAGGATGCCGCGTCGCTGCATGCAGTCTCCGGTCGAGGGGTGAGCCGAAAGCTCCTTGCGGAAATAGACGCGATCAAAGCCGTCCGCTTCGGCGCGCCGGGTCACGCGATACCCCAGATCGGCGTACCAGGCCAGATTCCGCGTCATCTTCGCGTTGGTGTAGAGCGTGACCGCCGTGCAGCCGAGCGCCGCGGCCCGCGCCTCGGCATGGGCCATCAGCGCCCGGCCCAGCCCCACGCCCCGGAACGCATCGGCGACGGCGAGGCTTTCAACCTGCATCGCCGCGCCTTCGGGGACCAGATGGATGAAGCCCGCCGGCGTGCCGTCCGCCTCGATCACCTGCAACTGCCCGGCCGCGCAGGCGGCGGCAAAGTCGGTGTGCATGGGCGCCGGCTCGCGCCCGATCGCCGCGACATAGGGCTGAAAGGCGGCGCGGGCGCAGGCGCGCACGGCATCGAGGTCCGCCGGTCCCGCGGGCCTTGTCGTCATTCGAGGTTCTGCACCTGCTCGCGCATCTGGTCGACGATCACCTTGAGGTCGAGGCCGATGGCCGTCAGTTCGGCCGAGCCGGCCTTGGCGCAAAGCGTGTTACCCTCGCGGTTGAACTCCTGCATCAGGAAATCGAGCTTGCGGCCCACGGGCTCGCTGGAACCGAGATGCCCGCGCGCCGCCGCCACATGGGCTTCGAGCCGGTCGAGTTCCTCGGTGACGTCGGCCTTGACCGCGATCAGCGCCAGTTCCTGGGCCAGCCGGCCTTCGTCGAGCGACGCTCCCGCGCCGACCAGCGCCGCCACCCGCTCGCGCAGAAGCTGACCGACCACGGCCGCACGGGCCTCGGCCGTGGCGCGGGCCTGCGCCGCCAGCGACGTCACCGCCTCGAGCTGCTGGGAAAGGACGGCGCCCATCGCCTCGCCCTCGGCGGCGCGGGCGGCATCGAGCGCCTCGACCAGTGCCGGAATGGCGGCGGTCACCGCCTCGATCAGCGCTGCCGGCTGGCGGTTGCCGCCGCGTACGCCGCGCGCCTCGGCCATCACCTCGGCGGCGCTTGGCGGCGTCAGTGCCACGTGCAGGGCGCTTGCCTCGGCCTCGATCTCGGCCAGTGCGGCCAGCACGCCGCGCACCGCCTCGGGGTCGAGCGGCGCGCCGTTGCGCTGCCCCTCGGTGAGCCTCAGCGTGGCCGATACGCTGCCGCGCCTCAGCACGCCCTGCACGGTGGTGCGCAGCTGGCCTTCCACCGCCTCCATGCCCTCGGGTACCCGGCAGCGCAGGTCAAGGCCGCGGCCGTTGACGCTCCTGAGCTCCCACGCCCATTCGGTGCCGCCGGCATTGCCGGAGGCCGAGGCGAAGCCGGTCATGGATTTCAGCGTCATGGCAACCCCAGTGCCGAGCCAGGTTGCGGACCGCCATATCAGGGATGCGGGGACCGAATCCACCGGCATCTTGACCCCGTGCGGTCGCGGCTGCCGGCCCGGTCGAAACGCCAGGGGCGATTCCCGCCAGCGGACCGTCCGGGCGGATTCCGGCATCCGTGACGGCAGCCGGAGCGCCCCATCGGCCATCGGGCGGCCGGCAGGGCGCATCTTTCCGATGCTGGGCCGGGAATGTTAACTGTTCCTTTCCGAATGCCGGGACATTTTCCTAAAAATGCACTAACTTCTCCCTGTGTTGTTCGGGCGGGCCTGAGCCTGCGCTGTTGTCGGGAGTTCGTGATGGATACCAGAATATTGGCGGATTTGAGGGACTACTGGGACCGGCTGCGCGGTGACCGGATAGCGCCCTATCGCGCCGAGCTGGACCCGCGCAGCTTCGAATCGGCGCTGGAGCACATGTTCATCCTG
The DNA here is from genome assembly GCA_050299555.1 of Paracoccaceae bacterium. Classification (GTDB taxonomy): domain Bacteria; phylum Pseudomonadota; class Alphaproteobacteria; order Rhodobacterales; family Rhodobacteraceae; genus JBNKWA01. The sequence goes on along the minus strand of JBNKWA010000004.1, from coordinate 21,244 downwards.
GAGCGCCTGCACCCGACCCAGGTCCGCATCCGGCTGGCCGGCATGCGCATCTGCGAGATCATGGGCATGGAAGTGCGCGGCATGCCGCCCGAGGCGCTTATCGCCGCAGCCGACCGGCAGACGCTGACCAACTGCCTCGACCAGGTGTTCAGCACGCCCGCCATTGCCGAGCTTGACCTGCTTGCCGCCGACAGCACCGGCATGACCAGCCCGGCCCGGCTTCTGGTTCTGCCGCTGCGCAGCGACTTTGGCGAGATGACCCGTGCCATCGGCTGCCTTGCCAGCGAACAGCAGGCCCTGAAGCCGCCGGTGGCCTTCTCGATCTCGGCCCAGCGCACCACGCAGATCGTGGGCAGCGGCAGCGACCGGCAGGCCCTGCCCGGCTTCGCCGAGGAGGCCTCGCCCTATCAGCCGGCCGGCGGCGAGCAGCGCAGGCCGCAGCTTACCAGCGTCGCCGGCGGCGCCAGCAAGGGGTCGACCCCGGCCAAGCGCGGGCATCTGCGAGTGGTCAAGTAGCCGGCGCGGCCGCCCGGCCCCGGGTGGCGTCAGCTGGCCGGGATCGGCACCGGCAATCCCTGCAAGGCAAGAAGCGCAGTCAGGTCGGAGCGGTCGAGCACCGCGTCCGCCTCGGCGCGCAGGGCCGGCTTGGCGCGGTAGGCGACACCCAGCCCGGCGGCGCGGATCATGTCGAGATCGTTGGCGCCGTCCCCGATTGCGATGACATCAAAAGGTGTTACGCCGCGCTCCTTGCACAGCTCATGAAGCGTGGCCAGCTTCGCCGCGCGGCCGAGGATGGGCCGCGCAACCTCACCGGTCAGGTACCCGTCCGCCTCCAAGAGCAGGTTGGCCCGGTTGATGGCAAAGCCGGCCGCGGCCGCGACATGGGAGGTGAAGTAGGTGAAGCCGCCCGAGACCAGGGCCGTGGTGGCGCCGGCGGCGTTCATTTCGTGCACGGCTTCGCGGGCGCCGACGTTCAGCCGCACGCGCTGGCCATAGCACGCCGCCAGCACCGTCACCGGCAGCCCCTTCAGCAGCGCCACCCGCTCGGTCAGCGCCGCCTCGAAATCCAGCTCGCCGCGCATCGCCCGTTCGGTGATCGCCGCCACCTGCGGCTTGACGCCGGCGAAATCGGCCAGCTCGTCGATGCATTCGACGCCGATGATGGTGGAATCCATGTCGGCCAGCAGGATGGTCTTGCGGCGCCCGGCGACCGGAACCAGGTTGGCGTCGACCGGCGCATCGCCGATCAACGCCGCCAGGTCGTCGCCACGCAGGGTACCGGCCGGCATCTCCACGGCCGTCAGTCCAAGCCGGTTCGAGGAAACGCCCAGCCGCCCGGCCACAGCCGCGGCCAGGTCTTCGGGCACCCCCGCCGCGGCGGTCAGGACCAGGACATGATCGCCCATGACCGCCCTTCGGTGGCCTAGCCGGCCGCCCGCTGCGCCTGCCGGCGCTGGTGCAGCTCGTCGGAAACCAGGAACGCCAGCTCCAGCGACTGGGCCGCGTTCAGCCGCGGGTCGCAGGCGGTGTGGTAGCGGTCCGACAGCGTCTGGTCGGTGACCGCGCGGACACCGCCGGTGCATTCGGTGACATCCTTGCCGGTCATCTCGAAATGCACGCCGCCCGGCACCGTCCCCTCTGCCGCGTGGATGGCAAAGAACTCGCGCACCTCGCGCAGCACCTTGTCGAAGGGCCGGGTCTTGTAGCCGGTCTCGGACTTGACCGTGTTGCCGTGCATGGGATCGCAGGACCAGACCACCTTGCGGCCCTCGCGCTCGACGGCGCGAATGAGCTTGGGCAGGTGATCGCCAACCTTGCCGGCGCCGAAGCGCGCGATCAGGGTCAGCCGGCCGGCCTCGTTGCCCGGGTTCAGCGCGTCGATGAGCTTCAGAAGGTCATCGGTGGTCAGCGACGGCCCGCATTTCAGCCCGACCGGGTTGAGGACGCCACGGCAGAACTCGACGTGCGCGCCGTCCGGCTGGCGGGTGCGGTCGCCGATCCAGATCATGTGGCCCGAGCCCGCCACCGGCTGGCCCGAGGTCGAATCGACCCGGCACAGCGCCTCTTCGTATTCCAGAAGCAGCGCCTCGTGGCTGGTGTAGAACTCGACCCGGTGCAGCGCGTCGCTGTTCTGGCCGTTCACCCCGGCCGCATCCATGAAGGCCAGCGCCTCGGAGATGCGGTTGGCAAGCTTGTGGTAGCGCTCGTAGCCCTGGTCCTCCTGGGTGAAGTCCAGGGTCCAGGCATTGACCCGCTCGATATCGGCGAAACCACCCTGGCTGAAGGCGCGCAGGAGGTTCAGCGAGGCCGCCGCCTGGGTATAGGCCTGCAGCATCCGCTGCGGATCGGGGACCCGGTCCGCGGCGGTGAAGTCGAAGCCGTTGATGATGTCGCCCCGGTAGCTGGGCAGCTCGACACCGTTCACCGTCTCGTTCGGCGCCGAGCGCGGCTTGGCGAACTGGCCGGCGACGCGGCCGATCTTCACCACCGGCACCTTGGCGCCGAAGGTCAGGACCACCGCCATCTGCAGCATCACCTTGAAGGTGTCGCGGATCAGGTCGGCGCCGAACTCGGCAAAGCTTTCGGCGCAGTCGCCGCCCTGCAGCACGAAGGCACGGCCCTCGGAGGCCGCCGCCAGCTCGGCCTTCAGCCGCCGCGCCTCGCCGGCGAAGACCAGCGGGGGATAGCTGGCAAGCTTCCTCTCCACGGCCTCGAGCGCGGCCTTGTCGGGATAGTCCGGCATCTGGATCCGGGGCTTGTTGCGCCATTGCGACTTGTGCCATGCCGCCGTCATTCGACCGCCCTCCCCTGGCATCGGTTCGTGAAAACAGGGTTGGTCCCTTAGCCCAGATCGTCGGCCATGGCCAGCAGTCGAGTAGCGTCAGCACCAATTTATTGATGGCTGCGGGCTTGACCTGCCGCTCTTGGGTCAATCTAGATCGCGCGGGACCACGTGGGTACATTGCACCTTGCAACCAGACACCGAAAAATCCGAGCTCTACGTCTTTTTGCTGCTCGAAAACTTCTCGCTGATCGCCTTCGCCAGCGTCATCGAACCTTTGCGCCTGGCCAATTTCGCCGCCGGCGTCGAGCTGTTCCGCTGGCGCACGCTCAGCACCGACGGGGGGCCGGTCAATACCTCGGCCGGCGTGCCCATGGTACCCGATGGCGGCCTGGAGGAGTTGCCGCGCGACTGCACGCTGATCGTCTGTGCCGGGGTGCAGGTGAAGCAGGCGGTGACCCGGTCGATGCTGAACTGGCTCAGGCGCGAGGCGCGCAAGGGAATCGTCGTGGGTGCGATCTGCACCGCTCCGCAGGTGCTGGCCGAGGCGGGGCTGCTCGACGGCCGCCGCGCCACCATCCACTGGGACAACCGCGACAGCTTTGCCGAGGACTTCCCCGAGATCGAGCTGAGCCAGAGCATCTACGTGATCGACGGCAACCGGCTGACCGCCTCGGGCGGCACCGCGCCCACCGACCTGATCCTGAAGCTGATCGCCCGCAAGCACGGGATCGACCTTGCCAGCACCGTGGCCGATCTGATGATCCATACCTCGATCCGCTCGGACCGGGACGAGCAGCGCATGTCGATCCCGTCGCGGATCGGCGTTCGCCATCCCAAGCTGGCCACCGTGATCCGGATGATGGAAAACAATGTCGAGGAGCCGATCTCGCCGGCCACCATGGCCACCGACGTGGGCATGTCGACGCGGCAGCTTGAGCGCCTCTTCCGCCGCTATCTCAACCGCAGCCCCAAGCGCTATTACATGGAACTGCGGCTGAAGAAGGCGAGGAACCTGCTGGTGCAGACCGACATGTCGGTGATCAACGTGGCCCTGGCCTGCGGCTTTTCCTCGCCGTCGCATTTCTCGAAATGTTACCGGGCCCATTTCGGGACCACGCCCTATCGCGAGCGTGGCACCCAGAACGCCCCGGACTGAGCGGAGGGCAGGCCGATGTCCGGTGATCCGATCGTCATTGCCGGTGCCGCGCGCACCGCGCTGGGCGGCTTTCAGGGCACGCTGTCGCCGCTGCCGGCGGCCGACCTGGGCGGGGCCGCCATCGCCGCGGCGCTGGACCGGGCCGGGGTGCCGGCCGAGGCGGTGGACGAGCTTGTCATGGGCTGCGTGCTGCCGGCCGGCCAGGGCCAGGCGCCGGCGCGGCAGGCGGGCTTTGCGGCCGGCCTGGGCGAGGGCGTGCCGGCGACGACGCTGAACAAGATGTGCGGCTCGGGGATGAAGGCGGCGATGGTGGCCTTCGACCAGCTGTCGCTCGGCAATGGCGAGATCGTGGTGGCCGGCGGCATGGAGAGCATGTCGAACGCGCCGTACCTGTTGCCGAAGATGCGCGGCGGCGCCCGGATGGGCCATGCGGCGGCGCTGGACCACATGTTCCTCGACGGGCTCGAGGATGCCTATGACAAGGGCCGGCTGATGGGCACCTTCGCCGAGGACTGCGCCTCGGCCTATCAGTTCACCCGCGCCGCCCAGGACGACTTCGCGCTGGGCTCGCTCAGCCGGGCGCTGGAGGCGGCGGGGTCGGGGCGGCTGGCGGCCGAGATCGCGCCGGTCACGGTCAGGTCGCGCAAGGGCGAGGCGGTGGTGGCCGAGGACGAACAGCCGCGCACCGCGCGGCCCGAGAAGATCCCCGGCCTCAAGCCCGCCTTCCGCGAGGGCGGTACGGTGACGGCGGCCAATTCCTCGTCGATCTCCGACGGGGCGGCGGCGCTGGTGATGATGCGCGAAAGTACCGCCCGGGCCAGGGGGCTGCCGGTCCGGGCGCGGGTGCTGGGCCATGCCAGCCACGCCCAGGCGCCGGGGCTGTTCACCACCGCACCGGTGCCGGCGGCGCAAAAGCTGCTGCAGAAGCTCGGCTGGAGCATGGCGGAGGTGGACCTTTTCGAGGTCAACGAGGCCTTCGCCGTGGTGCCCATGGCCTTCATGGCCGAGACCGGCGTGCCCCGCGACAAGCTCAACGTGCATGGCGGCGCCTGCGCGCTCGGCCATCCCATCGGCGCCTCGGGGGCGCGGATCCTGGTGACGCTGCTGAACGCGCTCGAGGCACACGGGCTCGGCCGCGGGCTGGCGGCGATCTGCATCGGCGGCGGCGAGGGCACCGCCATGGCCATCGAGCGGGCCTAGCGGCCGCGGCCTGCCCGCGCCCGATACCGCCCGGTCCGGGGCGCGAGGGTGGGCGGGTGGGGAGCGGCCCGGACGGGACGGGATCGGGCGCCCGTGCCCTGCCCGGCTCAGGCGCCCTTGCCCGGGGTGATGCGATAGGCCGCCCCGTCGCCGACGGACAGAAACCAGATCGACCCGTCCGGCGCCTCGCGAATGTCGCGGATGCGGGCATAGTCGCCTTCCAGCAGCCGCTCGACCTCGACCACGTGACCGTCCCGCAGCTCCAGCCTGGAGATGAAATCGAACTTCAGCGAGCCGATGAAGATGTTGCCCTTCCAGTCCGGGAACAGCCGGCCGGAATAGACCATCAGTCCCGAGGGGGCGATGGAGGGGTCCCAGTACCAGGCCGGCTGCTCCAGCCCGTCGCGGTGGGTGCCGACGCCGATCTTGCGGCCGTCATAGTTGACGCCGTAGGTGATGACCGGCCAGCCATAGTTCAGCCCCGGCTCGGGGTAGTTGACCTCGTCGCCGCCCTTGGCGCCGTGTTCCACCGTCACCAGCCTGCCGTCGAGATCCAGCCCCGCGCCTTGCGGATTGCGGTGGCCGAGGCTCCAGATCTCGGGCCGCGCCGCCGGATTGTCCACAAACGGATTGTCCGCCGGCACCGAGCCGTCGCGGTTGATCCGCACCACCTTGCCGCGCAGCATGTCGAGGCGCTGGGCGAAGTCCATCTCGCCGCGCTCGCCCAGGGTCACGAAAAGCTTGCCATCGGGCGCCTCGACGATGCGCGAGCCGAAATGCTGGCCCTTGGCGTTCGGCGGCTCCTGGCGCAGGAGCACCCGCACATCCTCAAGCGCGAGCCCGTCATCCGACAGCCGCGCCGCTGCCACCGTCGTCGCCGCCTGGCCGCTGCCGCGCGGCTCGGCATAGCTCAGCCAGAGGGTGCGGCTGGTGGCAAAGTCCCGCGCCGCCACCACGTCCAGCAGGCCGCCCTGCCCGTTGGCCCAGACATAGGGCACGTTGGCGACCCGGATGCCGCGCCCGGCGGTGAAGTGCAGCAGCCGCCCGTCCCGCTCGGTGATCAGAAAGCTGCCCCCCGGCAGAAAGGCGATCGCCCAGGGCTCGACCAGCCCCGACACCATGCGCTCCACCTCTACCCGCCCGGCGCTGGTCTGCCGCATGTCGCTGGCCAAGCCCGGTTGTGGCGCGAGCGAAAAGCTGAGAAGAAGCATCGGGATTGCCGCAGCGAGGGTCCGCCGGCGGATTGGGAACGATGGCTGAGACATCGACATTACTCCTGCAACTGCTGATCGTGAAAGCTAGCGGAACCGGGCCCCGGGTCCAGTCCGGAAGGCCGCCGGCCGGATCGGAGCGGTGCCGCTGATGGGCGCGCGGCTGATCCGGGCCCTTGCCTCGCTTGCGGCAGCCTTGTGCCTGCTGCCGATGCTGGCGGTGGCCATCGCGGCGCTGGCGGGCAACACGTCAAGCTGGGCCAGCCTCGCCGCGACCGTCCTGCCGCGCTACGCCACCACGACGCTGGAGCTGGTACTCATGGTGGCGCTGGGCACGGCGACCATCGGCACCGGCGCCGCCTGGCTGGTGACCGTCTGCCGCTTTCCCGGCCGCCGGGTGCTGGAGATCGGCCTCGCCCTGCCGCTGGCCTTTCCGGCCTATGTGCTCGCCTATGCCTATACCGACCTGCTGGACCATCCCGGGCCGGTGCAGACGGCGCTACGGGCGGTCACCGGCTGGGGCGCACGCGACTACTGGTTCCCCGAGGTGCGCTCGCTGCCGGGCGCCGCGGCGATGCTGGTCCTGGTGCTCTATCCTTACGTCTACCTGCTGGCCCGCGCCGCCTTCCTGCAGCAGAGCCACGGCGCCTATCTGGCGGCGCGGGTGCTGGGCCGCTCGCCCTTCGCCGCCTTCTGGCAGGTCAGCCTGCCGCTGGCGCGGCCGGCCATCGCCGGCGGCGTCATCCTGACGGTGATGGAGACCATCGCGGACTACGGCACCGTGGCGCATTTCGGGGTGCAGACCTTCGCCACCGGCATCTACCAGGCCTGGTTCTCGATGGGCGACCGGGTGGCGGCGGCCGAACTGGCGGTGTGCCTTCTGGGTGTCGCGCTGATGCTGGCGACGCTGGAGCGGCTGCAGCGCGGCGCCGCCCGGCGCTATCAGTTGCGGCAGAGCGCCGCCGCCCGGCCGAGCCATGTGCTGAGCGGCTGGCGCGCCATGGCGGCGATGACGCTGTGCGCGCTGCCGGTGCTGTTCGGCTTTCTGGTGCCGACGCTGGACCTTGCCGCGATGGCGCTGCGCTCGGGCTTCAGCCTGCCGCCCGAGCGCTATCTGGAATTTGCCCGCAATTCGATCATGCTGGCGTCAATCGGCGCGGTGATCACCGCGCTGGCGGCGCTGATGATCGGCTTTTCGGCGCGGCTGTGGCGCGGTGCATGGACCCGGGCGACGCTGCACCTGGCGGGGCTCGGCTATGCGGTGCCGGGCGGGGTCATCGCGGTGGGTCTGCTGGTGCCCTTCGCCGCCGTCGACAACGCGCTCGACGCCTGGATGCGCGGGCATTTCGGCATCTCGACGGGCCTTTTCTTCACCGGCACCGTCCTGCTTCTGGTGGTCGCCTACATGGTGCGCTTCATGGCCGCGGCGCTGGGCGCCTTCGATGCCGGCGCCTCGGCGATCAACCCCTCGATCGACGCGGCGGCGCGAACTCTCGGCCAGACGCCCCTGTCGATGCTGGCGCGCGTGCACCTGCCGCTCATGCGCACCAGCTTTCTGACCGGGCTTCTGATCGTCTTCGTCGACATCATGAAGGAACTGCCGGCGACGCTGATCATGCGGCCGTTCAACTTCGACACGCTGGCGGTGCAGGCGCACCGGCTGGCCTCGGACGAGCGGCTGGCCCAGGCCGCCCTGCCCTCGCTGATCATCATGGCCTTCGGGCTTCTGCCGGTGATCCTGCTCTGCCGCGGCCTCGGCCGCCGCAAGGCGGGCACCGCGTCACGCCCGGCGCCCGCCTGAGACGTCACTCGTAGCCGACGGCGTTCCAGATCTCCTGCGCCTTGGCCTGGTACTCGCCAAGCGCCGAGAGGTTCAGATCGTCCGCCTTGAACTCGCCCAGCGAGGCCACCGGCGCCGAGATCGCGACACCCTCGACCACCGGATACTCGTTGTTGCCCGAGGCGAAGTATTCCTGCGCCTTTTCGGTGGTGAGGTATTCGAGGAATTTGATGGCGTTCTCGCGATGCGGCGCATGGGCGGTCACCGCCACAGCCGAGACGTTGATATGGGTGCCGTAGCCGTCCTGATCGGGGAACACCCAGCCGATCTTGTCGGTATGCCCGGTCAGGCCGTCGACCTCGTCGCCAAGCGCCCGAGCGAAGTAGTAGGTGTTGGCCAGCACGATGTCGCACTCGCCCGAGACGATCGCCTTCAGCTGGTCGGTATCGCCGCCCTGCGGATCGCGGGCCAGGTTGTCCTTCAGCCCCTGCGCCCATTGGGTGGCCGCTTCCTCGCCGTCATGGGCGATGCGGCTGGCCAGAAGCGACAGCATGTAGATGTTGGTGCCGGAGCGGGCGCAGACCTGCCCCTCGTATCTGGGGTCGGCCAGATCGGCGTAGGTCTGCGGCGGCTCGGCCACCGTCTCCTTGTTGTAGAAGATCACCCGGGCGCGGGTGGAGACGCCGAACCAGCGGTTGTCGGGATGCTGCAGGCTTGCGGGGATGCGCTCCTCGAGGATCGGCGAGTCCACCGCCGAAAGCAGCCCCGCCGCGTCGGCGCGATAGATGCGCCCGGCATCGACGGTGATGAAGACATCCGCCGGGCTGTTGGCGCCTTCCGAGGTCATCCGCGCGATCAGCTCGTCGGCATCGCCGTCGATGCGGTTGACCTGAATGCCGGTGGCTTCGGTGAAGTCCGAGTAGAGCTGCTCGTCGGTGTCGTAGTGGCGCGAGGAATAGAGGTTCACCTCCTCCTGCGCGGCGGCTGCGACCGGAACCGCGAGGGCGAGGACAAACGGGGCGATGCGGCGCATTGGATCGGCTTCCTTCCAGTTGGGACCAATGTCAGAGTAAATCGGTCGGGATACCCCTTCCATCCACGGCGGCGGGATGTCAAGACATATCCGACCAGCCTTGTCGGATATGAGAATTGGCTTGCCCGGGTCCCGCGCCCGGGGCTATCACCGCGGACGCGCGCCCCTATAGCTCAGCTGGTAGAGCATCTGATTTGTAATCAGGGGGTCGGGGGTTCGAGTCCCTCTGGGGGCGCCAGGCATCCCACAACCTGGTCAGTTGATAATACGGCAGGCAGCCCATCCGCCGGCGCGTGTGCGCCGCCCGCTTTCATGGGGGCTGCTCATGGCCGGACAGGGATTGACGGATTAGGACGGCCGTCCTAATCGATGGGGCATGCGCCTGTCCGGCGAGTCGCGCCAGTCATCCCGGAAGAAAAGAACCGCCCCCATGCCCGGCAAGACAACCCGCGAACGCATCGTCGAAGCCGCCGACCAGCTTTTCTACCGCAACGGCTTCGAGCATACCTCGTTCTCGGAGATTGCCACGGCCGTGCACATCTCGCGCGGAAATTTCTACCACCATTTCAAGACCAAGGACGACATCCTTGATGCAGTGATCGAACTGCGCATGTCCGACACCGGCAAGATGCTCGACGGCTGGGACGCGGAGGCGGACGACCCCGCCGGGCGCATCGAGCGCTTCATGCGCATCCTCGTCACCAACCGGGCCGCGATCATGCTCCATGGCTGTCCGGTCGGCACGCTCAACGCCGAACTGGCAAAGCTCGACCACAGGGCGCGGCCCGAGGCCGGCAAGCTGTTCGCCCTGTTCCGGCAATGGCTCCGCCGGCAGTTCGCGGCACTCGGGCACGCGGCGCGCGCCGATGAACTGGCGATGCGGACCCTCGCCTGGAGCCAGGGTGTCGCGGCGCTCGCCAACGCGTTCCGCGACGAGGACTACGTCAACCGCGAGGTCGCCCGCATGTGCGCATGGCTGCGAGCCGGCGCAACGGACGATCACACCAGCATGGAAGAAAGGCTCGAATGTTCTTGATCTTGCTCAAGTTCTCCGACGACAAGGCTGGCGCCGGCCAGCATCTGGATGGGCACAACGCCTGGCTCAGGCGCGGCTTTGACGATGGCGTCTTCCTGCTGGCGGGCGGCCTGCAGCGACAGGCCGGCGGCGGCATTCTGGCACATAACACGACGCTGGAGGCGCTGCGCACACGGATCGCGGCCGACCCGTTCGTGTCCGAGGGCGTGGTGCGCGCGGAAATCGTGGAGATCACTCCGGCCCGGGCCGACGACCGGCTGGCCTTCCTTGTGCCGGGCCGTGCCGCGGCGGAGCAGCCCGCATGAGCGCCACCATCCCCGGCCCCGACGGACGGCCGCGCTGCCGCTGGTGCGCCGCCGCCCCGGAATTCTTCGACTATCACGACCGCGAATGGGGCTTTCCGGTCGGCGACGACCGCCGGCTGTTCGAGAAGCTGTGCCTGGAAAGCTTCCAGTCGGGCCTGAGCTGGCGCACCATCCTGGCCAAGCGCGAGAACTTCCGTGCCGCCTTCGCCGGCTTCGACTTCGAGGCGATGGCGGCCTTCGGCGAGGACGACCGCGCGCGCCTGCTGGGCGATGCCGGCATCGTCCGCCACGGCGGCAAGATCGACGCGGTGATCAACAACGCCCGCCGGGCCTGCGAGCTGGTGGCGCGCGAGGGATCGCTGGCCGCCTTCGTCTGGCGCTACGAGCCCGATCCGGCGACCCGGGCCGCACCGCAGACCGTCTCCACCTCGCCCGAATCCGTCGCCCTGTCGAAGGAGCTGAAGAAGCGCGGCTGGCGCTTTGTCGGCCCCACCACGGTCTATGCCTTCATGCAGGCCATGGGACTGGTCAACGACCATGTCGCGGACTGCGCCATGCGCGCCGAGGTCGAGGCGGCCCGCGCCGCCTTCGCCCGGCCGGGCGCCTAGGCCCTCATGGCGCCACGACCGGGGCCCAGCCTCCCGAACGCTCGCTCTCGAAGATGGCATCGAGCACCGCCATCGAGCGCAGTGCGTCGTCGACCCCGTAGGGCAGCGGCTGGCCCGACAGCACCGCGGCGGCGAAGGTCTCGGCCTGCAGGGTATACTGGTCGCTGACGGGGATCACCTCGCGCCGCGACGCCTGACCGTCGAGGCTGCTGCCGGGATCGACGATCAGCGCCGTCGTCTCGCCCTGCGGCGCGTTGTAGGGGATCAGGATCTCGACCCGGCCGCGGGTGCCGAGGATCTCGATGTTCTGGCTCGGCACCAGTTGCGTCGAGACGATGAATTCCAGCATCCGCCCGTCGCCGAAATCGGCGATCACCGCCGCCTGGCGGTCGGTGCGGAAGGCAGGGTCGCGGTCGATCAGCGACACCACGCGCTTCGGCTCGGCCTCGAAGAAGAACCGCCCGCCGGTGACCGGGTAGCAGCCGATGTCCAGTATGGCGCCGCCGCCGATATCGGCCATGTTGCGGACATTGGCCGGGTCGTCGTTGAAATAGCTGAACCGGGCCCGCACGCAGCGCACCTCGCCCAACTCCCCCGAGCGGGCGATCTCGCGGGCACGCAGCCATTGCGGGTGATAGCGGACCATGAAGGCCTCGGCGACGCAGATGCCGGCGGGCAGGTCGCGCAGCCGCGCCGCGTCCGCCGCGTCCAGCCCGATCGGCTTTTCGCACAGCACATGCTTGCCCGCCGCGGCCGCCTTCAGCGTCCAGTCCACATGCAGATGGTTCGGCAGCGGGTTGTAGATGGCGTCCACCTCGGGGTCGGCCAGAAGCGCCTCGTAGCTGCCATGGGCGCGCGGGATGCCCAGCTCTGCGGCCGCCGCCTCGGCCCGGGCCGCATCGCGCGAGGCGATTGCCACCACCGCGCAATTGCCGCCCTTCTGGATCGCGGGCGTGACCTTGGACATGCCGATATCGGCGGTCGACAGGATGCCCCAGCGAAGCTTCGTCATTACCGTTCCTCCCTTGCAGGACCCGCCTGTGAGCCGGCGGGTTGCCGGCGATCAAACCCTGTTTTCGGTGCCGGCGGCAACCTCGGCGTGTCACCGCCCGCAGGCGACCCGGACAACTATCTGGAATCAGGCGCCTTTCCGCGCGGCGCGAGAGGCTCCGCCCGCCATGCGCCATGGGCCGCCCAGGCCGGCGGCGCCGCCGCGCTCATCCGGCCCGGGGACGACGCTCAGAGGGTGACGCGGTAGCGGGCGAAGCCGTCCGCCCCGTCGCCCGCCGGCTCGATCGCCACCGCCTTGACGTCGGCGATGTGTTCGGCGCCTGCCGGCCCGGTCTCGAAGGTCACGCTGGTGCCCGGCATCGGCTTGAAACTCCAGTTGGAATCCGCCGACGGGTTGATCGTGCCCTGGTCGTGGATGAAGCGCACCAGCACGTCGCGGTTGGTGTCGGGCGCCTCCAGGATGATGGTGCTGCCGTCGGCGCCGGGGAACTTGCCGCCCCCCGAGGCGCGATAGTTGTTGGTGGCGACAACGAACTTCTGGCCCGGGTCGATGGGCTCGCCATTGAACCGCAGATCGACGATGCGCGAGGCCGCGGCATCCAGAAGTTCGCCCTTGGGATCGTATTTCGACGGCTGGCTGAGGTCGATCTGATAGCTCACGCCGTCGATGACATCGAAGTTGTAGCTGGGGAAATCGGGATTGATCAGCGCCGCGTCGGTCGATCCCGGCTCGATCCGGTTGAAGATGCCGGCCGAGCGCTCCAACCAGTCCTTGACGGTGGCGCCGTCGATCACCACCGCCCTGACCGTGTTGGGATAAAGGTAGAGATCGGCCACGTTCTTGATCGCCACCGGGCCCGCCGGCACGTCGGTGTAATAGTCCGGGCCGCCGCGGCCGCCGGCCTTGAAGGGCGCCGCCGCCGACAGGACCGGCAGCCCCTCCCACTCGGTGCCCTTCATCATCTCGCCGACGTACCAGCTCTGCGCCTGGCTGACGATCTGCACGCTGGGGTCGTCGGCCACCAGCGCAAAGTAGGAATGCAGCGCCGCCGCCGTCTCGCCCACCGGCCGGCGGACATATTCCAGCGTCGCCTCGTGCACGTCCCTGACCGAGTCGAGCACGCCCTCGACGTCGCCCACCAACGGCTTGTTCTCGCCCTCGACGCGCTCATAGATCGGCCGCACGGCGGATTCGGCCGAGATCACCTGCCAGCTGTTGCCGTCGCGCTGCAGCATCAGGTCGATCAGCCCCAGATGCGAGCCCCAGAAGCCCGCCTGCACCGCCGGCTTGCCCAGAAGCCTTCCGGTCTCGGGATCGAGGCCCTCGGCGGCGGCATAGCCGCCACCCGGGAAGACCAGGTGGTGGTGACCGGTGACGATGGCGTCGATGCCCTCGACCGCAGCCAGATACAGCGAGGCGTTCTCCATCCCCTCGCTCTCGCTCTCGGCCGAGATGCCGGAATGCGACAGCGCGATCACGATGTCGGCGCCGGCCTCGCGCATCTCGGGCACCCAGGCCCGCGCGGTCTCGACGATGTCGCGGGTGCTGGCCGAGCCCTCCAGGTGCCGGGCATCCCAGGTCATGATCTGCGGCGGGCAGAAGCCGATCAGCCCCACCTTGATCGAATGGGCGGTGCCGGCACCGTCGGTGATCTCGCGCTCGACGATGACATAGGGTTTGACGAACAGCTCGTCCTCGCGCGGCGATGCCCCGAGGGCGCCCTTGGCCACGTTGGCCGAGACCACCGGGAAATTCGCCCCGGCGACGGTGTTCATCAGAAAGTCGAGCCCGTAGTTGAACTCGTGGTTGCCGAAGGTCGAGGCCTCATAGCCGAGCGTGTTCATCGCGGTGATGATCGGGTGCATGTCCCCGGCCTTCATGCCGCGCTCATAGGCGATGTAGTCGCCCATGGGGTTGCCCTGCAGGAAGTCGCCATTGTCCACCAGCATGCTGTTGGTGGCCTCGGCGCGGATATCGGCGATGATCGAGGCGGTGCGCGCCAGCCCCAGCGTATCGGTCGGCCGGTCGGCGTAATAGTCGTACGGCCAGACATGCACGTGCAGGTCTGTCGTCGACATGACGCGCAGATGCGCCTGGTTTTCGGCTGCACGGGCAGAAAATGGATGCAGCGCGACGAACGCCCCGGTCATGGCGGCTCCTGCCAGGAGTTCCCGGCGCGAGAAAGACGAAACAACCTTTAGCATAGCACCACCCCCAAGTTGCAATCATTCGTTGATAAGCGCGCCGCAAGGGCTATCGCACGGGCGTCATCGCGCGACCATACGCCCGTGTCCCGACCGGCGGCAAGCGGTGGAGGGGTTGCGGCCCGGGACGCCGGCCGCTATGCGGATGCGCCGATCCCGTCCCCAGATTGAGTGTCCCGCCATGTCCCAGGCCTCCGCCAATATCAACGTCATGGTCAAGGCGGTGCGCCGCGCCGCGCGCGGGCTGGTACGCGACTTCGGCGAGGTGGAGAACCTGCAGGTCTCGGCCAAGGCGGCGGGCGACTTCGTCTCCCGCGCCGACGTGCGCGCCGAAGAGGTGCTGCGCGACGAGCTGATGGAGGCGCGGCCCAACTATGGCTGGCTGGGCGAGGAACTGGGCGAGACCACCGGCAAGGACCCGACCCGGCGCTGGATCGTCGATCCCCTGGACGGCACCACCAATTTCCTGCACGGGCTGCCGCACTGGTCGGTTTCGGTGGCGCTGGAACACAAGGGCGAGATCGTCGCCGGCGTCATCTTCGATCCGGTCAAGGACGAGATGTTCGTGGCCGAGAAGGGCTCGGGTGCGTGGCTGAACGACCGCCGGATGCGGGTCTCGAACCGCCGCGACCTGGACATGGCGCTGTTTGCCACCGGCATCGCCCAGGGCGGCCGGCACGAGCTGGCGGCGCACCTGAAGGTGCAGGCGATGCTGTCGCCGCAATGCGCCGGCATCCGCCGCTATGGCAGCGCGGCGCTGGATCTGGCCTATGTGGCGGCGGGGCGCTTCGACGGGTTCTGGGAGGCGGGCGTCAACATCTGGGACGCCGCGGCCGGCGAGCTTCTGGTGCGCGAGGCCGGCGGGCTGATCGGGCCCTACATGGCCAATCACGGCCTTTACGGCCGCGACGGGCGTTTCGTCGCCGCCACGCCGGACCTGTTCGACAAGCTCACCGCCGTCCTGCGCGAGGCCTGAGGCTCAGCTTTCGCTCAGCCGGATCACCGCGCCGCCGGCCTGCATCGCACCTGTCGCCCGGTCCAGCCGCAGATGCGCCAGCCCCTGCCCGCCGGCCACGGTGAAAAGCGTCCCCACGCCGCGGCCTTCCGCCTCGACCGGGGTGCCCGGCGGCGGCGCCTCGCCATCGACGGCGACACGGACCAGCCCCTTCCTCAGCTCGGTCTTGTGCTTCATCCGGACGGTCACCTCCTGCCCGACATAGCAGCCCTTCCTGAAATCGACCCCGTGCAGGCGCTCGAACCCGGCCTCGAGGATGTAGCTGTCCTCGGGCACCAGCTCGACCCCGGTCTCGGGTACCGCCAGCGCCACCCTCAGCGCCGCCCATTCCTCGCGCGGCAGCGGCTCGAAGTCCGCCAGCGCCGCCGCCGCATCGGCGACGTAAAGCCGCCAGCCGAGGCGCGGATCGCGCGGATCCGCCACCGCGCCGGCCGGCGCCTCGCCGAGACCCTGGACCACCTGCAGCGCCGTCGGCTCCACCGTCACCTTGGCCCGCAGCCGGTACATCAGCAGCCGCTGCGTCAGCGCTGCCGCCCTGTCGGCCGCGACGTCGGCCAGGATCGTCTCGCCGTCCGCCACCAGGATGAAGTCGAACAGGTACTTGCCCTGCGCCGACAGCAGCGCGGCATAGACCGGCCCATCGGCCAGCCGCCGCATGTCGTTGGTCACCAGCCCCTGCAGGAACCCGATCCGGTCCTCGCCGCCGATCCTCAGGACCGCCCGGTCCGCCGCGTGCAATGCCTTGGTCATGGTGTTTCCGCCTCCCACTCGTGATATAGATGCGCCGGGCCCGGCATGACAGGCCCACCCATGCCCCGAAAGGAAACGATCTTGGCCGCACCGGTCTCGGTGGTGATCCCGACGCTCAACGCCGAGGCCCATCTCGGCCCGACCCTGATGCGGCTGGCCGAGGGCCTGACCGAAGGGTTGATCCGCGAGGTGATCTTCGCCGATGGCGGCTCGGATGACGGCACCGCCGAGATCGCCGCCGAGGCCGGGGCCCGGCTGGTCGAGGCGCCGAAAAGCCGCGGCCGGCAGCTGATCGCAGGCTGCGAGGCGGCCAATGGCAGCTGGCTTCTGGTGATTCACGCCGACAGCCGCCTGCCCGAGGGCTGGCCGGCGCTGCTGCGCGATCACATGGAACGGCATCCGCGCGACGCGGGGCACTTCCGGCTCGGCTTCGATTGCGGTGGCCTGCCGGCACGGCTGACCGCCGGCTGGGCCAACCTGCGGTCGCGGCTCTTCGCGCTGCCCTACGGCGATCAGGGCCTGCTGATCCCGCGCCGGCTCTATCACGAGACGGGGGGCTATCCGCCGCTGCCGCTGATGGAGGACGTGGCGCTGGTCCGCAGCCTGCGCGGGCGGCTGCACCTGATCCCGGGCACCATGGTCACCTCGGCGATGCGCTATCGCCGCGACGGCTGGCTGAGGCGCGGCTGGCGCAACCTCAGCACCCTGGCCCTCTACCTGATGGGCGTCGACACGTTCCGACTGGCCGAGCGCTATGAACGCGCCGTGCCGGCGGCCGCGGCCGAGACCGCCGGGCAGGCCGAGGCGGGCCGGGCCCGGGTCGAGGACTGAGCCTCTCCGCCCTCCCCTGATCGGGCCGAAAGGGGCACAAGGCCCCGGAGGCGTCGCGGGTTCAGGCCGCGAATTGCAACCGGTAGAGATCGGCGTAGATGCCGCCCCGGGCGACCAGCGCCGCGTGGGTCCCCTCTTCGACGATCCGGCCCTGATCCAGGACCACGATCAGGTCGGCGTCCATCACCGTCGCCAGCCGGTGCGCGATCACCAGCGTCGTGCGCCCCTTCTCCAGTCGCGCCAGCGCCGCCCGGATCAGCGCCTCGCTTTCCGCGTCCAGCGCCGAGGTCGGCTCGTCGAGCAAGAGCACCGGCGCGTCGCGCAGGATCGCCCGCGCGATCGACAGCCGCTGCCGCTCGCCGCCCGAAAACTGCCCCGCCGAAGGCATCACCGCGGTGTCGTAGCCGCCCGGCAGCGCGGCAATGAAGTCATGCGCCGCGGCATCGCGCGCCGCCGCCTCGATCTCCTCCCGCGTCGCCCCCGGCCGGCCAAAGCCGATATTCTCGGCCACCGTCCCGGTCAGCAGCACCGAATCCTGGCTGACCACGGCGATCTGCCGGCGCAGGTCAGCCAGCGCCAGCGCCCTCAGGTCGTGGCCGTCCAGCGTGATCCGCCCCGCGGTCGGATCGTAAAGCCGCGGCAGCAGGTTGAAGACGGTCGACTTGCCCGCCCCCGAGCGGCCGACGAAGGCGATCCGCCGCCCGGCCGGCACCTTGAGCGTGAAGTCCGACAGTGCCGCCTTGCCGTCGGCATAGGCAAAACCCACCCCCTCGAAGGCCAGCGCACCCGCGGCCCGGGTCATGGCCACCGGCACCGCCGGCTCGCGGATCAGGTTCTCGGCATCGAAAAGCCCGAAGACCCGGTCCAGCGCCGCCCTGCCCTGCTCCAGCATGGAATAGACCCCGCCCAGCCGCCGCGCAGGGTTCGAGGCTATGCCGAGCCCGGTCAGAAGCCCCAGGAAATCCGACAGCGACGTGCTGCCGGCGGCCATCTTCAGCCCGACGATGACCAGCAGCGCCGCCACCGCCAGCCCGGCGAGGATCTCCATCAGCGGCCCGGTCCGGCCCTGCCAGTTGGCCGCCTTCACCTTCAGGCGGTAGAGCTCGTCGAAGGTGGCGTCGGCGCCCGCCTGCAGCGGCGCCTCGAGCTGATAGGTGCGCGCCATGCGGATGCCCGCCAGCCCCTCGGCCACCGACGAGGTCATCCGCGCCACCTCACCTTGCGTGCGCCGGGCGATGCCGCGCACCTTGCGGCCGATCACCCCGACCGGAAAGATCGCGAGGCCGAAGATCATGATCAGCCCGATGGTCAGAAGCCAGTCGATGGTCATCATCACGATGAAGGTGAAGGTGATGACCAGCACCGCCGAGATGCCGGCGATGCCGACACGGATCGATTCGCCCACCAGCGCGATGTCGGCCGAGAACCGCGCCGCCGTCGCCGCCGGCGCCTCGCGCGCCAGCCGGGCCATGTCGGCGGCCAGAAGCTCGCCGAACATGCGCTTTTGCAGTGCCGCCTCGATGCGGCCGACCAGGCGGTTGGAAGACACCGTCTGGCCGTATTGCGACAGCCCCTTCAGCATGGTCGCGGCGACCACCGCCAGCGGCCCCCAGACCGCCGCCGCCATGTCGCCGCGCTCGAACGCGTCGGTGATCAGCTGGATCAGCTTGGCATAGCCTGACGAGGCTGTCGCCATCACAACCATGCAGCACGCGGCCAGCGCCAGCAGCCGCCAGCGCGGTGCCACCCAGCCCCGCCACAGCCGCCGATAGGCGCCGCTTGCGTTTTTTTCCGCCTTCATGCATCTGCCCTAGCATGGCCCCTGAGCGGGGCCAATCACCACCAGCGCCGGTCATGGCCCGGACTTCGCCGCCGGGGCCGGGCGCGATGCCGGAGCCTCTGCCATGCCGCTTGCCAAGGGCCGCGAATTACTCGCCATCCCCGGCCCCTCGGTGATCCCCGACCGGGTGCTGCGGGCCATGCACAGGGCGGCGCCCAACATCTACGAGGGCGAGTTGATCGCCCTGACCGCGGGCTGCGTGACCGGCCTGCGCGAACTGGCCCGCACCGCCGGCGATGTCGCCATCTATATCGGCAACGGCCATGCCGCGTGGGAGGCGGCGCTGGCCAATGTCGTCAGCCCCGGCGACCGGCTGCTGGTCCTGGTCACCGGGCGCTTCGGCGCCGGCTGGGCCGAGATGGCGCGGGGCTTGGGCGCCGCGGTGGAGATCATGGATTTCGGCCCCCGCGGCCCGGCCGATCCCGGCCGGGTGGAGGCGCGGCTGAGGGAAGACAAGGGCCACGCGATCCGTGCCGTGCTGACCGTGCAGACCGACACCTCGACCTCGGTCATCAACGATGTCGCGGCGCTGCGCCAGGCCATCGACGCCGCCGGGCACCCGGCGCTCTACATGGTCGACTGCATCGCCTCCCTGGGCTGCGACCGCTTCGAGATGGACGCCTGGGGCGTCGATGTCATGGTCTCGGCCTGCCAGAAGGGGCTGATGACACCGCCGGGCCTCGGCTTCGTCTGGTTCGGCGCCCGGGCCGAGGCGGCGCGCGGCCGGCTGGAGCGGGTCTCGCCGTACTGGGACTGGCGGCCGCGGGCCCGGCCGCAGGTCTACTACCAGCACTTCTGCGGTACCGCGCCAACCCATCACATCTACGGGCTGGCCGAGGCGCTGGCGATGATCGCCGAGGAGGGGCTGGAGGCGGTCTGGGCCCGGCACCGGACCCTCGCCCGCGCCATCTGGGCGGCGGTGGAAACCTGGGGCGACGGCGGCGCCCTGAGCCTCAACATTGCCGAACCGGCACACCGGGCGGGCTCGGTCACCACGATCCGTACCCAACCGGGCGACGGGCCGCGCATCCGCGCCTGGTGCGAGGCCGAGGCCGGGCTGACGCTGGGCATCGGGCTCGGCCTGACCATGGACGAGCGCTATGGCGACGCGGTCTTCCGCATCGGCCACATGGGGCACCTGAACCCGCCGATGGTGCTCGGCACCCTGGCCACCGTCGAGGCGGCGCTCGCCGCCCTCGGCATCCCGCACCAGCCGGGCGGCGCAACCGCGGCCGCGGCGGTGGTGGCCGGCGGCTGATCGGCCGACATGCCTTACCGGCCGGGACGCGCCGGCAGCGTCGCCACCGCAACCGCCTCGCTGCAACCGTTTCACGGCAACCGTCTCATCGCGCCCGTCTTCTTGGTCACAATACTCCGGGGTGAACTGGCCGCCAGGCCAGGAGGGGCGGAGCCCCTCTTCTGCGGCTGCCGAGGCGCTAGCCTCCGCCAATCGTTCGCCGCCTGCCTGCGGCAGGCGCGCTCCGATTGACGGTCCCGGCCCACGCGGCTGCGCCGCGCGGGTCCGGATATCGGCAGCCGTCCGGCGCGTTCAGGCAACGAGGCGCCGAGCCCGCCGCTGGCGCCGGATGCAGGTGCGACCGGGCAGCAACCCGCGACCCAAGCCGGCCCTCACTCGCCAACAGCCGCCTCGTACCAGGCGACGATGGCGCGGCGCTCGGCAGGCTCGACATAGGTCAGGTTCGCCGGCGGCATGGCATGGCTCCGTCCCGCCTGCAGGTAGATCTCCCGGGCATGGGCCGCGATCTCGGCATCGGTCTCCAGCCGCACCCCCTTCGGGGCCACGTGGATGCCGTCCCAGACCGGCTCGGCCGCATGGCACATCGAGCAGCGCCCGAGCACGGTGTCGCGCACGCCCTCGAACCCCTCGGCGCTGGCGAAGCGCTGCTGGCGCGGGGTCAGCGCCGCTTCCCCGCCTTCCGCCTCCGCCCGCGGCACCGTCGACAGCCACATGATCAGGATGAACAGGATCGCGGTCGCCAGCCAGGTCCAGTACGGGCTGCCCTTGCGCGCGTGCCGGGTGTTGAACCAGTGCCGGATCGTCACCCCCATCAGGAAGACGAGGCTGGCGATCACCCAGTTGTAGGGCGTGGCGAAGGCCAGCGGATAGTGGTTCGACAGCATCAGGAAGATCACCGGCAGGGTCAGGTAGTTGTTGTGGGTCGACCTCAGCTTGGCGATCTTCCCGTATTTTGCGTCCGGCGTCCGGCCGGCGCGCAGGTCCGCCACCACCACCTTCTGGTTCGGAATGATGATCAGGAACACGTTCGCCGACATCACCGTCGCGGTGATGGCGCCGAGATGGACAAAGCTCGCCCGGCCGGTGAAGATCTGCGTGTAACCCCATGCCGCTACGACGAGAATTGCATAGAGCACCAGCATCAGCGCGGTCGGGTTCTCGCCCAGCGGCGACTTGCACAGCCGGTCATAGATCAGCCAGGCCGCGGCCAGCGAGGCGAG
>JBNKWA010000003.1:0-40724 GCA_050299555.1 Paracoccaceae bacterium | reverse complement strand
GAAGCAACCGGAAGCCGGCGGGCGGGAGTTTTCCGCGGATGCGCGGCCGGCCGGCAGCCTGCCGCGCCCTGGTGGGGCAGGGTCATGACCGGACAGCGAAGGTGCGGGCCAGCAAGCAAAAGGGGCGGCCCCGGGGCCGCCCCTGCGATGCAATGGCATGTGCCAGGGTCAGGTCAAGGTCGACGTCTTGCCCTTGACCGGCGCCCAGAGCTTCTTGTTGGTCAGGTAGAGCAGCACGGTCAGCGAGACCAGTGTCAGGATCGCCAAGAGCCCGGTGGACTTGCGGCCCTCCAGCTTCGGCTCGGCTGTCCACATCAGGAAGGCCGACACGTCCTCGGCCATGTGGTGCAGGTCCGACGGGTGGCCGTCGGCATAGGTCACCATGTCGTCGCTGAGCGGCGGCGGCATCGCGATCCAGCCGGTGGAGAAGGCGGTGTTGCCATAGAACAGCGTCCCGGCCTCTTCCTTTTCCTCGCCGGTCTAGCCGGTGAGGATGCCGACGATGTGCTCGGGCCCGCCGATGCCCTTGAAGAACTGGTTGATGCCCGATCCGTAGGGGCCGTGGAAGCCGGCGCGCGACTTGGCCATCAGGCTGAGGTCGGGGGCGCCGGCATAGGTGCCGAGCGGGAACTTGTCGCTGGGGATCGCGGCGCGCTCGTCGCCGGGGCTGGCACCGTCGCTGGTGTCGGGCACCGAGAACTCGGCGGCGTAGGCGCGCACCTGCGCATCGGAATAGCCGAGGTCCTCGAGGTCGCGGAACGACACGTAGCGCAGCCCGTGGCAGGACGAGCAGACCTCGGTATAGACCTGCAGGCCGCGCTGAAGCTGCATGCGGTCGTAGCTGCCGAACGGGCCTTCGAACGAGAAGGCGACGTCCTCGATATGCGGCGCGGGCGCATGACCACCCGACGCGGCATGCTCGGCCTCGCCGGCAGCCTCGCCGCTGTCCCCTGTCGCCGCGGCAGCGCCCTCCTCGGCAGGCGCGGCATCCGCGGCCGGCTCCTCTGCCGGCGCTGCTTCAGCCGCCGGCTCTTCGGCCGGGGCCTCTTCGGCTGCGGGCTCCTCGGCGGGTGCGGCATCAGCGGCCGGTTCCTCGGCGGCAGGCTCTTCGGCCGCCGGGGCCGCCTCTTCGGTCGCTGGCGTCTCGGTCGCCGGTGCGTCGGCTGCCGGCGCCTCGGCCGCGGGCTGATCGGCGGCGGGTGCCTCGGATTCGCTGGCCGAGCTCTGGTCCTGCGCGAGGGCCCATCCGCCCAGCCCGGCCACGGTGGCGGCGAAGGTGGCGGTCAGGAAGGCTTTTCTCATTGTCGCTGTCTCCTTCACGCGCTCATTCCGCGGGCTTCGCCGAGGGGTAGTGGTGGACGAAGTCCTCTTCGATCGTGGCCGGCTGCGCGGTCGGTCGTTCGATCACGCCGAGAAGCGGCAGGATGATCAGGAAGTAGATGAACCAGTAGGCCGAGGCGATCAGCGAGATGATCGAATAGGGCGGTTCGGCCGGCTGCGATCCGCACCACATCAGCACGATGAAGTCGATCACCAGAAGCGCGAACCACCATTTGAACTGCGGCCGGTAGCGGCCCGAGCGCACGCTCGAGGTGTCCAGCCACGGCGCCAGCGCCATCACCGCGATGGAACCGAACATCGCCAGCACGCCGAAGAACTTGGCGTCGACGATGCCGCCGGTGACGAAGCTGGCGATCTGCACGATCCAGACATCGGCGGTGAAGGCCCTGAGGATCGCGTAGAACGGCAGGAAGTACCATTCGGGGACGATATGGGCCGGCGTCGCCAGCGGGTTCGCCTCGATGTAGTTGTCCGGGTGGCCGAGATAGTTCGGCATGAAGCCGACGATGGCGGCGAAGATCACCAGGACGAAGCACAGCGCGAACAGGTCCTTGATGACGAAGTAGGGCCAGAAGGACAGCGTGTCCCTGTCGGCCTCGGCGCGCGAGCCGCGCCGCACCTCGACCCCGGTCGGGTTGCTGTTGCCGGTGGTGTGGAAGGCCCAGATGTGCACCGCCACCAGCGCCGCGATCACGAACGGCAGCAGGTAATGCAGCGAGAAGAACCGGGTCAGCGTGTAGTTGCCCACCGCCGGTCCGCCCAGCAGCCATTCCTGGATGGTCGGGCCGACGCCGGGGATGGCGCCGAAGAGGCCGGTGATCACCGTGGCGCCCCAGAACGACATCTGCCCCCACGGCAAAACGTAGCCCATGAAGGCGGTGGCCATCATCGCCAGGTAGATCAGCATGCCGATGATCCAGGTGATCTCGCGCGGGTACTTGTAGGACCCGTAGTAGAGGCCACGGAACATGTGCGCATAGACCGCCACGAAGAACAGCGAGGCGCCGTTGGCGTGGGTGTAGCGCAAGAGCGCACCGCCGTTGACGTCGCGCATGATGTGCTCGATCGAGGCGAAGGCCAGCGTGGTGTCGGGCGTGTAGTGCATCACCAGCACGATGCCGGTGGCAATCTGCAGCACCAGGCAGAAGGCCAGCACGATGCCCCAGATCCACATCCAGTTGAGGTTCTTCGGCGTCGGGATCATCAGCGTGTTGTAGGCCAGGCCGATGATCGGCAGCCGGCTTTCGATCCACTTCTCGGCGGACGACTTCGGCTCGTAGTGATCGTGGGGAATACCGCTCATGGTGATCTCCTCAGCCGAGCTTCAGGACGCCGTCGGAAACGAATTCCACCACCGGCACTTCCAGATTGCGCGGCGCCGGGCCTTTGCGGATGCGTCCGGCGGTGTCGTAGTGCGAGCCGTGGCACGGGCAGAACCAGCCGCCGTAGTCGCCGGCATTGCCGAGCGGCACGCAGCCGAGATGGGTGCACACGCCGACCATCACCAGCCATTCCTCGTTGCCCGGCATGGCCCGGTTCTCGTCGGTCGCCGGCGCGTCGGCGGGCAGGTTGTCGTTCTCGGCGTTCTGATCGACCAGCTCCGACAGCGCCACCGCCTTGGCGGCCGCGATTTCATCGGGCGTGCGGCGGCGGATGAAGACCGGCTTGCCGAGCCATTTGGCGGTAAGCTGGGTGCCCACCTCGACGCCGCTGACATCGACCTGGATCGAGGACAGCGCCCGCACGTCGGCGGTCGGGTTCATCTGGTTGATCAGCGGCCAGACCGCTGCTCCGGTGGTCACTGCGCCGGCCATCCCGGTCGCGACGTAAAGAAAGTCGCGGCGTGTCCCTTCCGCGTCGTCCGTGTGGGCCACTGCTGTTCTCCCTCAAGCCTGCCGGCCCTGCGGACTCGGAAAAACCGGCCGCCGGGCACATCCGGATCGTCGGATGCGACTGATAGCGTGGGCAGTTGGCAGGGTCCAGCGACTTTGCGCCGCAGCGCGGAAACGGAGGTCCTACGACCGTGCCAGCGTGGCACGGAGGCGACTCTTGCCGGTGGCGGCGGTGGTTTTGCGGCCTCAGCCGGCCGAGACGGTGCGCTCCATCCGCGCGATGACCAGGGCCTGTTCCTCGGTCGGCTCGCCGTTGACGGCGGCGATCATGTCGCGCAGGTCCGGCAGCGCCTCGGCGCCGGCGAGGTCGCGGACCCGCTTGGAAAGCCGCCGGATGGCCTCGTCGCGGTTGATGCAGCGCGAGGCCAGCCACCGGCCGAAGGTCACGATCTCCTGCGCCTCGTCGGCCGGGACGTTGAACTTTGCCTGCGCCTCGTCGGCCATCTGGGCAAGCTGGGCCTCGGACGGCTCGGCCTTCATGCCGGCCAGTGCGACGATGATTCCCGCCGCTGCAAGCCGCGCATCGTCCACGGCATCCGCCGGGTGGGTGTTCATCTTCGAGCGGTAGCTGAAGCGGCGCGCGGCCAGTCGGATGTCCTGCGCGGCGTTCAGAAGCTCGTCCGCCGCCTCGCGCGCTGCCTTGAGTCGCCAGTACCAGAATGCGGCGGCGGCGAGCGCGCCCAATATGGCAAGAATGACCGGCATGGCGGGCTCCGTTCCCAGAATGCGGGGCAAATGGCCCCCTAAAGTTGGCGAAAGCATGACGATGGCGCCGGCGCAGGCAAGTGGGCGTTTCCGCCCGGGGCCAGGCAACAGAACGGTTCAATCCCCCCGAGCGTTGCTCTAGGTTGCGGTGATGACAACGGCGCTTCTCACCCACCCCGCCTCGCTCGGCCACCTGACGCCGGACGGGCACCCCGAACGGGTGGCCCGAATCGAGGCCATCGAGCGAACGCTTTCCGCCCCGGAATTCGCGCCGCTCTTGCGCGTCCAGCCGCCCAGGGCGAGCGATGCCGAGATTGCCCGCGCCCATCCGCCGGCCTATCTTGCGGCGATCCGCGAGGTGGCGCCGGCCGAGGATGCCCTGCCGCTGGATGCCGATACCTGGATGTCGCCCGGCAGCCTCGACGCAGCGCTTTTCGCTGCCGGCGGCAATGTCCGCGCCGTCGACATGGTGATGGCCGGCGAGGTGGCCAACGCCTTCGTCGCCATGCGCCCGCCTGGCCACCACGCCGAGACCGCCAAGCCCATGGGCTTCTGCCTGTTCGGCAACGTCGTGATCGGCGCACGGCACGCGCTGGAGCGGCACGGGCTGGAACGGGTCGCCATCGTCGATTTCGACGTCCACCACGGCAACGGCACCCAGGACCTGGTCTGGGACGACCCGCGGATCCTGTTCGTCTCGTCGCATCAGATGCCGCTTTACCCCGGGACCGGCAGTGCCGGAGAGGCCGGCGCCCATGGCAATGTGGTCAACCTGCCGCTCGGCGCCGGAACTGGCGGGCGCGGCTTTCGCGAGGCATGGGAGGCGCGGGGCCTGCCGGCCGTGGCCGCCCACCAGCCGCAGATGATCTTCATCTCGGCCGGCTTCGATGCCCACCGCGCCGACCCGCTGGCCAACCTGGAACTGGCCGAGGAGGATTTCGCCTGGATCACGGGCGCGGTCTGCCGCCTCGCGGCGGAGCATTCCGGTGGCCGCGTTGTCTCCACCCTAGAGGGCGGCTATGATCTCGACGCGCTGGCGGCCTCGGCGGCGGCGCATCTCCGCGTGTTGATGGAGCATGGCGCATGAGTGAAGCCGACATTTCCGGCCTGTCCTTCGAGGCCGCGATGAAAGAGCTGGAGAAGGTCGTGCAGGACCTCGAGAGCGGCTCTGTCCAGCTCGAGGATTCCATCCGCCTCTACGAGCGCGGCGCGGCGCTCAAGGCGCATTGCGAGACCAAGCTGAAGGAAGCCGAGGAGAAGGTCCGCCAGATCACCACGGGACCGGACGGCGCCGCGACCGGCGCCGAACCCGCCGACATTCGCTAGCTCCGGGCGATGTCCGATATCGACGTGCTGCAGTTCCATGCTGCGCTGAGCCAGGTGGCGACGCGGGTCGAGGAGCTGCTGGAAAGGCTGTTGCCGCCGCCGCAGATGCCGGTGGCCGAGGCCATGCGCTATGGCGTGCTGTCGGGCGGCAAGCGGATCAGGGCCTATCTACTGTCCGAGACCGCGACCATGTTCCGGGTCGCGCAGACCCAGTCGGACCGTGCCGCGGCGGCGGCGGAGTGTCTGCACGCCTACAGCCTGGTGCATGACGACCTGCCGGCGATGGATGATGACGACTTGCGCCGCGGCAAGCCCACGGTGCACGTGAAATGGGACGAGGCGACGGCGATCCTTGCTGGCGACGCGCTGCAGACCTTCGCCTTCGAGCTTTTGTGCCATCCCCAGACATCGCCCGATCCGGTGGTGCGGCTGAAGCTGATCGACGGGCTGGCCAAGGCCAGTGGCGTCAGGGGCATGGTGGCAGGCCAGGCGCTGGACCTTGCCGCGGCCACGAAGCGCAAGAAGTTCGGCCTCGACGAGGTCACCGAGTTGCAGCGGCTGAAGACCGGCGCGCTGATAAGCTGGAGCGTCGAGGCCGGGGCGATTCTCGGCAAGTCCGATGCCACGGCGCTGAAGCGGTACGCCGCCGATCTCGGCCTTGCCTTCCAGATCAAGGACGACATCCTCGACATCGAGGGCGACGAGGAAGCCGCCGGCAAGAAGCTGCGCAAGGACGAAAAGGCCGGCAAGGCCACGTTCGTCGCGGTGCTGGGGCTGGACGGCGCCCGCAAGAAGGCCAACGAATTGGTCGCTTCGGCCTGCGATGCCCTTGCGCCCTACGGGTCGGCGGCGTCAAACTTGCGGCTGGCCGCGCAGTACATCGTCAACCGCAAGGTCTGATGTCGAAGCGGCAAGAAATCCGAGGCTGAAACGCATGGCAGAACGCCCCGAAACCCCGTTGCTCGACAGGATCGACAGCCCCGCGGCGCTGAAGGGGCTGGGGCTGCGCGAGCTGCGTCAGGTGGCCGACGAGCTGCGTGCCGAAGTGATCTCGGCGGTCAGCGAGACCGGCGGGCATCTCGGGGCCGGGCTTGGGGTCGTGGAGCTGACGGTGGCGATCCATGCCGTGTTCGACACGCCGCGGGACAAGCTGATCTGGGACGTCAGCCACCAGTGCTATCCGCACAAGGTGCTGACCGGCCGCCGCGACCGCATCCGCACGCTGAGGAAGGGCGGCGGCCTGTCCGGCTTCACCAAGCGCAGCGAGTCGCCCTATGACCCGTTCGGGGCGGCGCATTCCTCGACCTCGATCTCGGCCGGCCTCGGCTTTGCCGTTGCCCGTGACCTGAACGGCCGCTGCGACACCGGCCATGGCGACGTCATCTGCGTGATCGGCGACGGGGCGATGTCGGCGGGCCAGGCCTATGAGGCGATGAACAATGCCGGCCATCTGGGCAAGCGGCTGATCGTCATCCTGAACGACAACGAAATGTCGATCGCGCCGCCGGTCGGGGCGATGTCGTCGTACCTGTCGCGGCTTTATGCCGGCCAGCCGTTCCAGGAGCTGAAGGCGGCCGCGAAGGGCGCCGTCAGCCTGCTGCCCGAGCCGTTCCAGGAGGGTGCGCGGCGGGCCAAGGAGATGGTCAAGTCGATGACCGTCGGCGGCACGCTGTTCGAGGAGCTGGGCTTTTCCTATGTCGGTCCCATCGACGGGCACGACCTGGAGCAGGTGATGTCGGTGCTTGGTGCCGTGAAGGCACGCGCCGACGGGCCGATCCTGATCCATGCCATCACCCGCAAGGGCAAGGGCTATCCGCCGGCCGAGGCGGCCGCCGACAAGCTGCACGGGGTGTCGAAATTCGACGTGGTCACCGGCACCCAGGCCAAGGCGCCGTCGAATGCGCCGGCCTATACCAAGGTGTTCGCCAATGCGCTGATCGCCGAGGCCGAGGCCGACCCGCTGATCGTGGCGGTGACGGCGGCGATGCCCTCGGGCACCGGGCTGGACGCCTTCGGCAAACGGTTTCCGGCGCGAACCTTCGATGTCGGCATCGCCGAGCAGCACGCGGTCACCTTCTGCGGCGGCATGGCGGCGGGCGGGCTGAGGCCGTTCTGCGCGATCTACTCGACCTTCCTGCAGCGCGGCTACGACCAGGTGGTGCACGACATCGCCATCCAGCGGCTGCCGGTGCGGTTCGCCATCGACCGGGCCGGCCTGGTGGGTGCCGACGGGCCCACCCATGCCGGGGCCTTCGACGTCACCTATCTCGCCACGCTGCCGGGTTTCGTGGTCATGGCGGCGGCGGACGAGGCCGAGCTGGTGCACATGGTGGCCACGGCGCGGGCGCTGGACGACCGGCCCTCGGCCTTCCGATTCCCGCGCGGCGAAGGCGTGGGCGTGGAGCTGCCCGAGAAGGGCGTGCCGCTGGAAATCGGCCGGGGCCGGGTGATGCGCGAGGGCAAGGGTGTGGCGCTGCTGTCCTTCGGCGCCCGGCTTTCGGAATGCCTGAAGGCGGCCGAGGCACTGTCGGCCCGCGGCATCAGCCCCACGGTGGCCGATGCCCGGTTCGCCAAGCCACTGGACCGCGCGCTGATCCTGCGGCTGGCGGCCGAGCACGAGGCACTGATTACCATCGAGGAAGGCTCGATCGGCGGCTTCGGCAGCCATGTGGCCCAGCTTCTGGCCGAGGAAGGCGTCTTCGACCGCGGGCTCAAGTTCCGCTCCATGGTGCTGCCGGACATCTTCATCGACCAGGACAGCCCGGCGAAGATGTACGAGGTGGCGAAGATGAACGCCCCCGACATCGAGGCGAAGGTGCTGGCGGTGCTGGGCGTGGAGAGCATCGGCGCCCGGCGCGCCTGAGGCGCCGGGCAGCCGCCTAAAGGACGAAGTCGGATTCGGTCAGCGCCACGGCGCCGGCGATCTCGATCTCGAAATCGGCCGCACCGTCGCCGTTGATATCGCCCTGGATGATGCCGTCGGCATAGCGGAGCTGACCCGAGACGCTGGCGAACGGGTCGGCGCCGATGAAGGTGAATGTCCCGTTGCCGACAGCGGTTGTGGCATCGATCCGGGACAGGTCGATCAGGTCCAGACCCGTCTCGAAGTCGCCGATGACATCGCGGGCAGCGCCAAAACCGGCTTCACTACTGCTACGAAAGAAGAAATAGTCGAGATTGTCACCGCCGAACAGCATGTCGGCACCGGTGTGGCCAAAGATCTTGTCCCGGCCGGCCCCGCCCAGGATGGTGTCGTCGCCGCCATTGCCCATCAGCCTGTCGCTGCCGTCCCCACCGACAAGCTTGTCGTTGCCAGAGCGCCCTTCGAGCCGGTCGTTCCCTCCTTCGCCGAACAGCCGGTCGTTCCCCTGGAGCCCGATCAGGCGGTCGTTGCCCGCGCCGCCGAACACGGTATCCGCGCCGCGGTCGCCCAGGAGATAGTTTGCGAAGGAATTGCCGACCTGCTTGAAGCCAGCCGAGAACGCAGCGTTGAAGCTGGCACCGAAGTCCGGCAGGTCGGGTCTGAAGCTGATCCCCATCACGCTGGTGCCCGCGGCCAGGAACGTCATCTTCGACACGGACAGGACTTCGTAGCTCGACGTGTCGAAGGCACCGTAGATTTTGACGATCAGCGTCTCGCCGTTGAAGGCGTCGCCGGTGATCTCACCCCTCATGCGCATGAGCGAGTCGGTCAGCTTGACCACCTCCAGTCCGGTGAAGAAAAGAAAATCCTCGGCGGTCTCGCCGGCTGCCTCGGAATATCGAACAATGGCGGCCATTATTGCCTCCCCTCGCTAAAAAAATTGATCCGGCACGGGGGTGGCCCCGCACCGGTTCTGGCACGCAATGAAAAGAATTTGACCTAAATGCGGCGTGAATCGAAACAGGTTAACGCCGCGGGCCGCCCGGAACCTCTCGAATTCTCAAAGGACGAAGTCGGACGCTGTCAGGTCGATCCCGCCAGCGATCTTGATCTCGAAATCCGCCACCCCGTCGCCATCGACGTCGCCCTGCACGATGCCGTTGGAGTACCTGAGCTGACCGGCCAGCGCGTCGAACAGATCGGCGCCGATGAAGGAGAAGGCATCGTTGCCGGACAGCAGCGTGTTGGCGTCGATCTTGGAGAGGTTGATCTCGTCCAGACCGGCCTCGAAATCCTTGATCACGTCGCGCAGCGCGCCAACGCGGCTGTCGTTGATGCTGCGGAAGAAGAAGTCGTCGGCGTGGGTGCCGCCGAACAGCTTGTCGGCACCGCCATTGCCGAAGATCTTGTCGCGTCCGGCGCCGCCCGACACGGTGTCGTTGCCGCCGCCGCCGAACAGCCGGTCGATGCCGCCCTCGCCGAAGAGCTTGTCGTTGGAACTGAAGCCGAAGAGCTTGTCGTTGCCGCCGCCGCCGAAAAGCTGGTCGCGGCCGCGGTCACCCTCAAGGATGTTTGCGAAGGTGTTGCCGATGTACTTGATGCCGCCGCCAAAGGCGTCGTCGAAGGCCAGGCCGGAGAAGAAGTCGCCAAAGTCGATCGACATCACCCGGTCGCCATTGACGCTCATCACCATGCGGTCGATCGAGATGTCCTCGGGCGTGGGCGCATTGAAATCCCCATAGACGCTGACCACCATGGAGAACCCTGCCAGCGACCCGTCGGTGATTTCCATCCGCATGCGCATCAGCGAGTCGGTGACCGAAAGAACGGTCATGGCGCTGAAATCCAGGAACTCATCGCCGGTCAGGCCGGCGGCATCGAAATATCTGACGACGGTGGTCACTGTTGCCTCTCGCTACCAATGGATGTGGTCGAACGTTCTGTACCGACAAACTGACAATAATGTGGCCACCGTCAAGGCGTTGGCAGGTGATGCGGCGCCTAGCCCCTGGCGTTGATGCGCCAGTCATAGGCGTAGCCGCCGATCCGGCCACGTTCCGCCAGCGCGGCTTTCAGCGGCGGCTCGGCATATCGGCGAAAGTGGTCGATCACCGCCGCATCGCTGGCGCCGAAATCCGCCGCGTACCAGTCATAGATCGACGACACCGTCAGGCCACCGCCGGCCAGCGAAACGCCGCGGGGGTGGTTGACATAGGCCCGTGCCCCGGCATCCAGCATCTCGGTCAGCCGGTCCGAGCGATAGGCCCGCGGCGCCAGGTTCGGACAGCCCAGCGCGGCACAGTTGACCGCATAGTGCACCCGCGCGTCGCGCCAGATCGGCCGCAGGATGCCATGCTCGATGGTGTCGAGGCTGAGGCCCTGTCCGGCCACCAGCACCAGTTCGTCCTTCCAGGGTCCGGGCGAGAAAAGCCCACCGCCGATGTCGCGAATGGAACCCACCGGCCAGGCGCGCAGCACGGTGCGAACGGTCACGGCGTTGTAGAGGTTCACCCAGTAGGCGAAGGCGGCGGCCTGCCCGAGCGTGCGCGGGTCTATCGCCTCCAGCGCCGTGACGAGACCTTCCACCGCCAGGTGATCGGCACGGGCATAGTCGAACCGGGCGATGCCATCGGCGCCGTTTCGAACGCCGGCCCGCAGGATGCGGTCCCAGGCGCCATAATCCGGATCCCCAGCGCCACCGAAGCTGGTCCAGCGCCGATCCGACAGCCGGGCATCTGGCGCCGCCCCGGCCGGCCCGGCGCCGATGAACGCTGCGGCGCCGGCAAGAATTGTTCTGCGGTTCTGCATTGTCTGGAACCTGTCGGGGATCAGTCGCGGAACGCCCGGTCGAGGTTCCTGGCGCCATCGAACTGGCCGGGCTGGGCACCCTGCAGCGCCTTCAACTGCGACGAGGTGAGATCGGCCTGGTGAAAGCGGGTTCCGGTGACGTTGGCGCCGGTCAGGTCGGCGCCGCCCAGGGTCGCCATGGACAGGTCGGCGTTGCTGAGGTTTGCGCCCGGAAGCCGGGCGAATTCCAGGTCGGCCCGGCTCATCATCGCGCCGGAAAGGTCCGCGCCGGTCAGGTCGGCCTTTCTCAGAACGCCGCGCATCAGCCCCATGGACTGGTTCTTCATGTCCGCCGAAAGGTCGGCCCCCTTCAGGATCGCGCCGGACAGGTCGGCGCGGCTGAAATCTGCCGCCGCCCGGGCTCCGGTCAGGTCGGCCCCGGCGAGGTCGGCGCCCATCATCTGGGTCATGAACAGCGATGCGCCCTTCAGGCTTGCGCCCTTCAGGTGCGCGTTCAGCACCCAGGCCTGATCGAGCACGGCATCGTCCAGGATCGCGCCGGTCAGATCGGTGCCGTTCAGCGCGGCGCTGCGAAAGACCGCGCCGGTCAGGTCCAGGCCCGACAGGTCCAGCCCGTTCAGCCGCATGCCGGTGAAATCGGCAGGCTTGCCCCCCGCGTCCGCCGACCGGGCATCCGCCAGCCGGATTTCCACCTCGGCGCGGGTAAGCTCGGCCTCGGTCATGCGCGGCGAGGACAGGTCGACACCGTCCATCACCCCCTGGGCCGAGGCGTGGCCCCAAAGGGCCAGAAGGCCGATCAACACGGCTCTGCCGAAAATGCGCATGCTGTACCTCCGCCGGCCCGGCCGACCGCCGGCTAGACCCGTCGCAGCCGGATTACCACATCGACGCGGGCGACCTCGGTCCCCTTGGGCACGGTGGGCAGCGCGGTCAGCCGCGCGGCATTGGCCGGGGCGTCCGAGAGCGTGCCGTCCTCCTCCCAGTAGTAGTGGGGGTGGTCATCGGTCCGGGTGTCGAAATACGAGCGATTGCCGTCGACCATGATCTCGGACAGGAGCCCGGCCTCGCAGAACGCCCGAAGCGTGTTGTAGACGGTCGCCAGCGAGACCTTGACACCGGCCGTGCCGGCGGCCTCGAACAGGCTTTCCGCCGTGACGTGGCGGTTTTCGCCATCGCCCACCAGAAGCGTCGCCAGGCCCAGACGCTGCCGGGTCGGACGCAGCCCCGCCCCCGCCAGCCAGTCCATGGCGCGGCGTTCAGCGATGCTTGGCGATACCGTCTGACGATCCATACCTTGCCGGCTCGATGAGCGCCGCCGGGTCGTCGGCCAACCCGCGCGGCCCTGTTGCAGGGGGAGTCTATGACGCGCACTTCCCCTGTCAAGCTATTGCGCGGTCGATCGGCCGGGTGCTAGGACGGCCTTGAACGCAAAGGAAAGACTGCATGGCAACAGCCGGCCTGACCTCCGAGAGGCCCACAAGCATCGACCACGACGGGCTTATGCAATGCGCCCGCGGCGAGATGTTCGGGCCTGGCAACCCCCAGCTGCCGGCGCCGCCGATGCTGATGGTGGACCGCATCACCGAGATTTCGGACGACGGCGGCAGCGCCGGCAAGGGCCACGTGGTGGCGGAGTTCGACATCCATCCCGACCTCTGGTTCTTCAAGTGCCACTTCCTCGGCGACCCGGTGATGCCGGGCTGCCTCGGCCTCGACGGCCTGTGGCAGCTCACCGGCTTCAACCTCGGCTGGCGCGGCATGCAGGGCAAGGGCCGGGCGCTTGGCGTGGGCGAGGTCAAGCTCACCGGCATGGTGACACCCGCCACCCGGCTTCTGACCTTCTTCGTCGACTTCACCCGGGTCATCGACCGCAAGCTGAAGCTGGGCATGGCCAACGGCATCGTGAAAGCTGACGGCGAGATCATATATACCACAACCGACATGAAGGTCGGCCTGTTCCAGGAGTAATCCTGAACGCCTAGGGCCCCCAACTCAGGAGACCCCGCATGCGCCGCGTAGCGATCACAGGCCTTGGCATCGTCTCGTCCATCGGCAACAGCCAGGACGAGGTGGTGACCTCATTGAAGGAAAGCCGCTCGGGCATCACCTTCGCCCCGGACATGGCCGAGCACGGCTTTCGCAGCCGCGTCGAGGGCCGGCCGAAGATCGTGCTGGAAGACCATATCGAAAAGCGCGACCTGCGCTTCATGGGCGACGGTGCGGCCTATAACTTCATCGCCATGAAGCATGCGGTGGCCGATGCCGGGCTGGAGCCGAACCAGGTCTCCAACGAGCGCACCGGCCTGGTCATGGGCTCGGGCGGGCCGTCGACGAAAAGCTTCTTCCGCGCCCACAACATCGTCCGCGAGACCGGCAGCCCCAAGCGCATGGGGCCGTTCATGGTCACCAAGGGCATGAGTTCCACCAACTCGGCCTGCCTGGCGACGCCGTTCAAGATCAAGGGCGTGAACTACTCGATCACCTCGGCCTGCGCGACCTCGGCCCATTGCATCGGCAACGGGGTCGAGCAGATCCAGCTCGGCAAGCAGGACATCGTCTTTGCCGGCGGTGGCGAGGAAGTGGACTGGACCCTGTCCTGCCTCTTCGACGCCATGGGCGCGATGAGCTCGAAATACAACGACACGCCCGAGACCGCGAGCCGCGCCTATGACGCCACCCGCGACGGCTTCGTCATCGCCGGCGGCGGCGGCGTGGTGGTGCTGGAGGAGCTTGAGCACGCCAAGGCCCGGGGCGCGAGGATCTATGCCGAGGTGACCGGCTATGGCGCCACCTCGGACGGCCACGACATGGTGGCTCCGTCCGGCGAGGGCGGCGAGCGGGCCATGCGGCTGGCGATGTCGACCATCGGCAACCGCCGGGTCAGCTATGTCAACAGCCACGGCACCTCGACACCGGTGGGCGACGTGTCGGAGATCGAGGCGATCCGCCGCATCTTCGGCGAGGGGCACACGCCGCCGGTCTCGTCCACCAAGTCGCTGACCGGCCACAGCCTGGGCGCCACCGGCGTGCAGGAGGCGATCTATGCGATCCTGATGCTGCAGCACGATTTCGTCGCCGCCTCGGCCAACATCACCACGCTGGACCCGGCGCTGAAGCCCGAGGAGATCGCCACCAGCCGCATCGACAAAGCCGGCCACGACACCATCCTGTCGAACAGCTTCGGCTTTGGCGGCACCAACGCCACCCTGGCCATCAGCCGCTACGAGGCCTGACGGTGAGCGACATGGCGAGCGGCGGGCTGATGGCCGGCAAGCGCGGTCTGGTGTTGGGTGTCGCCAACGAGAAGTCCATCGCCTGGGGCATCGCGCGGACGCTCAGCGCCCATGGCGCGACGCTGGCCTTCACCTATCAGGGCGAGGCCTTCGGGCAGCGGGTCTGGCCGTTGGCGGAAAGCATCGGCTCGACGCTGGTGATGCCGGCGGACGTGCAGGACGAGGCCTCGCTCGACGCGGTGTTCGAGACGCTGAAGGCCGAATGGGGCGGCATCGACTTTCTCGTCCACGCCATCGCCTATTCGGACAAGTCCGAGCTGCAGGGCCGGTTCCTCAACACCACCCGGGCGAACTTTCTGAACTCGCTCGACATCTCGTGCTTCAGCCTCGTGGATCTCAGCCGCCGCGCCGCGCCGCTGATGAAGGATGGCGGCTCGATCGTGACGCTGACCTATATCGGGTCGCAGCGGGTGACGCCGAACTACAACGTCATGGGCGTGGCCAAGTCGGCGCTGGAGGCGTCGGTGCGCTATCTCGCCAACGACCTCGGGCCGGAAGGGATCAGGGTCAACGCCATCAGTCCCGGGCCGATGCGGACCCTGGCCGGAGCGGCCATCGGCGGCGCCCGCAAGGTCTTCCGGGCGGCCGAGATGAACGCCCCGCAGCGGCAGAACGCGTCGCTCGAGGCGGTGGGCGGCACCGCGCTATACCTGTTGTCCGAGCTTGGCGCCTGCACCACCGGCGAAGTGATCTTCGTCGATGGTGGCTATCACGTCATGGGCATGGCGCAGGTCGAGAACCTGTAGCCGCGGGCCAGCGTCAGGCGCTGGCCTTCTGGCGCACCCGCCAGCCCTTGGGGCGGAAGCCCTCGGGCAGCGGCGCGGCCTTCTTGGCTGCTGGCTTGGCGGCCTTGCGCGGCCTTTCCTCGCCAGCCGCGCGGACCGGCATCTGGACCACGTTGCTGGCCGCTCCCGCGTCGGCACCGCCGCCCTTGCGCCCGCGCCGGCGCTTGCCGCCGGGCTTGCTCGTGGCCGCATCCGGCCGCGCCTGCCGCTCCGGCTTCGGGCCCGCCCGCCGGCCGGGCTTCTGCCCCCGCCCCTGCTGCTGGCGTCCCTGCTGCTGGCGACCCCGGCGCGGCGCCTCGGCGGCGCTGTCGGGGGGCACCTCGCCGGCGACAACCGGCACGGAAATCTTCGTCAGCCGCTCGATGGCCCGCAGCAGCCCGATCTCGGCCGGCGCGCAGAGCGCCACCGCCTGCCCGTCGGCGCCGGCCCGCGCCGTGCGGCCGATGCGGTGCACATAGGCCTCGGCGACCTCGGGCAGATCGAAGTTGTAGACGTGGCTCACGCCCGGAATGTCGATGCCGCGGGCCGCCACGTCGGTGGCCACCAGCACCCTGACCGTGCCGGCCCGGAACGCGCCGATGGCCCGCTCGCGCTGGCCCTGGCTCTTGTTGCCGTGGATAGAGGCGGCGTCGATGCCGGCCGCGACCAGGGTCTTCATCAGCTTCTCGGCGCCGTGCTTGGTGCGGGCGAAGACCAGGCTGAGGTCGCGCGGCCGCTCCGAGAGCAGCTCGATCAGCCGCTCGGTCTTGTCCTTCTGGTCGGTGACGAAATGCACCGACTGCTCGACCTTGTCGGCGGCGCGTCCCGGCGGGCTGACCTCGATCCTCAGCGGATCGTTCAGGTAGGTGCCGGCGATCTCGCCCATCAGCTTGGGCATGGTGGCCGAGAAAAGCATCGTCTGCCGCGGCGTGGCCAGTTTCGGCGCGATCTGGCGCAAGGCATGGATGAAGCCCATGTCGAGCATCTGGTCGGCCTCGTCCAGCACCAGGAAGCGGGCATCGCGAAGCGTCACCGCGCGCCGCTCCATCAGGTCGATGAGGCGGCCGGGCGTGGCCACCAACACGTCAGCGCCGCGGCTCAGGGTCTTGATCTGCGGGCCGATGCCGGCGCCGCCCACCACGGTGGCCACCGACAGCGGCGTGCCGCGGGCAAAGCCCTTGAGGTTGCGGGCGATCTGGCTCACCAGCTCGCGGGTCGGCGCCAGGATCAGCGCGTGCACCGATTTCGGCAGCGGCCGCACCGGGCTGGCCATCAGGTGCTGCACCAGCGGCAGGCCGAAGGCAGCGGTCTTGCCGGTGCCGGTCTGGGCGAGGCCCATGATGTCGCGGCCCCGGAGAATCGCCGGGATGGCTTCCGCCTGGATCGGGGTGGGCGTGTCGAGGCCGAGCGATGGCAGGGCCTTGAGGATGCGGGGGCTGAGCCCCAGGGTATCGAAATTCAAAGTCACAACTTTCTGGCAACCGTCACCGGGCGTCCCGATGCGGCGTACATGCACGTCCGGCGCCGCAGCCTCATGCTGCCCGCCGCGTGCGGCAAGGTGCGGCCAGAGGCTCTGACGCGGGGCCGGATTGCCCCGGGCGCCGACCCGGCCGTCAGTACCCCTGCGTGAATGTGGGAACCGAATGTCGTCCGATGGAATGGACGGAAAGGCCCGG
The DNA here is from genome assembly GCA_050299555.1 of Paracoccaceae bacterium. Classification (GTDB taxonomy): domain Bacteria; phylum Pseudomonadota; class Alphaproteobacteria; order Rhodobacterales; family Rhodobacteraceae; genus JBNKWA01. The sequence goes on along the minus strand of JBNKWA010000003.1, from coordinate 24,056 downwards.
CTGCGCGCATTGGCGCGGGCCGCTCACGCGGCGGCCGGCCGGGACCGATGGGGGCCATATCGGGGCAATCGGCGCAAAGGTCAAGCTCTACATGCGGAAAACCATCCCGAAGTTGCCGGTGTCATCAATCCGCCCCAGTTTCCCCGTAGCGGTCGTTTCCCTTGGGGGCGGAGCGGATCCGGCGCGAACGAATGGACGACAAACTGGCCATGGTGGAGCTGGTCTTCGCGCTGTTCCTGTGCGTGCTGACCCATCTTGTGCTGGCCGGCGGCTGGCGGACGGATGCGCGGCACCTCAATCTCCGCCCGCGCGGCGAGGCCTGGGTCATGGGCGCCCTGTCGATCGCCGCTGCGATCTATTTCTTCGGCCCGCTGGCCGGCATCGCGCTTTGCATCGTCGTCGCGGTGCACGAATACGGCCATGTCGCCGCCTACCGCGTGGCCGGGCACCCCGACGCCACCTTCCGGCTGATCCCGCTTCTGGGCGGCGTGGCGATCTCGCGCCGGCGGCCCAAGACGCAACTGCACGAATTCTACATCACCTTCATGGGGCCGGGCATCTGCTTTGCGCTGATGGCCATCGCGCTGGCCCTTGCCGGGCTGGTGGAGCCGTCATCGGCGGTCGCCGCAGACATGCTGTGGATGCTGGCAACCGTTGCGGGCGCGCTGAACTTCTTCAACCTCCTGCCGCTCTGGCCGCTCGACGGCGGCCGGCTGACCCGGATCCTCGTCTCCACCGTGTCGCCCACCTTGGCGCATTACCTGACGCTGGCGATGAGCGCCGCCCTCGCCGTGCTGGCGGTGGCCAGCCACTCGCTGCTGTTCATGCTCTTCGCGATCATCAGCGCCCACTCGGCGCTCAACGCGCCCCGCGCCGACAACCTCCGGCAGCGTCTCACCATCTGGCAGGCGCTGATCGGGCTGATGGCCTACGCCGCCGCGCTGGCTGCGTTCTTCATCGGCGGCGAGCCGATCATCAACCGCTATCTCTAAGGCGGCTGGCCTTCCGCTCCGGTTTCGGCTAGGCGCTGCGCCCGAACCCTTCCGCACAGGCCGGACCAATGGACATTCGCAACATCGCGATCATCGCGCACGTCGATCACGGCAAGACCACACTTGTCGACCAGCTCCTCAAGCAGTCGGGGGCCTTCCGCGAGGGGCAGGCGGTGGCCGAGCGGGCGATGGATTCCAACGATCTGGAGCGCGAGCGCGGCATCACCATCCTTGCCAAGTGCACCTCGGTCGAATGGCAGGGGACGCTGGTCAACATCGTCGACACCCCCGGCCACGCCGATTTCGGCGGCGAGGTGGAGCGGATCCTGTCCATGGTCGACGGCGTCGTGCTGCTGGTCGATGCCGCCGAGGGCCCGATGCCGCAGACCAAGTTCGTCACCTCCAAGGCGCTGGCGCTGGGCCTCAGACCCATCGTGGTGCTGAACAAGGTCGACCGGCCCGACGCCGAGCCGGACCGGGCGCTGAACGATGTCTTCGACCTTTTCGCCGCGCTTGGCGCCAGCGACGAGCAGCTCGACTTCCCGCACCTCTACGCCTCTGGCCGCGCCGGCTGGGCGGACACCGAACTCGACGGGCCCCGCAAGGACCTTCAGGCGCTGTTCGAGCTGGTCCTCGCCCATGTGCGGCCGCCGGCGCAGATTGCCCATACCGGCGAGCCGTTCCGGATGCTGGCCACGACGCTGGGCCGCGACCCCTACCTGGGTCGCCTCCTGACCGGGCGGATCGAAAGCGGCCGGGTGCGCGCCGGCGATGCGGTGAAGGCGCTGTCGCGCGACGGCAAGCCCATCGAGCAGTTCCGCGTGTCCAAGGTGCTGGCCTTCCGCGGCCTCGGCCAGCAGCCGATCGAGGCCGACGAGGCCGGCGATATCGTTGCCCTGGCCGGCATGGCCGAGGCGACGGTCGCCGATACCATCTGTGCGCCCGAGATCAGCACCCCGCTGCCCGCCCAGCCCATCGACCCGCCGACCATCTCGATCACCATCGGCATCAACGATTCGCCGCTTGCCGGCCGCGACGGGTCCAAGGTGCAGTCGCGGGTGATCCGCGAGCGGCTGATGCGCGAGGCCGAGCAGAACGTTGCCATCCGCGTCGCCGACACCCCGGGGGGCGAGGCGTTCGAGGTCTCGGGCCGCGGCGAGTTGCAGATGGGTGTGCTGATCGAGACCATGCGCCGCGAGGGCTTCGAGTTGTCGGTCAGCCGGCCTCGGGTCATCACCCGCGACGAGGGCGGCCAGCGCGTCGAACCGGTCGAGGAAGTCACCATCGACGTGGACGACGAATACACCGGCTCGGTGATCGAGAAGCTGACCGGCCCCCGCCGGGGCGAGCTGACCGAGATGAACCCCGGCGGTGCCGGCAAGACCCGCATCGTCGCTCTGGTCCCGTCGCGCGGACTGATCGGTTATCACGGCGAGTTCCTGACCGATACCCGCGGCACCGGCGTCCTGAACCGGGTGTTCCACAGCTGGGCACCGTGGCGGGGGCCGATCCCGGGCCGCCGCGCCGGGGTACTGGTGTCGATGGAAAACGGCGCGTCGGTGCCCTTCGGCCTTTTCGGCCTCGAAGATCGCGGCAAGCTGTTCATCGGCCCGCAGGAAGCGGTCTACGTTGGCATGATCGTGGGCGAACATGCCCGCGACAACGACCTTGAAGTGAACCCGATCCGCGAGAAGAAGCTGACCAATATCCGCGCCGCCGGCAAGGACGAGAACGTCATCCTGACGCCGCCGACGCGCCTCAGCCTGGAACAGGCCATCGCCTACATCGACGACGACGAACTGGTAGAGGTCACGCCCAAGGCGATCCGGCTGAGAAAGCGCCACCTCGACCCGCACGAGCGCAAGCGCGCCGCCCGGGCGGCAAGCTGATCGACGCCGCCGGGCGCACGCACGGATGCACGGCCGCCACAAAAAAGCTCCGCCCGGGCGGGCGGAGCTGGATCATCAAAATGACTGATGTCCATGTTCGGACAGCGAATGCACCGTGATCGAAGTCTTCGGAGCACCCCACAAGGAACTCCCCTATTAGCTTGAACATGGGCTTGCGCGGGGTGCATGATCCAATTGGGCCACGGGCAGCGAAGAATTCGCGCTCGACCACGCAGGGGCTGCCGTACCGCGGGGGTGGCGCGCCGACCGAAATATCGGCGCAATGACTCCGCCCCCTTTTGCCATTGCCGCTCGCTGCGGCGTGGCGGGAAAGGAGTGTCGATGAGTGAAGCCGATGGCGTGAGGGATGCGATCATCTCGATCTACCAGTCGGCGGTCGAGCCTTCGCACTGGCCGCGAACGCTCGAATTGATGAGCCAGATCGGTGGAGGCATCCGGACCTATGTCTCACCCCCTGACCGGCGGGTCGGCGTGATCGTGCCCGGTGCCTCACACGGCTTCGATCCCACCTATCTGGAAAGCTACCATCGCCACTACGGCGCACTGGACCCATGGGCGGACCGGGCCAGGGCCATCAGCCAGCCGATCGAGGTCGTCTGCCACTCGGCGCTGCCTCGGTCCCAGTTGGCCGGCACCAGTTTCTACGAGGAGTGGCTGCGTCCGCAGGGCGACCACACCGCCGGCGGCGAGATCGTTGCGGTAACCGGGGGCGGACGGGCCATCGTGCTGGGCGGCGACATTCCGTTTCGCCAAGCCGAGCTGCTTGAAGATCGCTGGCTGCGGTTTCTGCGGCTCCTTGCGCCGGCACTGGCCAAGGCCATCAAGATCGGCCAGGAACAAACGGATATCTTGTTGGAAAACAACGCCTTGGCGGTTGGCGACAATCCTCACGGGGCTGCAATCCTCTTGGTCGGAGAGGGCGGTGTCATACTGCGGGCAAACCGGATCGCCTTGAATTGGCTCGAAGCCGGAGACCTGCTGCAGGTGGCTCCCGGCGGCCGGCTGCGGCTTCCCGAAGGCGATGCCTGCGAAAGGATGGCCGCAGCGCTGCAGTCATTCCGCGGCGGCCATCCGGCGCCGGTTTCGCTGACGCTCCGCCTGCATGGGGCCCCCGCGGCCGCCGCGCATCTTTTGCCGGTCGCCGAGGACGCGTTGCTGTCCGGAAGCCTGCCCTGGCGGACCGATGAGCCGCCGGTTGCGGTCTTCCTGGCCCGGAGGGCGATCGACAACGACGGCAGCGCCGCCGAACTCTGTCGCACGCTCGGCCTGACGCCGGCGGAGGCCCGCGTGGCGCTGGCTTTGGCCAACGGCCGTACGCTGGCCGAAATCGCCGAAAGCCGCGGGGTCAGCATCCATACCGTCAGGAACCAGTCGAAATCCGCCATCGCCAAGTCCGGCGTGCGCCGGCAGGCACAGCTTGTCCGCCTGGTGGCGGACGTCTTGCGTGCGCGCGGATCGCACTAGGACCCGCCTGGATCGACACCACGTGACCGAACCGCGAATCGGCCCTTGCCGTGTATTGCGCATTGATGCAGAATCATGCATGAAGCTGCAGGATTTTGTCTGAATCGTCTCGGCTGCCTCATGCCCCACGACCTTCACAGTCCGGAACTGCGTCAGGAACGCATCCGCAATCTGCTGTCCGGCGGGCAGCCGATGTCGGCCACCGCGCTGGCCGACCGGTGCTCGGTCTCCGCCGACACGATTCGCCGCGACCTCGTCGCCCTGGCAGAGGCGGGGCTCATCCGCCGCGTTCGGGGCGGCGCGGTGGCGCGGCCGGCCCCGCAACTGACCGAGCGCCAGGCCATGGCGCCGGTTTCCCCGGCGCTCGCCGCGGCCGCCCTGCCGCTGGTCGAGGATGGCATGGTGCTGATCATGGATGGCGGCCGCAGCGTCGCCTCGCTGGCAGAGGCGCTGCCGCCCCTGCCGTCGGGGCTGGTGGTCACGCCGTCGCCTGCGGTCGCGATCGCCGCACAGGCCAGGGGCACGCCGACGCTTCTCATCGGCGGTCGCATCTCGGGCTTTGGCGGCATCGCCGTCGGCGGCGCGACCGAGGCGGCACTGGCCGAGGTTGCGGCCGACTGGGCCTTTCTCGGTGCCTGCGGGGTCGACCCGGAATTCGGCCTGTCCGCCGACGATCTCGCCGAGGCCGGCGTCAAGCGCGCCATGGCGATGAGCGCCCGCCGCGCCGCGGTCATCGCGCCGGCCGAGCGGCTGGGTCGCCGGGCCCGGCACCGGGTCATCACCGCCGCCGAGATCGCCGTGCTGATCACCGACGCGCCCCCGGCCGCGACTGCCGGCTTTGCCGAGCAGGGCATCATGCTTCGCCACGCCACCTGACCCACCGATCCCGCGAGACAACTGAAAATGACCACACCGCCCCCCGCCCCCATGGCCAACCCGAGGCTCGCCATTTCGGCCGTCTTCGTGCAATGCGGCGCGCTTCTCGGCGCCTGGGCGGCCCGGGTTCCGGCGGTGGCCGACCGCTTCTCGTTGGAGCCGCGGCTTCTCGGGCTGCTCCTGCTCTGCCTCGCCGCCGGCGCCATCGTCTCGTTCCCGCTGGCCGGGCGGCTGGCCGACCGGCATGGCCCGGCCCAGGTAGCCCGGGCGATCTCGGTCGCCTACATGCTGTCGCTGCCGCTTCTGGCGCTGGCGCCGGGGGTGCCGGCCCTGGCCCTGCTGCTGCTGTTCTTCGGCGCCTGCCACGGCGCCCTGGACGTGGCCATGAACACCTGGGCCGCCGAGGCCGAAAAAGCCGCCGGGCGGCCGCAGATGTCCTCCTACCACGCCATGTTCAGTCTCGGCGCCGGCCTTGGGGCGCTGACCGGCGCGTTGGCGGCGGCATCGGGGCTGGGGCTTCTTGCCCACTTCTGCCTGGTGGCGGTCCTGATGTCGCTCCCGGCGCTCTGGCTTTCGCGCGGCCACGCCAGCACCGTCACCGCCGGCGCAGCGGCCGGGCGGCCGCCGATCCTGGCCATGCCGCGCGGCATCCTGCTGCTGGTGGGCATCTGCGTCGGCTGCGCGACCCTGGCTGAAGGCGCCATGGTCGACTGGAGCGCGCTTTACCTCACCCACGTCGCCGGCGTCGGCGAGGGCGCCGCGGCGCTCGGCTATTCGGTCTTCGCGGTGGCCATGGTGGCGATGCGGCTGATGGGCGACCGGGTGACGGCGGCCTGGGGCGCGGCCGCCACTGCCCGCGCCGCCGGAGTCAGCGCCGCGACCGGCTCGATGCTTGCCGTGGCCACCGGCGGCTATCTCGGCGGGCTGGTCGGCTTTGCGCTGATGGGGCTGGGCCTTGCGCTGATCTTCCCCCTCGGCATGTCGCGGGCGGCTGCCGCGCACCCCGCCAGCCCCGGCACCGCCATCGCCGGTGTCGCAACCCTCGGCTATGGAGGGCTGCTGATCGGCCCGGTGGCCATCGGGTTTCTCGCCCACCTGGTTTCGCTGCGCCTGGCCTTCCTCCTTTTGACCGCGCTGGCGGTGATCGTGGCGCTGCTGGCGCGGGTGATGGAGCCGCGGTCCGCGCCTGTTGCGCTGGCGCCTGCCAGCGGCTAACCAGCCCGGGGCCCCCGACACGGGGCGCGCGGGGAGGAACCATGTCGCTCAACAGCTTCGGCCATGTCTTCCGCGTCACCACCTGGGGCGAAAGCCACGGACCGGCGCTCGGCTGCGTCGTCGATGGCTGCCCGCCGGGCATCGCGCTGTCCGAGGCGGACATCCAGCCCTGGCTCGACCGCCGCAAGCCGGGGCAGTCGAAATTCACCACCCAGCGCCGCGAGGCCGACCAGGTCGAGATCCTGTCGGGCACCTATGAAGGCGTCACCACCGGCACGCCGATCAGCCTGATGATCCGCAACACGGACCAGCGCTCCAAGGACTATTCCGAGATCGCGGCAAAGTTCCGCCCCGGCCATGCCGACATCACCTATCACCTCAAGTACGGGCTGCGAGACCCGCGCGGTGGCGGCCGATCATCGGCCCGGGAAACCGCCGCCCGCGTCGCTGCCGCCGGCGTCGCGCGCCGGGTGCTGGCAGCGCTGGTGCCCGGGCTGACCATCACCGGCTACATGGTGCAGATGGGCGACCGCGCCATCGACCGGACCCGCATGGACCTCGGCGAGATCGGCAACAACCCGTTCTGGTGTCCCGACCCCGAGGCCGCCGCCGACTGGACGGGCTATCTCGACGGCCTGCGCAAGTCCGGCAGCTCGGTCGGCGCCATTGTCGAGCTTGTCGCCTCAGGCGTCCCGGCGGGTCTCGGCGCCCCGGTCTACGGCAAGCTCGACACCGACCTCGCCGCCGCCTGCATGTCGATCAATGCGGTCAAGGGGGTCGAGATCGGCGCCGGCATGGCAGCGGCGATGCTGACCGGCGAGGCCAATGCCGACGAGATCTTCATCGGCAATGACGGTCCGCGGTTCTCCTCGAATCATGCCGGCGGGATCCTCGGCGGCATCTCCACCGTTCAGGACGTGGTGGTCCGCTTCGCGGTCAAGCCGAGCTCGTCGATACTGACCCCGCGACGCACCATCAACGTCAGCGGCGAAGAGACCGAGATCGTCACCAAGGGCCGCCACGACCCCTGCGTCGGCATTCGCGCCGTGCCGGTGGGCGAGGCGATGATGGCGCTGGTGCTGGCCGACCACCTGCTGCTGGATCGGGCCCAGACCGGAGGGGTCCGCGGCCCGATCGGCTGACCGGCCTTAGCGGTGCCTCAGCCGTCCAGCCCGGCGTCGAGCAGCGCCTTGAACTCCTCCCACGGCATGTTGGTGTGGGTCTTGCCGTCGATCACGAAGGTCGGCGTGCCCTTCACGTCGTCGGCCTCGGCGTTCTTCTGGTAATCCGCGATCAGCGCCTTGGCCCATCCCATGTCCTGCAGGCACGCCTCCATCTCGTCATCGGTGAGCGCCGCCTGCCGCCCGATGGCATAGAGATTGGCCACAATGGCGTTGGGATCGTCGCCTCGGGCCCAGTTGGCCTGGGTGGTGAACAGGACATCGACGATGCCGAAATAGCGATCCGGCGGCGCGCAGCGGGCAATCATTGCCGCCCACAGGCCGAAGCGGTCGAAATAGACCTCGCGCATCTCGAAGCGGACCTTGCCGGTGTCGATGTACTCCGCCTTCAGCGACGGAAACACCGTCATGTGGAATTCGCGGCAGTGCGGGCAGGTGAACGAGGCATATTCCACCACCGAAACCGGGGCGTCCTCGGCCCCGATCGCGTTGGTCAGGATTTCCCGCGTCGTTGCGCCTTCGGCGCTGGCCGCTTCCTGCGCCAGGGCCGGAATGCCCGAAATGAGCGACAGCGTGGCTGCGGTGGCGGTCAACGCCATGCGGCGCGACAAGTGGCGTGGTATCATCTGGGGGTCTGCCTCTTTGACTGTTGTGGTGTGGCAGGGCCGGTCGCCCCGCCCGCATCGGTCTTGCCGCCCTTGGCGGCGTCCTTTTCTTCTCTCAGGCGACGGGTCAGCACGCCCTTGCCGAACCGCCGCAGCGCCTCGCGCAACCTGTCGTCGGCGACACCGTCGAGGCTGGTCTCGACCTCGGCCAGCGCCTCGGGCGTGGGCTCGGGTTCCTCGGCCGGCTTGCCGGTCCAGGGCGCCCCAGCCTCGGCAAAGCCCGCCACGGCGCTCTGGTCGATCCGGATGCGGCTGACGGCGTTATAGCCGCAGGCGCCGTTGACCCGCTCGCGCAGGCCCGCCTCCTGCATCTCCACCTCGGGCGCATGGGCGCCGTCGCAGGCCAGCACCAGCGTGGCGCCGAAGCTGCGGCCATAGGTGACCTTCACCGGCCGCGCCACGGCGGCGATCTCCGGCCCGGCGATCTCGTCCCAGCGGGTCAGGATGCGCGATTCGGAAAAGCCCCGGCTTTCGGCGGCGCCGCGTACCTGGCTCCCCAGCAGGCTGCCGGCCTGCACGAAACCACGCTTGCTGCGCTTGCGCGGCGCCTCGCCGGTACGGGGTCGCTTGCTGTCGCTGGCCACCCTACGCCCTCCCGCATGGTCGCTTTTGCCATTCACCGGCACGCCGTCTAGGGTCCGCCGGTCCCTGCCGTTATCCTAATCCCGATCGGCCGGGCTGCCACCGCAATTGCACGTCGGAGGGCATAAAACTTGCGTGACGACGCTTCGACCGGACCGGGCCGGCTGCCGGCCGCGCTTCTGGACTGGTACGATGTCCATGCCCGCCATTTGCCATGGCGGGTTCCGCCCGGCAGCGCGGAACCGCCCGATCCCTACCGGGTCTGGCTGTCGGAAGTGATGCTGCAGCAGACCACGGTGGCGGCTGTCCTGCCCTATTTCGCAGCCTTCACGTCGCGCTGGCCGACCGTGACCGAACTGGCCGCCGCGCCCGAGGCGGAGGTGATGGCCGCATGGGCGGGCCTTGGCTATTACGCGCGGGCGCGCAACCTGGTCGCCTGCGCCCGGGCGGTGGCCGATGACCATGGCGGCCGCTTTCCGGACGACGAGGCGGGCCTGCGCGCCCTGCCCGGGATCGGCGCCTATACCGCCGCGGCGATCGCCGCCATCGCCTTCGGCCGCCGGGCCGTCGTGGTCGACGGCAATGTCGAGCGGGTGATGGCGCGCCTCTTTGCAGTGACCGAGCCGCTGCCCGGGGCAAGGCCGACACTGCGTGCCCATGCCGCCCGCCTGACCCCGGCCGAGCGGCCCGGCGACTATGCCCAAGCGGTGATGGACCTCGGGGCCACCATCTGCACCCCGAAAAGCCCGGACTGCGGCGCCTGTCCCTGGCAAGGCACCTGCGCCGCCCGCGCCGCCGGCAACCCGGCGGACCTGCCGCGGCGGTCGCCGAAGGCGGCGAGGCCTCTGCGCCGCGGCATCGCCTATCTGGGGCGGCGGCGCGCGGACGGGGCCTGGCTGCTGGAAACCCGACCCGGTGCCGGGCTTCTCGGCGGCATGCTGGGGCTTCCGGGCAGCGACTGGGCCGAGACAGCGCCCGCACCGGCGCCACCGGTCGCCGCGGCATGGCGCCAGGCGCCGGGCGAGGTTCGCCACGTCTTCACCCATTTCGAGCTGCGGCTGACCGTGATGGTCGCCGAGACCGGCAGCGCCGCGCCGGCAAGGGGCGCCTATCTCGACCCGGCGGGGTTCGACCCCGACGACCTGCCCACCGTCATGCGCAAGGCCTTCGCGCTCGGCCGGGCGGCGCTCGAGGACGCTGGACAGGGCCGATCCCGCGGCGCTAGGAGGGCCTCAGCCAAGGGGAACCTGCCCGATGCCGGCTGACGCCAACACCAGCCTACGCCCTACGGTTGCCATCGGTCTGGCCGATGCCCTGCCGTTCTGGCTGTCGCTGGTCTTCGTGCCCATGGTCGCGGCCGCCGCCGTCTACGGCGGCTGGTTCATCGCCCTGGTGCCGCTCTGGGGCTGGGTGGTGATGTCGCTGCTCGACCGGCTGGCGGGGCTGAACGAGGACAACCTCGACCCCGATACCGGCGAGGCCGCGCTGTTCTGGCACCGGCTGGTGACCCTGATCTGGCTGCCGATCCAGCTTGCACTCCAGTTCGGCGCGCTCTGGGCAGCCTGCCGTGGCGGCGATCTCGCCGGCTGGGAGAGGGTGGCACTGATGGCAACCGTCGGCGTCGTCAGCGGCACCGTGGGCATCAACTATGCTCACGAGCTGATCCACCAGCGCAACCGGCTGGAACAGCGGCTGGGCGAGGCGCTGCTGATCTCGGTCTTCTACGGGCATTTCCGCACCGAGCACCTGCACGTGCACCACCGCCATGTCGGCACGCCGCGCGACCCGGTGACGGCACGCTACAACGAGGCGTTCTACCGCTTCTTCCCGCGGGTGCTCGTCGGCTGCCTGCGCTCGGCCTGGAACGAGGAGGCGGCGCGGGCCACTCGCCGCGGTCGGCCGGTCTGGCACCGTTCGAACCCGTTCTGGCGCTATGTCGGCGGCGCGGCGGGCTTTCTGGCGCTGGCCTGGCTGATCGGCGGCGCTGCCGGGGCCGGCCTGTGGCTGCTGCAGGCCTTCGTCGCCGTGTGGCAGCTTGAGGTGGTCAACTACGTCGAGCATTACGGGCTGACCCGCAAGCATCTCGGCGACGGCCGTTATGAGCCGGTAAGGCCGCGGCATTCCTGGAACGCGGCGCACCGGATGACCAACTTCCTGCTGATCAACCTGCAGCGCCATTCCGATCACCACGCCCGGCCGGACCGCCGCTTTCCGCTGCTGCAGAACTGCCGGGCGGACGAGGCGCCGCAGTTGCCCTACGGCTATCCGCTGATGACCGCCATCGCGCTCAACCCGCTTCTGTGGCGGCGGATGATGAACCCGCGGGTGCGGCACTGGCGCGCCGCCTATTACCCCGAGATCACCGACTGGACGCCCTACAATACCGGGGCGACGCCCGCTCCCTGCTGAGGTTCGGGCCGGGAGCGTCGTCGGGACTGCCGCCGGCCGTGGGCGTACGCGTGGTGGAGCATGGTGGGCACCTAGCCCAAAACCGTTTCAAACGGGATCAGTTTGAAAGAGGGTCTTGATCCAGTTTCAAAGCCTTGAGCCGGGCTTTCGATACAGCTTACGACCCGACCTTCGGCCGGAGCTTCGACCGGAGCTTCGACCGGACCTTTCGACCTGGGGCCGTCGATCCCGGCCCAGGCTTCGGCCAGGGCTCCGGCGCGGCATCGGGCTCGCGCTAGGCGGCCCGTGGTGCGGCCGCCGCGGCGGTGGCGCCGGACTCGATGCGGAAGACGCCCGTCACCCGGTCGAGTTCGGCCACCATGGCCTCGAACTCGCGCGTCGTCGCCGCGGTCTGGTCGGCAAGCGTCGCGTTCTGCTGGGTGATCTCGTCCAGCCCCCGCACCGTGCTGCCGATCTCCTCGACCGAGGAGGTGATCTCCCGGTTTTCCTTCGAGATCTCGCCAACCGCCGCGGCGAGGGTCGCGATCGCCTCGCGGATGCCGTCCAGCGCCGCCCCGGCATTGCCCGCCAGGCCGACGCCGTGGCTCACCTTGCTGGCGCTGTCGCCGATCAGCGCGGTGATGTCGCGTGCCGCGTCCGAGGACCGCTGCGCCAGCGTCCGCACTTCGGAGGCGACCACCGCGAAGCCCTTGCCGGCCTCGCCGGCCCGCGCCGCCTCGACCGCGGCATTGAGCGCCAGCAGGTTGGTCTGGAAGGCGATCGATTCGATCACCGCGATGATGTCGGTGATCTTCTGAGAGCTTGCGGCGATGGCTTCCATCGCCTCGATGGACCGCGTCACCACCGCCCGGCCCTCGGCGGCGCGCGCCTCGGCGGCGGCGGCACCCTCGACCGCTTCCTGCGAAAGCTTCGCGGCGCCGCGAACCCGGCCGGCGATTTCCTCCATCGTGGCCGAGGTCTGCTCCAGCGATGCCGCCTGGCTCTCGGTGCGCTGGGCGAGCTGGCCATTGCTGGCGTTGAGGTCAAGGGTACCGGCCTGGATCCTGCCGGTCAGCGTGCGGACTTCCGACACCAGCGACGCCAGCCGCGCCGAGGTTTCCTCGGAATGCTGCTGGATTTCGCCGAAGACCCCCTCGAAACTGCCGACCATGCGCACGGTCAGGTCGGCCGCCGCATAGGCCTGGAATACTCGGGACGTCTCGGTCGCGGACTTGGCGATGACGTCCGTCAGGCCGTTCACGCCACGGGCCAGCTCGTTCAGCTCGTCAAGCCCGTAGTCGCGCTGCAGCCGGCGTCCGGCATCGCCATGCGCGACGGCATCGACCAGGGTGCGAAGCTCGCCCGCGAGCACCGAAAACGCCTGGGCCCTGCGACGCTCGTCCTCGCTGGCGAGCTCGTTCCGCCGCTCCAGCTCGGCCTGGCTCTGAAGGGTCGCGACGAAGTCCGCCAGGCTGTCGCGTAGACGGCCGAGCTCATCCTTCGAGGTCCAGCGCGGCAGGGCCACCGCGAGGTCGCGTTTGCCCAGTTGGTCCATCACCTCGGCCAGGGCGGTCAGACGGCGGCCAAGCCGCTGACCGAGCAACCGGTAGCCGATCAACAGAATCCATCCGAGCATTGCCAGAGCGATGCCGGCGGCGACCAGCGACCAGGTGCGAAGCCCTTCGATGTCCGACAGCGCCGCCTGTTCGCGGGCGGTGGTGATCTCGCCGCCACGGGTCGCGACCGACATCAGCTTCTCGAATATCTGGTCGAAGGCCTCGTCCGCGCCGGACCCGGCCGAGCCGACGGCGGCCGAATCGTCGAACCGGTGCTTCCCCAGCGCAGCCAGTTCGTCCACCTTCGAGGCCAGGAGGGCCGGGTCGTCTCCACCCTGCGACGATGCCGGGATCGCGCGCAGCGCCTCGGCCGCGCCGGTGAACGAGCCCATCGCGTCGATGAACGCCGGCTCTCCCTCGCCGCTTAGCGCTTCCTCGAGGAACAGATGCCCGTCGGCGACCAGGAACCGGGCCTCGCCGGTCTGCCGCTGAATACCGGGATCGTCGGCGTGCGAGTCCGCGAAACGCCGGATGTCGGCGATCAGCGCCCCGTAGATCTCGTCAAACGCGTCATCGGCGCTGCTGCCGACGCCGGCGCGCGCCTCGAGCGTGGCATGGCGCTCGTGGGCCGAGGCCACAAACTCGGTCAGCCCGTCCTGCAGTTCGACCGAGACCGCCGCGAGTTCAGGCGTCTCCGCCGCCGGCAGCGGGCCAGCGTCTACGGTGCCACCCTCGCCCAGGACGCGGGCCAGTTCCGTCGCCTGATCCAGCAGGGCGTAGACGTGGTTGACGTCCTCACTCTCGTCGCCGGCCATGATCTCCTCGAACAGAAGGTGCGCCTCGGTCGCACGCAACCGCATGTCGAGAAGCACCTGGGCACGGCGCGCGTGGACGCTGCCGGCCTCCTCTCCTTCATTGCTGATGAGGTTGATCACCAGGATTGCGCCGATGCCGCACAGGACCGTGAAAAGGGCAATGGAACCGAACACGACAAGGATCTTGCGGGGTGCGCTGAGGTTGTCGAATGACATATGCGGGATCCCAGAAAATGTCTGGGTCCGCCGATAGCACGAGATTCTTTATCACCTCTTACAGCGAGCCGCGATCCAGCAGTTTCAGCCAGGCCCGCCGCACATAGGCGACGCGGAAGTCATGGCCGCGGGGATGGGTGCAGAACTCCAGCAGCCGGCCATCGGGGCTGACCCGGTCGGTGCAGTCGAGCCCGTCCTCGGCAAAGCTCTCCGGCGCCCCGTAGCCGCCATCGGCGGTCAGCATGGCCAGGGCCGTCATCACGTCGCCTTGCCGGGTCGGCCCGATCTCGCGGCCGCCGATGGGCACGATCTTGTCGGATGTGCCGTGGGTATGGATCAGGTCCACAGCCTTGCCGCTGCAATGGTCGGGAACCGGCGCCCAGAAGGTGCCCGAGATCGGCGCAAAGCCGGCGAACAGGTCCGGCCGGTCGCAGGCGAGCTGCCAGGTCATCATGCCGCCGGCCGAAAAGCCGGTCATCAGCAGGTGCCCGGTATCGATGCCGAAGCGGCGGCCGAGGTCGATCACCAGCGCATCGAAGAAGTCGAGCTCGACCTGCCCGTCGGCGCCGGGATCGGCCGGCACGCCCGGGATGCGCCAGTCGTCGGCATATGCCTTGGGCGCCACCAGCGCCACGCCAAGCTCGTCGGCCAGCGCCAGGAATGCCTTGTTGCGCATGGTGCCGCTCGGTGCCCCGCGATAGCCATGGGCGAAGATGATGGCGCCCGAGCCGGGCGCGGCGCTTTCAGGCATGTAGATGCGATAGGTGCGCTCGCCGATGAAACAGTCGCTGTCCTTGCCGCAGGCGGCGGCAGCGGTGGCACAAAGGGCGAAGGCGAACGTGGCGGCGATGATGCGTATGGTCATGGCCCGAGCCTAGCGCATCGCCGCGGCGACGCCATCGGAGCGCGGCATCACAAGGGCGTGACCCGAAGAAGAGAGAATGGCCTCCCGCGTGTGTGGTGGGGGGTTCCCGCGGGAGGCCAAGTTCAGCGCCGTGTATGTGCCCGGCGCTGGCGGTAGACCGGCCTTTTCAAGGCCGTAATTCCGACCGGATCCTCTGGCGCAGAACGTCTAGGGGGTACAATTCGCCGTTCTGCCGATAAGACCAATAGGTCCAGCCGTTACAGGAAGGGGCTCCCTCTAAGATAGCACCCACCTGATGGATTGAGCCGCGGGTATCCGCCGCGACCAGCGTTCCGTCGGCCCGCACCGTCGCGGTGTGCCGGCCGTTATGCGAGGTGAGGACCGCTCCGGGCGTCAGCAGCCCGCGTTCCACCACCTGCCCGAAGGGTATGCGCGGCTCCTGCCGCTTGGATTGCGTCGTCTCCAGCGCGGCGCCCGTCGCCGGCGTCACCGCGGCGATGCGGCGCTCGGCGGCGGCGCAATAGTCCGCGTCGCGCTCGATGCCGATAAAGCGGCGGCCCAGCCGGCGCGCCACGGCGCCCGTGGTACCGGTGCCGAAGAACGGATCGACCACCAGATCGCCGGGCCTGGTGCTGGCGATCAGCACCCGGTGCAGCAGCGCCTCGGGCTTTTGCGTCGGGTGCAGCTTGCTGCCCTCGGCATCCTTCAGCCGCTCCTGACCGTTGCACAGCGGCAACACCCAGTCCGAGCGCATCTGCAGCCCCTCGTTCAGGCTTTTCAGCGCATCATAGTTGAAGGTCGGTCGACCCTGGTCTGACCGTGCCGCCCAGATCAACGTCTCGTGCGCGTTGGTGAAGCGCTTGCCGCGAAAGTTCGGCATCGGGTTCGACTTGCGCCAGACGATGTCGTTCAGCAGCCAGAAGCCTTCGTCCTGCAGCGTGGCACCGACCCGGAAAATATTGTGATAAGAACCGATTACCCAGATTGCACCGTCGGGCTTCAAAAGCCGGCGCGCGGCCCGCAGCCAGGCCCGGGTAAAGCGGTCGTACTCGGCGAACGAGGCGAAACGGTCCCAGTCGTCATCCACCGCATCGACCCGGCTGTTGTCAGGGCGATGCAGGGTTCCGCGCAGCTGAAGGTTGTAGGGCGGGTCGGCAAAGATCAGGTCGGCCGAGGCCGCCGGCAGCGCATCCATCACCGCCACGCAATCGCCCCGGATGATCCGGCCGGAGCCTGCGTCGGGGGACTCCGCCCCTGAATCTGATATGCGCTTTGCTGTCTTCATCTGCCCGTCCAATGCCGTGTTCCCGGCTTTCGGCGAGGATGAGTCGAAAGCGATTCGCGGTCAAATCCTTTTTGAATCAGTCACTTGAGAAAATCTGGTTGGCGCAACATGTTGTGCACGGGTCGGAAGGAACGCCTATGGTGTGGGGTGGCGCCAAGCCTTTCCAGCGCCTCGGCATGGGCGGGAACGCCATATCCGACGTTCGTCTCCCAGTGGTAGCCGGGAAACTGTTGCGCTAATGCAACCATCATTCCGTCGCGTGTGACCTTGGCGATGATCGAGGCCGCCGCGATCGAGGCCGAGCGTGCGTCTCCGCCGATCAGCGCCCGCGCCCGGCAGGCCAGCCCCGCCGGGGTGAAGCGCCCGTCCACCAGCGCAAAGGCCGGGGCCATTGGCAGGGCCGCCACCGCCCGCTCCATCGCCAGCAGCGTCGCGCGATGCACGTTCAGGGTGTCGATCTCGTCGACGCTGGCCACCCCGACACCCACCTGCGCCTTGGCCCGGATGATCCCGGCCAGGGCCTCGCGTCGCCGCGCGCTCAGACGCTTGGAATCGTCCAGCCCCTCGATCGGTGCGGCCAGGATCACCGCCGCCGCCACCACCGGGCCGGCCCAGGGGCCGCGCCCCGCCTCGTCGATGCCGCAGACCGGGCCCGGCCCGCTGTCGCGTTCATGGCTCAGATCCGGCCGGGTTCGGGCTTTGGGCCGGTCCTTCGGCACCCGCTTGGCCCGGGCGGGTTTCGGCATGGGGCGGCCCTCCCTCGCGGACGCCGGATGGTCTGGCGATCCCGACAGGATTTGAACCTGTGACCTAGCGCTTAGGAGGCGCTCGCTCTATCCACTGAGCTACGGGACCCGCCGCCAGCCTGATAGCAAAGCGGCCGGGCGGTGGAAACCGCCCTCGTGCATCCCGGGCTTACGGCGCCTTGATTTGCCCGGCTCGCACCTATCTGCGACACTGGACCGACGAGGAGAGTGCCCATGCGTTCATGTCACCGCCTGTTCCGTTTCGTCTCGCCGCTGCTGATCGCTGCCCATATCGCGGTGGTCACGCCGGCCGCCGCCGCACCACGGACCGAGGCCGAGGAACGCACCGGGGCGGCCCAGCATCCCCGGGTGCTGGCCGAGTTCGGCAGCTACGACGATCCGGCGCTTGTCGACTACGTCACCTCGGTGGCGCGCCGCATCACCGCGGTCACCGATCAGGCCGCGGCGAAATGGACGGTGACCATCCTCGACACGCCGGTGGTGAACGCCTTCGCGCTTCCGGGCGGCTACCTCTACGTCACCCGCGGGCTGCTGGCGCTGGCCAATGACGAGGCGGAACTCGCCGGCGTGCTCGGCCACGAGATCGCCCATGTCACCCTCGGCCATGGCATGAAGCGCAACGACCGGGGCGCCAAGGCCGGGATCGGGCTGGTGGTGGGCGCCGTGCTCGGCCGGGTGCTGGGCGGCAAGGACACGGCGCGCGACGTGCTGCGCGAGGGCGGCAAGCTGGTGATGGGCTACATGGCCGGCTACTCGCGCGACCAGGAATTCGCCGCCGACCGCGAGGCGGTGCGGCTGCTTTCCCGCGCCGGCTTCGACCCTTACGCCCAGGCCGATTTTCTGGAAAGCCTCGCCGCACAGGCCCGGCTGCAGGCGCTGCTGGCCGGCAAGGAATACAATCCCAACACCGTCGAGTTCTTCGATTCGCATCCGGCGACCGCCGAGCGGGTGCGGCAGGCGATCACCGAGGCGAAGGCGCAGGGTACCCCGGTCGGCGACGCCCCGCGTGGAGAAGAGCGCTACATGGCCGCCATCGAGGGGCTGGTCTTCGGCGACAGCCGGGTGCAGGGCTTCGTGCGCGGGCGGCATTTCCTGCACCCCGAACTGGGCTTCGCCTACGAGGTGCCGGACGGCTTCACCATTCTCAACTCCAACCGCCAGGTCACCGCGCGCGGGCCCCGCGACAGCCGCATGATCCTCGACGGCGCCGGCAGCTTCGACGGGCCGCTGACCCGCTTCGTCACCGAGAAGTGGGAGCCGGCGATCCGCCGCGAGTACGAGGCCGGTCCGCTGAACGGGCTCGAGGCGACCAGCATCAACGGGCTCGAGGCCGCCACCGGACGGATCCGCATCGACATCGCCGGCAAGCCGCACACGGTGATCTTTGCCGCCATCCGCATCCGCGACCGGATCTTCCGGCTGTTCGGCATTGCCGGCGCCGACGACCGCGAGACCCTGCGCGGTCTCAGCCGCGCACTGACCAGCTTTCGGCCGCTCACGCCCAGCGAGGCGGCGAAGATGCAGCCCTTCCGGCTGCGCGGCTACACCGTGCGCGAGGGCGACACGGTGCCCTTCCTGGCCGCCGGGCTACCCTTCGTGCGGGCCCGCGACGAGTGGTTCCGCACCCTCAACGGCTATGGCGAGGACGAACCGCCGCAGCCAGGCGACCGGGTGAAGCTGGTCTTCGATTGAGATCGCGCCCGGGCGCTCCCCGCCCACCCACCCTCGCGCCCGGGCGCGATCGGTCTCCACCCCATCGACGTGCCTGTGGAGCCGCTGCCTCAATCAAACGATTGACTAATTCAATCGTTTGATTATCATCCTCGCATGGCTGAAACCTCCGCTTCCGATTCGCCGCCCGAAGGCACCCGCGCCACCCTGATCGCCGCCGGGCTGCACCTGTTCGGGCGCCACGGCTTTGCCGGCACCTCGACCCGCGACCTCGCGGCCAGGGCCGGCACCAACGTCGCCTCCATCGCCTATCATTTCGGCGGCAAGGCGGGACTGCACATGGCCTGCGCCAACGAACTGGCCCGCCGGATCAGGGTGGTCATCGGCGCGCCGGTGCCGCCGCCGCCGATGACCCCGGCCGAGGCCGCCGGCCGGCTCGAGGCGATGCTGCGCGCCATGGTCGCATTCCTCGTCGCCGCCCCCGGCGCCGACGACATGGTCACCTTCATCCTGCGCGAGATGGCCGGCCCCAGCGAAGCGATCGACACCATCTACGAAGCGCTGTTCGAGCCCAAGCACCGCGAATGCTGCGCGCTCTGGGCCATGGCCACCGGCGCCGACCCCGACAGCGAGGCGGTGCGGCTTGCCGTCTTCGCGATGATCGGCCAGATCGTCTACTTCCGCATCGGCCGCCCGATCGTCCTGCGGCGCATGGGCTGGGCCGACACCGGCAGGGCTGAAGCCGAAGCCATCGCCGACGTGCTCTGCCGCAACCTCCGCGCCATGCTGGAGGCACGCCCATGAGCAGCCTTCTGTGCACCATCCCGATCCTTGCCGGCCTGATGTCCGCCTGTGCGCCGCCGCCACCGCTGGCCACCGGCTATGTCGAGGGCGAATACGTGCTGATCGCCCCTGTCGCGACGGCGCAGATCACCGCGCTTTCGGTCCGCCGCGGCGACCGCGTCGAGGCCGGCGCGCCGCTGGCCGAGATGGAGCGCCGCGACGCCGAGATCGCCGTCGCCCAGGCCGAGGCGGCGCTGGCCGAGGCGAACAGCCGGCGGCAGAACCTGAGCCAGGGCAAGCGCGAGGCCGAGATCGCGGTGATCGAGGCGACGCTGGCCTCGGCCACCGCGCAGGCCACCGAGGCCGAGAAGGCCACCAGCCGCATCGCCAACCTGGTCGAGCGCGGCGTGCTGCCGCAGTCGCAGCTCGACGATGCCGTCGCCGAGCGCGACGTCGCCCAGTCCCGGGTAGTCGAGGCCAGGGCCAGCCTCGACGTCGCCCGCCTGCCGGCGCGCCCGCATGAGATCGCCGCCGCCGAGGCCGCGGTGAAACAGGCCGAGGCCAATGTCGCGGCGGCGAAATGGCAGCGCGACCAGCGCAGCATCGCCGCCCCTGCCACCGGTACCGTCTTCGAGGTGCTGCGCCGCACCGGCGAGATCGCCGGCCCGCAGGCGCCGGTGATCTCCCTGTTGCCCGATCAGGCGGTGCTGCTTCGGCTCTACGTGCCCGAAGCCATGGTCAGCCAGGTCGCCCCGGGAGCCCGGCTTCGCGTCAATTGCGATGGCTGCACCGGCGAGGACACCGCCACGGTGGTCTATGTCTCGGACGCGCCCGAGTTCACCCCGCCAGTGATCTACTCGCTGGAGAACCGCCAGAAGCTCGTCTACCTGGTCGAGGCGCGCCCCGATCCGGGCAGCGCAACCCTGAAGCCGGGGCAGATCGTCGATGTCGATCTGGCCGCGCTGCCTGGCAACCAGCCATGAACGCGGTCGCCGCCCGGCCGCAGGGCGGTCACCCGGCCATCGCCGTCGAGGGGCTGGTGAAGCGTTTCGGCGACCGCACCGTGGTCGACAATGTCTCGATGACCGTGGAACGCGGCGAGATCTCGGGCTTTCTCGGCCCCAACGGCTCGGGCAAGACCACCACCATCCGGGTCATGTGCGGCCTGCTCACCCCCGACGAGGGCCATGGCACCGTCCTTGGCCACGATCTTCTGACCGAAAGCCGGACGATCAAGCGCGAGATCGGCTACATGACCCAGCGCTTCTCGCTCTACGAGGACCTGACGATCGAGGAGAACCTCGATTTCGTCGCCGGGCTCTACCGGATGCGGCCGGCGCGGCAGGTGGTTCGCGACACGCTGGCCGGGTTGGGGCTGACCGCCCGGCGCCACCAGCTTGCCGGCAGCCTTTCGGGCGGCTGGAAACAGCGCCTGGCGCTGGCCGCCTGCATCATGCACCGGCCGAAGCTCCTGCTGCTGGACGAGCCGACCGCCGGCGTCGATCCCAAGGCGCGGCGCGAGTTCTGGGACGAGATCCACCGGCTCGCCGCCGACGGGCTGACGGTGCTGGTCTCCACCCACTACATGGACGAGGCCGAGCGCTGCCACCGCATCAACTACATCGCCTATGGCAGGCTGATCGCCTCGGGCACGGTGGACGAGGTGGTCCGGCGCGCCGGGCTCAGCACCTGGCATGTCAGCGGGCCGCGCATCAACGATGTTGCCCAGCGCCTGCAGAACGAGCCGGGGGTCGAGCAGGTGGCGCCGTTCGGCAACACCCTGCATGTGGTCGGGCTCGATGCCGATGTGCTGGCCAGGACACTGCGGCGGGTGGCCGCGGAAACCGGCGCCCGCGCCACCCCGGCGGAATCGAGCCTCGAGGACGCCTTCATCCACTTCATGGGCAATGCCCGGGACAACATGGCATGAGCCAGCTGCTTTCCCTTCGCCGCCTCGGCGCGATGCTGAAGAAGGAAATCGTGCAGATGCGGCGCGACCGGCTGACCTTCGGCATGATGCTCGGCATCCCGCTGGTGCAGCTGATGCTGTTCGGCTTCGCCATCAACAACGATCCCAAGTCGCTGCCGGCGGCGCTGGTGGCCGCCACCCAGGACCGCTACACCCGCGCCATGGTCACGGCGCTGGAGAACACCGGCTACTACCGTTTCGACCATGTCACCGCCAGCGCCGCCGAGGCCGAGGCGCTGATCGAGCGCGGCCAGGTCGCCTTCGTGGTCACCTTCCCGTCGGATTTCGGCCGCCGGGTCGATCGCGGCGACCACCCGCAGATCCTGATCGAGGCCGACGCCACCGACCCCGCCGTCGCCTCGGGCGCCATCTCGACCCTGGGCACCGTGGCGGCCAATGCGCTCCTGCACGAACGCGGCGCCGAGGCGCAGGCGGCCGAGGCCGAGCGCAGCCAGCTTCAGATCGTCGTCCACCGTCGCTACAACCCCGAGGGCATCACCCAGTACAACATCGTGCCGGGCCTCCTCGGCGTCATCCTGCAGATGACCATGGTGATGATGACCTCCATGGCGCTGACGCGCGAGACCGAACGCGGCACCATGGAGAACCTGCTCGCCATGCCGGTGACCGCTCTCGAGATCATGCTCGGCAAGGTGATGCCCTATCTGGGCGTCGGCGGGGTGCAGGTGGTGGTGGTGCTGGCGGCGGCCAAGCTGCTTTTCGGGGTGCCATTTGTCGGCGGCCTGCCGCTGCTGCTGGTCGGAGTGTTCATCTTCGTCCTGGCGCTGGTGCTGCTCGGCTACACCATCTCGACGCTGGCCCGCACCCAGATGCAGGCGATGCAGCTGACGTTCTTCTTCTTCCTGCCCTCGCTCTTGCTGTCGGGCTTCATGTTCCCCTATCGCGGCATGCCCGGCTGGGCCCAGGTGCTGGGCGAGATCTTCCCGCTCACCCACTTCCTCAGGATGGTCCGGGCGGTGATGCTCAAGGGCGCCGGCTTCGGCAACGTCCAGGGACCGATGCTGGCCATGGGCTTCTTCGTGGTGCTCTATGCGCTTCTGGCACTCCTGCGCTTCCGCCGCTCGCTCGACTAGCGCCACTCCCCGATCGGGCGCCGAAAGCCCGGTCTCGCCAGTGTCTGCATGGTGTCCCTGCAGATGTCCCCACCGGCGTCAACACTTTTATCCATGAAAATTAGCGGCTTGACCCACCACCCCCATGGAGGCGCTTGAATCGGGGGCCCAAAAACGCGCCCGAGACCACACGCCGCATCGGCCCGCGTGGCTGATTGACCTTCAACGGGCCTAGCAGACTTGATGTAGGTTACATGCGCAAGGTGCCGTCGGCACGCGGCGATGAAGGGAAGATTGATCCATGCTCCAACCACGCCTTTTCTTTCTTTTTCTAGTCTATCTTTCGGCCTGTACGCCTACACACCATTCTAATCCGTTCTTGCTGCCCCTGGGACCAGGGTCGCGGATCACCGATGGATGCGACCCCACCTCACGCGAGGCCACGCGCGAGGAGCGCCAACTCTACTTGCGGAACTTTAGGGAGCCTCTGGGCGCGTGGGAGGTCTTTTTCCCCAACACCCAAAGCAGCCAGATCGTGATCCTCAGGCGAGAATGCCCCGGTGCGTTCCTGCTATTCAACCAGCCCGAAATCTCCGAGCGGCAATTGGACGCCGGGTTCATCTACATGAAGTTTCATTCGCGCACGAATTGGTTGCTTCAAATCCAGTTGAGTTGAAGCGCTCCCGGCGTTGGCACTGGACGCAACTGCTCGACAGAAATCCATACCGGCCACCAAAGAGTATCAGAAAAGGGCCTCGGCAAGCGCGTCCCCACGCGCGTTAACACTTTTATCCATGTACGTCAGACACTTGCCCCCCCGCCCCCATGGGGACGCCTGGTCCCGGGTTCGAATCCCGCCCCATCGCGCCCCAAATTTGCGGCCGGGGCGCGCAAGGGAGGGCGGGCGGGGCGCATCCCGGCCGCAACCATCTCTCGAAGGGGGCGTCGCCCGGGATGTCCCCAGGCGTCCCCACCGGCGTCAATACTTCTACCTATGCAAATCAGCAGCTTGACCCCCCGTCCCCATGGGGACGCTTGGTCCGGGCCCCAAAACGCGCCCCGACACCGGCCGCGGGGGCGCGAGGGCGGGCGGGTGGGGAGCGGCCCCGCAGGCGGCGTCGGGGCGCGATCCCGCAAGGTTCCCGCCGCGGTGCAGATGCGTTACAGGATCAGCGCCAGCAGCGCCGCCATGCCACCGGCCAGGGTGCCGCCCAAGAGCATCCAGGCCCACCAGGGCGCCACCGGAGCGGGCGGCCGTGGCGGCTCCACGGTGCCGGCCCGGATCAGCAGCGTCTCGGCCAGCGCCGGCAGCTTGGGGCCGAACCGCATCAGCACGCCAAGGGTGCGGCTCAGGTCGCGAACCATCGCCCGGGGCCCGAGATTGTCGCGGATGTAGGCCTCCACCACCGGCTCGGCCGCCTCCCACATGTTCAGCGCCGGATCGAGGCTGCGGGCGACGCCCTCGACCACCACCATGGTCCGCTGCAGCAGCAAAAGCTCGGTCCGCGTCGCCATCCCGAAGCGCTCGGTGACGTCGAACAGATGCGCCAGAAGCCGCGCCATGGAGATATGGCTGGCATCCTGCCCGAAGATCGGCTCGCCCACCGAGCGCAGGGCCTGGGCGAAGGCGTCGATGTCCTGGTCCCGCGGCACATAGCCGGCCTCGAAATGCACCTCGGCCACCCGCTGGTAGTCGCGATGCAGAAAACCGAACAGGATCTCGGCATATACCCGCCGCGTATAGGCGTCGATCCGGCCCATGATGCCGAAATCCATGGCCACG
>JBNKWA010000002.1:0-2922 GCA_050299555.1 Paracoccaceae bacterium | reverse complement strand
GGCCAATTCACCCCGGAGTATTGTGGCCAAGAAGACGAGCGCAGGGGGTATCGATGAACATTGTGGGGGCTGCATGACCTCGCGCCGCCGTTTCCTGGCCGGCATCATCGCCGCCGGCGCCTGCCCCAAGCCAAGCTGGGCCGATGTGGGCAGCCCGGCCTATCTGGCCGCCGCAGAGCGCCCCGATGGCCGCTATGGTCTTTTCGGTCTCTCGGCCCATGGCGCGGTGCTGTTCGAGGTGCCGTTGCCCGGGCGCGGCCATGCGGCGGCGGCGCATCCCGGCCGCCCCGAGGCGGTGGCCTTCGCCCGCCGGCCCGGCACCTTCGCGGTCGTGCTCGACTGCCTGGGCGGGCAGGTCAGGGCAACGCTGGACTCGGCCCCGGGGCGGCACTTCTACGGTCACGGCGCCTACTCGGCCAATGGCGCGCTGCTCTTCACCACCGAGAACGACTATGACGCGGCGCGGGGGGTGATCGGCGTCTGGGACGTGGCCGCGGGCTATCAGCGCGTCGGCGAGTTCGACTCTGGC
This sequence comes from Paracoccaceae bacterium, assembly GCA_050299555.1. Taxonomy (GTDB): domain Bacteria; phylum Pseudomonadota; class Alphaproteobacteria; order Rhodobacterales; family Rhodobacteraceae; genus JBNKWA01. The sequence goes on along the minus strand of JBNKWA010000002.1, from coordinate 2,393 downwards.
GGCGTCGGCCCGCACGACGTGCGGCTGATGCCGGACGGCAAGACGCTGGTAGTGGCCAATGGCGGCATCGAGACCCATCCCGACAGCGGCAGGGCGAAGCTGAACCTCGCCACCATGCAGCCGAACCTGAGCTATCTGGACCAGAACGGGCGCGTCCTGGAACAGGTGGGGATGCCGGCCGAATGGCACCGCAACTCGCTGCGGCATCTTGCGGCGGGCCCGCACGGGCAGATCGCCTGCGCGCTGCAATGGGAAGGCGACCCGGGCGTCTATCCGCCGCTTTTGGCGATCCATCGCCGGGGCGAACCGCTGGCCTTCCTGGCGGCGCCGGAGCAGGCCCACCGGCAGATGCTGGGCTATGCCGGCAGCATCGCCATCTGCGCGGCGACGGACGAAGTTGCGATCACCTCGCCGGAGGGGGGACGGATCCAGGTCTTCGATCTGGAAGGCCGGCGCTTTGCCCGGATGATCGCCGACCCGGACGTGTGCGGGGTCAGCGCCGCCGCGGCCGATTTCATCGTGACCTCGGGCACCGGCGCGGTGAGCCTGCTGGCCGGCGAAGCCATCGCATCCAGGGTCGTGCATCCCTGGCAGTGGGACAACCACCTGGTCCCGGTCATCGGCTAGGCCGGAGAGCGGCGAAAACGGGTTGCGGATCGCTTCTGTCCGGCGATCCTGACAAATCGAGGCCGCAGTCTCGTGGCTGCTTGCATGTCCGCCGACCACATTCACGCAACGGAATTGCCCCGAATGAACCGCCTGTTGCTGACGATCTTGTTGATCGTCCTGCCCGCGTCCCTGCACGCCCAGTACAAGCTGACGGACGGCGCCGAGGTCGCGCCGCTGGACATGTTCCAGGAATGTGACGTCTGCCCGGAAATGATCGTCCTGCCGCTCGGCGACTTCACGATGGGCGGCCCCATCGGCGACTCGATCAACCGGCTGGTCGTTCGCGACGGAAAGCTGGCGCTGGCCGAGCTGGGCGATCCCGCCATCGGTGCCGACGAACGCCCGCTCCACCGCGTGGAAATCGACATCCCCATCGCAATGGGGCGCAACGAGATCACCTACGACCAGTGGATGGCCTGCGTCGAGGACGGGGGATGCGGCGGGCACATCCCCGAAAACGTGATCCTGATGATCGATGAGGCCCGGAAAAGCGTCGATATCCCGGTGCTCGGCAACCACCCGGTCATCGACGTGTCCTACCTCGATGCCGAGGCCTATGTCGCCTGGCTGAACGTCAGGGTAGGCACCGATGCCTATCGGCTGCCGACCGAGGCGGAGTGGGAATACGCAGCCCGCGCCGGCACCCAGACCCGGTTTGCGCAAGGCGACGAGCTGACGTCGAACCAGGCAGATTTCCTGGGGAGCGGAACGGAAGACCTGACCGGCGTCCCGCGCCCCGACCTGTTGTCGCGGCGGGTACCGGTCCCGGTGGACGAACTGGACGCGGCAAACCAGTGGGGCCTGCGCCACATGTCCGGGAACGTCGTCGAGCGAACCCGATCGTGCACACCAAGCGCTACATGGGATGGTCCACGTCAAGCGAATGGCTGCGCCAGAGCATGGTGAGCAGTTGCAGGCGTGTGTCGCGCGGCGGCTCATACAGTGCCGCGATGGACTACGCGCGCGTTGCTTCGCGAGGCTCGGCGCTCGAAGACACGCGCACCAGGATCGGCGGCTTTCGCATCGCCCGGCAAATGGATTGAGCAGACAGGCAAGGTCTGCGCTGGCCAATCGGCGGCCGGGTTGACGACCATCAAGGCGGCAATCCGCGCTGCCAGCGATAACTTGTTCGGGCCGCGACGTGCCGGACAAGGGTACCGCGGCCATGGCCCCTTCTGCTTGAGAGGAGGAAAGGATGGCGGAAAAGGCTTCACCGAATGCGCTCGCGGAGCGCGATGACGGCTTCTTCGGCACACCGTTCAGGGCGCTCCACGAGGAGATGGACCGGATGCTGCGCGCCTTCTCGACGCCGCAGATGTCGTGGCTGAGCGGTGCCGGCGCCGCGAACGGAACCCTAGGCCTGCGCGTCGACGTCGGCGAGACCGACGCCGAGATCCACGTCAAGGCCGACCTGCCCGGCGTCCCCGAAGAGGATGTCGAGGTGGTCCTGGAGGACGACGTCCTGAGAATCCGGGCCGAGAAGAAGAGCGAACAGTCACGCGGAGACAAGAACTGGCGGGTCGTCGAGCGCTCGTCGGGTGTCTTCGAGCGCGCGATCCGGGTGCCGCCCGGGATAGACCCCGTGAAGGTCTCGGCGACCTTCGACAAGGGCGTGCTGTCGATCTCGCTGCCCAAGCCAGCGGCCCCGCAGGCCGCGGTCAGGCGCATAGCGATCAAGCCGGCGGGCTGAGACCCGTGCCGGCGACGCTGCCGGCGCACGCCTC
>JBNKWA010000001.1:0-7004 GCA_050299555.1 Paracoccaceae bacterium | reverse complement strand
GCCGCCGGTGTATTCCTCGGGCGTCACCACCTCGACCTTCATGATCGGCTCCAGAAGCTTGGCACCGGCCCGCCGCAGGCCCTCGCGCATGCACATCCGGGCGGCGATCTGGAACGCCAGCACGCTGGAGTCCACGTCGTGGAACTTGCCGTCCACCAGCGCCACCTTCAGGTCGATCACCGGGAAGCCGGCCAGCGGCCCCGAGTCCATGACCTCCTCGATGCCCTTCTCGACGCCGGGCACGTATTCCTTGGGCACCGTGCCGCCGACGATGCGGCTCTCGAAGCTGTAGCCCTCGCCCGGCTCGGTCGGCGAGATGATCAGCTTCACCTCGGCGAACTGGCCCGAACCGCCGGTCTGCTTCTTGTGGGTATAGGTGTGCTCGACCTCGCGGCCGATGGTCTCGCGATAGGCCACCTGCGGCGCGCCGATATTGGCCTCGACCTTGAACTCGCGCTTCAGCCGGTCGACGAGGATCTCGAGGTGAAGCTCGCCCATCCCCTTCATGATCGTCTGGCCCGATTCCTGATCGGTCTCGACCCGGAACGACGGATCCTCGGCCGCGAGCCGCTGCAGGCCCTGGCTCATCTTCTCCTGGTCGTTCTTGGTCTTCGGCTCGATGGCGATCTCGATCACCGGCTCGGGGAAGGTCATCGTCTCCAGCACCACCGGGTTCGAGACATCGCACAGCGTGTCGCCGGTGGTGGTGTCCTTCAGCCCCGCCAGCGCAATGATGTCGCCGGCGAAGGCCTGGTCGATCTCCTCGCGGCTGTTGGCATGCATCATCATCATGCGGCCGACGCGCTCGCGCTTGCCCTTGGTCGAGTTGAGCAGCTGGTCGCCCTTCTTCACCGAACCCGAATAGATGCGGGTGAAGCTCAGCGAGCCCACGAACGGGTCGTTCATGATCTTGAACGCCAGCGCCGACAGCGGCTGGGCATCGTCGGCGGTGCGCTTGACGTTGCGGGTCTCGGTCTCGTCACCGGGCCTGAAGCCCATGTAGGGCGGCACGTCCAGCGGCCCCGGCAGGAAGTCGATGACGGCGTTCAGCATCGGCTGCACGCCCTTGTTCTTGAACGCCGAGCCGGCCAGCACCGGCACGAAGGCCATGGCCAGCGTCGCCTTGCGGATCAGCCTGCGCAGGGTGGCGGCGTCGGGCTCGTTGCCGTCGAGATAGGCCTCCATGGCCTCGTCGTCCATCTCGACCGCGGCCTCGACCATCTTGCCGTGCCACTCCTCGGCCTCGGCCTTCAGCTCGTCGCGGATCGGCTGGCGGGTCCAGGTCGCGCCCAGGTCCTCGCCCTTCCAGGTCCACTCTTCCATGGTGATGAGGTCGATGATGCCCTCGAGCTTGTCCTCGGCACCGATCGGCAGCTGCACCGGCACCGGCGTGGCGCCGGTCCGCGACTTGATCATCCGCACGCAGTTGAAGAAGTCGGCGCCGATCTTGTCCATCTTGTTGACGAAGACGATGCGCGGCACCTTGTAGCGGTCGGCCTGGCGCCACACGGTTTCCGTCTGCGGCTCCACGCCCTGGTTGGCGTCCAGCACGCATACCGCGCCGTCCAGCACCGCCAGCGAGCGCTCGACCTCGATGGTGAAGTCGACGTGTCCGGGGGTGTCGATGATGTTGAAGCGGAACTTCGGCGTCTGCGCGGTGGTGCCGTCCTCGGTGCGCTCCCAGAAGGTGGTGGTCGCCGCCGAGGTGATGGTGATGCCGCGCTCCTGCTCCTGCTCCATCCAGTCCATCGTCGCGGCGCCGTCATGCACCTCGCCGATCTTGTGGGACTTGCCGGTGTAGTACAGCACGCGCTCCGTCGTCGTGGTCTTGCCCGCGTCGATATGGGCCATGATCCCGAAGTTACGGTAGCGGTCGAGGGGATATTCGCGTGACATCGTCGTCTGCTTTCCTGGCGTTACCAGCGATAATGGCTGAACGCCTTGTTGGCGTCGGCCATCTTGTGGGTATCTTCGCGCTTCTTCACGGCGGTGCCGCGGGCGTTGGCGGCATCCATCAGCTCGCCGGCCAGGCGCTCTTCCATCGAGTTCTCGTTGCGGCCCCGCGCGGCGGTGATCAGCCAGCGGATCGCCAGCGCCTCGCGGCGGATGGGGGCAACCTCGACCGGCACCTGATAGGTGGCACCGCCGACCCGGCGCGAGCGCACCTCGACCGCCGGCTTCACGTTGTCGAGCGCCTCGTGGAACACCTCGACGGGGGCCTTGCGGGTCTTCTCCTCGACCCGGTCGAGGGCACCGTAGACGATCGACTCGGCGACCGACTTCTTGCCGTCGTGCATCAGGTTGTTCATGAACTTGGTCAGCACGCGGTCGCCGAACTTGGCGTCGGGCAGGACCTCGCGCTTCTCGGCGGAATGGCGTCGGGACATCTCTCAGTTCCTCACTTAGGCCGCTTGGCGCCGTATTTCGAACGGCGCTGCTTGCGGTCCTTGACCCCCTGGGTGTCGAGCACGCCGCGCAGGATGTGATAGCGCACGCCGGGCAGATCCTTGACGCGGCCGCCGCGGATCAGCACCACCGAGTGCTCCTGCAGGTTGTGGCTTTCGCCCGGGATGTAGCTGATCACCTCAAAGCCGTTGGTCAGCCGCACCTTGGCGACCTTGCGCATGGCCGAGTTCGGCTTCTTCGGCGTCGTGGTATAGACGCGGGTGCAGACGCCGCGCTTCTGCGGGCAGCCCTGCAGGTGCTGCGACTTCGAGCGCTGCACGCTGGGCTGCCGGGGCTTCCGGATCAGCTGCTGGATCGTTGGCATGCGGGTTCTACCCCTTCGTCTCAACCGTTTCAATTCCCCGGCATCGCTCGGATGCAAAACCGGGATGCCGCGGCGTGCCATCGCTCGAAGGCCCGTCGCAGCGAAATTCCAGAGGATCGAGGGCTTTCGCCCTGGATCGTGACCGCCAGGTATAGGCTGTCTTTACCGGCCCGCCGGGAATCAGCCCCGCCGGAGTGCGCGGTTGATAGGCGCGGCCACCCCCCTTGTCAACAGCCCCGCCGCAGCCGTCTGACCGTGCCTAGCCCGGGGCGTGCCCCCGGCTCCGCACTCGTGAAATCGAGGGCCGCGTGAAAGGTGCCGCATGGAACCCCTGCTGCATCTCCAACCATGGATGCAGGCTGTGCGACCATGACGCCGGCTCCGCCGCGCCGCCGATCGACTACAGCGACGACAATATCTGCCGAATACTTTCGGTTGCCGGGCTCGGCTGCGGCGGTTATCGTCAACAAGGTCATTTCGGGCGGCCGCCGGTGGTGCGGCGGTATTTGACGGTGGGGGAAGTCGTGATTGGAATACTGCGCACCGCGTCGGCGGCAATCGCCTTCCCGTTTCTTGTGCCGGCTCTCGCCGTGGCTGCCACGGTCACCTGCGACTGCGTGACCACCGGATTTGGCGGCGGGTTCCTGACCCGCAGTTCCAGCGACCACAACCAGAGCCTGACGCCGGTTCCGGCCCCGCTTTCCGCCGCATTGCCGCTCGCCGTCGCCTGGCTCGATACCCCGGTTCCCGTCCGCCGCAGCGCGGCCTGATAAAGACAAGGAGTGTTCATGTTGCGTCTTCTCGCCTCCGCCGCCATCGCGGCGTCCCTGATCCCGGTTGCTGCCCAGGCAGTGCCGGTCTCGTTCGACCTCTTCGGCACAGCCGCATCCGGCGCGACGCTGACCGCAACATTCGGCTACGACACCGACGCGACCGTGACCGGCAGCGGCCCGACCTATGCCGAGCACGACAATGCCGGCTTCCTGACCGGGATGATTTCGGGCGGAGCATTCGACGGCACCAGCTTCTCCCTCACCGGCGGCCTTGTCGCCGTGGTGAATGATTTCGATGTGAACCCGCCAAACGGCGACCTCAGCGACTTCTTCCTTATCGAGTTTGATGAATCCGAGTTGTTCATGGAGAATTTCGACGCCACCGCCTTTTCCGACACGTCGCTGCCGACGGCGCTCAGCCTCGCGGACTGGGAACGGCGCTTCGTGCTGATCAGCGATGTCGACCTGACCGGCCAGACCCGGCAGGAAGAGCGCTTCACCATCCAGAGCCTGTCGCGTACGCCGACCGCCCCGGTGCCGCTGCCGGCCACGCTGCCGCTGGCGGTCGCCGGGCTTGGCGCGCTGGCGCTCATTCGCCGCCGCGCTAGGATCTGACGGCGCGCCGGCGGGCCCTCACAAGTGGCGGATTTCGTCCGCCTCCGCGTGCCACCTGTCGTTCAAACCGTCGCTGTAGCGGATCGGGATGCCGATCAACTCTTCGGGCGGCACATCCAGCGTGGCGATGGCTACAGAGACGAAGTCACCGCCCAGCTCGGCCATGTGGCCTCTGCTGCCCAGCCTGGTGCCGCAGCGGGCGCAGAACAGATACGCGGCATCGACCGCCTCCGACGGCCGGTACCGGCCGACCAGCGCCTCGCCTTCGGTGACCCGGTATTTCTCCGGGGTGGTCATCGCGGTCCAGTTGCGGGTCTTGCGGCAGAAGCTGCAGTTGCAGCGTCCGGTTCCCGCAGCAAGGTCGAGCGTGGTCTGGTAACGAACGCCGCGGCAGATGCAGCTCCCCTCGTAGGTCTTTTCCATGCGGTTCTCCGGTTTCGATGTCACTGCCTAGCCCGGGCCTGCTGACAGGCTGGTGTCAGGATCTTTCGCGGGCGGCGATCTGGCCGTCGCTCGGGGCGGCGCGCAGCTCGACAGCACCGAATCTGCGGGCGGGAAGCCGTGTGGTTCAAGGAGGTGTCGGTCGGGGCGATCCCGTCTTGTCCCCACTGTCCCCACCCACGTTAACACTTTTTCCCTTTGTTTTCAGCGTGTTGAAAAGCGTCCCCGTGGGGACGCCTTTCGGTGCCGGGGATCGCGCCCGGGCCGCTCCCCGCCCACCCACCCTCGCGCCCCGGGCGCGATCGGGGCGCGCGATCGACGGCTGTCCCCAGACCGTCCCCACGGGAAATCGCGTGAAATCAAGGATTTGACCCCCCGTCCCCATGGGGACGCTTTTTCGGGGCCCGGTTTGCCGCTAGAAAGGGCCACCGCAGAAAGCCAGGCAGGGGGCCGAAGACGATGCCGGACGCCACGACCAACCCGGGCAGCACCTGCCTGATCGGCACCGTCAAGGACGAGGGCCCCTGGCTTCTGGAATGGATCGCCCATAACCGGGCCATCGGCTTCGATGCCATGGTGATCGCCTCCAACGACTGCTCCGACGGCACCGACCTGATGCTCGAGCGGCTGCAGGCGATGGGCTGGCTCCGCCACGTCCGCAACGCCCCGCCCTGGCCGAACGGGATCCAGATCGACGCCTACGAGAAGTGCCGCCGCTATCCCGAGGCCGCCGGCGCCACCTGGCTGATGGCCCTCGACGTGGACGAGTTCCTCAACGTCCATCTGGGGACCGGGCGGCTGGCCGACCTGCTCGCCCGCCACCAGCCGGACACCCAGGCGATCATCGTCAACTGGCGGATCTTCGGCGACAGCGGGCTCGGCGCGTGGGAGGACCGGCCGGTCTGCGAGACCTTCATCCGCGCCGCCGAGGGCAAGGCCGGCAGCCGCCAGGTGAAGACCCTGTTCCGCGACCACCAGGACTACACCGTGGTGACCCCGCACGGGCCGTGGCGCTATCCCGTGCAGGGCAGCTTCACGCCGGTCCGCGCGGTGACGGCGGCGGGCGTCGCGGTGCGGCCGGACATCTTCCAGAAGGAGTTCGAGGTCCACCGCATCGCCCCGCCGAAGATCTCGTGGGAGGTGGCGCAGGTGAACCACTACATCGTCAAGACCCGCGACGTCTACGACCTGAAAAAGCAGCGGGGCCGGGCCGTCGACGGCCACAAGGCGCGGCACACGGCGGAGTTCTTCGAGAAGATGAACTGCAACCACGCCGAGGACCGGACCATCGAGCGGACCGGGCCGGCGCGGCGGAAGATCCTCGCCGAGCTTATGGCCGACGCCGAACTCGGACGCCTGCACGGGGCCGCCTGCGAGCACCTGAAGGCGCGGCTCGACGGCTCGGCGAGTTCGGCCGCCAGCGCCGCCGCGGCCGGGATGGCAGCGACCCGGTCGCTGGCCCGGGCCGGGGCCAAGGGCCCCGGCAAGGACTGAGCGCCGGCTCTTGGGGCCGGTTCTTGGGGCCCGGAAGAAGCGTCCCCATGGGGACGGGGGGTCAAACCGTTGATTTCACGCCATTTCCCGTGGGGACGGTCTGGGGACACGTGGAGACGCCCCGGGGGACGGGCCCGGCCGCTTGCCGGCGTCCGCAGGGTGTCCCCACGGGGACGCCATGTCAAGTGATTGTTTTATAAGGATAAAAGTGTTAACGCCGGTGGGGACGCGACAATATGAAGGCCGATTTGCGCGGTGCGGACCGGAACCGCTCTATCCGGGCGCTTAGTCGGCCGGGCCAAGGTGGCCCGCGTCCTCCCGATTTCACGGTTCTGCCGAACCGCCAGCCGGAGTCGGCCTTCTTGTCACTCAAGGCTCAATGCCGGCGGCGACGGAGAAAGAGGCCCCGGCTTGGTGGCCGGGGCGGGTTGTGCTGAAGCCGGACATCCGGTCGCAGGTCTGCAGCGCGCCGCCCAGCGAAGCCCGACATGCGCATTCAGGCAGAACCCGCTCGATATTGGCGGGGTGAATCGACCACGGCCACGATCCGGCCAACCCTGAGCCGGATCGACAAGCGTTTCAGCACAACGGTGAACCGGTCGGGCCGAGCCCACCCTGCGGCGCGGGAAGGCGCCGGTTCCTGCAATGCAGCGATAGATCAAAGACCCGTCCCGGGGCGGGCGTGCCCGGTGGCGGAACCAAGACCGCCCCTCCCGTGGATGCGGGGCGCCGACAGGGCGAACCCTTCCCGGAGCGGGCGGGGACGCGCGGCCCGGGGGCGGACCCCGGCGAGAGGATTCCCGGCGGTGCCGTGACGCTCCCCGGCGGGCGGCGGGTTCCGATCGGCGACGCCGCGGAGATCGACCCGCCCTGGTTTCGCCTCAACAACCCCGGCGAGGACCAGCGCTACG